>JBAYUI010000027.1:0-3307 GCA_041675165.1 Parcubacteria group bacterium | reverse complement strand
TTGAGCCGCACGTAGAGATGCGAGGCCGGATCATTACCAATGAGAATCACTGCCAGACCAGGCACGATACCTGACTGAATAATTTCCTCCTTCACTCCGCTCAGAATCTTATCCGCGACCGGCCGTCCGTATATCAATTCCATATTTAACCCGTTAGAGATAAGAAAATAGTCTACCGAATGATTAAGATGTAAAAAAGAGTCGCGGCAACAATCCGGTACACACCGAAAGCGATGAATGAGTGAGATTCCACGAATCGGAGGAGGAATTTTATCGAAAAAATCGCAACGAGAAACGAGACGAGGAGCCCAATGCCGAGGGAATAGAAATCAACCGATGAAAACGATGCGCCGTGCTTCATGAGATCAAGCGTCGTTGCTGCGACCATGGTCGGCGCCGCGAGAAGAAAAGAAAATTCCACGATTGCCCTCCGTCTCATCCCGAGTGCGAGCCCACCGAGAATCGTCGCCCCTGCACGGGATACCCCCGGAATCACCGAGAGCGCCTGAAAAAGTCCTATAAAAAATACCGTCCGATAGGGAAGTGCTGCGAGATTATCCATCGCACCCTCTTTCTCTTTTCGAAAATATTCGAAGGCGATGATGATGACTCCACCGACAGCGAGTGCCACGACCACGGTCATATCCGACGCGAGCAATTTCCGAATAGACGCGTAGAAAAGAAATCCCACTCCGAGTGCAGGAACGAGCGCTACCGCAATCCGCTTCATCACTTCCCACTCGAGGAATAGTTTCCGCCAATAGAGCATCACCACGGCGAGGATAGCCCCGAGCTGAATGACGATCTGAAATGTCGTCAGGAATTCGGAAGGCGCTATCTGCAAAAGTTCCGATACCAAGATCAAATGCCCGGTCGAAGAAATCGGAAGGAATTCCGTAATCCCCTCCACTATTCCCAATACGATTGACTGCCAGATATCCATATTTAACCCGTTAGAGATAAGAAGCGCTTTAAACGATTTTTTAGATACCGTTTCCCTGATCCTGACTTGGGGTATTTTTCCCTTGCAAAAGAGACACGTAGAACATCATAATCTCTAACGGGTTAAATTACATCAAATCAAAAATCGCCATTTGTTTAACGCCATCTTGCAAGTTTTTCTCTCTCCCTTTTTCTGATTCAAACCACCACTGAAGCGGTTGATATTCATCAGTTAACCCAAAATAAACCATCGTCCCTTTCCTCTCCTTTTCCTCAATAACGTTCAAATCCTTCAAGGGCTTAAAATAATATCCCGAAATATTTGAGGCCTGCTTCTTCAATATACCAGCGGCCTCTTTTGCACTAATATATTTATTATTTTTAACCAAAAACTCCAAAATTTTCTTCTGCTCTCTTGTGAGTGTCCCTTCAACTCGTTCATACCGTTCTCTACCAAGCAGAGTCATCGCCTCGTTCATTGCCAAAGGCTGCAGCAAACGATCACTACACTGACCGAGAATAGCTTTAATTCCGGTCATAATAGAACGGATATCACCAGCATACAGGTCATACAATTTAAAAATAACCTCATCAACAATAGGCTTAATATATCGCTCAACATCATCGGATTGAAGCAACTCCATCCTTTTCTCAAGAGCACGCGCAACCTCAGTTTTACTTAAAGGCCTCACGACGAGTGGAGTACGTACAAAAATACTCTTTACTCGTTGCTGGGGGGCAATTACTTGACTATAAAAATCAGAGGGTCCTAAAAAAAGAAAAAATGCATTTTTTATCTGAAGAATATCCCGGATTTCATTAAAAAATGCTAATACTTTCTTTCTATTATCCTTTTCCTGCAAAACAACATCAAAATTATTCACATGGACAATAAGCCCATCATATTGTCGACCTCCAATTTTATTTTCCCGGATAAAATTCAAAAGATCCGTGAAATGCTTTTCAACTGATGCAGCAGCTAATTTAATTGGCAACGAGCTACTTTTTTCCTTCGAGAGATTCAAACCTCCACCGTAACCAAAAATATCAGCGGACACGCCACCAGAGATAGCCATCATTTGTGTGAAATCGGTGATGGCATTCAGTTTTGAAAGCAGTGGATGCTCCAAAAGCTTCGAATCCAACAATGAAATCTCCCTCAGCACTGATCCTATCGTTTCCAAAAGGAAACTCTGCTTATCAAGCAAAGTATCTGAAGCCTCAATCTCTCTCCGACAAGAAAACAACGGCCTTTCTTTGTTGTATTTCCAAATAAATTTATGAAAATTTGCTAAACTTGTTTTTCCAACACCCGTATCTCCACATACCGTCAGACAAACATTATTTTCTGAACCAAAGAGACTATTGAGGAATTTTCTTTCTTCATCACGCCCAATAAAGGCCTCTTCCAGCAATAATTCACCCCCCTCTACAAGAGGAAGCGTGTCATACGGGTTCGTCTTTAATCCAAATTGCTGCCAATTAATCTGCATAACTTTTCTATAGTATAGACTTCCATCAATCATCTATACTCATTATTCAAGGCTTATTATAGCAATAATTACAAGTTATCCACAAGGATAAAAAACCTAAAAAAACTATATATAACCACTCTAATACACCACAGCCACGATGTCGAGGAGCGAAAATCTCTAAAAGAGTGACGCTATCGTCCCCGTCGCGATCAAAGGCGCGTGCTCATTCTTGGTCGAGTCGAGCAGATCCTTGCGCCCGTGCAATTCCGCTATCTTGTCCCAATTCCGGAATTCCGGATATTTCTCTAGTTCCTTCTCGATCACCTCGATCGTCACCCGCACATCGCCCGCCCCCGTATGCGCGGTCGTGTGTTCCTTGCCGCAGAAAAGCTTGTACGCGGCCGAGAGATTTCTCGCCGACATCATATCGCGCGGCGCCACCTTGTGATACAGCACCTTGCCGTCGAGCACCCGCTTGGCAGAAAAATCGAAGTTCTTTCCGACTGTGAAGAACTCCGCCCGCAGGAACGGGAGATCGAATCCCGTCACATTGAATCCGCCGACATCCGCGCCATCGAACACATTCCAGAGCTCATACGAAAGCGACGCGAACGACGGCGCATCCTTCACATCCTCATCGGTGATGCCGTTTATGCGGGTCGCATCCGGAGGAATCGGCTTCCCCGGATTGATCCGCTGGCACGAAGCGATTATCTCGCCATTCGGCATGATCTTCTCGTAGGCGATCTCGATGATCTTCTCCTCGCCGATCCCCAAGCCCGTCGTTTCCAAGTCGAAAATCACGAGGGGCCGATCGAGCGGCAGGTATTCCGGAATAGTCGATTTCATCATATGTTCAGGTATTACTTTTCAATTTTCCTATTCTCGCA
>JBAYUI010000026.1:0-5329 GCA_041675165.1 Parcubacteria group bacterium | reverse complement strand
TAGTTCATGCCATCAACATCATCTCTGATCAGATGGGCCACTGCGTATTGTTTTTGCGTCTGGGCAATGTCGCCACGCTTACAGTCAAGAAATACGGGAATATCAGGATATTTCCGGTGAATGTATGCCACGATAAAACGGAGAACGTCACGGCCATCATAGGACCGCATCCCTTCATAGAAAGCACTTTGGGGCTTATACAAAGAAGCGAATGGTGCTGTGCTGTCCACATATTCCATAAGCCACAACATCATAGCTTCTTTGCTGCTTTTGCCAAATCGTGTAGCGAGTGGCAACGGAAGCTTATCTTCCAATGGGTCTATCCCTACGCATACCAGTGAGTTAATTTTTTTCTGTCGTGCTGCAAGAGCTTCTCGAAAGCCAATGTTATTAATCATGATGTATATCTCCTTTTCATTTCGCGAAATTGCATTTTAGCGACATCTGTCGCTGTTTCTGCCTCGTTGTAATCTTCTGTAGAAAGTCGTTCTCGGTTTTAGGATCCATTTTTGTACTTGTCTGAAAAACTTTGTACCCTTATAATTTTTCATATTTATCTCCCGCTCCCGTTTCTTTTCCTCTTTGTTTTGTAAGTATTGCCGCCTGGTCCGGTCCGATTCCTTAGGCTGCTGCCATTTCCATTTTGTGCTTGTCGTTTTTTCTCCTTCAACATACTCCTTTTGTCTGCCATAGGAGGCTCCTTTTGGTGTGGTTTCCAGTTTGCCAGCTAAAGACACAAAAACACTCTCTGCCGCCATATATTCACACGTAAGACTAGACTCGCTATTCTGTTTTTAAAGAAATCAACCTCTGCCCGAAGGCAGAGTTTTGTTTGAGTTTAAGGTATAGGAAAAAACAGTGGTTGTCAAAGCGGAAACTCGACAAAAGTGTTTTTGAATGATAAGCTGTAATAGTTGAATAAACCTAACCTCTCTAACCTAAAAATATGATTATCCAATACTATGGCCATTCTTGCTTCAAATTAACCACCAAGCCGGCCGGTCGCGGGCAGGCGGATGTGAACATTTTTTTGGATCCTTTTGACAAATCCATTGGCCTGCGACCTCCACAAGGCAGCGCGGACTTGGTGCTTGTGAGTCATAATCATCATGATCACAATAATGTCGAGGCGATCAAGGGTGATCCGAGCGTGATTGATATTCCGGGGGAATATAGCGTGAAAGGTATAAACATCGTCGGATACCCCTCTTTCCATGATGACAAGGCTGGCGCGGAAAAAGGTCTCAATACGATTTTTATCTTAGAAGTGGAAGACTTGCGAGTGTGTCATTTGGGAGATTTGGGCACCGATCTGACGGAAAAACAATACGAAACCATCAGCGGTGTAGACATCCTGATGATTCCGATCGGCGGACATTATACGATCGATGGGGAAAAAGCGGCCAAAATGGTCAAGAAAATCGAACCGCGCGTAGTTATCCCGATGCATTTCAAGACCAAAGGGGTCACCGTTGACCTTGATGACGAGAAAGGTTTTTGTGATGAAATCGGCAATTGCCCGAAAGAAAGGGTGGCTAAATTGAATTTCAAGAAAAAAGACGCGGAAGACAAAAAGATGGAAGTGATCATTATGGGAATGGAATAGATTTTTATGGATATCTTGACTAAAATTGAAGAAATCAGGCGACAACCGGAGCATATCCGCTTGCGTTGGGTATGGGGACTTACGGCGGTTTTCACATCGGGCATCATTCTTCTTTGGCTTATTCTTCTGAAAGGCCAAACTGCTGATTTCTCCCAAGGCCTGCAATCGGACAACCCGAATCTTTCAACGGAATTCGATCAACAGAAGAAATCCATAAAAGACGTGGTTGGCCAGATGAATAGCGCGGTAGACAGTGCTTCTCAACAAACAGTTCCCGCTTCGAACAACGGTTCAACCAGTTCCGGCGAGGGTTTTAATGCGGGCTCAGATCCGAATCCGAAAGCAACTTCGACTGCGGATCCTAGTTCGAATTAATCGATCGAATTGGAATAATAAATAAATTGACCGGCGGAGCTTGCACACAAGTAGGCTGTTTTTCCGGATTATAAATATGGCGAAAGAAATCAAAAAACCCGCCGCTGAAGCTGGGGCGGGCGAAGGAGAAGTGAAGCGACAAAATGTCAAACTGCAGGAAATCACTACGGAAATCCAGCAATCCTATTTGGATTATGCGATGAGCGTCATTGTTGCTCGCGCTCTTCCGGATGTTCGCGACGGCTTGAAGCCGGTGCATCGCCGCATCCTCTATTCTATGTGGAACACGGGGCTCCGTGCCAATGCCAAATTCCGAAAATCAGCCACGGTGGTCGGAGAAGTGTTAGGAAAATACCATCCGCATGGCGATGTAGCGGTCTATGATTCGATGGTGCGTATGGCACAGGACTTTTCCTTGCGTTATCCGATGGTGCGAGGACAAGGAAATTTTGGTTCGATGGATGGTGACAGTGCGGCCGCCTATCGTTATACCGAAGCTAAGCTTTCCCCTATTGCGGAAGAGATGCTTATTGATATTGAAAAAAATACGGTGGATTTCGTGCCGAACTTTGACGGACAGCACAAAGAACCGACAGTTTTGCCGGCCGGACTGCCACAACTGCTCCTCAATGGTTCAATGGGTATCGCGGTCGGTATGGCCACTAATATCCCGCCGCACAACAGTACGGAAATAATCGATGGAGTCAATCATTTGATCGACAATCCCGAGGCTTCGATCGAAGACCTGTGTGAATTCATAAAAGGTCCGGATTTTCCGACTGGCGGAATCATTTACAATAAAAAGGATATCATAGAAGCCTATAAGACCGGTCGCGGAAAGATCCTTACGCGCGGCAAGGCGGAAATCGTGGAAACCAAGGCCGGAGCTTTCCAAATCATCATTTCAGAAATCACTTACGCCACCAACAAAGCTACTTTGATCGAGAAAATTGCCGATCTGGTGCACAGCGGCAAAATCGTCGGTATCAGGGATTTGCGGGATGAATCGGACAAGGATGGCGTGCGTGTAGTGGTGGATCTGAAAAAGGATGCTTATCCGCAAAAAGTTTTGAACAAGCTCTATTCACTGACTGATCTGCAGAAAAATTTTGGGGTGAATATGCTAGCCTTGGTCGGCGGCATTGAGCCGCAGGTGCTCAATTTGAAGACAATTCTGGAAGAATACATCACGCACCGGAAGATCGTGGTTACGCGCCGGACCAAATTTGACTTGGACAAGGCGAAAGATCGCGCCCACATCTTAGAAGGCTTGAAGATCGCCTTGGACAACATCGACGCTGTGATCGAAACGATCAAGAAGTCCCCTACCAAAGAAGAAGCGCACAAGAATTTGATCAAAAAATTCAAACTGTCCGAGCGGCAAGCGACGGCTATTTTGGAAATGCGGTTGCAGACTTTGGCCGGTTTGGAAAGGAAAAAGATCGAAGACGAATTGGCGGAAAAACTTAAGCTTATCGCTGAATTGGAAGCTATTCTTAAGAGTGAGAAGAAAATTTTGGGCATAGTGAAGGACGAATTGGCGCGCGTCAAAGAAAAATATGGGGATGAGAGAAAAACCAAAGTGATTAAATCCGGCGTGACCGAATTCAAGCAGGAAGACTTGGTGCCGAACGAGGAAGCTATCATCACTATTTCTAAAGAAGGATACATCAAGCGTATGAATCCGACCGTCTACAAGGTGCAAAATCGGGGCGGCAAAGGCGTGATTGGCGCTACGACCAAAGAAGGCGACACGATCGAGAAGATGCTAGGTATTATGACTCATGATAACCTACTCTTCTTCACTAATACGGGCAAAGTTTTCCAGACCAAAGCATATGAAATTCCGGAATCATCCCGCGTCGCCAAGGGACAATCCATCGTGAATTTCTTGTCGCTTTCACAAGAAGAATCCATTACGGCGGTCATCGCTTTCAACAAGGATGATCAATACAAATATCTCATTATGACCACTGAAATGGGTACGGTGAAAAAAACCTCCTTGGATGAATTTGAGAATGTGAGACGTTCGGGTCTCATCGCGATCAAACTGGAGAAAGATGACGCGCTCCGCTGGGTGGATGCAACGACAAGTGCGGATGAAGTGGTTATCACTACGAGCAATGGTCAAGCCATCCATTTCAAAGAATCGGATGTGCGAGCTATGGGTCGTACCGCGGCGGGTGTGCGTGGAATCAAGCTGAAAAAAGAAGATAAGGTTGTCGGAATGGATGTGCTTTTCAAGAATCAAAAAGGCAATCAGCTCCTAGTCATATCACAAAATGGTTATGGCAAAAGAACTGATTTGAAATCATACAAAGTACAAAAACGCGGCGGCAGTGGTATTAAGACTGCGACTGTCACAGCCAAAACTGGCAAACTGATCGGGGCAACTGTGATAAATATGGACGCGCTCGACACCGACTTGATCCTCACTTCTGAGCAAGGACAAATCATCCGCATTCCCCTCGCTAGTGTTTCCGTCCTCGGTCGCGCCACCCAAGGCGTCCGCGTCATGCGACCGCAACCAGGTGACAAAGTGTCTGCATCCACAGTATTATAATTTAAAGTAAAAACTTTCTAAGATGAAAATTAAAAAAACAGGCTTTATAAAAAGAGTCTGTTTTTTTGTGAAATTATTTGGCCGCTATAAAAAAGATGGCGAGCCGCAATTGCGACTCGCCAAATCTGTAGTTCATAGCCAAAGAGGAATTTTTCAATTTTTATGATCCTCCTCCATGCATTATGCAATGATCATGCTCTTGAAGTATTTCTAATCCAGCCTTACTGAATGACTTCTCGATAGATCTCATTATTTCATCGAAGTCATTTTCTGGGCAGTCGTTATACGCCTTAACATCGGGTAGTTTTTCCGATAAAAACGCCCTTAGTTTTTCTTGGAAACTTCTTGTAAAGATCTCGAGTTGATTCTATAGCGACAATAGCATTCTATACTACTTTTTGTCCAGCCCTGCAACTATTCCCGCGACTAGCCAAAACAGGACCTGTCCCTGCCATATATCCCAGAAATAGTGATCAAAAAGCATAATAAAGATAAATCCTAATAAAATTCCTTGAAAATAGCGGCGGACATTCCTCATTGACAAACAATCGATATCGTTGCATAATATAGTATTGCCTGGTAGCTCGGTTCCGTTTGCTTGGAGTTCGATAATATTGTTCAGTGATGTGTTGTGAGAAGATCTGCTTTCTAAGAGTGCTTCCTTGATTGTTCCACGTGGAACAATTTGATCCTTTGCCATTCTGAGTATCTTTTTGATATTCCTTGACCCAATGTTCCACGTGGAACATTTATTTTCTATCACAATCAAAATAACTGCCACTATC
>JBAYUI010000025.1:0-6147 GCA_041675165.1 Parcubacteria group bacterium | reverse complement strand
GAGTGCTGTGCTCTAACCAACTGAGCTACCCTGGCATTCATTTTGTTGCGGGGGTCGGATTCGAACCGACGACCTGGTGGTTATGAGCCACCCGAGCTACCAGACTGCTCTACCCCGCTATGAGATTATTGCTTGATATAAAAGCAACTGTTCTCTATTCTATGCAAGATATCGCAGATTGTCAAACGCCTGATGAAAAATATAATTTTTTGATTCTGTCAACTCTTGCAAATCTGGTCCAAAAGGGCTATAATTAGCTAGTGGATAATTCCGCCTTATTCTAAATCAGGCTTATTTAAAGTTGTATATGACACTCAGGGCCTATATTTGGGGAATACGCATAGTGACGCTGATTTCATTTTTTGCTCTCGGCGCTATTATCGTTTACATCGATCCCCAGAATTCCGCTTGGGTCGGACTGGCGCTTTTTTATCTGGCGGCCTTTTTTGGAGTCAGTGGTATATTTAATCTGCTGCTGCTCTTCATCCGCCGGAAATTGTTGGGCGAAGAATTGGCGGCGGACAGCGTGGGGCTGAGTTTCAGGCAGGGCATCCTCTTAGCGGTCATAACTTTGGGAATTTTGATCATGCAAAGTTTCCGCGTTTTGGTCTGGTGGGACGCACTCCTAGTAGCGGCAGGGGCGTTCATCGTAGAGTTGTATTTTTTAAGTAGAGAATAATAACAAAATCAGAACCACTGATTAGTACGTGATTATCCTGATTACACGTGAATTTTTAAATCAGTGAAATCATGTGCGCATCAGTGATAATCTGTGGTTCAGACAATTATGGCTAAAGAAAAAGTGGCAAAATCGGGTGAAAATGAATATGGTGCTAAATCCATCCAAGTGTTGGAGGGACTTGAACCTGTCAGGAAGCGCCCCGGGATGTATATCGGCGGCACTTCCACGGAAGGCTTGCACCATCTGATTTGGGAGGTGGTTAACAATTCCGTGGATGAAGCGATGGCCGGATATTGCAAAAATATCACGGTCAAGTTGATGCCGGACAATATCATCGATATCGAAGATGATGGCCGCGGCATTCCGGTGGAAAAACATCCGCAGACCAAGAAATCCACTTTGGAAACGGTTATGACTGTCCTTCACGCCGGTGGAAAATTCGGCGGAAACGGCTACAAGATTTCCGGCGGACTCCACGGCGTGGGCGTGTCAGTGGTGAATGCTTTGTCAGCTTGGGTCAGGGCGGATATCAAGCTCAATGGAAAAATATATTCCATGGAATTTGAAAGAGGCAAGCCGAAGACGAAAGATCCGGTCGTGACCGGCAAATCGACCAGCTCCGGAACGCGGATCATTTTTCAAGCTGATCCAGAAATCTTTCCTGAAATAGTTTACAATTGGGAAAAAATCCTAGCCTATCTCAGACAGCAATCCTATCTGACCAAAGGACTTTGCATAAAAATTTATGATGAGCGTGACGAAGCTAAGAAGCGCGCCTATGGTTTTCTTTTCGATGGAGGCGTGGTTTCATACGTGAAGTTTTTGAACCGCGGCAAGGAAGTTAAGAATGAGATGCCTTTTTATGTCGAGAAAGAGGTGGATGAAAATATCGTGGAAGTGGCGATGCAATATACCGACAGCTACAAAGAACATGTTTTTTCTTTTGCGAATAATATTTTCACGCCGGAAGGCGGAATGCATGAAGCGGGTTTTCGCGCGGCTTTGACGCGCGTCATAAATTCTTATGCCAAGAAAAATAATATCTTGAAAGAAAAAGACGATAGCTTCACGGCGGAGGATCTGCAAGAGGGATTGACGGCGGTGGTGAGCGTGAAGCTCCGCAATCCTCAGTTTGAAGGACAGACGAAAGCGAAACTTGGCAATGGAGAAATGCGCGGCATCGTTTCTGGCGTCGTGGCGGAAGCATTGGCGGAATATTTGGAAGCGCATCCGACCAATGCTAAATCGATCATAGCTAAAATTCTTATCACGGCCAAGGCGCGCATCGCGGCACGGGCGGCCAAGGATGCGGTTATTCGGAAAGGGGCGCTGGAAGGTATGACGTTGCCCGGTAAATTGGCGGACTGTTCTTCGCGCGATGCTTCAGTTTCAGAACTCTACATCGTAGAGGGAGACTCGGCTGGCGGCTCGGCGAAGCAAGGGCGGGACAGGAGATTCCAAGCCATCTTGCCTCTTCGCGGAAAATTGGTGAATGTGGAAAAAACGACACTCGATAAAGTTGTAAAATCAGATACGTTGAAACCGATCATCATTGCGCTCGGCGCCGGCATCGGGGACAGTCTCAATGTCGATAAGATCCGTTATCATAAAATAATCATTATGGCGGATGCCGACGTGGACGGATCGCATATCCGGACATTGCTCCTGACTTTTTTCTATCGCTATTTCGAACCGCTCATCCGGAACGGAAATATTTATATCGCTCAGCCGCCGCTCTACCGGATCCAAAGAGGGAAGGATGTGAGGTATGTTTTCACCGAGGAACAAAAAAATCAGACAGTGGTGGAAATCCAGAAAACGATGAGCGAGAAAAGCAAGAATGGCAAGAAAGAAAAACCGTTTGAAGAGGAAGGCGCAGTGCTGATGGAAACTGATATGTCGGAAGGGGAGCCCTCCGCCGCTGAAGCTATGGAGGGCGAGGAAAAAATCGCCGGCATCAACCTGCAGAGATACAAAGGTTTGGGAGAAATGAATCCGGAACAGCTTTGGGAAACAACGATGAATCCAGAGAGCCGAATGATGCTCCAAGTTACTATCGGAGACGCTGAAGCGGCGGATAAGATGTTCGATATTTTAATGGGTTCGGAAGTGGAACCACGTCGACATTTCATCCAAGCGCACGCCAAGAGCGTTAAGAATTTAGACGTGTAAGATCAGAAAAAAGAAAAAAAGAAGCAGATCACTTGGTCTGCTTTTTTGTTTTATATAAGCCAATATTTGATATCAAATATGGAAAAAAACCAAAATTATAAAACGGGAATTCTGGATTTTTAAGTCTGATCTGAGGGTGTTGACGCGCGTGTCGGAGAACGAGTTTTTCAAGTTGTCACGACTTTGGAGGCGGGCCGATAATCTTCCAAAAAAGATTATTTTCCAGTCCTCAAAAATGCTCATTCCGTGGCTTGAAAATTTCCAGATTCGGAGTCGATTTTTTTGAATTTTAAGCATAAGATTTTTAGGTTATTTTATCTGTGGATAACTCCGTTTTTTTTATTGTTAGAGCCTCGAAAAAATGGTATAATTTCATTATAAATTCAGAGATATTTGATATCAAAAATGGAGGATAGCACACGTCTGGAAAAGGCTGAAAACGAAGTGGAATTTATGCCTCTCTCTGAGGCAGCCAAACTGACCGGGTACACCCCGGAATATTTGAATTTGCTTTCCCGAAAAAAGAAACTCAAGGCTAAAAAAATCGGTCGCAACTGGCATACCAAAAAGGAGTGGGTGGAGGAATTTTTAGCCGCCGTCGGCAATGCCGGAGAATTTGAAGAAAAAAGCTCGGTCACATCAGACGGATTTCCGGAGAGGATCTCTGCTCGTGGGAGCGAACATTTCTTCTCTTCAGAGGTTGATCCGATCAATGTCGCGGTAGTGGAGGAGGTTAAAAAAATAAAAGAATTAAAAGAGTTCAGCGCGGGGAATGACGGAGCGATGAAAGATGGAGTGGGAAAACATTTCCAGATGTTTGGAACAAGCAAGCAGTCATCCGGACACTGGCTGAAAATTTTTGCGGTGATGTCCGCGGCGATGATCATCTTGCCACTCCTTTTCGCCGGCAGCCAGATCGTGAAAGTTGTCCTTACGGACAGCCGAAAAAAAACTGAACTCGCGCGGATATATTCTGACAATCAAAATCATCAGACAGAAATTTTCAATGAAAATGTTCAAGACGGGAAAGTGGCCGGCATCGAAACGGCGCAGACCGGCAGCGGTACGATCTTGGCCAGCGCCAATTTCAAGATCAACAGCATCAATGTCGGCGGAAATACTTTGGTCTTATCGAACGAGAGCAATCAAGTTTTGCAGATAGAAAATATCAAATCAGATTCGTTCGCGGATAATAAAAAAAATGAAACGAGTCTGGTGGTGGCGTGGCAGACGAATAAGATGGCTATATCGGAATTGGACTATTCCAAATCCGGCGGACAGAATCCTGAAATGCTCGCGGAAAATTCTTACGGCTTCAACCATAGCGCGGTCATCGCCGGACTGGAACCCGGAGCGTCGTATGTTTTCCAGATCAAATCCAAGGACCGTTGGGCAAATGAAATCAGTTCTGATTTTTTCGGAGTCTACACCGCTTCGAAACCGGTTTCCGTTTTCGATCTGATATCCAACGCGGTCGGCGAAGTGTTCGGATGGGCGATCAAGAAATGACCCCTCCGCCCCGATTACGGGGCACCTCCCCTGAGTACAAGGGAGGGAAAATAAGAAAAAAATAAAAGCAGGTAATGAAAAATAATCTGAAAAATAAAATTGCAATATTCTTTTCCGTTGCGGTGGTGGCCGTAGAATGTTTCGGTTTGTTTTTCAGTACTTCTGCTGCGCAGGTGGCGGTTTCGGGTAATGCTTCGCCTCGACAGATCGAGACGACCGCTTACATCGTCAACAGCGAGAACAAGGAAATCGCCAATGGCGAATACGATGTTAAATTTTCCATTTACCCGATCAATCGAACGGACGCGAATTCCGAACTGGGGACTCCGCTTTGGCAAGAAACGCAAAAGGCGCAAATCCAAAATGGCATAATGGATGCGTTTCTCGGTTCTGTCACGCCGTTGCCGACAACTTTGAATTTCGGTAGCGGGGAATATTATCTGGGCATAACCATCGGGACTGACGAGGAGATGATTCCGAGAAAAAAAATCGGAGCGGTACCTTTGGCGATAGATGCCCTAAACGCGCAGAATGCTCAGAGCATCCAAGGCGCGACAGTCGGGATGGCGGCTGGAAATATTTTACAACTAGGAGCGAATGGAAAAGTAAATATAAAAAATTTGCCGACTGGAACTTCCGGCAATACGTTAGTACTTTCCAGCGATAAGAGGCTCAAATCAAAAATCACTATCAGCGGACGCAGTTACATAAAAGCATCGGGACTAAAGTTGACTTTGGATCAGATAAATCTCGGCGCTGACGTGACGGGGACGCTTTCTTTGGAAAATGGCGGAACAGGGATAGCTTCGATGCAGATCGGTGATGTCCTGTATTATTCATCTGGAAATGCTCTGAACACTTTGCCGATCGGGGCGGAAGGTGAGGTGTTGACCGTCACGGGTGGCGTGCCTGCGTGGCAATCTTCTGGAACAGGCGGATTGGTTGATGGCACTGGCGTGGCTGGGGAAGTTGCTTACTGGTCCGATGCCAATACTCTCGCGCACGAATCGCAACTCTCAGTTTCTCGGGGCGGAACCGGAACGAACGGCAGCGCGGCGGCCAACGGAACGCTTTTGATCGGTAATGGCAGCGGATATTCTCTGGCCAATCTGACGCAAGGATCGAACATTATTGTTACGAACGGATCTGGTTCTATAACTATTGCTACTAGTGCTACACCAAGCTTTACGACAATAAACGGCAACACCATTTCTGCCGGTGCCGGAACTTTGAATCTGGGAGGCTTTACCCTAGCCTTGACTGGGTCTTCGAATATCAACCAAAATTTATTGACTACTTCTTCTCCGATATTCTCCGGTATGACTACGAATGGAAATATCTTAGCCGGTACCGGAGCAGAAAATATCGGATCGGTAACTACCAGATTCAACTATGGCTATTTCACAAATCTAGATGTGCAGAATCTGACGATCGGCGGCGTGGATATTTCCGGAACGATTTCTAATGTTTTGACTATAAATTCTGACAACACCACCAACGATACCGAAGATAGTTATATGGCTTTTGATCGAGGAGAGAATGGTGGGGTTCCTAACCCGGATGCCCTTATCATGTGGGATGCTACTAACAAATATTTTGATTTTAATTTTGGAATAAATGTCAATGGAGTCGTTTCTGCTACGGGCGGAAACTCTACCAACTGGAACACGGCTTACACCAATCGCATCACCAGCGCGACTTCACCTTTGTCCATTTCCAGTAACGCTATCAGTATCTCGCAAGCCAACACCACTACCAGCGGTTATCTTTCCAACACCGATTGG
>JBAYUI010000024.1:0-8387 GCA_041675165.1 Parcubacteria group bacterium | reverse complement strand
GGCATTGAAAAGTGCCTTGGTTTCCACGCCTTCCGACTCATAAGTTTTGCCCAAGTTTTGGAGTTGGATAATTGGATCAGACATAAAAAGTTTTATTGGGCACTCGTGAGCACCACCACATTTTCTCCGCCACCAAGACCCGCAGTAACTTCGATCATTCCATCATCACCCTTCATACCCGTTTGGATATTTGCTTTTTTAGTCGTCTGCCCATCGGCATTGAGAATTTCTACATATATTTGTCCGTTGTTATTCTTCACCGCTCTGGTCGGAACCATAACCACATTATTATGCTCATCCGTGTTGATGTCCACATTGGTGCTCATCCCGATTTTCAAACGCGCATCCGATTTTGTAAATTCAAGCTTCACCCTATAATAGACCACGTCTTGGATGACTGTTGAGGACGGCTCAATCTCGGAAACTTCCGCGTTCAATTTTTCGTCCAGTGAAGGGAAAGCATCCAAAGAAACCTTGGCCTTCTGTCCCAATTTCACATTCAAGATATCCGATTCCGGCACATTCACCTGGGTCTGCAGATCGCCGTCCGAAGCAATGGTCAAAACAGAAGTGTTTTCCGTCACTGCGTTAGCGACGGTCATCTCTCCCACCTCCACGTTCCGCTTGATGACCGTGCCGGCAATCGGAGAAAAAAGTATCGCCTCGTTGATATTGGTTTTCATCTGTTTAATCGCTTCTTCCGCCTTAGCTATCTGATCCATTTGTGCTTCTTTCTGAAAGTGGCTGTAGACATCTTCTTTCCTGTCCATATCAATAAGGTTCTGTTTCTGGATAGCCACATCATATTGCGCCTGAGCCAATTGGGACAGCATAATGCCCTTGTCGATCGTCGCCACCTGTTGCCCGATTTCCACACGATCACCGACATTCACTGAAATTGATTCCACTTGGCCGCTAATCTTGAAAGACAGATCGGCTTCCACCGGCGCTTTGATTTCACCTGTCACGGAAACCGTCCGGACCAGATTGCCCTTTTCGACTTTTTGGGTCGTATAAGTAACGACTGGTTTTTTATTCTTATAATAATAGGCCCCGCCGGCAATAGCAATGATCAGAAAAATGAAAAAATATGTCTTTTTCTTTTTGAACATAAATAGAAAAAAGTTTTTAATTGTAAATTTGAAAATTTTATAACAAACTACCTTGCTTTTCCCGCGCGTCCAGCGCCTGATTGACCAAGCTGTCCGCGATCCTATTCTCTTCGCGCGGGATATGCTTAAATATAACATTTTTGAACTCAAGGCACAAATTCCAGATTTCGATAAAATTCTTCTGAATATAGACTTCTTTCAATCTATATTCATGATTGAGCTGCCTGACCACCAATTCGCTATCCAGATAACATTCCACTTTGCATTGTTTGGATTTTTCTTTGCCCAGAAGCTGTTTCAATTTTTTAAGACCGTATATCAGAGCGGCATACTCCGCCACGTTGTTCGTCGCCTCTCCGATATACTCACCATATCTCTTATCGAGCGTTTCAATATAAACACCTATGCCCGCCGGTCCGGGATTGCCTCGCGATCCGCCGTCTGTATATATTATTATAACCTTCTCCATACATCTAAATATTTTAATAAATCATCCGGCTGATCCGCTATATGATCCGGCGCATATCTCTTGAGGATTTTCTTTGAATTGAAGCCCCAGCAGACCGCCACGGCAGCCGCTCCGCTTTTCTTAGCCGCTTCAATATCACGCGTCTCATCGCCGATATACACCACCTCTCGCGGCTTAAGACCAAAGCGACGCATAATTTTTTTGAGCGCCTTACTCTTGCCAAACAGGCTGCTTTCTGAAAAAACAGCATCAAAAACATCTATCTCTTGACGTTCCAGAAAATCCCTGACATTCTTTTCCGAATTGGAAGTCAATATTCCCAAATAGTAATTCTGGTCCTTCAGCCTCCGCAGCAACTCTCTCATTCCGTCAGCCATAGCGATGCTGGGCATCCTCCGGTTGAAAATTTTTTTCGCTTTGCGGATGACAAAGGGCAATTTCCATTTCGGAATATCAAATTTTTTGATGAGCTCTTGGGAAGAAAGATTGCGCAGCAGAAGGACGTTATCTTCCTTGATCTTGTCGTATCCATATTCATCAGCCACTTCATTGAAAATTTCCATCATTTCTTTGAATGAATCGGCAATCGTTCCGTCAAAATCAAAAAGGATCATCCTTCTATTCGCATTCTTCGTTTTCACATTTTGATTTTTCATCGCGTGTCCTTGCCCGCCCCCCGACTATGAATTTTCAACCAACTTCAAATCGATGATCTTGATCTGGATCTTTTTGTTCCCGTTCCATTCATCCTCTGCCAGATTGAAAGCTATGTCAATCTTAACATCTTTTTCGAGATTTGGGAATTTTTCCACCAGAGAAAAGCCTATGGCATCAAAGATTTTCGGGCTGCCGTTTTCGCCGCGCAAAGTCAACTTCCAATGCTTCTGCCCGTTACCCACGATTTTCGCGTCCACTATGATGAAATTTCTGGCGCAAAAAATCGGCTCTCGATTGCCCACTCCGAAAGGCTCCATCTTTTTGAGTCCGGAAACCAATTCCCAGCCGATATCTTCAGCGGAAATTTCACTGTCTATCTCGATTACGGACATAATTTCTTTTCCTTCCAATTCTTTTTCCACTTCCGCTGCCATCTTGGCACAAAATTTTTCAATATTTTCAGGAAGAACACTCACGCCGGCCGCCTGAGAATGTCCGCCGAATTTTTCCACTAGTGTCGCGCAACGCTTGATGATTTCCATCAGATCGACTTCCGGCACGCTGCGGAGCGACCCGCGAAACATCCCCTCCTGATGCTGCAAGATCATAGAAGGTTTTTTGAATTCTTCAGTTATTTTTCCAGCCACCAACCCGAGGATCCCCATCGGCCAATGAGCATTGGAGGCGAAAATGAAGCGCCTATCCTTAAAAGAATTGTTGGCTAGGACCTGCACTTCACGGAAGATCTCTATCGTTATCTTCTGCCTTTTTTGATTCTTATCTTCCAGCTCCAGCGCCAGAACACGCGCCGCTACGGGATCATCTCCAACCAAAACATTATACGAAGCACTGGCATGATCGATCCGTCCCGCCGCGTTTATTCGAGGTGCTATTTGGAAAGCGACCGTATGAGCATCCGGCACATTATCTTCTGAAATATTGATGCGTCCGACCTTGAACATCTCCAAAAGTCCCACGCGCCGCGTCTTGGAAAGGACCAGCAGTCCGTATTTCACTAGGACCCTATTTTCTCCAAGCAACGGCACGCAATCGGCAATGGTTCCGATAGCCACCAGATCCAAGGCCCACTTGAGCTGTTCACTCTTTTTCTTGGCTAACCTTTCATACAGCGCGGTCGCCAATTTGAAAGCCACGCCCACTCCGGCCAATTCCTTGAATTCAAAACCACTTTCAGGGATATTCGGATTGATGAGCGCTACTGCCGCCGGTAACTCGTCCGGCACATGATGATGATCAGTGATGATGATGTCCATACCCCAGTCCTTGGCTTTTTCCACTTCCACCACGTTGGTTATGCCGCAATCTACCGTGATTATGAGCTTGACACCCTGCGCTTTAAGATGTTCTAGGGCTTTTTCATTTAGGCCATATCCTTCTGTCTGACGATCGGGAAAATAACAGATCACTTCAGGGAATCCCACATCCATCAGCGCCTCTTTCAGAACAGCGGTGGCCGTCACTCCATCCGCGTCATAATCACCATAAATAGCTACTGGTTCTTTTTTTTCTTTAGCCGACTTGATACGCTCCACCGCCTTCTCCATCCCGACTATCTTAAAAGGATCTCCCAAGCAGCCGGCATAATCGAAACCGAAATATTTTTCTATCGCTTCTTCTCCGGCTATTCCTCGCTCATACAAAAGCCCCAGAATAGCTGGGTCGTATTTTTCCAGAAGCGAAACGAGAAAATCTTCCTTCTTTTTTTTTATTTTCCAATTTTTCATAAACAGAAAATCAAATTAGGGGTCCGCACCCCTAATCCGTTCGTCTTATATCCGAATAATTATTTGCATTCAGGACAGATGAAGTGCGCTTTGAATTCTTTTTTGGCGATATCGGAAATTTCCAAAGAGAGGATCCTTTGTTTGTTGCATTTTTCGCAATTGAAATCATTTTCAAAATGGAAATCGGCCGCCAATTTCGCCGCGTCCAAAGCGGCCGCGTTGAAATTAAGCTGATATTTCTTGGTGCCAAGCATCGAGCGGATCTCTTCCACTACTTTTTTCGGCGTAATCATCCCTATGACAAAAAAATCCCTTACGCCCAGTTCCAATGCCTTTTTTCGATCCTCTTCTCGCCCCATATGTGATGACATCATCACGGGAATGTTGACGGTGGCCACATTTTTGGCTAGCGCATCCTTCAGCGCAAACCCGTCCATCTTGGGCATAATAATACCCGTAAAAATGATGTCCGGCTTCTCCGAAATCGCCTTGTTCAGGCCTTCCATACCATCTGCCGCTTCAATCACTTCAAACCCTTCCAACTTGAAAATCTCCGCGTAATTCAGGCGGATCGGCTCATCATCATCCACGATCAAAACTTTTATCTTTTTATCAGCCTTATTCTCTTCCATATTTTTTGAAATATTAATATATTACTATGTTAAAATGTTAGAATACCTAAATGATTATCTTCACATCTATCGCCGAAGCCTTCTTCCCATCATTATAAACAATCAATGGATTTATATCAAACTCACGGATTTCCGGAATTTCCACGGACATAAGTATGATGCCCTGCAGCACGCGCGCCAATTCCGCCACATCATATTCTTTCTGTCCGCGCGCACCAGCGAACAAAAATCCCAGCTTTCCGTTTTTTAAAGAATCTTCGATCTGCGCTATCGACAACGGCGGGACCAAATAATCCACCCGATGCAAAATTTCCGTATAGATTCCGCCCAGACCGTACACCACCACCGGACCGAAATTGGCATCTCTTTTTATTCCGATGATAAGCTCCGTACCCCGCGCCGCCATCGGTTGCACCAAAAGCCGCGCGCCGGAAAAATTCGCTCTCATCTTGGAAATATCCGCGCGTAACTCTTTTTCATTTTCAATGTCCAGAATCAACCCCTGCTTATCAGTCTTATGCAGTACCTTATCGCTGTCCACCTTGAGTACTACGGGAAAATTTATACCAACGATCTTCAGCGGGGGGTGTTTTTTGCCATCCGGCTGATCGGCGGGAAAAATTTCCTGATACGCCGGCGTATTTATTCCGTACATTTCCATCACGCGCGCGCTTTCAGAAAAGTATAGCGCTGTCCGCCCTTCTCTTCCTGCTTTTCCGATCACGGCTAAAACTTTTTCTTTCCTTTTCACATTGATGATCTGCCCGGAAGCCTTGATCTTTCTTTTTCTGAACTCGTTCCAAGAGAAATAGCGATCCAAAGACTGCACAGCCTGATCGGGAAAACTAAAATTGCAAATACCATTTTCTTTCAACTTCGCCACCGCCGCCTCCACCCTTATTCCTCCCAAAAAGACCGTCACTATGATTTTTTTGTCCTGTTTTTTAAAATCAATGATGGCTTCCGCAATTTTCTCTGCAGGAGTCTGGTCCTGCGGCGTCAGCACACAGATGATCGAGCCGACATCCTCAATCTTGGAAACAGCCTTCAATGCTTTGCTATAACGATCATCCTGCGCGTCACCCAGCAGATCGATCGGATTTTCCACGGACGACTCGGCCGGCAAAAATCCGCGCAATTCATTCTTGATATTCTCGGATATATCAGCCAGCATTATCTTATTCCCTGAAAAAGCATCAGCTGCGAGGACGCCTACGCCTCCGGCATTGGTTATGACCGCCACGCCCTTTTTCTCCGGCGCGGCGCAATTCCTGATCAGATTGAACAGATTGAAAAATTCTTCCAGATTGTTCGCTCGCATCACCCCGTTTTTCCGGAAAACGGCCGAAATCACTTCATCATCTCCCGCCAAGGCGCCCGTATGCGAAGAAATGGCTTTTTGCGTTTTAGCATTTTTCCCGGCTTTCAAAATGATGACCGGTTTTCGGGACGACACAGCTTGCGAAACCTCCTTGAATCTTTTTCCGTCCTTCACGCTCTCCAGATACATCCCAACCACTTTGGTGTTTTCATCCTTCGCCAAATATTCCAACAGTTCCGTTTCATCGAGTTGCATCTTATTCCCGACAGAAACGATATTGGAAAATCCGATATTTTCCTTTTCCGCAATATCCATAAGCGCCACTGCCAAGGCCCCCGATTGAGAAACGAAAGAAACGTTGCCGTCTTTCGGCATCCCACCGGCAAATGACGCATTGAGCTTCATCCCGGGAACGATGAAGCCGAGACAATTCGGACCCAAAATATTCAATCCATTTTCAGTTGCAATTTGCGCCAACGCTTCTTCCCTTGCTTTGCCCGCCGGTCCGGTTTCCGCAAAGCCCGCCGAGATGACCACATAATTTTTTATGCGCGTAGCATTTTTGGCGATCTCGTCGTTCACAAATTTGGCCGGAATAGCCAAGACCGCCAAATCAACGGATGTTCCTATGTCAGAGAGACTGGCATAACATTTTTGTCCGAATATCATCTTATGCTTCGGATTGACCAGAAAAACTTCCCCCGCAAATCCAAGCGTGAGCAAATTTTTCACGATGACCGCCCCGACCTTGCCATCTTCTTCTGACGCCCCGACCACGGCAATCGACGCAGGTTTGAAAAGTTTAGAAAGATCCATAAAAAATTTTATTTTGTATTTTTGATTATATCGGACCAGTCGTATATCTACGATCCTTCATGTTCCTAAAGTTTTTCCACAACCACTTTCTCCGCTTCTTTGACGATTTCATCTTCCATCATCAAGCCCTCGATCGCCCCGTAATGCTGCACTTCCGAAGCACTGTTGGCAATGCCCCATTGCAAACACTCGCGGAGGCTTTGGCCTTTGATATAAGCAGCCAGAAAAGCACCGGTGAAAGAATCTCCGGCACCCGTCGAATCGACGGCTTGCACTTTTTTCGCAGCGGCATAGAAAACATCTTCTCCATTGCTGGCCCAAGCGCCACGCATCCCATCGGTGAGCACCACGATCTTCGGCTCAAGACTTTTCAATTTTTCCAGTAAAAATTTTTCGTCATTCACATTTTCCGGATCGGCGTCGGCATGCATATTCGAAACGATCTCGATCGCCTCGTCCTTATTAACGAAAACAATCTCACAAAGTCCGATCGCTTCAATGACTTCTACCGCGTCTTCTCGGATACCCGCTTCCCGCGGATTGAACGCCACTCGCTTATTCCCGTTCCTAGCCGCCTCAAATATCATTTCCAGCTGATCTTCCCACTTGCCATAGATATCACTGATGAAAAACCACGTCGCTTCCGTATTTTTAAGATTATTAAAATTCAATTTGCCGCTGGAATTCTTATTGGTAAAAATGATTCGATCAGCCGAAGCTTCATCCACTATGATAGCCGAAAAATCGCTCTCGCGGCCTTCCTCGACCACCATTGACGCCACGTCCACTTTGTTCTTTTCCAATTCTTCTTTGACCCAACCACCCACGATGTCGCTTCCCACGCTGGAAGCGCACAGTGTTTCAACTCCGAGCCGAGCCATCCCGACCGCCACATTCGCCGCGCATCCGCCCAATGATTCATATCTTTCCTTGATCCTGATTTTCGCGCCCAACTCAAAAGCGATCTTTTTCTGGCTCATCAGATCCTCAGGGGTTTCCATTATTTTCCCCTCATCGGTCGGAAAAAGCATATCCTTGCCCGCCGATCCGAAACACATAACTTTGTCCATAAAAATTTATATTACTTTTATTTTAATAATGAATCCTGCTTCATCACGGGCGATTTTTCGATCGATAGCATTTCCAGAATAGTCGGCGCGATATTGCCCAGCACTCCGCCGCTCTGCAACTTCTGTTTTTTAAACGTATCGCTCACTATGAGGAACGGTACGGGATTCTTAGTGTGGAAAGTGTTCGGCTGGTTTTTCACTTCATTGAACATCACTTCCGCATTGCCGTGATCCGCCGTAATCAGCAAGTTCCCGCCTTGCCGCAAGACCTCTTTGGACAAAATTTTTATCTGCTCATCCAGCACTCCGCAAGCTTTCACTGTGGCCGCCAGATCCCCCGTGTGCCCCACCATATCCGCATTGGCAAAGTTGGCCGCATAAAAATCGTAAGTGTTCTTCTGCAGATGAGCCATAATATGCTGCGTGATCTTAGCCGCGGCCATCTGTGGAATTTTGGCATAAGAATCGATCTTGGGCGAAGGGATCATGATCCGATCTTCGTCATCGACCGGATCGGCATAACCGCCGTTCAAACAGTACGTGATGTGGGCGAATTTTTCCGTTT
>JBAYUI010000023.1:0-9010 GCA_041675165.1 Parcubacteria group bacterium | reverse complement strand
CCTCCTCCGGAATAATACCGATGACATCGCTATCTATCTTTTTAGGAGATCTTTCTAATTTCGCCACGGCGTCATTGGGACGCAAAGAATCACTGACGGAAGCGCTTCCGTCATTTTCACTATGCGAAACATCGTCAACAACTTTATTTTTATTTTTTTTATCTTCCATAATATGGAAAGCTGGCCGGAGCGATAAGAAACAATCATCCGGTCAGTGTTTATATAAGGAGGGACCAAGAGAGCGCGCTTTACGGCATAAAAGGATTGGCCTTACCTTTTTGTCCGATATCGAATGTCATAGCCGCGCCGGAACGTTGAGATTTTATCTGCGAAATTATTCCGGTATCAAAGCTACCGCCGGAAAACACCGGGTCATTCACGTTATCGCCGGAAAGAGTCGCCTTATCCACTAAGTTGAAACCTATCTTCACATTAGCCGTCAAGACATCCAAGGCAGTCGTGTCAGTGCCCGTCGCTGGGTTGCTCGTCCCTCCCGTGACTGATGAAACCCCTTTTTTCAGAATAAGATTATTCAGGTTGTCATATCTGGCAAAAACATCCACCTTGCCCAAAAAATTCTTGATCTGGTCATAATTTCCAGAAACTTGGATATTAGCTTCAAAGTTTTTCGGTTTAGGCAAGATCGGAACGGCTGGCGGAGCGGAAGGATTTGCTGGGTCCAAAGAAGTCGAGCCCATCGTTACCACCGCCTCGGGCGCGGCTACTTCCAAGCTGGGACGACCGACTGAGAGTCCATAGATCAAAAGTCCGGAGTCAGCCGCCATCCGGTTCAAATTGTCTATTATCTCACTTTCTTTGATGTCGGAAGGAATGAATTCATAAACAACATCACCGTCCTTCCCCAATGAGTCCAGCTGGGAAGAAAGCTTACTGGCATTGTCGCTCTTTCCGAGGATAGAATCCAATTTCGCTTTCTCGCTCTGGAGCTGAGTATAATGATCTTTCACCCCCGTAGAACCGTTGGAATAAGCCGGATAGACCAGCCAGATGCTCAAGATGACGATCAGAGTTATGATGGAAGGCACTAACAATAATTTTATTTTCATATTGCGTATAAGCACTTGATAGAAGAATTTCTTTCGTGGATCAAAATTTTTCTATGCCAGCGCCAAATTTTATATTTATTTCATTTTTAAGATGACATCGAAATTTATCAGTCCCGTCTTGGAATCTATAGCACTCTTCCCGAGGGCGAAAGAAGAAAAAGCCTCATTCTGCTTGAAACTTTCGACCTGTTTAGCCACATCGAAAAATCCCGGCGCGACACAAGACAGGTTCACGGTCTTATTGTTGCTGTCATATGACAGGGATTCGAGATAGACCGTCGGCAGGACAGAACTCTCAGCAGCGCTAAAAATATTCTTAATAGGATAGTTCTTGTTGAGGAGATTCTCGGAAATCGCGCTCCTGTTCTTAAAATCGATAACATCATTGGCGTTGCCGGCCAAAAATTTATTATATTCGTCCGTGTATTGGTTGTCCACGCTCTTGATTTCAGCCATAATCTTCTTATTGGCATAAAGCAATCCTCCGTACAGGCAAAGCACCACAATGAGGACCACGGTTACGCCGACCACTCCGTTCCTGAAAAATTTAGGATAACCATCTGTTGTCTCTTGCTCAACGGCTAAGTTTATAGTAGACATATTTTTTAATATTTAGTTTATTTTATTTTTATTTAAAAATTTTCTTATTTGGCGTTATTTTCAATTTCCTTGAGTGCCAGCCCGACGCAAACGGCAAACTCATTCCTCATTTTTCCCATCAACGGCTCCAGTTTTTTATCATAAGCGATCCGTCCGAATGGATTTCCCATCACCGTCTTGACGTTGAACTTGGACTGGAAATATTCGCTCAAACCGGCCAATCCGGCCGTTCCGCCGGAAAGAATAATGGCTTCCAATCGATAGTTGCTCCTGTTTTTCGACGAAATTTCCAATATTCTCGAAACTTCCGAAGAGATCGTATCCAATGCGGGAAAACGCAAGCTCGATTCAGCATTGAAAAAATTCTTACCGGAAACTTTGAAGGATTCCGCCCGATCTTCACTGATACCCATACCCTTGGCAATAGCTCTGGTGATATCCGCCCCGCCCGCGTCAATGTTGCGATTGGCCCTGATTGTACCCTTTTCCACATAGATTATATTGCATACGCGAAAACCGATATCAATTATAATGAAATTGCCTTGGTCGTTTCCGATGAGCGATTCCACCATTGAGATACTTTCGATTTCTATGCCTTTGAGATTCAATCCAACCGCCTTCGCCACTTTTTCATAAGCTGAAATCCTGCTCTTAAACGCAGCTACCAGAAGCACTTGCATCTTTCTCTGCGACGAAGCTCCCGCGTCTCCGATCAAAGAAGCCGCGCTTATTGGCTCTCCTTCTATCACCTCCCAGCTTATCGTTACGTCATCCAAGGAAGTAGGCACGTACTTGTGCGCTTCGAAACGCACCGCTTGCTCCAATTCTTTTTCCGGCATTTCAGGCAGCTCGATGAGCGTGACTAGGCCGCCGAAAGATGAGATGGAAACATAAGCATCTTTCGTCTTGAAATTGGCTTCCTTCATCATTTTTTTCAGGAATTCCGGAATGTTCGTTTCAAAGAAACTCTTTTCACTGTCATTATCCTCCCTGATCACTTCCGGAATAGCCATCCACGCGTAGTTCGAAAGATAAGGAGTTTTATCATCCCTTATTTCCAGCTCGATCACCTTCAACGCGGAAGTCCCAATATCGATTCCCAGAACTTTTTTATTGCCAAGACTAAAACCAAACATTTTTATTTTCCACGATTAAAAATTTTATTTTCGCACCTGATGCTTGCAGTAATTATACCACACATCCCAGTATTGAAAAGTAAAATAAGTTATCCACAACCACGAGGTCTTGCGTTGACATTATTTATTTAAAAAAATAAACTATAATCATTCTTGGGATCACTGCCCAGGCCAAGATCACCAATGTTAAAAATAATTAAAAATTTCACACTGAATACTCTCTTCCCGATATCCTGCCTAGCTTGCGGCCAAGCAGATGTTTGGCTTTGTCAAAAATGTTTGGCCAAGATAGTAGTTCTTCCTTTTCAAGTCTGTCCCTATTGTGAAAAAATTGAAACTCCAGCCGGCGCGATCTGTCTGAGATGCAAAGCGAGATTATTGAGAAAAGACAGTCTCATCCCCTTGGATAATCTGGTCATCGCCACCAGCTATAAGCACCATGACATTCCGCGCCTAGTCCACACTTTCAAATATAATTTCGTACCGGATTTGGGTCATCCGTTGGCTCAACTTATCGCCAAAGCCATCCTTAATAATCACCTGCCCCTGCCGGACTTTATCATTCCTGTACCTCTTCATCCGCGTCGAGCGCGCTGGCGCGGCTTCAATCAAGCGGAAATTTTGGCGCGAAACCTATCCTCCGATCTTTCTCTGGGGCTGCCGATTCCGGTCCTGACCGACACGGTTATCCGCAAAAAGTTTACCCCGCCACAAATGAATATCAAAAACTATGGCGAGAGGAAGAAAAATATGCAAAATTCTTTCGCGCTTTCAAAGAGCGTATCAACCGATAATCTATCCCTGAGAAACAAAAAGATCCTTTTGATCGATGACATTTCCACTACCGGATCGACCCTATTGGAATGCGCCAAGGTCTTGAAAGCCGCCGGAGCGAAAAAAGTCTATGGCGCGGTCATCGCCAGACAAGAAATACCATGAATCATATTAACATACAAACATTTTAGCATGTTATCATTTTGTTTTTTGCTAATATGTTCAAATGTTAAAATGCTGCCATGTTTTTTTGTCGGGCTGCTGAGAATCGAACTCAGTCTACATCCACCCCATGGACGCGTACTACCGGTATACTACAGCCCGAATATTCATTTTAGCCTACTAACATATTAGCATTTTAACATGCCTTTTTTGTTAATATGTTCAAATGCTAAGATGTTCAAATGCCTTTGTCGGAGCACTGAGAATCGAACTCAGTCTACACGAACCTTCACCCCCCACCATTTTTTATCAGTCGGGATGCCGGGAATCGAACCCGGTCTTCACGAACCCGAATCGCGCGTACTACCGGTATACTACATCCCGATAAAAATGGTGGGGGGCAAGTCGTGCGTACTACCGGTATACTATGCTCCGATATTCAACTTTTCACATCATATCAGCAAAAACTCCTTATATCAAGAGCAGCATAATCTTGGAAACTTTTTTAGCATAAAACAAATTATTTAAAGTTAAATTTACCCTACATACACAAAAAGACGGCATTCTCCATAGGAATCATCCGTCGTTCAAAAAACTCTATTCTTTATTTTAGCCTCAGAATAACTATCATCCCCTATCCACCATCGTCATCACTTCCGCCACCACTATCACCACTGTCCGCGCAACCCTCTCCATCGCCAGCGCCACACGGGCTATAGCATGAAACCGGAGTATGGACCGGAGCAGGAGAATAGATCGGGATGGGTGAAACAGTATCCGCACTGGCCTCGTTTATGCTTAGATTTTCTGTCGCTCCTTTCCAAACTTTTTTAGTTTTGATATGCATAATGACTTATTCATTGCTCTCAACTTTATTCTTATTATAATACAAAATGGTAAATGTGCAAACACTCAATGACTTGATTGCTCTGGATAACTCATTGTCGACAAATTAAAAAGGACAAAGAAAAATTCATTTCTCTGTCCTTTTTGAGCCTTGTTGCTGATTACGTTACCTAAGACTGGAACCGAAGCCTGAAGGTATTGTGGGTAAACTTACACCCACATCACTGGGCGGTTCTTGCTTTGGTTCCTCACGCACTGGACTTTCCACGGTGGTAGCAATTTCTTTTTTGGTTACTCGATGAAGTCTCCAAACAAGACCACCAAGATCATCTCTGCCACCGACTAAAGTGTCCCCTTCCAGACGGAAAACCATTTTGTGATCATTTCTGAAAGACGGAAAAACAATCTCGCCATCATTTTCTATGACATAATCTTTTATGCGAGTTCCAGCGCCACCCCTTGTTTTTTGGATTGCCGACCAAAAAGGATTAGGAGCGCCACTGGTGGAATACTCGACTTTGTTGTCTAGAAAAACTAGGCGGATAGATGCAGATGTAGCTCCAGTATTTTTATCACCAAAGACATGCCACAGGCCACCCTCTTCAAACTGTTCTCCTTCCCACGTTGTTCCATTAAGATTACTTGCAATTTTTAGTTGTTCGCCCGTAGGAGGAACTGTCGCGCAACCCGCAAAAACGAGAAGGACAACACCAATCAACAATAAATTTTTTAATGAACTTACCCTGCTCTTCATGTTACACCTCCGTTTCCTTGAGATTGTTGGATTTTTCAGCCTTTTCTGTATCTGTTTATGCTACAATTTTATTCAGTCCATTATGTCAAATAACGGGCGCTTTGTCAAGGCAGCCAAATGGAGCGAGCGCCTCTAGAAAAAACTCTACAGATGCAAGATCCGATCAAGCACCTCCATAATTCCCGGCTGATGCTTTTCCTCAGCTAAATGATCCAAAAGAATTTCTCGGATAGCGGCGGGATCCTGATTGTGGATCGGCACGTGAAAATAGGGCAAGAGATAGCTGTTGGTGTGAAAACTGATCACTTGAAGATCATCTTCTTCATAAAAGATCCAGAATGATTTCAGATTTCCAAATTCATAAATTTCTCGACCGGCAACCACGCCCTCTTCCGTCAACGCAAAATTCAAGATCCGCGGTTCTTTATGGATATAGATATAGCCGACCATCCCGATCAGGATGAACGTAATCGCCATAATGAGACTGTTGGTGAAAATCGCATAGGCAATGATGAAAAGCAAGGTGGCAGTCACATAAAAATACCATTTGCGGTCCCGCGAAGAAACTTCGAATTCCGGTGCCCGCCAAGACAAAAAAGGTTCTTTTTGCATAAATTTTCCAATAAGATTATGAGCTGTTTACAATCTCGCAATTTTTGCTATGCTTAAGCAAGTGCTTTGGAAGAGTGCCCGAGTGGTTTAAGGGAACAGTCTTGAAAACTGTCGTGGGTGAAAGTCCACCGTGAGTTCGAATCTCACCTCTTCCGCCTTCGTCACGCCGTAATTAAATTTTAACTTCTCAGCAAGGATCAACCAAAAAAAATCCCTAGTTCATCTCAATTATACTTCACCACGCCCGACTTCACAATAGGGAACGATATAGAAAAACAACCCGTCGGAATAGCAGGTTGTTTTTACAATCTTGAAGTTTACTTCTAAGGAATGACTTCCGTCCATTGTGGACAATCCACTCGGTTGCAATCTTGTGATTCAGTAATGGTATGACAATCAGTATAGAGCAGTGTCCTAGTTTGCGTTCCTGTGCTGCCACAACTCTGAGAACAATCCTCCCATGGCGGATTCAGATTAGCGACACAGTTTGAAATAGTAATCGAACTCACATCAGACCAAGGAGAACAACTTCCAAAAGTATCACAGGCTTCCGCTTTTAACGATTTTATGCCCGCCACTGCCCACTGGTATGGCAAGGTTTGAGATATGCCGGATGCAACAAATCCAGTACTTTGATCGGGTGTACCATTATTATCCCAATCAAATTTATATTGCAGATTACCTCCTGTTGCAACAGTCGCAGAAGACGTGAAATTATAACTTGTATTTACAAAACCTGTGGTCGGTCCGACCAACGTCGGCTTTGTTGGCGGAAGCGGCTGACGAGTAGCTGAACAAGTAGCAGATGAACCTCCAAATAATCCAAGGCAGGTCCAAGAAGTTGATCCGTTCGGACTTGGGAAGGTAGGCTGAACGCCACTAAGACCACCGCCTGTGACACACCAACTAACCGAAGTTGTACTTGGCCAAGCTGTTGTCAAATATGAGTAAGTCTGCTCGTTCGACCCACAACTAGCATTCATCGGCAAAGTATTCGCGGTACAAGACATATTTGAACCTCCATTTGCACCAAGACAGGTCCAGCTCCATGGACCAGTTCCGGCTACAGCACTCACACTACCGGACGAACACAGATTAACAGATGGCACGCTCGTATAACTTCCGCCATTAGCCGCTCCGCAAACTCCATTGATTACCGGTAGTGGTTTCGGCGAAGTGCACGCTATTACAGGACTGCCAAAAACTTGAAGTTTGCATGTCCATTGCCAATATGTTCCTTGATCTGTTACGGGACCCGCGATATTCGCCCATCCGCATAATCCAATGGATGGGGCAGTTGCAGAAACAACAGTAGATGCTGCGCCGCAAAGAGAACAATTACAATTTCCACAAGGCGAACCGATGCACCACCCTGCACCTTGTGGGTCACCATTGCAATGTGCTGCAGGATATCCTCCACCACACGCTCCATACACCGAATACGAACCGCAGCTACAATTGCAGGTGGTTGGTCCACCAGCGTTTGCAATTCCACGATCCAGCCATAAGCTAAAAAATAGACCCAAAAAAATAATTGATGCCGCCCTACTGATATTTCCTTTATTCATTTTAGTAAAATTTAAATTATATATTATCTTATGCTACGTAAAAATGTCCGTGTATCCAATATTTGTCCATCGTTCCCTCGAATAGCCACAGTCACAGAAGGATTTCGACAATCATTCGTAACAGATATGGATTTGTTAACAGATATTTCCTTAACATCTAAATTGAAATTTTTCTTTCCAGAAATACAGCTCGCGTTACCACTATCTGCGATATCAATATCCATAGTCAAGTTCATATTTTTCGTCCCACCAAAACGCGAGAAATCAAAATCATCCGACGAACCGCTATAATATACGGTAATATTGGCGACTCCTCCTGGCGCATAATTATTATTATCCAGCGTTACATTTTGTATAGTAGCGCCCTCTCCCACAATTATATAATGAGCATAAGCCTTATTGGAAATTTGCTTATTGGAAGCATCCGCAAGATACAGCGCCGCGTCATAAGCTTGCGGTTTAAGCGCCTTCGTAATAGGAAGCGACACATTTTTTACCTCGCCCGCCTTGAATAAAACCGGACCAAAAGATGTCTTTTCTTGATCCACTTTTTCATTTAATCGATAGTTCCTATAAAAATTTTCGAAACTAGGCGTAGCCGCAATTTCCTCATTGGAACTGTTCTTAACTGAACAAGTAATGAGCAGATTCTCTTCTTTTTTAACGTCAATGCCTTGCGTAAGAATCAGGGAGTTTTCATTACCTTCTACTTGCAAAAAACATGTTTCAGGAAGGATTTCAAGAAAATTATTATCCCCGCCTGACAAATCAACATCCCCGGCCACATATGATCCAATGCGTCCACCTGCTTCATCAAGATAATCAATATCTACTTTATATTTTCCCTTAAGATATCTGGGTGCCATATAAATGACATCTTTCTCAATATATTTCTTATTATCCCGTCCTAAAATAACATTATCCGCATATGCCTTCACATCCATCGGCGATTCTCCCAACGCATTCCCCTTTTCATCAGTCTTATAAAGAAGCACGGCATATCTGACTCCCGCTGCGCTTTTTATGTTTTCATTGTTAAAAATCAGCTTCAGCTTCAGCTCGTTACCGTTTTGGGAAAGCAGTCTCGCGCCATTCGGCTTGGATTGATCGGCCTCATTGACAGAAGCTTTTCGGCCTATCTGATGCGCCGCAAACAAATACATACCCGCAAAAATAAGTACGGCCGCTACAATTAGTACGATAATTTTTATATTCTTGTTTTCCATTTTTTTATTTTAGGTTTATTTTCCTTCTTTACTATACCACAATTTCTATGAGATTGCATACCGAGACAAATAGTTATCCACAGCCACTTAAATCTACTCTGGATAGAAATTTACAAAAAAATATCCTCGCCCCTAAAAACAGGACGAGGATTAACTTTGCCTCTCGATATATATTCTAAGAACCTTTCGCTTCCAGCTCCGCGATTATGCGTTCAACCAAGATAGCATTACTGTGAGGCATATACCCAGTCCCACCTGAAACATT
>JBAYUI010000022.1:0-9992 GCA_041675165.1 Parcubacteria group bacterium | reverse complement strand
GCACTGGCCTCGTTTATGCTTAGATTTTCTGTCGCTCCTTTCCAAACTTTTTTAGAACTGTTTTCAATATCTTTCAGATTCATTGTATTCCCCAAGAAACTTTTCCAAAGAAAAGCGGAAACTACAGCGAAGAATGACACAAACACTTTCAGAAAAACTTTTTTAGTTTTGATATGCATAATGACTTTTTCATTACTCCCTGCGAGTAGGCTCTCAACTTTATTCTTATTATAATACAAAATGGTAAATACGCAATCAATCGATGACTTGATTGCTCTGGATAACTCATTGTCGACAAATTAAAAAGGACAAAGAAAAATTTCTCTGTCCTTTCTTGGAGCCGGACGGCTGTGACTATTTGACCACCCGTTTTGCTCTGATAATATCACCCCGATATGGCGTTTCCATAACATCAGGACTGACCAAGTGGAAGACTGCCTTGGCTCCATCTTTGAAATAGAATACTGCATTGCCATCTTCCACTTCAAATGCCTTTGTGTATCCGTTATAGGCCTTGTCCTTGAAAGGGTCATTGCTCCGGCCATGACCTTCCACACGGTTCGTCGAACATATATTTACTTCTTGACCGGAGAAGGTCAGGGTAAGCGTCACGGGGGAATTTCCTTGCAGGACACCCTCCCACATCCACACTCCTTGCACATCATTCAAAACCTGTAAATCTCGAGGATTTGTCGGGGCAGTTGGAGCCGCGCACCCTGCAAAAAATAACATTGCCAACAAAATCATCCCCATCACATTACTTTTCGTCATCTTCATAGTCACGCCCTCCAAAATTTTAAAAAGCTATCTAACTGCGTTCAATACCACCTTTTTGGTATCGAACCAGTCTAGCAGATAAGTCGTTGTTTGTCAAGCAAACGGGCGGCGAATTTCCACCCCCAACATCTCCGATGAAAAAGTTATTATATAATACAAAAAATGGATTACTGGCATTGCCAGTAATCCATTGTTGATTGTTTTTCTTTAGAGCGCAAGGATTATTTTGCAACTCTTAGTTTCATACAACTCGCCATTTAGACATTCTTCATTCACTCCGAGTTCATGAGCATTAACGAGCACTTTTAGATCATGTGCCGCTTGAATAAAAATTTCGTTAGTTGTTTGAATAACTAGCCGACTTATTTCCGCCCGGAAAGATGAAGTAAAGTTCGTCTTGAAGTGCCGTATACGATTAATGATTTCAATCAATTCATCACCAATTTCAGTGAACCGCTCATCCTGAAAACGCGGCTCTGCTTGCGGCCATCTCTGTTGATGGATCGATTGATTACTGTCAAACAAAAGACTGTAAATCTCTTCTGTGACGAACGGGATGAAAGGGGCGAATAATTTAAGAATCGCCCGCAAAGCATAGGTTATGGTGAACTGCATTGAATCAATTTCATTGGCAGAATATCGTTCAGGATTCCAACTGCGATCTTTGCAGAGCTCCAGATATGTATCACAGAACTTTTGCCAGAAGAATCGATCCAAGTGAATTCGCGCTTTATTAAAATCATAAGCGTCTAGTGCCTTTGTACAATCGCGGATTGTTTCTTGCAATTCAGCCATAATCCATTGATCGGAAAAACTTACAAGCACACCCTCTTCTTCTCCTTTAATGAATGGCTGACAGAACTTAGCCACGTTCCAAAGTTTATTAGTAAGCTTCTTGCCTGCTTTGAGATCATCCTCTGCGAACCGCAGATTTTGGCCAAGACTGGCATTCGTTGACCACCAACGAACTGCATCAGCAGAATACCTATCAGTCATTTCATTGATTCCAACAACATTACCCACGCTTTTACTCATCTTCTTTCCTGATTTATCAAGACCCCACCCTGAAATCATTACTGAACTCCAGGGAAGAGAATCTGTGTGGAAATGAGACTTAACAATGGAATAAAACATCCAAGTCCGGATAATTTCGAAGGCTTGCACGCGCAAACTCATCGGATATATATGATCCATACGACTATCCTTTTCCTGCCAACGCCCATTGATTAGCGACGTTGACGAAGAAGTCATCCATGTATCCAATACCTGCATCTCAGGATAGAATTCAGAGCTACCGCACTCCTGACAAATTTTATTTGGAGTTTCAGTTTCCCGCGGGTCGACAGGCAATTGACATTCTTCAGCTATAATTGCCTGATTGCAGTCGGAACAGAACCATACTGGGATTGGAACTCCGTAATACCGATCGCGTGAAATACACCAATCCCACTTTAAACCTGCTACCCAGTTATCTAGTCGCTCTTTCATAAATTGCGGAAACCAGGCAAGTTCTTTGCTGCGCCTGAACCACTGCTCTTTGAAAGGAAGAATTTTGATATACCATTGCCACGACAAATTAAATTCTACCGGCGTCTTGCACCGTTCATGTATATTTTTATGCTGTACAATAGGCACCGTTTTAATAAGAAGCCCTTTGTCGCGCAAATCCTCAATTACATACTGACGTGCTTTAGCAATCGACATTCCGGTCAAATGCTGACCTAAATCAGTTAGATAACCCTTTGAATCAATGAGTATTCTAACCTCTAGCTTATCTTCACGCCATTTCGACACATCAGCCAAATCTCCCCATGTGCACACCATCATTAGCCCTGAACCGAAATGCGGATCAACATCCACATGTGAACGAATTCGCACTGAGTGTCCAAAAATCGGCACGAAAGCTTCTTGTCCAATTAATCCACTATAGCGAGGATCATCAGGATTGACATAAAGCGACACACAGGCCGCTAACATCTCCGGTCTGGTAGTGGCAACATCTACGTATCCACCTGAAATCAATTCGAATCGTAAATAATAAAGATTGCCATCAATTTCAATGTCGTCAAGATCGGCCTGAGAAATAGCTGTCTGACAAGTGGGACACCATATATTTGGTGTTTGCTGCCTATAGATTAGCCCACTATCGTACAATGCAATGAATGAGCGTTGAGCAATACGCTGAGCCAGTGAACCAATAGTATTGTAGCTCAATGACCAATCTACTCCGACGCCCAGCCGTTCCCAAATTTGACGATAGTTTTCTGCGCCACGCTCAGTTTCCTCAATGCATAACCGAATAAATTCGGCGCGAGACATTTTCCGCTTGTCAACCTTGTGCTTTTTCTCCACATAACGTTCAGTAGGAAGGCCATTATCATCAAACCCCATTGGATAAAAAACATTATATCCAGACATTCGACGATGCCGAACAATGATCTCCGCCTGGATGTAAGACATAGCATGTCCGATATGCAAGTGATCAGCACTTACATAGGGAGGAGGAGTGTCCACAGAAAAAATCTGCCGAGGACTATCAGGATCGAATCGATAGATTCCGGCTTCCTTCCATAGCTTACACCATTTTTCTTCGATTGATTTTGCGTCATAATTCTTGGCTATTTTGTCCATTTTGATCTCCTTTTCTGGTATACATATGTATTGAATTTGTATGACTCTGATAGTAAATAACCCCTATTTATTATGGTAAGGAACTAAGACTTCTAGCTACAGTACAGGATATATCGGAAAATGTAAAGGGCACCATAGCTGATCACTAAATTCAAATACAACCAATGTAAATTTGTCTGCAAAATGTTTATACATCGTCTTTACTTGAATAATTTACAAATAATGATATACTTGCAACATTAAATAAACTACAACAGATAATAATCGTGGTAATACGATAAGAAAATATGTTGCCTATTGTTAAAACTAAATACGATAAAAAATCAATCATAAATCCCTCCGATTTATTTAAGTATAGAAAAAAACATAATATTTCTCCTTCGTTTAAGAACCTAGATGGAGTTATAATTTGTTATAATAGGAAACAAGCGGAACATATCGCCAATAAATTCAACTTGAAAAAGTCTGATGGTTTTAGGGGCGATGCGTACATTTATAAAGAACATGGGGAAACTTTGGCTCTTTCTACAAATTTTGGTATTGGAGCTCCAATCGCTACGCTTCTACTTGAAGAATATATAGCTCTCGGCATAAAAAAATTTATTACAATAGGGACAGCGGGGACTTTACAAAAAAATATAAAATATCAAGATTTTGTACTTTGTGATAAGGCCATTAGGGACGAAGGTACTTCTTATCATTATATCAAGCAAAGCAAATTTTCCTATTCATCAAAAAAATTATTCTCTTTGTTGAAAAACGAATTATGTAGAGCTAATTCTGATTTTTATGTAGGTACGACATGGACAACGGACGCGCCCTATCGTGAAACAATAGACGAATTACACAAATTTCAACTTCAGAATGTTTTAATCGCAGAAATGGAAGCGGCGGCTTTGTTCGCTGTGGCGAAATATCGCGATGTCGACTTAGCTTCTCTTTTTGTTGTAAGTGATTCTCTTGCTCAAAAAGAATGGGCACCTCAATATCATAATCTTAACAGCTGTTTTGAAAAAATGTTTGATTTTTCAGTTAAAACACTTCTTCACAAAAAATAAATAATGCTTAGAATTTAGATGGAACCATGTAATTATACATAGGTTGCTTATTTGACTTTTTCTTATACTGAATGATACAATCTGTCCAATCAAGACTTATTCGATATTTTTCTTTAACAATAGATCATAAACAAGCAAAAGGAGATTAAACATGAGCACTCTAGCAAGATACGAGCCATTACTTAAGGGTTATATGATAATGGAAGATGGGGAGTTTTATCTTATTGACCCCAAGGATATTCATGAAATGACCGATTCGTCAGATGTCAGAGTGATTGATTTGACGGAACACCCCCCTGAAACGTATGCAATGCCCTTGAAAGTTCAGCTTCAGGCGACAGAAAGGTGCAATATGCGATGCATAACATGTGCCGTGTATAAAAACAGCTCGCCAGAACAGTTACCATTCAATCAAGTATGTAATATCCTTGATAAATTGTCAGACTTTGGGGTCCTCAATGTGCAATGGAGTGGCGGAGAGCCCTTCGCTCGAAAAGACTTTCCCGAACTGGTCACATATGCGGCTAGCAAAGGATTCAAGCAAAACGTATACACCAATGCCACAATGCTGACCGAAGAAATGATTTCCTTATCAAGAGAACATTTTTTTAAGATGCAGATATCTCTTGATGGAACAAAAGAACTCTTCGAAGAAATCACCGGAGTTAAACTGTGGAATAAATTTGAAAAAGGACTCCAATCAGCAATTTCTGCCAACATTCCAGATATTGTTCTAGCCACTGTTCTTCAAGAAAAAAACGTTGCGCATATGGAAAACGTAATTCGCTATGCCAGTCAATCTGGTGCAGGAAAATTAAGGATCTCCATGCTTGTACCAATTGGAAGATCACGTTCCGTTTCTTGGGACAGATACTCTGTCACGATTGATAAATTTCGCCACAATTGGCCCAGGTTAAAGTGCATATCTTCAGACCTAGGTCTCGACGTTGATTGTTTCCTTGAAAAACAGCTCTGTGAAGACACTGTCTCAGGAGACATTGCAAAGCTGATTTCTCCGGGAGGACACAGTTTTTTGTATATAGATTCAAAAGGATTTATTTATCCCTTTCCCTTCCTTACGACAGCTGAACTAAGGCTTGGGAATATTATGGCAGATGACCTGAAAGAAATCTGGTTTAAATCAGAAAAACTGGCGGAACTTCGCAACCAAACATATGAGAATATAGGATGCGGAAATTGCCAGCTTGAATGTTCTTTTGTTGAACGTTCATTGGTCTACGCCTTCACTGGCCGTATCGACGGGCCTGCTCTACTGCATGCCGAATGCACACGAAAAAGGAGGTGATGTTACGTGGTATCGAAAGTAAAGACTCTCGGTCGCAAGGTCAAAGTTCGATCTTCAAAAGGCGCTGTCTGCGAATAACATCCACAGACAGCTAGTTAAATCCTCTACCTGCTACGGTATTTCCTATTGGAAGTACCGTATTTTAGATATTTGATAAATATCGGAATACTTATATATCTTTTTCTTTTCGCAACTTTACATCTTCCATAAATTGACTTATTCCTATCGTTGGGCTAATATTTATACTATAATAATGTCGCGTATTTATTGACTAAACGTCCTTCTTATGCCCACAGAACTCAGAACGACCATTTCAGCTCGAGAACTTGGAAAAATGAAAAAACAAGGCGGACTGAGCGGTAAGATTGCCGAATCGGCAATAGCCTTTTTGGAAAAATATTTCGGCACTCCCCTTCTTTTGGATGTGCCGCCCGTTCTACAAGAAATCGATACTGAACTTTTTGAAGCCATTCAAACGGCTGAAAAGCTTCAAGCGCTCGGCATAATTGAAAAAATTGAAAAGCGTCCGAATTATCCGGACGAACCGTTCATCCATCGCTTTTCCATAACTACGCAAACGACAAAACAAGCCGGCTCAGGGGCGGACTTTTTCAGTGAAAGATCAGCCATCTGGAAAGCCATCGGCGAAGCCACCGAAAGGGATCTCTGGGCGACAGAAAACGATATTTTGAAAAGCGTTCTTCATCTCCCGTATGAAAAAATTGCCGCCCAAGCCTTGGATATTTTCAAGCTGGCCGGCTTTTCCGAAGAGCAGAAAAGGCTTGATCCGCGATTGAGCTTCAATGAAAAAACCGTTTTTGGTTGGATAAGCGCCACTTCCCTGTCCGGACATCCCTCAAAAGAAAAAATATTTTGTCCGGCGCAATTGGTGAACTCACACTATTTCAAAAAAAACGTGATTGATGGGAAAACGAGCAAAGAACCGATACTTCGCCGTTGCATCACGACAGGAGTGGCTACTAGCGGAATATTGGAAGAAGCTATCGTCAAAGGCATCTTGGAAGTTATCGAAAGGGATGCCTATATTATTGCCTATCTCAACAAAATTTCTCCGCTTGTCATTGATTTTGAGCATCTTTCTTTCCAAGATACAGATTTGGAGAAGGTTTTCAAGATGTTCAGACGCTATCATTTGGAAGCCTATCTGCTCAAACTGCCCACTGATTTTTCCGTGCCGGTCGTTTCAGCCATCATCTTGGACAAAAGTGGTCAAGGTCCCGCTTTTGTCATCGGAAACAGCGCCAAACTTGATTTGAAATCCGCCATCTTAGGCGCTCTCACTGAAGCGCTATCCATCAGACTTTCACTCAGGCGGGATTGGGAAACAAAAAAAGTTTCCCCCCTCCCTGAATTGGAGAAATTCGGACAATATGACCGGATGATCTATTGGGCAAGACCGGAAAATTCAGCCCGCTTGGATTTTATGATTCGGGGAGAAAAAGTGAAAATTGATCTGTCAGCCACTGGAAACTTTTTTGATAATGCCCAAGAAATCAAAGACAGGAAATATTTCCAACGTAAGCTGGAGGAATTGGTCGGTGAGCTGCAGAAAAAATCATATAAAGCTTGCTATGTCGAGCTTTCCAATAAAGCCGTGCAGAAACTGGGGCTGCACTGCGTCCAAGTGGTCATTCCGGAACTCCAACCGATCCATCTAGAAGAAAGATTTCCTTGTTTTGGTGGAAAAAGATTGCAAGAAGTGCCAAAACTGTTGGGATACGCCCCGGCTGAAAAAATAAATCAGGAGCCGCATCCATTCGGGTAATTCCTATAATTAAAGAACTATGACAGGCATATTCTCCAAAAAATTTCATAGACAAACGGATTTTAATTTTACGTTAGGGACACCACCCTCTGATCCACAATATTGGCCGGAGGAATGGAAAGAAATCCAACATAAAAGCTATCCCCGATTTCCCAGGATGGAGCTTTCGGAAAATTTTTTGGATTTGGGCAGCTTGGAAAAAAGCCTAGAAAACCGCCATTCCCAAAGAGAGTTCGATCGGCTGAAAAAAATATCGTTTGAAGAGTTGTCCACCATTTTGCACTACAGCGCCGGCATAAATCCCGAAAATAAACAAAAAGAAGAGGCTGTGTGCCGATTCTATCCGTCCGGCGGTGCACGCTATCCGCTGGAAATATATCTCGCCATTCAAAGAGTGGAAAGGATGATTCCCGGCATTTATCATTTTAATGTCAAAGATAATGCCCTGGAGACATTGACCCTTGAACCGGAATATATGGAAGATATCTTGGAGGGCCTCTTTCAGTCTTGGTCAAAACAGGCAGCCGTAATCATTTTCACAACAGCTGTTTGGGATAGAACTTTCATCAAATACAAAGACCGCGGCTATCGCATCATTCTTCTGGAAGCGGGCCACCTGAACCACAATTTCGCGCTCACCGCATCAGCCTTGGGCATCGGCTGCTGCAATAGCTTGGGTTTCCATAATCAAAGGATCAATGAGGTATTGGACATCGAAAACGCAAATGAGGATTCCGTATATATGACACTTCTCGGCAGATAGGATTAAAAAGATAATTCCACCAGTATGGATGAAATAGAAAACAAGAAAAAACGCCTTCTAGAGATAATCAAAAGAGATGCGGTAGTGACTGGAGAGCAAAAGCCGTCAGTTTCCCCGCAAGGAGAAAAGAACTCTAGAGAAAATTCTTGGCTTTTGGATTTTAGGAATATCTTTCTCGACCCGATCGCTTTAGAACTGATTGTGGAAATTTTTTGGCATCAATTTGAAAAAGAATATCCTTTTCAAGTCGGTGGCCAAGAAGTGGCCGCCATTCCGCTTGTCAGCGCCATCGTGCTCCATAGCCAGAAAATCGGACGTCCCGTCAATGGGTTTTTCATCCGAAAATCGAGAAAGCCGACCGGCTTGCAAAAAATCATCGAAGGCAAGCTGAATGATGAAAAGATAATCCTAGTGGATGACTTGACCAATAGCGGTAGCACATTCTTGCGACAAGCCCGTGTTCTTAAATATGCTGGGAAAAAACCAAGCTATGCTTTTGCCCTGGTCAGCTTCAGAAAAGAAAATGAGCAAGATATGACACAAAAAAATATCCACTTGTCTTATCTATACAACCTAAACGAAATCGGCCTGACAGTCTCTTCCCAAAAAAATGTTTTTCCATCTCAAAAATTCAACATTCTCTGGCATTTTCAAAGCCCTAAGCCTAATTTTTTTCTGCGGGTCGGAAAATCATCGCCCGCACTTGATGAAGAAAAGATATATTTCGGGGCTGACAACGGCTGCCTGTGGGCGCTGAATCAAAATGACGGCAGCGTAGCTTGGAAGTTCGAAGAAACCGGCTATCCGACCAAGGAAGGAAAGATTATCCTATCTTCGCCGGCTCTTTATGAAAATACCGTCTTCTTCGGGGCTTATGATGGCAATTTATATGCCGTGAACAAGGAAACCGGCCGCTTGCGTTGGAAAAATATGGACGCTGATTATATCGGTTCTTCCCCTGTTGTAGCGCCAGACCTTGGTCTGCTTTTTGTCGGCTTGGAATTCGGTTTGTTCAAAAAAAGAGGCGGCATAACAGCGCTGGACCTCAAGACAGGGAAAAAGACTTGGGACTACCGGATGACAGAGTTCGTCCACTGCTCCCCCGCCTATTGCCCAGAGAAAAAGGTGGTAGCCATCGGTGGCAATGATTTCTATGTCTATCTTTTCGATGCCAAAACCGGCGGATTGAAATGGAAATATCGCACTGGCGGAGACATTAAGGCCTCACTTGTTTTTGATGTTAAAAGGAATTTTCTAATTTTTGGATCGTTTGATAAAAATGTTTATGCCTTGGACATAGACACTGGAGAAGTTAAGGGAAAGTTCAAGACCAAAGAAGTTATCTATTCGACGCCACTAGTCTATGGCGACAATGTCTATTTCGGTTCAATGGATAAACATTTCTATAGCGTGAACCTCGACAGCGGCAAGTTGAATTGGCACATAGATTGTGGCAGCCGACTCTTCGCCCAACCTCAGATCATTAAAGGAAAAATTTACATTGGAGGTACTGGCGGCATAATGCATGAGATTGACCCGACCACCGGCAAAAAGACCGGCTATTTCATCACTACAGAGAGAATCACCAATAAAGTAGTGTACAATCCGACAACAAAAAGATTTTTCCTGCCGACTTATGCCAATGAAATTTATTGTCTGGAAAAAAATACG
>JBAYUI010000021.1:0-10835 GCA_041675165.1 Parcubacteria group bacterium | reverse complement strand
GGAATTGTCTAGGATCGCAGACAGTGTCGGAGCGTACTTGGCGGCGGACATTGCGCACATTGCAGGATTGGTGATTGCCGGCGCGCATAAAAGTCCGGCCTCGTTCGCGCATGTCATCACCACGACCACGCACAAGACTCTTCGTGGACCGCGGGGTGGGATGATTATGGTGACGAAAAAAGGCCTCAAGAAAGATCCTGAACTGGCCAAAAAGATTGACCAAGCCATTTTCCCGCGCTTGCAAGGCGGGCCGCACGATCATCAGACCGCGGCGGTGGCCGTGGCGCTTGGCGAAGCATTGAAACCGGAATTTAAAAAGTATGCTTTTCAAGTGGTGAAAAATGCCAAGGCCTTGGCCAAGAAACTCATGCAAAGGGGAGTTAAATTAGTGAGCAATGGTACGGACAATCATATGATGCTCATCGATTGCGGGAAAGGCCGGGGATTGTTCTTGCAGGAAGCATTGGAAGCGGCCGGAATAACGCTCAACAAGAACACCATTCCGTCGGATCCGTCTTCTCCATACTACCCCAGCGGCGTGCGCCTCGGCGTACCGTTCATCACGGTGCGCAAGATGAAAGAGAAAGAAATGGAAAAAATCGGCGACTTCATCGCGGATGTTATGGTGGAGATCGAAGCTTTCAAATTTCCGGCGGATAAAGAAGATATAAAAAAAGTGATGGCGGACTTCCGAAAATTTATAGGCAAAAATAAAAAAATTGGAGAAGTGCGCGCGGATGTCAAAAGGCTGTGCAAAAGATTTCCGTTGTATAAGAAATAAGATCCGGTCTAATGACTTTCTAAAATGGAACTTGTAAAAAAAAGCCATAGGATGAAAGGTATAATTCTGTCGGGCGGGACGGCGACGAGGCTTTTTCCTTTGACCGCCACCACTTCGAAGCAGCTCTTGCCGGTGTATGATAGGCAGATGATTTTCTATCCATTGAATATGCTCATCAAAGCCGGCATCAAAGACATCTTGATGATCGTTGCGCCGGAGCACAGCGGGCAATACCTGAATCTTCTTGGATCGACCATGAAAAAATTCGGCATCAATATGTATTTCGAAGTGCAGCGCGTGCCGCGTGGCCTGGCGGACGCTTTTATTTTGGGAGAATCTTTCATCGGGCGGAGCAATGTGACGATGATTTTGGGCGACAATATTTTTGAAGATGATATCTCCGGATCGATCCGAGATTTTTCCGGCGGCGGGATGATTTTTGCCAAGGAAGTTGCTGATCCGCAACGGTTCGGAATCGTCGAGTTCGACCGGCGTGGCAAGGTCATTTCCATAGAAGAAAAGCCGCTGGCACCCAAAAGCAATTTTTGCGTGACGGGTGCTTACATCTATGATCATCGAGTCGTACAGATTGCCAAAACGATGGAACCTTCCGCCCGCGGGGAGATTGAAATTACGGATGTCAATAATGCCTATCTCCAGTTGGACGAACTGAAAGTCAAAAAAATCAAGGGAGAATGGATGGATGCCGGCACATTCGATTCGTTGCTCGAAGCCGGCAATATCGCCAAAAACAAGAAATTGTACAAAAATTTCGATCCGATCATCGACCGAGCCATTGTGGAATTCAATGAAGAGTTGAAGATTTTGGCCAAAAAAAGATTAAATTAATTCGTTAAATATAAGCGTATGAAAATCAAAAAAGCGATCATCGCAGTGGCGGGATCGGGCACGCGGCTTTTGCCAGCTACAAAATCGATGCCGAAGGAAATGTTGCCGATCGTGGATAAGCCGATCATCCAATTAGTGGTGGAAGAGTTGGTCGAAGCGGGGATCGAGGACATAATTTTTGTCACCAGATGGGACAAAAAACCACTGGAAGATCATTTCGATCATAGTGTGGCGCTTGAAGCTGATTTGCGAAAAAATGGCAAAGATAGCTTGGCTGAAATGATTGAGAGTATAGCCGAGATGGCTAATTTTGTGCATGTTAGGCAAAAGGGACCGTACGGCAACGGAGTGCCGATTTTGTCAGCCGCCAGCCTGGTGGATAATGAACCTTTTGTGTTTTGCTTTGGAGATGACCTGGTGAAATCGAAAACTTCTTTTACCAAACAAATGGTGGAGGATTATGAAAAAACAGGCAATCTGATCATGGGTGTGCAAGAGGTCGAGCAAAAAGATGTTGTCAGATACGGAATAGTCAAACTGAAAGAAGGGACCAATCAGATGGAAGACATCATTGAGAAACCATCCATTGAAGAAGCACCTTCCCGCTTGGCCGGATTTGGACGATATATCTTGAACCAAGAAATAATCGACATCTTGAGAAATACGAGCCTAGGAAAGGGCAATGAACTTTGGGTGACCGATGCGATCAAGGAATATATCAAAAGAGGCGGTGTTTTTCTGGCCAAGGAAATCAAGGACGGCCAATGGCTGACGACGGGTGACCCAGCCAATTATTTGAAAACTATTCTGACCTACGCTTCGGACAGGGATGAACTGAAAGATATCTTGGATGAGTTTGTTAAATCACAAAAATAGAACATGAAAATTGCTATTCAAGCGGCCGATCTGGATCATGCCAGGATCGACGGTACGCGCGTCTATATCAAAAATCTTCTGAAATATTTCGGGCAGATGGATCCGACCAGTGAGTTTTTGATCTATCACAAAAATAATTTCAATCCCGAATTGGCGCCGCCGAAATTTCCCAACTACAAGGTCATCAAGAAAGCTTGGCCGATTTTTTGGACGCAACTCCGGCTGTCTTCGGCCATCTGGCGGGAAAAACCGGACGTTTTGTGGATGCCGATGCATAACATCCCGTATTTCCGGTCCGGCAAGCTGAAGACCGTAGTGACCATCCATGACTTGGCTTTCAAATATTTTCCGGAATGTTTCACGCGGAAAGAACTTTGGAAGCTGAATTTTTTGGCCGGACTGGCGATTGGCCGGTGTGACAAGATCATCACCATTTCGGAATCTTCCAAGAAAGATATCCTGAAATTTTATCCCCACATCAAAGAGGAAAAAATTGTAGTCATCTATCACGGTTTTGATCAGGGAATGTTCGCCTGCGAGCGTAATTTGCCGGCCGAGACGGCGCTGAAAAAAGACTTGAACATATCCGGGAAATATATCTTATACTTGGGCGCTATCCAGCCTCGGAAAAATTTAGCCGTGTTGATATCGGCTTTTGAAAAAATAAAATCAGATCGAGGCACGGCTGATCTAAAGTTAGTTTTGGCCGGCGAAAAAGCTTGGCTGTGGGAAGATGTATTCAAACAGATTGAAAAGAGCCCGTATAAAAAAGACATCATAACGCCCGGCCGGATAAAATTCGAAGACATTGGCCATCTGATGCGCGGCACGGAAATTTTCTGTTTCCCGTCGCTCTACGAAGGTTTTGGTATTCCGGTCCTGGAAGCATATGCGGCCGGCGTGCCGGTGGTCTGCGCTGATAATTCATCTTTGCCCGAAGTGGCCGGAAACGCCGCGTTATACTTTTCCGGCGAAGACGAGTCTCAGCTGGCCGATAAGTTGAAAAATATTTTAGCCGACGAAAACTTGAAAAATGACCTGATCGCCAAAGGCAAAGAACAGATCAAAAAATTCTCTTGGGAAAAGTGTGCCCACGAAACGCTGGAATGTTTGAAGAGCGTTGCGCTATAGGACTGCCGTCAAAGTGAGCAGCGTTTCACATTAAGACAGTTTTTCGAAAAAAAGCTTATTGAGGAAGAAGATGCAGACTAGTGTGACAAGCAGGATGAAGAGGGCCAGATAATGATTGATCTTGAAAAGGCTGTTAAAAATCAGGATTGCCACCACCACCGTCAAAAAGATGGTGGTTTTTTTGTTCGGGTGTTCCTCGGCCAACCTGACGTCGGCCGCATAGCCTGTCGCATAGAAAGCCGCTAGACCGAGGGTGATGATGACGATGATTTTCAAAAAACTGATATGCGAAGAAACTATTCCTAGTAGCAGCCCGTCGGCGATGAGGGCCAGCGTGAAAAAAACCAACAGCAAAAACAGCAGATCCCCAAGCAGCTTATAAAATATGAGCAGATTATTTTTAGTTGGGCTGGGTAGGCGCATAGGTTCCTAAGATAGAATTATACAGACCGATCGCGAAAGATTTGAAGTTTTTCTTGTTGACGTTTTTCTTGTAATCGACGCTCAGGGAGTCCATCCGGATATCGGTATCGCTCGCCAGGCTGAATTCATAGTTGAAGCCGATCAGATCGGAAAACTTGTCGAGGGGGATTTCACAGGAATAATTGGAAGTGTTCCAAAGATTTTTCTTGAAAGTGCAGCGGGCGTAGATTTCCAGCGCTTTTTCGGAAACCATTATGGGTTCTTTTTTGAGCCAAGAAGCTGCAATGCCCTCGCTCGGCAAGAGATGTTTCTTCCCATTTTCCACGATATAATATTTCGAATCTTCAGAGGTTTTGAAGATGGTGCCATTTGGATGCGGACTTTTAATGTTGAACAATTTATCTTTCTGATAGATGGCAATCTCATCTTCTCCCACATTCAGGACGTCGTTCCAATTGTAGCCTTTGCCGGCAAAAGTCTGAACATTGTCTACAGGCAGGAGCTTGCCATTGCTGACGATGAAGACGGATCCGCCATTGGCGATCAGTGTGCCATCCGAAAAACCGACTAGGTCATCAGAGATGGGATGATCATTGAGAAAACTTGTATCTTTCATCAGGGCCGCTGATGGATCGTATTTCGACAGATAGGCTTGGTCGCTCACGAATTTTTCAAGTCTCTGGCCGTTCATAATATAATAATTATCTGCGATTCTGAAAAGGGCGCCGTTGGGATAAGAATCCGCGGCGGCGATATCCGCGCCGAGCGGGTTGTATGTCAATTCTTCGGCTGAAACTTCGCGAAAACTTTTTTCGCTATAGCCTAATGTCACGGGGATATTGGCAGTGGAAAATTTTCGCAGATCGGAATCAGAAATGATATAATAGGTGCCGTTATATTTGAGAAGAGAACCATTGCGCCATCCGATCGGATCGCCGAGGTTGTACATAAAAGCCTGATAGGACCTTCTGACGGCAATTGAGGCGGCTGACGGTTTTTCCGAAGCGCCGTTCAGGTTCAAGGTGATGAGAGCTTTGGAAAAATCGCCGCTTATGTCGGTATCGAAATATAATTCATTGCCGCCGGTGATTTTCCCGTTCTGCGGGGCAGCTTCATCCGTGAAGTGAGTAATAGAAATGTTGTTCTGGCTACTGGCCGGATTGAGGAAGGAAAAAGAAAAATATTTGTGAGGAAAGATGATGAGATAGCTCAGATAGAGTGCTAAAATGAACGCGAACAGATAGAGAGAAACTTGGAGCTTCCTGTATAATCTTCTGTCTTCTGGCTCAAGTTGGATTTCTTCGGTCAGATCGAACATAGGGGCGGCTGGCTTAGTCTTGTTTTAACATGTAGATACTACCATAGATGTAGTTTTTGAAATAGGGCGGAATAAGGACGGGATTGGCGTAACGTTCTTTTCTGGGCTGATCTGTTTCATTCAGGCTGAAATTTTCCAAGGAATAATTCTTAATGGTTATAAAATTATTCAAGAACCCATTTTCTCGGTAGAAAGCCAAACTGTCATCGGGAATTATGAGATAGACTTTTTCGAATTGTGACAGGTCTATTTTTTTCAGATCGGCCGGATTGAAAAAATAAACCGCTTGTTTTTTGAAGATCAAGTTCATCGGTCCCGTCATCATCGCCCAAGGGTTTCCCGTAGCGTTCCGATCCACCAAGATCAGATCGTTGTCTTGGAAGTTCAGGCTCAATTTTTCTATCTGGGCCAAAAGGGTCGGATTTTCCCGCACGCCGAGAAAAGGAAAAAAAATCATCATATTAGTGAGGAAGAGAAAAAAAGCAAAAATGTAAAAAAACTGATCTTTTTTCAGAAGATGCGTCAGAAAAATAGCGGAGTAAAGGATGCACAAAGGAATGAGCGCGAAGACATATCGGCGGAGCATCCACGGATGATCCAGTGAGATGCTAGGGTTTATTAGATAGAAAAAAACCGGCAAGAGAATGAAATAAGGGAGAAGTTTTTTAAAATCTTTTTTCTTCAGGAAATAGAAAAACGCAATCAGAGCTAGGATGACATAGGTCAGAACGGCGTAGGCGGCAAAAACGCACAAAAGATAGAAGGTGCCAGCCAGCGGATAGGGAGCTGTCTCAGTCGGGTCGGCTTTGTAGAAATTGAAGGAATTGAGAAAACCTTTAGCGAGGGTGGTATAGAAGGCGCTATTGACATAAAGACTGGCGAAAAAAGCGATTATGACCAAGGTTATGATCGCCAAAATTTCCCGCCGGAAAAACAATTTTTTGATCGCGGGTATTTTTTTCTCGTATTTTAAGAAAATTAGGAAAAGGGCGATAGCCAGAAAGGCGATGGCTTCAATCCTGACAAACAGGAGAAAACCGAAAGAAAGCAGGAAACCGAAAAAATTCAGACGGCTTTCTTCTTTCCAGAAAAGAAGGAACTGCGCAAGTCCGAACCAGAGCAAGGCCAAGGCCAGATTCTCGCTCAAGGTGAATTTGAAAAACCAAGAAAAAACAAAAGAACTGAAAACCAGAGCCAAGGTAACGAGGGCTGATTTTGATTCGAGATAGTTTTTGGCCACGGCATAGAAAGAGATCGAAAAGAGAAAAAAAGAAAAAGCGTTGGCAATCGTAAGGCCGGAGAGTCCGAAAATGGCGTAGAAAGCCGCCAACCAAGCGGTATAGCCCAGCGGGAATTGAGAGACTAAAGCGCCTTCCTCGGTGTAATAGAAGCCGGGGAAATTGAGAGCGGCACCCGCGCCATAAATTTTGAAAAATTGATATTCAGCTGGGAAGCTGGATCTCAAGCTATGATTTTGGACCAAGCTGATGGCGGCTCCGGACAGGGACCCTTGATCGCGGCCGGTGAAGATGGTCGGCACGGTAAAATAGGAAAAAATGATAATCGTTACGAATGAAAAAATTATGGCCAGCGAAAAATCTTGACTGAGGTGGAATTTTTTGCGCCGGAGCGTAAAGACGTAATAGGCAAAAGCCGCAGCAAGGATCACAGCTGAAGAAATGACGATCCAGCTTCGGAACAGTCCTGTGACAGCCAAAAAAAACGCCAGCCAACCAAAAACGATCAGTATAATTCCAAAGAGGGAAAATGGGGTTATATTGTCTATTTTTTTCATAATGTTCAGCTTTTTCATTACAGTCATTATAGTCCTAAAATGTCCCTTTGCCAATATCCGTTTTTTAATCTAAAATATAAAAGTGTAAAATAAACGCGTCTGCGCGGGGAATCTAGCTTTTTTATAGCGATTTTTTCTTGCTCAAATATTTTTTATGGGTATCTCGAAGATGAAAGATTTTTTTATCGGATCGGTCAAGGATTGGAGCAAGAAAAAAATAATCATTACAGCTATTGTGCTGATTGTTGTCGGCGGCGGGATTTTCCTGTTCAATTTCGCCCGTTCCAACAAGAGTGTTATTGGGATAAAATCTTTGGCGGCGCTCAACAAGCTGTCCAATTTCTTGCCGATTCCCGCCGATGAAAAAAAAGAATTGGATGTGATGAACACTTTGGTGCAAGCTTTCACAAAAAATGACAATCAAACCAGGACTTTTATGGTTATGTTGCAGAACAATATGGAACTCCGGCCGGGAGGAGGTTTTTTAGGCCAATACGCGGTGATCAAGGTCAAAAATGGAAACGTGGAATCCACTTTCGTGGAGGATGCCAATCTGCTCGATCAAAGGATAACTGCCAAAGTCACGCCGCCATATCCGATCGTACGGATGCTCGGTCTCAAGAGTTGGAAATTCCGCGACTCTAATTTCTCACCTGATTTTCCGACCAATGTGGAAAAAGCCAAATATTTCTACCGCTTGTCCGGACGAGCCTCTGATTTCGACGGCGTGATCGCCGTGAATACGGACGTTTTCAATGACGTGCTCAACCTCACGGGACCCGTGACTGTTCCCGGATATAACATTACTTTTTCAGGCACGGATGGCGCTCTCAAGCTGGAAGAATACGTGGAAAAATATTATTTGGACAATCCGGGAGTGGATACGCAAAATCGGAAAAATATTATGAAAGATCTGGCACCGATATTGATCAGCAAGCTTTTCAGTCTGGGAAACATCTCTAAAATAGCGGATCTGGCGCACAAAGAATTCCAAAATCGCAATATTATGGTCAATTTCAAAGATAGCGGGTTGCAAGCAGCCGCGGAAAGTGTCCATTGGGATGGAAAAGTCAGTCAAGACTGGAATTCAGATTACTTGATGATGGTGGATGCCAATATGGGCGCGCTCAAGACCGACTATTATATGAAACGTGAAGTTGTCTATAACATCGATATGACCACTGATCGTCCGACGGTGACGCTCAACATTAGATATAAGAACACGGCCCCGCGCGGCGATTGGCGCACCAGTGACTACCATTCCTATCTGCGGGTCTATGCGCCGCTCGGTTCGACTTTCGTAAGCAATCATATGGTCAGTAAGATCACTGCCGGCGATGAGTTTGGCAAGACCTATTTCGGCTTTATGTGTCACGTTTTGATCGGTGATGAGACGGATGCGTCTATTGTCTATCAGTTGCCGGAGAACTTTGATGTTTCCAATTATCGTTTACTCATCCAGAAGCAATCCGGCGTAGAGAATGTGCCGATAGCGGTCAATCTGAAAATGAAAGATGGAAAGGAATATCATCAAGAACAGACCTTGAACAATGACTTGAAATTTGAATTCCAATAGTCATCATATGCGCATTGCGAGACAATACGCATACACGATCAAGAGTTATGAAATCCATACTTACAAAAATCGGGAAAATGAGGGGTGTTATCAGACATGAAGGCTTGATTGCCGGCGGTCGCCGAGTGCTTTCGGGTTGGTCCGGTTTTTTCTTTCTGGTCGTAAAAAAACCGGCACAGGGAGATGTGCTGTTCATAACAGGAGGAGTTTCCGGCGATGTCACGCATTATCGCTCCTTGAACCAGTCGGAGGAGTTGGGATCGCATGGATTCAGATGTGCCGTAGTTTCTCAAGACAATTTGTGGCTCCCGAAATATGCGGATGATTTCAAAGTGTTTATCTTCCAGAGGGTCTTATTCACCTCGGCCGTCGCGAAGTTGATCGGTCGGATAAAAGAAGGAAAAAAAGAAATTATTTTCGAAGCAGATGATTTGATCTTTGATCCGGAATATCTTACCAAAATGGATTTTTTCCATCAAATGAACGACCTTGAGAAAAAACTGTATACAAACGGCTTGGGCGTGGAAATCCTAAATGATCCATATGTCAGAACCTGTGTCACCAGTACTTCTTTTCTGGCATCTAAGCTGGAGGAAAAAAGCAAGAAAGTTTTTGTGGTGAAAAACAAGCTTTCCGATCGCGAATTGGAAATCGCCGATCATATCATCGCGCGGCCGAAAAAAAAGGACGGATCTGTCCGGATCGGATATTATAGCGGCACTTTTTCTCACAATAAGGATTTTGCTACAGTGACAGATGTCCTCAAAATAATTCTAGAAAAACATAGGAATGTGAACCTTGTTCTGGCCGGACCTTTAGATATGGAAAATAAACTTAATGAATTTAGCGGACGCATCGAAATATTGCCGCGTGTTTCTCGCGATGAATATTATGCCAATGTGCGAAAATGCGATATCAATATTGTTCCTCTGGAAGCGGGAAATCCTTTTTGCGAAGCTAAATCAGAGATAAAATTCATTGAAGCGGGCGTGTTGGGCATTCCGACGGTGGCCGTCCGAAATCAGACTTTTTCCGAAACGATTGTCGATGGGCAGGACGGCTTTCTGGCGGCGACTGAAGCTGAATGGATCGAACGGATCAGCCGCTTGGTCGAAGACGAAAAATTGAGACAAGCGATGGGGGAGAACGCGCGCCAAAAAATTATCCGCGACTATACCAACAAGAATAGCCACAGTGAAAAATATTATACTTATCTGAAAAGTGTTTTGGAAAAATAGGGCAGATTAGTTTTTTCAATCAGATCTTGGATGAAAAAATCACCCCGCTATCGGGGTGATTTTTAAATTTGATCAAGAGTTGATTATTTGGCCGTAGGGGCGGGTACGGTTGTCGGAACCGTCTTTGTCGCGGAAGCGGAAGTCTCGGCAGATGGAGCAGTTTCTTCTTGAGGCGCCGGAGCTTTAGGTGATTTTTTTGAAGCTCGCATATTGGTGGGTGTGAAAATCCCATCGGCATTGTTCTCTCCGGCGATCACTAATAGCTCTCCCACGAAAACATCAGCCGCGCTACCGGCGCCATCTGTTCCGAAAGTCATGCTGTTGGAAAACTGGATATTTCTAGTGGTGCCGTCAGTCATTTTGATGGTGACACTTTTGTCGTCTTTGGCGGTCACAATACCTTTGATGGAATTCACGGCTGCTTTCTTATTGGCTGATTTATTGACGAGGAGTCCTAGGGCGCTCAGCTTGTGTTTTTCATATTTAGCGCCGGCATAGAAAACAGCGCCGGCCGCAATGATTACGATCGCAGCGATTACCAGCGTCTTTTTTTCATACCCGGCAATTTTTCCTTCGAGATTCATGGTTTTTGGATCCATATTTTTTGTCATTTGGTTAAACTTATTACTCTTACAATTATATTCTAGGCCTATTTTTTTAGCAAGAGCGGCGGCAAAAACGGCTTTGACACGATTCCATTATGCTAATAGACTTAGGGTATAATAGGTTAAGGCGAAACAAAAAAATGAAAGTATTCATTACGGGCGGCGCGGGATTCATCGGTTCGGCGTGCGCTAAAAAATTGATGGACCGCGGAGATCAAGTGGTTATGATCGATAACTTCAATG
>JBAYUI010000020.1:0-13280 GCA_041675165.1 Parcubacteria group bacterium | reverse complement strand
GGAACAATGGCCGCCCGTGCCGCTATCCGTGATGCCGGCCGCGCCTTGGGCCTCCCCTACGATTTTTGCGACCGGACCGCCAAACTCATTCCGATGTTTTCCGATATCGCCGGTGCCTTGGAAAACGTCAAAGAATTTTCCGATCTGCGGAGTAACGACCCCAATGGCAAAAAACTGATCGACTCGGCCGCGCGGTTGGAAGGCGTGGCACGCCACGCTTCGATGCATGCTTGCGGCGTGGTCATCACGAAAGACCCCGTAGTGGAATACACCCCGCTCCAACGCATCATCGGCAAGGAATCCGGCATGGTGACCCAATATTCTTCTTCCACCAAATCCAGTTTCATCGAAAAGATTGGCCTCCTCAAAATGGACTTCCTGGGTCTCAAAAACCTCACCATCATCCAAAATACTTTGCGCATCGTAAAAAAGATCCGAGGCCTTGAACTCAAGATCGGAGACATACCAGAAGACGACAAAGAGACTTTCAAACTTCTGCAAGAGGCTCGCACGACCGGCGTTTTCCAGTTGGAAAGTTCCGGTATGAAAAGATATCTGAAACTCTTGCAGCCGAATGTTTTTGAAGACATCATCGCTATGGTGGCGCTCTATCGACCCGGACCGATGGACTGGATTCCGGACTTCATCGCCCGAAAACACGGCGAACGCCGCATCGAATATCTGCATCCTAAGTTGAAACCGATCTTGGAAAAGACTTACGGCGTGGCCGTCTATCAGGAACAAGTCATGCAGATTGCGCAACATCTGGCCGGGTTTTCACTCGGGGAAGCGGATGTGCTGCGAAAAGCCATGGGGAAAAAAGTGTTCGCCCTCATTCAGGAACAAAAAGTCAAATTCATCGATGGCTGCATCAAACAGAATATCTCCGGCGCCGTGGCGGAAAAAGTTTTCGCCTACATCGAACCGTTCGCCGGTTATGGTTTCAATCGGAGTCACGCCGCGTGCTATGCCATGGTCGGTTATCAAACAGCGTACTTGAAAGCCCACTTCCCCGCTGAGTTCATGGCGGCGCTCCTCACTTCTGACCAGGACAACATCGATCGCGTCGCCATCGAAGTGGCGGAGTGCCGCGAGATGGGCATCGAAGTTCTGCCGCCGGACATCAATGAAAGTTTTGAAGAATTTGCCGTAATCAATGATCCAGAGAATAAAATAGTGAAAATCCGCTTCGGGTTGAACGCCGTCAAAAATGTCGGCCACACTATCGCGCACGAAATCGTGGAAGAAAGAAAACGGGGCGGGAAATTCAAAAGTTTTACTGAGTTTATCGAACGCGTGCATCACAAAGATCTTAATAAAAAATCGATTGAAGCTTTGGCCAAAGTCGGAGCTCTCGACCAGTTCGCCGAACGGAATGCCGTTATCGCGTCCATCGAAAATATCATCGCTCACAGCAAAAATCTAGAAAAACTGACCGGCACTAATCAAGGCAGTCTGTTCAGTCTGGAAGAAGTGAAACTGCCGGAAATCAAATTAGTTGAAACTGCCCCCGCCGAAAAAAAGGATCGTCTGACTTGGGAAAAAGAATTGCTCGGCCTCTATATCAGTGATCATCCGGTCAAAGAATATCAGGAATATTTCGCGCGGATGGCCGTGCCGATCAGGCAAGTCGGATTGGAACACGTCAACCAGAACATTTCCATCGGCGGCGTGATTTCGGCGATCAAGAAAATCTATCTCAAAAACCAAAAAGTAATGGCCTTTGTGACGGTGGAAGATATGGATGCGCGGATGGAAATTCTAGTCTTCCCGAAAACCCTGGAAGCCACGGGCTCGATCTGGGAAGCGGATAAGATAATTCTGGCCACGGGCAAACTTTCCAATAAAGACGGCGAGTTCAAGCTCTTGGCCGACAGCGTGAGACAGGTCAATCCAGCCGAAATGGAAAACTTCACCCGTGTCATACACACCCAAAAAGCCAACGGACACCCACTCACCCCGGCTTACGCGCCTATGAAAAAAGAGACTTCCATAGAAACCCCTAAAGAAGTCTCTGAAAATAATCTGACAACTGAACCTAAGCCCAAAATTACCATTTCCCTCCCAGCCGCTTTCTCCCAAACCACATTAAAGGAACTCTCCGCCCTCTTCGACCGCTGCGACCTCGGCTCAACCAAGGTATATCTCAACATCGGCGGCAAAAAAATCGAAACCCCCTACTGTATTAAAAATGTTAACAACCTCCCCGAAAAAATCCAGACGATTATTGGGGATGGGAAGGTGTATGTGACGGAATATTAAAAAAATCCGCTTACTGATAAATTCCCAGTAAACGGACTTGGCTTTCGCCGGTAACTCTGACATTATAACCTCCTCGCTATTGGCATTGATACACGTTCGTTTATGCGCTCCAGAATGATGCCAAGCATGAAGCATTCAGCGCGCCTCCTAACATCTTCAGAAATTTCACCATGTTCACTTTGTCAAATGAGTGTGATCATTTCCCTCGTCTGTTCATCATCGAACCTCAGGTTATCATTCCTCATAATCAACCTCCCTTCGTAATGATGCTTTTGTGAAACAACTCTTGCGAGTCGGCCTCTTTTTTTGCATTTTCCAGCTTAACTGTCAATTATACACCTAAAACACCATTTTGTCAATGGTGTTTTATTGGCTTGGATAAGAGATTATTTTGATTGACCGACGTAGGAACAGGGCACTGCCCTGTTCCTACGCCCACAATCACATCTGCTTAATCTCTCTCCTCCTCCCCTTGTAATCAGGCACGGCTTGCGCCACGAGATTCCAAAATTTGGCCGAATGATTGAATTGACCGAGATGGCACAGTTCATGGACCACGATGTAGTCGCACAAATGCGCCGGCAGATAGATGATGCGGTAGCTGAAATTCAAGTTACCACTGGACGAACAACTCCCCCAACGGGTGCGAGTGTTCCTGATGGCCACTTTTTTCCATTGATAGCCATATTCCAAGTTGAAATGCTGCAGCTTCTTTTCTGCAATCTCCCGCGCCAATTCCTTGTACTTCAAATAGTCCGCGCGCGTCGGCGGCTGCATCGCACTGGCTCTTTTTGCAAAATCCGCCAGCCGGTTCATGACCCAATCAGCTTTGGCACGCAAAAAAGTTTCCGCCATTTTTTCACTCACGCGGAGCGGGACGGTCACACGCACGCTCGCATCAGCCGAAACTGACAAGCGCAAATGCTTGGATTGCCGATTCTTCCGAAGAGTGTACGCTATTTTGTGGCCGCCGAGGATGATTGTTTTTTCCATAATATTTTTTACCGCCAAAAACAACCGGAAGCGGACTGTCCGCTGGAAAAGTCCGCTGGAAAAATTTAATCAAATCCCATAGGCTGAAGAAAGGGTCTTAATAAACCACGGAAGGATGAGTGCCAGAGCGATGAGCGGCAAAAGGATGGTCGCCACCGTCACGATCAGCGTCCATAAGAAATATTTTCTCATTTTTTCACTCGACGCGTAGATGTCCGCCAATTTCTTGTCCTGCGCGTCCAACCGATCCTGCAGATCTTTTTCCATTATGATAGAATTAGGCTTATTATTTAACTTCGAAGTTGACCGCCATATCGATGACGATGTCTTGCGTGCCGGAAGAAATCTGTGGCGTCGAAATGGCTTTCGGGGCCGCGCCGCCGCCAAAGCCTTGGGCTGAATCAGCTGCCGTGGCATAGCCATTGCTGCCGCCCATCATCGGCGCGTCTTCATACCAACTCAAAACTTTGCCCAATTTTTTGATACCAGCCGCCTGGGCCAGCGCGACCGCTTTGCTTCTAGCGTCTTCGATTGCCGCGATGCGCGCCTTCTGACGAAGTTCGTTCGGATTATCGATGAAATAATTCACTCCTTGCACGGCGTTCGTTCCATTATCCCCTGCCGCCGCCACGACTTTATTCACTAGATCTGTATTCTTATCCACCGCACGGGCTTTGATGTCCAAATTCTGACTAGCATTATACCCGGAAACGTTTGAAGTCCCATCCTTGTAATCATAAGCCGGCGAAAGATTATAACTTTCGGTCTTGATGTCGGTTGTCTGGATGCCCAAGGCGGTCAGCGCGTCCGTGATCTTTTTGATCTTATCGTTCATCTGCGTGAGAGCGTCAGCCGCCGTGGCTGCCTTATCCACTCGCACACCCAAGGTCACCGTGGCGGTGTCCGGCACATATTCGACCTTGCCTTCACCATAAACCACGATCTGATTTTGCGTCGGATTGACCAAGCGTTCCCGCAGCAAGGCAATGATCACTACCGCCGCAACCAGCACCAGTCCGAGAGCGATAAGTGCCAGGAAATATTTTTTCTTGCCATTTTTTTCACAGCCACATTTGCAATCGTTGTCGCAATCGCAAGTTTTAATTGTTGTTTCTTCCATATTCCTAAAGATTAATAATTATATATCCATCTGTCCTTTATTATATCACAAAAAAAAGACCCCGATATAATCGAGGTCTTTTTAAACTGATTTCTGCAGTAAGACTATAAGACAGCTTCTTTAGCCACTTTCGCCAAACGGAATTTGGCCACAGTTTTCGCGGCAATCTGGATCTTTTCACCAGTCGCAGGATTGACACCTGTTCGAGCTTTTCTGTGCACCTTGACCAACTTTCCAAATCCAGGAAGAACGAATTCTCCGTTCTTTTTCACTTCTGAATACGCCATGCCGGTAAGAGCATCCATGAATGCTACTACTTCTTTTTTAGCCAGACCGGTTTTCTCGGCCATCGCGCTCATGATCTGAGCCTTTGTCATTTTTGCCATTTCGTTTTGTCCCGCCGTGGCGGGATTGATTAAATTAATTACATTCCCCTTTTACCTCTGTATTATAGGGGTTTTTGAAAAAACGCGCAACACCCTGTTTGAAAAATTGTCAACCCACCGAATAGAACGCCGTCGACCCCTGAATTTCTTCCTTGACTCTTTGGCGCAAACTATTGGGATCCATCCCTTCTAGGATACTGATCATCCGGAGTTCCTCCGGCGAATCAAACTGGCCAAGCTCCTTTTCTTTCGCGGCCAGAAGCTCTTGCGCCGATTTATTTTTCGCATATTCTCGCTCTGGATTGCCCATCGATTCGAAAATATCCACGATGGACAAAAGTCTGGCCAACCGGTCATAATCCGGCTTATCCGTACGCCTTTCGCCATTTTGACCGATTCTTTTTTCATCTTTTGTTGGCACATTCACCTTTCTCCGCTCCCCAACGCGACGTTTTCCCTTCATCTGATGGTGGCGAACGGTGATTTCCGCCAAGGCATCATACCCACGCGTTCTAAAAAAATTTTCTCCTTCTTCTATGTGCGAATCTATGATCTTTTTTTCTTCATCAGTCGGTTTCTCCTCCTTATGAAGAATTTCTTGAGGCACGAACGCCTTGCCCACATCATGTCCCAAAGCCGCCTCCAAGAGCATTTGCCTATCCGCAGAAGAAATGTAATTTCCCATCTCTTCCGAGTCTAAAACCATAAGCATCAGTTTAGCCGTCCTTATGATATGCTTAATATCGGAAACTTTGCATTTTTCCCTAACCAAGAGGATTGCTTCCTGAACAGCCGGATTGTCCTTGATGACCTTCATCAATTCTTCCGGCACCGGTTCTTCTTCCCAGATAGTCTTGTCTTTGAAAATTATTTCTTCCGACGGCCTCTCCGGTTCATATTTTTTTTCGATGTATCCTCCCCCTGCATCAGGTCTATACATATTTTTTCTTCGTCCTCCGGCGAAAATTAAGGATTAATTGGCACATTTTGCGAATTAGACTTTCTTGAACATACCTTTAGGCGCCCCGCAGATCGGACACACCTCCGGCGCCTCACCTTCCGCCGGATAGCCGCACACGCCGCAGACATAATAGTCCGGATCCAAAATTTCTTCGCCAGCTTCTAACTTGGACAACGCTGTTTGGAACATTCCTTGATGGATCTCTTCCACTTTTTCGGCATTGGTAAAACTCATTTTTGCTGCCGTTTCCCCCTCTTCAATCTCAGCAATGAACTGCGGGTACATCGTTTCAATCTCATAAGTCTCCCCGGCGATAGCACTCTTCAAATTTTCAGCCGTTTCTTTCACTCCGGCTAGGGCGCCGAGATGGCGGAAAGCATGCACTGTTTCGCCTTCCGCCGCTACGCGGAAAATTTTTGCCAAACCTGCGTGCCCTTCGTTTTCCGCTTTGGCGGCAAAGGCTAGATATTTACGATTGGCTTGCGATTCGCCGGCAAACGCCGCCGCTAAATTATCCTCCGTTTTTGACATAAGATTTATTTTTAATGATTATTCCTACCGCTATCCAATCATACTACAACTATACCACAATAATATGCTACTTTTTCATCGCCAACTTTTTCAGATCGGACGGCATCTTTTCAATGGCATAACGGAGAGCGGTGCGCGGCATCCGAGTTTTGCGGCGCATAACATAAGCGAAAACTTCTTCCTGGTGTTTTTCTCCGGCCACTTTCAGCAACCAGCCATACCCTTTTTGCACCATATCATCCTCGTCTTCCAAAAGGATGTCCGCAATGGCAAAAACCTCCGGCAAAAATTTCCCGCGTTTGACTGGAACAATAAGGCTGACCGCGGCGGCGCGCCTGAGCCAGCGATTTTTGGAGCGTGCCAAAATTTTCAATTTTTCGGCGTAATCAGGATACATTTCCACAAGCGCCCCGACTGTGTGATTGCAAAAAGTGTCGCACTTGGCCCAGTTGTCGATATATTTGTCTATCCAGCTTTCAAAAATCTTGAAATCGGCCGGCTGATAATTTGCACGCAAGTTGTATGACCAGTCGCACCCAATCCGCGCGGCGTCATTGTATCCCAAAGAAAAAAGCTCTTCGCACAACGCAAAAATTTCTTTTTTCTCGAGCTTCTTAACCTCGCGAAAATATTTCCGGCCGATGGCTACCACTTCCGCCGAACGGACGCCATGTGTTTTGATCGGCTCCTTGAAAAACCGCTGTTCGCTCGCGCGGATTTTCGCGCAGCCCATTCCTTCAAGCTCTTTTCTTATCCTGACAATTATTCCAGACATACAAAGGATTTTTAAAAAAAATTATTCCTGAGCTTCTCTTCTCAGCTTCGCCAGAACTAAGCGTATTTTTTCATAACTGATATTGTCCGGCAACAGTTCTTTTATGGGTTTAAGCCTTTGCGTTTTGGCACTGGCAATAATCTCGATGATCTGGTCTTCCTCACAAGGAGAAACCAATTTCTCGATCTCCACCTCTCCGCCGGCCGCATACCAATCGATAAGATGCCCCATAATCGTACTTTCGCCCAATGAGCGCATCTTGGCAATAGCCGCGGGCGCGTAACCTTGATCAAACAAACGCACCGTTTCTTTGACTGTACCGCCGATCAATTGTCGCTTCGCTTCTTTATGCGAAACGTCGCCGACTACGGATTCTTCCGCCTTCTTTTTCCATTTCAGACACACGTCGCAACCGCGACAATTATGTTTTTCTTTGACATACTCCGGGTCGTCGAAATATTTCAGAATCATCTGACGGCGGCAACGAGCACTCTCGACATATTCCAGCATTTTGTCCAGTTTTTGATATTTCACCTCCAAGATTTCTCCCGCTTCTTCCCAGCTTTTTCCCTGCGCCATAATCAGTTTCCGGTCTCCCCGCAAGAAAAAATTGTGCATATTGGTGTCTTTCTTGCTGTGGAGCAAAATGCAGAACGCCTCTTCGCTGTCCCGTCCCGCCCGCCCCGCTTCTTGATAGTAGCCTTCCAAGCTGCCGGGCATCCCCAGATGGATGACGAACCGCACATCGGCCTTGTCCACTCCCATCCCGAAAGCCACTGTGGCCACAATCACCTTGAAACGATTTTCCATAAAATCATTCTGGATCTTTTCCCGCTTCGACGCGGCCAGTCCGGCGTGATAAGCCGCCGCGGAAATCTTATGTTTATTCAGAAAATCAGCTAGGAATTCCGTTTCTTTCCGCGTGAGCGCGTACACGATGCCTGACCCTTTAATGGATTTTATGAGGCGCAACACTTCCAAATAGCGCTCTTTTGGTTTCAAATTTTTCTGTACGAAAAATTTCAGATTCGGCCGATCAAACCCGCGCACGAACACCGCCGGATCAGAAAGCCCCAAGCGAGAGATGATGTCCACCTTCACTTCCGGCGTGGCCGTGGCGGTGAAGGCCGCCACGATCGGACGCTTTTTTAGTAACCGGATATGCTGCTTGATATTCAAATAATCCGGCCGGAAATCATGCCCCCATTGCGAAACACAATGCGCTTCGTCCACCGCCAGAAAATCGATGTCAAGTTCTGAGAATTGCCGAGCAAAATTGGGCGCCGCCAAACGTTCCGGGGCGATATAAAGAATTTTGGTCCGACCGGATTTGATCTCGGCTAAACGCGCGGCCGCTTCCTCCGTCGTAATACTACTGTTTAAGAATGTGGCCACGATGCCGCGCGCACGAAGCGCATCCACCTGATCTTTCATAAGTGCGATGAGTGGCGAGATGATCACAGTGAGCCCTGGGAGCAGCGTGGCCGGCAATTGATAGCACAAAGACTTTCCCCCGCCCGTCGGCATCAGCGCCACCGTGTCACGGCCGGATACGATCGCTTCCACAATCTCCCGTTGCCCCGCACGGAATCCGTTGAAATTGAAATATTTTTGTAATTTTTTTTCGATATCCATTTTTATCTTTTAAGATTAAACAAAAAACCATCCACCTGAATGCTGTAGAGCCGCATTGCAATGCGGCTCTACAGCGCTTTCTCTTCTTACTGGAAATATTCTTTAAGTCCGAGCAGGATGTTGCCGAAGTCCGCGAATTGATCCTTGAAGATCAAAAGGCGGTTCGTGACCTTTTTGCCATCACGGTCAGTGTATGATTCGGCAATGGTCAGATAGTTGCTGCCCGTAGCAGCTTTTTTGACGTCGAAGAAATATGTTTTCTTCCCCGTCCGGAGCATCTGTGAATGCACCTTTTCTTTTTCGTTTTGCATTTTGTTTTGCCGCCGGGTCTTCCTATTTTCTATTTTGTTGCATCTACCGTCAGCTTGAATTTTATTTGACGGAAGAGAATAAATAATGAAGTGAGAAAGCTTGACGGATGCAATTTAAATAATTACCGCAAGAAGACTTCTTCTCCCTGCAGTGATATTCTACCAGTGTAGCCCTATCACTGTCAACACTCCCCTGTGGATAACTCACGTCACCGGCTATTTCTTCAGCTTTTTTATCGAATGGATCTTTCCGGCAGCCATCTCTTCGGCATAATTGCCATAGCCTTTCGACTTGATAACGTCGATGCACGCCTGACGATCGGAACCGAAAAGAAAAGCGAAAAGTTTGGAAAAAATATTGTTGAATTTTCGGCACTCGGATGCCGAAGCATACACTTGGCAATCGGCGCAAGACAAGCGGTCGTTTTCCAAGCAACATTTCCGCACCGCGCACCAGCTCGCCCTTTCATTTTCCCGACAGCCCGGACACTTTTCATCGAGATATCTTTTGCAAGCCCCGCAATATAGCCCGCAAAAAGCCACTAGATTTTTATCTTGTCTTATTTCACGCATAAACTTTGACTTCATATTTTAGATTTGCGTTTCAATTTTACCCCTTTTTTCAACAATTATCAAACAATTTTCGCTTTCCATCCGATCAAAAAAACAAGGGCAGCTCATGTGAGAAACTGCCCTTTTTCGTCTTTCCCTCGTTGGGAAAACTAGGGAATCCACAGATTGAAGTGAGGAAGCTGTCTTCCGGTAAGATGACCGACATATATCAGGCATCCGATTATGAGAAATCCCAAGCCTATCATTATCCAGGTTTTCTTCTGCTTTTCTTTGTCCTCCTGCCAATTGCCTCGCTTTTGCTTTTGCGTCTTCATATCTCCCCCTTTTTTTGAAAAGAACTGCGCTTTTATCTTTCTCCGGATATTTCGTTTTTACCCATCAAAAAAAGGCCGCATTGGCCTTTATTCACAAATGATCGCCATGGCGCGCCGCACGCCTCCGATCGGCGGAAAGCATCCGCCGCCCACACAGTCGCCGCCATTAGCGCTGGAATCAATCAGATTGTTTGTTGTTCCTTTCTCCATAACTTTTCTGATTAAGCTTGTTTACATCATAGCACACCTCTATTTGAAAAGCCAAATGAAAACCCGATGCATTCTTGGCACATCGGGTTTTCATGTTGATGTTTCTGTGAAAATTTCTATCCAAATGAGGTTCTAGTTCATTTTCGGCAGATTCATCTTCTTCTTACGTCGTTGATATTCAACACCTAGGAAAAAAACGATAGCAACTGCTAAGACCCACCACCAATTGCGGTGTGGTTGAGCAGAAGCACTATCATTGGTTATCGAAGTTCCTTCCACTTGCCCATTGCCGCCATTTTGCCCTTCTTGGCCTTCAGCCGCGCTCTGGGCTTCCGAAGCCTGATCCTGGTTCTCCGTAGCGTTAGCCCCCGCTACAGCACCCGCTGGGGTGTTCTCCACGCCTTCGTCCGTCACAGTCGCTCCGCCATCTGGCTTGATCGAGATGGCAATGATTTTCGTGTCGCTCTTGTTGCCGGCTTCGTCCACACTGACAAATTTGTAATAGTATTTCTCACTCGTCTCAACATCAGAATCGGTCAGATCCTCGTTATTGTCATCGTTTTCAGCAATACGTGAACCAGAGTTAATGGCAAAATGTTTATTATCTCCTTTATAGATATACACTTTGTAGATATCATCATCGCTGGCGTCCCAGTTCAGCTTTACCGCATTCTTATTCTTGTCATACTGCGCACTCACTCCTTTGACCGTCGGCGGATCTTGCGCATCCACTTTGACATTCTTGCTTCCGACATTGCTATAATTCTTCGCCAAGTCGAGCGAGCGATAATAGAAAATATGTTTTCCATCATCAATCTTTACCGGCAACGCGTAGGTTGTCCACGCGCCAGTCTGGGAATCGATCTGGTATTCTATCTTATCCAGCTTGGTATTGTCACTGGCCGTCAAAGTGATTTCCGGCGTGGAATCATACCAACCATTATCCCCGTCCGGGCTATTCGAATCAATCGACAAATTCACTTCAGGAATAGTTTTGTCAAAAACTATGGTTAGGGTGTAGGTGTTTTCCACATTCCCCATTTCATCCACCGCGTGAGATTTGATAGTATAGACATTTTCGGTCAACACAGTATTGATATTATAGCTCCAAGCAGTTGTGCCGGCAGCATCGTTCGTAATTTCATCCATCTGCCAAGCTGTTCCATTCCAATATTTATTATCACTCGTTCTCTGCACAGAAACTTTCACGCCCTTGACTCCGCTCAAAGCATCAGAGGATGTGCCAGTTACGATTCCGTTCCAATCATTATAGTAAATAATGCCGTTATTATCTCCACCGGTAATGGTACTGGTAGGTTTTGTATTGTCAACTGCAACATCCGTTACGAAATCGCTACTGCGATTCCCCGTGTTATAGTCAAGATCTCTTTCTGCAAATTTTATCTGATATTCTCCGTCATCCACCTTTGTCGTGTCCCAAAGATAAAGTGCTTGATTCTCGAATTGATCCGTATGATTGACTACCGTCGAGAAGATTTCTTGATTATTGCTCTTCTTGTATATCGCCAACCAATAATGATCTGGGTGTTCTTCTGTTACCGTTCCTCGGATATCAACAGTCCCTTTCACAAATCCTGCCGCCGGAGCAGTGATGCTAACGACCGGCGCAGTCATATCGATATTGACCGTCTTCACAGCTGTCTTCACGTCCTCCACATTTCCCGCATTGTCCACAGAAAAATATTTTATCGTATAAACTCCCTCTGCACTTAATGTAACTGCGTTGCCGGAAGGCGAGGCAATTGTCGGATCAGTCCCATTTGTCGTGTAATAAGTTTTTTTGCAACCACTGCCGTCCACATCCGTGCAATTCAAACTCACCGTTACTGCAGAATTGTGCCAATTATCATCCGTGCCGGAATCAGTCGTAACAGGCGCGACCATCGGGGTTGAAGTCTCAGCGTACGGATTTTTTACCAAAAGATTACCAGCTAAATCGTGGATGTTTTCCACTCCCCATTCTTGTTCCGGTGAAACATACCAACCATACGTTTTAAACTTAACGGTTGTAGTATGTGTAGTTTGATCATATATTATATCGGCATGCCCGAATAAATCAGTATCTCCAAGTCCCGGCCAATTGTGCAAGAAATAGTGAGCTGGATTTTCTGCGTCAGCCTTGTTTACATCTTCACTGAAGACCGCCTTGAACCCAGTCACGTTCGCGCCGGTTCCCGCAAAATCTAACGCCACTGTCGGCGCGATGTTATCGTAAGTAATCGTCAATGGGTTACTCTCTAGACTTTCATTTCCGGCATTGTCGGTCGTTTTTACGTACATGACATAACGACCCTCGCCATGACCAAATGAACCCGAGCGCATCTTTTGTATGCCTGCTACAAATCCCGAAGACCAATCAACAACAGGATTTCCGCCATTAGCCGGATAGAAAACATAACGAAATGTGTAACCCTTCACTCCCGATCCTGCATCATCCCCGTCCGTCCATTTTAAAGTAATGGTATTTACATTTGTAAAACTATTATCCGCAGGAGAAGAAAATTGCGGGGTTGTCGGCGCAGTATTATCAATTGTAACTTTCCATAGATCGCTCCAGGGACCTTTGTTTCCCGCCGCATCCACCGCTCTCACATGCCACCAAAAAGTCGCATCTGAAACATTGTCAGCAGTCTTAGAAGTTTCTGTATACGTATCGCTATATCTTAGATTATCCATTCCTTCATCGTGATAACTTTCATATTCATATTTAACCGCGCTAGGAACAGATGACCAAGAATTTGTCAGAGTTGGAATTCCTTTCACAAAAGAATTATTTTCTGGCGCAATAAGTGTCGGTGCCAAAAGAGGCGCAGTCGTGAAATTTTTCATTTCTCCCGGATACCACACATTGCCCACGCGAGACCACGCCACATAATAATATTTTGTATTTGGTGTGATTGCCGGCATATTCGAGTGGATCCCTTGAGTAGTCACCAGCGACAGGGCGACATTAAAATCCGCGTCGGCGGCGATAGGACCGAAATCAGGCGTAGAATAAACTCCGCTCGGGATATTAGGACTAGCAGTAGCAAACGGAGCCAGCGACACCCAGAACGAATGCCCCGTAGCGTCATAATCTCCATTGGTTCCGTTCAGCGTCGCGTCATACAGGCTGATGCCTGATGCATCGTTCGTGATGGCATTAGGAGAGGTTTCATCCGTCATTCCGGCATTGGTGTACCAAGGAG
>JBAYUI010000019.1:0-14147 GCA_041675165.1 Parcubacteria group bacterium | reverse complement strand
AGGTTCGTAGCGGAAAAGGGGAATATAGAGTTGGAAATATATTCAGCGAAGCAGGCTGTCTTTGATGAAGTTATCAAATTCTATACCGGACCGACGGAGATATTGAAAGCGGCCGTAAAGTCGTTCAATGAAAATGTCATCTTGAATGAAGAAAAGGATTCTCCCAAAGACGAAGATACGCGCAACAAGATCCTTAAGGACGCACCCGTAACCAAATTGGTGCAGGTGATTATTGGTCATGCGATAGAAGGACGAGCATCTGATATCCATATTGAACCGATGGACAAGGATTATCGGGTGCGTTTTCGCGTGGACGGAACGCTGCATATAAATTTAATCATACCTAAAGAAATCGGGCCGGCTGTGATTTCTCGAATAAAAATTTTGGCCAATCTTAAGATTGATGAGAAAAGGAAGCCGCAGGACGGAAGGTTCAGGACGACGAATAATGGCAAAGAGATAGATTTTCGCGTTTCCACTTTGCCGGTGATTTCAGGGGAGAAAGTAGTGATGAGGATCTTGGATAAGGATCAAGGGTTGGCCAATATTGAATCCCTAGGCCTTCTGGGCACATCTCTGGAAGACGTGAAAAAATCCATTAAGGAAACTTATGGGATGATCCTTTTCACCGGACCGACAGGCAGCGGAAAATCGACCAGCCTCTATTCTTTGCTCAAAATTTTGAACGAGGAAGAAAGGAATATCATTACGCTGGAAGACCCGATTGAATATAATTTGGATGGCTTGAACCAGAGTCAGATCAAGCCGGAAATCGGATATACTTTCGCGTCGGGTCTCCGCACGATTTTGCGTCAAGATCCGAATGTGATTATGGTCGGAGAGATCCGTGATAGCGAAACGGCCGAACTGGCGGTGCATGCCGCTCTCACGGGGCATCTCATGTTTTCAACTTTGCACACCAACACCGCCCTGGGTGCTATCCCGCGGCTCATCGATATGGGCATCGAACCTTTCCTTCTGGCTTCATCCTTGCGGATCGTAGTGGCGCAGCGGTTGGTGCGCCAAGTCTGTCCCAATTGTAAAAAAGAAATAGCCATTCCTGCTTCAGTGCGGAAAGCCATCGCTGCCGAGGTGGAGAAAATATCCGCCAGCGAATTGAAAAAATACGGGGTAGATTCGAAGACAGAACTCAAATTTTTCAAGGGTGTCGGTTGCGATGCCTGCAATGGAACCGGAATCAAAGGACGAGTGGCCATCTATGAAGCGATTTTGGTCAATGATAACATCCGAGCAATCATCACTGAGAAGGGTGGTGGGGAGGAGCTGTTGGAAAAAGAAAGAGAACGGCTGGGAATCTTAACGATGAAACAGGATGGCATTTTGAAAGTGGTGAAGGGTCTTACGACGATTGAGGAAATCGATCGGGTGACAGAAGGCAATATAACCTTGGAAGAAGAAACTATCTAAATAAATAAAAAATAAAAAAATCCAATATGGCTAACGCCGAACAAAGGATCCATAATTTATTGAGGTTGACCGCGCAACAAGGAGCTTCTGACCTGCATTTGACAGTGGCCAGATATCCGACTATCCGCGTGGATGGAAAATTGATCCCGATCACGCAAGAGGAAATGCTGACACCTCAGGCGATCCAAGATATGTGTGATGCCGTTCTGGTTCCCGAAAAGAAGTCTATCCTGACGGAAGAAGGTCAGATCGACTTCTCATATAATTTTGAGGACAAGGTGCGTTTCCGCGTGAACGCTTTTTTTCAACAAGGCTATATGAGTATGGCTTTCCGTCTGATTTCCAGCAACATTAAAACACTGGAAGAATTGAATATGCCGACGCTCTTCTATGATTTTACCAAAGTTCCGCAAGGCTTGGTCCTTCTGGTAGGCCCGACGGGACACGGCAAATCTACGACTTTGGCGGCGATGATAAATGAGATAAACCATACGCAAGAAAAACATATCATCACCATCGAAGATCCTATTGAGTATGTTTATGAACAGGATCGTTGCCTCATCGAGCAGCGTGAAGTCTATCAGGATTCAAAAACTTTCCAATCGGCTCTGCGCGCTGTTTTTCGGGAGGATGCCAATGTGGTGCTCATTGGCGAGCTTAGAGACCTAGATACGATTTCAACGGCTCTCACCGCGGCGGAAACCGGCCATCTCATTTTTGCCACCTTGCATACCAATGATTCGCCCCAAGCCATCGACCGTATCGTGGATGTTTTCCCGCCCAATCAACAGAATCAGATCCGCTTCCAGTTGGCCAATGTTCTTCTGGCGGTGGTCTCACAAAGACTTTTGCCGAAAATCGGCGGCGGCCGCATACCGGCTATTGAAGTTATGATCAAAAACCACGCCGTGGAAAATCTTATCCGGGAAAACAGGCCGTATCAGATCAACACCGTCATTGAAACCAGTTTTGAAGAAGGGATGATCGCTATGGATCGCTCGCTCACTGATCTCGTGAAGCAAGGACTGGTCGATCTGGATGTCGCAAGGATGTATGCCAAGGATGATGACAATTTCAGGAATCTTTTGAAGCGCTAATGGAATTTCGCGGATTGTTAAAAATATAAATTTATGCTATTCTTGGATTAGAAAAAAGAAAAAATAAAAAATAAAAATTATGAAGTTTGTTTTCAAAGCCAAAAATTCACTCGGAAAATATGAGAGCGGTGAGATCAATGCTCCCACCCGAGAATCAGCCGTGAATCTCTTGCAGAAAGAAAATCTTTTTCCGGTCAGTCTTAAGGAAGAAACAGAAGGCCGGAGCGGCATTGTCAAGACTCTGTTCAAATATTATGACCAGGTCAGTGAGAAGGAGCAGGTGGTTTTTTTTAGTCAACTGGCCATCTTGGTGGAAGGCCGTGTGCCGATCGTAGTGGCGCTCACTGCCATCAAAGAGCAATCTACTAATGTCTATTTGGGAAAAGTGATCCAAGAAATGATAGAGGACATCGAAGATGGTATGTCTTTTTCCGGCGCGATGGAAAAGCAGACGGATGTTTTTTCCAATTTGGCTATTAATGTGATCCGGGCCGGAGAAACTTCAGGAGATCTGAAGAAATCCATTGAATATATAGCGGAAAACATTGAGCGGAACTACAATCTGTCTTCTCGGGTCAAATCAGCCCTCATCTATCCGGCGATCGTGATGATTGTTTTCTTCATCATCGGCTTTCTGGTCATTTCTTTCATCGTGCCGAAACTCACCGCGATCATCAAAGACTTGAATGCTGATGTGCCATGGTATACGCAAGTTTTGATCACTTCGGGAGATTTTATGTCAAAATTTTGGTGGGCGGTGGCCTTGGTGATGGTGGGATTCGTCGCGGGCATACTATATTACATCAAGACCGCCGATGGACAGAAGGAATGGGATCAGATGAAATTGAAGCTGCCGATTTTCGGCGCGGTCTTCCGCTCCATCTATATCGCTCGTTTTGCCCAGAATTTGGCCGCTCTTCTTTCCAGCGGCATCCCTATCATCCGGGCGCTCATAATCGTTAGTGAAGTGGTGAACAACGTAGTCTATCAAGAGATTCTTGTTAAGGCGGCCGAGGAAGTGAAGCGTGGCGGAGTGATGAGTGATGTTTTCAGGAAGACTTATCTGATGCCGCCGATGGTGACTCAAATGGTGAAAATCGGAGAAGATTCCGGACAGATCGACGCGGTGCTCGGGCACATCGCCAAATTCTATGACCAAGAAACGGAAACTACGACCAAGAATCTATCCACTTTGATAGAACCGCTCCTGATGATAGTGATCGGTCTGGCGGTCGGGTTTATGTCGTTCTCCGTCCTGATGCCGATCTATAACATTGCCGGTCAGATAAAATAAGAAAGACAATTGTCAGAAGTTAAGATATAAACAAATAATAAAAATAGAAATGGAGGTGAAATTATAATTATGAAAAAAATGATAAAGAACAAAAAGGGTTTCACCTTGATTGAGCTTTTGATCGTGATTGCAATCATCGGGATTTTGGCTTCCATCGTCTTGGTGAGTTTGAATTCAGCTCGTCAAAAAGCCAAGGTGGCTTCTTGGAAATCTTCAGTTTCCAGTAGTTTGGCTGGAGCGGTGATGTGTTGCTCTGATGGAGCAGCGCTTACTACTGCTAACGGTGCGGCGATGTGTGCTGGTGGACCAAGTTGGCCTGCTGCGACAAGCATTGGTACTATATCTTTAACATCCAATGGGGATGTTAACTGTAGCGCCACAAGCAGTGATTTCCACTATACTATTACCGGTCCAAATACGGACGTGACCAATAATTGTCAACCGGCGACTTGTAATCAAAATTCGTGCACTTTCACAGCCCAGACTAATATGACCTGTTAAGACTATCTGGTTGAAAAAGCGAAACCATGTCCCGCTCCAGCCTTAGCTGACAAAAACTTTTTGCTTTTGCTCTCGCTAAGGTCGGTGCGGGGCTTTCGGTCTCCGGATAAGAAATAACTCGTGATGATGAAATAATGAAAAAGAAAAAGAAAAAAATCAGGTCAGGCTTCACCCTGATCGAACTTCTGGTCGTCATTGCCATTATGGGCATTTTGATGTCCATTGTCCTGGTCAGTTTGAACAGCGCCAAGCAGAAAGCCAAGATCGCCTCTTGGAAATCTTCCGTTTCCAGCAGTCTGGGGGGAGCGGTGATGTGCTGTTCGGAAGGCAAAACTATCAGTGAAACAGCGGGAACAGCGATGTGTGACGGTGAATCGCCTTGGCCGGAGACTGCCAATATCGGCAGTATTCTGGTGGACAATCAATGCACGCCTTTTTCGGCTGATTTCCAATATACCATTACGGGTCCAACCACGGACGTGACCAATAATTGTAAGTCGGCAATCTGCACCCAAGACAGTTGCGTTTTTGATCCGGTTGACGCTGATCATACTTGTTAACCTCTTATGAATATACGATTGAAACACATAATCCTCATAATTTTTTCCTTAGCACTTGTTGCTGCGACGCTTTTCATTCCGACCAGGCTGGAGAACAGGGAAGAGATCCAACGGACAAAATTAGGCTATCCGGCCTATTTTATGGAGCAAAATTTTTTTGATAAATATGGCGGACAATATTTTTTCCCGACTTGGGAAAAAATCGATTGGAGCGGTAAATATCCCATCGTCAGTTTTTCCCCAGGGAGGCTGGCAGTTGATTTTGTCCTGATTTTTCTGATATGCGAAGGCTTCATCTACCTCTTGGAAACGATTGATTTTGCGATAAGGAAGAAATAAAAAAACAGAGATTGTTGAAGGAAGAGAGCGGGGGGATTTTACTTTTTCATTTTTATGGTATAATTATAATAAGTTATCCGACATAAAAACAAAAAACAACATTTATGATTTTCATCATCTTTTTGCTTCTTGGCTTGCTTATCGGTAGTTTTTTGAATGTCGTAGTCTATCGGCTGCGCGCGGCGGAGGATCTTTTTTGGGATCGTTCCAAGTGTCCGCATTGTCAGCACTTGATCCGTTGGTATGACAATATTCCCGTCATCAGTTTTATGTTGCTCAAATTTCATTGCCGTGATTGTCGCCGGAAAATTTCTTGGCAATATCCGCTGGTTGAAATTCTTACGGGTGTCATCTTCGCGCTTGTCGGACAATATTTTTTCGATCCGGCCAATTCCGGCACTTGGATAACCACGGCCTATTACTTGATCATTGTCGGAGTGCTCATTGCTATCTCGGTCTATGATTGGCTGTATTTCGAAATTCCCGGAGAGGTTTTGTGGAGCGGCGTGGCGATCGCCATCGCCTATGGGCTCTATGCCGATTGGGCGATTTGGTTCAATTACGGGATGCAGGCGGATATTTGGGGGACGACGGTGTATCCTGGGATTTTGGCGGCTTTTTTGGCCTTCTTCTTCTTTTTCTCACTCTCGGTCATTTCTCGAGAAAAATGGATGGGGATGGGCGACGCCTATCTGGCCATTCTTTTGGGATTGATCATCGGTTGGCCAAAAATCCTTCTGGCGCTTTTTATGGCTTTTTTCATCGGGGCCGTTTGGGGGATGGGGCTTATGGCCGCGGGGAAGAAAAAGATGAAAAGCCGCTTGCCTTTCGCCCCTTTTATGGTGATGGGCACGCTTATCGCGATATTTTTTTATGCTCCGATCATCGATTGGTATTTCTCTCTTTTCTTGCTCCGTTAATTTTTCTCTAAAAAAATGAAAATTCATCTTTCGGAAGAAAATAAGGATAAAAAATATCACGGCTTCACTTTCGTGGAGATTATCGTGGTCATTGCTATCATTGGAATTTTGTCGACCATTTCTATTATTTCTTTCAGTCCGCTTTCGAAAAGAACAAAGGTCAATGCTTCTGCTGATGAAGTGGCTTCGGCGATGAATTTGGCTAAGGGCTATGCCTTGCAAGGAAGGATGCCGGCGGGATTCACCTCTATTTGCGGCTATGGCTTCAAATTCACTTCCACCACTCAATATCAGATATTTTATTATTATCATTATGCCGGCGGAAATCTGGATTGCAGTGATCGGAATAATTTTACCGAAATGCTTGTCAGTGAGCAAACTCTGAAGACCGGCACGGTTTTGAACAGTCCCGCTTTTGGAGCAACAGCTACCATATATTTCAGTATTCCCCGAGCGACAGTAGTCTTCCCTCCTGCCAATCCGTATTTTAATATTGTCTATTCGGGCACTCCCAGTCTGCAGAAAACCGTGAGAGTAAGCGCAAATGGTTTGATCGAATAAAAAAGAGCTTTTAAGATAAATTATGGAAAAGATTAAAAAACATATAAAACTCAAGCAAAAAAGATACAAGGGCTATTCTTTCATCGAGGGCGTGGTGGCTACGTTCATTGTGACGGCCGGAATGCTGGCGGTTATCCAGCTGATGACAGCCAGTCTGACGGTACTGTTCAATAGTCGAGACCAAACTATGGCTACTTTTTTGGCTCAAGAAGGAGTGGAGCTTGTTCGAAATATCCGAGATAATAATTGGGCGGCGGGGGTGGGAACTTTTGACAATCTTCCTTCAACTTCAAAGAAGAATTGCCGGATCGATGTTGATGCGTATAATGTCTTGGACGCGGTCTGTAACAGTTCCATCGTGAAAACTTTGCAAAAAAGCGCGAACAATGGAATCCATCATCATGGCTCCGGCACGGATACTGAATTTAAGCGAGTGATTTGGCTTGAGTATGATAATCCGCAAAAGAACAAGGCCTCCACGGTAACGGTGACAAGTATGGTCGTATGGGGAGGAGCAAGCCTTCCAACCACGGAGGCTGATTGTACGTCATTCAAGAAATGTGTTTTTGTCAGGGTCATTCTGAATAAGTGGGGTGGTACGGACTAATTAATCAAACGCATATATCATTATGGTGAAAAAAAACAAAAAATACCCCGCGTTCTCCCTTTTGGAATTAGTAATGGCCATTTTCATCCTATCACTTATCACTCTGACGGCGGTTTCTGTTTTCGCCAATATTGTCCGAACGCGCAAAAATGCAATCAAGGCCGCGAATGACATTGAGGCGGGCCGAGAAGCTATTGAAATTATGGCGAAAAATATCCGTATGGGCAGCCATCTTTCTCCAGGTGGCAGCAGCAATCTGATTTATTTCTTCAGCGAGGTGACAGGCGAATGCATCAGTTATTCCATTTCAGGGAACAGGCTGAATAGTGCCGCAGCCGCTCCCAGCGGTACGGATTGTACGCCTGGTGCCGTTAACTATACTTATCAACCTATGACCAGATCAGATATGACAGTGACAGGTTCGTTCGTTGTGACTCAAACAAATACGACTTCCACGCCTAAGGTTATAGGCAGGGTCACCACGGTCTTATTGATCGACGGCAAATATAATCTGCAGACGACGATTTCCATCCGTAACTATGAAGGAATAATCTAATATCTTATGAAAAAAAAATTCAAGAATCAAGGATCAGCCCTCATCGTTTCCATTTTAATTTTGATGCTGATTGTTACGATCACACTGACTGTCACCTTGGTGTCCATCCAGAATCAAACTGCTTCAAACGGTGAATATCGCTCAAGCCAATCCTTTCAAGTGGCGGATACGGGCATAGAAGATCTGATGTACAAATTGACCAAGGCCGGTTATGCCGAAGTGAATCAGCTTCCGGATTGCCAATCAAGCGGTCCTTTGATGGGGTGGATAAAGAGCGGTAATTATGCGATCAGATTGCAGGGTCCATCCGGTACTGCCATCAGCTGCAATGGTTCCGATCCGACCTCCAGTGTGGTATCGATAAAATCAGTCAGCAGTTTATCCAACCAGTCGCGAGCTGTTGAGGCGGATGTTATTTGTCGAACGCCTTTCAAGACGGATGTTGACACGGTGGCCCTGTATCATTTCCAAGAAGATGGCAATTCGATTTTGGATTCCAGCGGCATGAATAATATAGGCTCTGTACACGGTAGTCTTCCGCCAGTAGCGGGGTTTTGTAACGCACGGTCTTTCGATGGTAATTCATCCGACTACATCAGTGTGCCGGATAATAATCCAAACCCTAGTTTTTCAAGGCTCAAAATAACCGGTCAGATGACAGTTTCTGCTTGGGTAAAAATTGGTAATGGTGTTATCACAAACTGGCAGAGAATCATCGGAAAGGGAACAACCGCCAAGCGGAATTATGATCTGGGCGTGTCCACTAATGGTTGGGAGTTCCAATTCAATAATGGAGCGGGCGTCACGTGCGACGTGTCAGACAGTGGATCAATGGACAATAGTTGGCATTTCGTGGCGGGCGTATATGATGGTTCAAAGATAACGCTATATGTGGATGGGAATAAAGTGGATGAAAATTCCTGCTCGATAACTCAGGCTACGGATATGAGTGAATTGACGATGGGAGCTTCTTCGGGCATCGCCCCATCGGAAGCTTTTTCAGGCAGTATGGATGAAGTGAGTGTCATAAAGAAAGCGAGAAGCGGCAGTGATATCAAAGCCGAATTCGATAAGGGAGCGATTTTCAATTTGCCTTAGTTTTTCAAAAAATATTTCAAAATTTTTCAGTAAAAGGCGCTTCGACGCCTTTTATGATATAATGGAATTAATAAATATATTCGAATTTAAGCCTAATAAACATCGGATCCTTCAATTCAAAAAAGCGCTAATGGACAAAAAAACAGCTGAAAAAAGGGCGAAAAAATTAACCGCGGAGATCGACAGGCTGCGTTATGAATACCACGTTTTGGACAAGCCGGATGTGACGGATGAAATTTATGATTCTTTGACTTCTGAGCTCCGCAATTTGGAAGAACGATTTCCGGAATTAAAAACCGCCGATTCTCCGACTCAGAGGATCGGAGGGACACCGCTCAAGAAATTCCAGAAAGTGAAACATCGCATGCGACAATGGTCGTTCGATGATGTTTTTGGTGTGGAAGAATTGAAAAAATGGGATGAGAAAACACTGCGCTTAATTTCAAAATCCAAATTACAAATTTCAAATAAAATCCAAAATCCAAATGACAAATTAGAAAACAAATCAATACAAAATATTGAAGTGGATTATGTTTGCGAGGTTAAGATCGATGGATTGAAAATCATTTTGACTTATGAAAAGGGAATTTTTGCGGGCGGGGCGACGCGGGGCGATGGGGTGATCGGGGAGGATGTCACGGAAAATCTGAAAACTATCCGTAGTATTCCGCTGAAATTGAATTGCCCTATTGACTGTGTGGTGGTGGGGGAATGCTGGTTGGGCAAGTCGGAATTGGAGCGGATCAATAGGGACAGAAAAGCCAGAGGTGAAGTCGTTTTTGCCAATTCGAGAAATGCTGCAGCGGGAACTATTAGGCAATTAGATCCGAAAGTTGCCGCGAGTAGAAAATTGGACAGTTTCATTTACGACATTGATTATTTGGAAATTTCAAATTTCAAATTTCAAATTTCAAATAAAATCCAAAATCCAAAATCCAAAACTGAAAACATAAAACTTCCAGAAACACAATTAGAAGAATTGGAGCTGTTGAAAAAGTTAGGGTTCAAAGTTAACAAGGAATATAAATTGTGTAAAAATGTTCTTGAGATCCAGAAATATTATGACGCTTGGCGGGAGAAGAAGGACAGGCAGAATTATGGCATTGACGGGGTGGTTATTAAGGCAAATTCGCGTGAAATCCAAGAAAAGCTCGGTTATACGGGCAAATCTCCCCGTTGGGGCGTGGCTTACAAATTTCCGGCGGAAAGGGTGACAACGATAGTGGAGGGTATCTTCGTGCAGGTAGGGCGCACAGGAGCCCTCACGCCTGTCGCACACTTGAAACCGGTCCTAGTGGCTGGGTCGACAGTCAGTCGCGCCACATTGCACAATGAAGATGAAATTGCGAGACTGGATATCCGCATTGGTGACACGGTCGTGATCCAGAAGGCCGGCGACGTCATTCCGGAAGTGGTGGAAGTTCTGAAAAATTTACGGATCGGCCAAGAGAAGAAATTCCGGATGCCGCGCGTGTGTCCGGTGTGCGGGAGTGTGGTGAAGAGGGAATACTTGCGTTCCCAATCTCTCCGCCCTTCTCAACCCCTCCGTCGTTCAGCATCCACAACCCCTCCCCAGCCCTCCCCTGATTACAGGGGAGGGGGTGTGCAAATGAGTGCGGCGACTTATTGCACTAATCCGAAATGTTTTGCGGTGGAGAGTGAAAAAATCATCCATTTCGTTTCCAAAAAAGGTTTCAATATCGATGGCTTCGGAGAGAAGATTGTGGAGCAACTGATGAACGAAGGCTTGGTGACTAATATGGCGGAAATTTTTGAATTGGAAAAAGGTGATCTTTCTCCGTTGGAGCGTTTCGCGGAAAAGTCGGCGGACAATCTGGTGAGAGCCATTGAGCAGAGCAAAAAAATCGGCTTGGAGAAGTTTTTGTTCGCATTGGGAATCCGGTTTGTGGGAGAAGAAACAGCTGTTCTGATTGCTGGCGCAATCAGAACAGAATTTTCAATTTTCAATTTTCACTTGGAAAATAATTTCAAATTTCCAATTTCCAATTTAACTAAAATATTTACAAAAATAAAAGTAGAAGATTGGAGGAAGATCAAGGGCATCGGAGAAAAGTCGGCGGAGAGTCTAGTAAGCTGGTTTTCGGATGCGCAAAATTTAAAAATGCTGGAAAAGATGCACGATTTAGGTGTGGAAATTGTGATTGAAAATCAGGTAGATGAAAAAAATGGAAAATTGCTTGGCAAGACATTTGTTCTCACTGGGGAACTCAAAAACTTTACAAGAGACGAGGCAAAAGGTATGATAAGGAAAGCAGGCGGGGAAGTTTCTTCTTCAGTCAGCCGGAAAACTGACTATGTCGTGGCGGGAGAAAAACCCGGTTCAAAATACAAAAAAGCTGAAGAATTAGGCGTGAAAATAATGCAAGAAGAAGAATTTAAAAAAATGTTTTTATGATTTCAAAAGATGAAATAAAGCATATCGCCGCTCTGGCGCGAGTGGGTTTGGACGAGGTAGAAATGGAAAAAATTTCTAAAGATTTGTCGTCGATTTTGGATTGGATGGAGGAATTGAAAACCGCAGACGTGGAAGGAGTTGAGCCGACGGCGCATATCACCGGACTCGCTAACCGGATGCGGAATGACACTGCGCGTGAGTTTGGAAATAAAGAAGGAATCGTGAAATTATTTCCGGAAGAAAAAAACGGATATGACAAGGTTAAGTCGGTATTATGATCAGAGAACTTCATCAAAAATTAATTGACAAGAAAATCACTTCAGTTCAATTGACGGAACAATATTTTGCTGTGATTGAAAAAAAGGATAAAGATTTAAATGCTTACTTGACCTTGACGAAAGAAGTAGCCTTGGCACAAGCCGAGAAAGTGGATGAAAAGATTGCCAGGGGAGAAGAAATAAATTTACTTGAAGGAATTCCCGGAGCGATCAAGGATGTTCTTTGCACACAGGGTGTGCGTACTACGGCTGGATCAAAGATATTGGACAATTATATTGCGCCCTATGATGCGACAGTTGTTACTAGGCTGAAAGAAGTCGGCGCAGTAATGTTGGGCAAGGTTAATTGTGATGAATTTGCAATGGGTTCTTCCACGGAAAATAGTGCTTATGGTGTCACTAAAAATCCTCATGATCTCAGTCGAGTGCCTGGCGGGTCGTCCGGAGGTTCAGCGGCAGCCGTGGCGGCTGGTGAAGCGGCGTGGGCATTGGGAACGGACACGGGCGGGTCAATCAGATTGCCAGCCAGCTTCTGCGGAATAGTAGGACTGAAGCCAACCTATGGGCGAGTTTCCCGTTATGGTCTTATGGCGATGGCATCGAGTTTCGATCAAGTCGGACCAATGACTGCGTCAGTGGAAGATGCAGCTATTGTCCTTTCGGCTATCGCTGGGCATGACAAGCGTGATGCAACTTCTACAGATAGTTTCGATAAAAAATTCGAGGACTATTTAACAGGCGAAGTGAAGGGTATGAAAATCGGAATCATCAAAGAATATCAAGAAGGTCTAAGTACTGGTATGAAAAAAGTTATGGAGGCTGTGATTGAAAAATATAAAAAATTGGGAGCGGAAATTGTGGAGATCGAATTGCCGACTTTCAAATATGCCTTAGCGACCTATTATATCATCCAGCCGTGCGAAGTGAGTTCCAATCTAGCCCGCTTTGACGGGATAAAATATGGCATGCGAAATGATGATAAAAAAATTTCAGATTTAAATGACATTGATTTTGCAGAAGATAAAAATTTGCTGGAAACATATTTGGATACGCGCCAATATAATCTCGGCGCGGAAGTGAAAAGAAGAATCATGTTGGGAACGTATTCCCTGAGCTCCGGCTATTATGATGCCTATTATTTGCGCGCGCAAAAAGTGCGTACGTTGATTAAGAAAGATTTTGAAAGAGTCCTGAAAGAAGTTGATATGGTTCTCACTCCTACTGGTGTTTCGCCCGCGTTTAAGATTGGTGAGAAAACCGATGATCCATTACAGATGTATTTGGAGGATATCTTTACCGTCACTGCCAACATTTTGGGTGTGCCGGCCATTTCGGTTCCAGCTGGCACCATAAAAGTCGAAGATAAAGATTTGCCGGTCGGTTTCCAATTGATGGGCAAGTGGTTCGATGAAGAAAATCTGCTGCGTGCGGCAGACGCGTATGAAAAAAATAAAAAATAGTTTTTAGCCATCAGCCATTAGCTATTAGAGGGAAACCTAAAACCTAAAACCTAAAACCTAAAAACTAAAAACTAAAAGCTAAAATATGGACATTTTCAGCAGCATCATTGCGATCATATTAGCAATATATAATTCCGCATTTTTTTCGGTGGTCAAATTCTTATTGGGAATTTATGCCGTGGTACTTTTGGCGGACATCGTTTTGATGTTGGTGCAAAGAGGCTTGAGCGGCGATGTGCGAGATACGAAACTTGGAATGGACGTGCCGCCGGAAATGGTCACCAAAAAATCGAAACTGCTGAAAAAATGGGACAAAATCACAGCTAATATCGCAAGCAATAACGAATCATTGTGGAAGGTGGCCATCATCGAGGCGGACAATATCATTGATGATCTCATCCGGCGGATGGGATATAAACAAGGAGAAAATATGAGCGAGCGCTTGGCAGCCATCAATCCGGGACAGATCGACAATATCGAAGAATTGCGTCGCGCCCACGAGGTGCGGAACCGCATCATCCATGAAGAAAATTTCAAACTGGACAAGAAACAGGCTGAAGAAATCATCGGGTATTATGAAAACTTCTTGAAATATTTTGAAGTGTTGGAATAGGGAAAACTAAAAAATAGAAAGCAAAAAAAGCCTGGAACGGCTTTTTAATTTGGACTGGGAAAGTCCCGTCTTAGCAGGATGACTTAACTCTCTAGCGGGCGGGGACGGCCGGACTCGAACCGGTGACCTACTGCGTGACAGGCAGTCGCTCTAACCAACTGAGCTACGCCCCCAGATTTAATTTTAAATTTATAATTTTGAATTTTGAAATAATTTCTAAATGATTCAATGTTTTAAGCATTTTAAAATTAAAACATTGATTCGAAATTCAAAATTCATCATTCGAAATTTTGGCCTGTACCAGGGGAGAGATTCGAACCCTCGACCTCAGCGTTATGAGTGCTGTGCTCTAACCAACTGAGCTACCCTGGCATTCATTTTGTTGCGGGGGTCGGATTCGAACCGACGACCTGGTGGTT
>JBAYUI010000018.1:0-14924 GCA_041675165.1 Parcubacteria group bacterium | reverse complement strand
CTTAACTCAAATATCATATGGAATCTTTTTCTACAACCAAAATAAGTGACTTCAGCAGCGTCCGTCTCTCGATCGCCAGCCCGGAAAATCTGTTGGAATGGTCGCATGGCGAGGTGGTGAAGCCTGAAACTATCAATTATCGCACCCAGCGTTATGAACGCGAAGGGCTTTTTGATGAGAAAATTTTCGGACCGTCGAAAGACTGGGAGTGTTATTGCGGCAAATACAAACGCATCCGCTATAAAGGTATAGTTTGCGATAAATGCGGAGTGGAAGTGACACGTTCGATAGTAAGGCGTGAACGTATGGGACACATCAAATTGGCGGTGCCGGTGTCGCATATCTGGTTTTTGCGCGGCGTGCCGTCGAAAATCGGCTTGGCCTTGGGTGTCGGCGTGCAAAGCTTGGAAAAAGTCGTTTATTTCTCCAGCTATATCGTGCTGAACGTCGATGAAGCGGAAAGAGAGCGGGCTTTGGCCAGCTTGGAACAGGAATATAAGAACAAGCAGAAAGAAATCAGCAAAAATTTCGGGGAAGGCAGCTCGGATGCCAAAGAAAAAACGGAAGAATTGAAAGGCATCTACAAGACATCCAAGGAAGAATTGAAAGGCATTCATGCTTTGCAGATCATCTCTGAGATAGAATATTTCAATCTGTCCCTCAAATACGCGCAGGTCTTTTCGGCCGGTATTGGGGCGGAAGCCATCCGAACTATCTTGGAAAAGATGGATCCGAAAACTGAAATAGAAAAATTGAAGAAAGTACTGGAAGACGAGGAAGTGGCGGACAGGAAAAAGGTGCTTAAGCGAGTGAAACTGTTTCAAGGATTTGTCAGTGCTAATATGAAATTGGAGTGGATGCTCTGCACGATCATTCCTGTCATCCCGCCAGATCTGCGGCCGATGGTGGCTTTGGACGGTGGACGTTTTGCCACTTCTGACTTGAACGATCTATATCGCCGCATCATCAATCGTAATAATCGTTTGAAAAAATTGATCGAAATCGGAGCGCCGGAAGTGATTACGCGCAATGAAAAAAGAATGTTGCAAGAAGCAGTGGACGCCTTGTTCGACAACAGTGCGCGGCGTAGCCAAGTGAGCGTGGCGGCTTCGACGGGTCAACGTCGAGCTCTTAGGTCTTTGGCGGATACTTTGAAAGGCAAACAAGGCCGTTTCCGTCAGAATTTGCTTGGAAAGCGCGTGGATTATTCCGGACGTAGCGTGATCGTGGTCGGACCGAAGTTGAAATTGCATCAATGTGGTCTGCCGAAAAGAATGGCACTTGAACTTTTCAAACCGTTCATCATCAATAAGCTCATCGAGAGGGAACTGGCCTACAATGTCAGATCAGCCGGAAAAATGGTGGAAGCCGAATCGGAAGAGGCTTATGATATTTTGGATGAGATCATTTCGCATCACTATGTGCTTTTGAACCGTGCCCCAACCCTGCATCGGCTCTCTATTCAAGCTTTCCAGCCGGTCTTGATCGAAGGCAAAGCTATCCAAGTCCATCCGATGGTGTGCTCCGCTTTCAACGCGGACTTCGATGGTGACCAGATGGCGGTACACGTGCCACTCACCGATAAGGCCCGATGGGAATCGGAAAATCTGATGCTCAGTTCCAAAAATCTTTTGAAACCGGCCAGTGGAGATCCGATTACTATCCCGACTTTGGATATGGTGCTAGGTTGTTATTATATTTCCCACATCCTCCCCGGAGCCAAGGGTGAAGGGAAAGTATTTTCCAATTTCGATGAAGCGATCTTGGCCAGCGAGCTTGGTTATGTCGATGTGCGGGCGAAGATCCAAGTCTTGCATGAAAAGAAAATGCTGGAAACTTCCGTCGGCAGGATCAAGCTTAATCTGATCATTCCGAAAGAAATCGGCTATATCAACGCGGAAATGACCAAGAAAGAATTGAAAGGTCTGGTAGCGACGGTTTTGGAAGTTTGCGGACGGGCGGAAACGGCTTTGTTCGTGGATAGGATCAAAGATCTGGGTTTTGCCTCAGTCACCAAGTCCGGCATCAGTTGGGGTATGGGCGACTTGGTCGTACCGAAGAATAAGAAAGAAATTTTAGATAAGGCTGAAGTGGAAGTGGAAGTCGTCAAGAAACAATATAACATGGGACTCCTGACCGAAGAAGAACGGAAAAGCAAAGTGATCGAAGTTTGGAACAATGCTAAAAATAAGATTACGGATGAAGTGCGAAGTTCGATGGACAAAGAGGGTCCCGTCTATTCGATGGTCTATTCCAAAGCGCGCGGTTCTGAATCAGTCGTGGTGCAGATGGCCGGTATGAAAGGTCTTATGGCCGGTCCGACAGGAGAAACCATTGAACTTCCAATCAAGAGTTCGTTCAAGGAAGGTTTAAATGTTTTGGAATATTTCATCTCGACTCATGGAGCCAGAAAAGGTATGGCTGACACGGCTCTTCGAACTGCGACGGCTGGATATTTGACTCGACGCTTGGTGGATGTGTCTCAAGATGTGATTGTCAAGGAGAATGATTGTAAGGATAAAGGCGGAGCCTATATTTTCAAAGAAGATTCTGACCGTATCGGACAGAGCTTCGGTAGCCGTATCATTGGCCGAGTGTTGACTGAGGATGTGCTTGATCCGAAAACCGGCAAAGTCGTGGCGACCAAAGGTGATTCGATCAATAAAGAGCAGGGTGAAAAGATCGAAAAACTCAATATTGACAAGATCAAGATCCGAACGGTGGTCACTTGCAAAACTGTGCGTGGAATTTGCCAGAAATGTTATGGCACTGACTTGGGACGGGGCAATTTGGTGGAAATCGGACAAGCGGTGGGAATCGTGGCGGCGCAAGCCATCGGCGAGCCGGGCACGCAGCTCACTATGCGTACTTTCCATATCGGAGGTATTGCTGGATCTGACATCACCCAAGGTCTCCCGCGTGTGGAAGAAATTTTTGAAGCTCGTCCGCCGAAAGGAGAAGCCATTATCACTGAAGTCTCTGGAAAAGTGCTGTCCATTGAAAAACAGGACAAATACGTGGTGGTGAAGATCGAAGCGGAGGACAAGACCAAAACGATCAAGGAATATCAGATCCCGGCCGGCTCAACTTTGAAAGTGGCTGAAGGCGAACTTCTTGGCATCGGTTCACAACTTTCAGAAGGCCACATCGATCTTAAGAAACTTTACAAGACGATGGGCTGGGAAGCGGTCTATCGTTATATCGTGCGAGAAATTCAGGAAGTATATGCTTCTCAAGGGGAAGGCATCAATGACAAGCATATCGAAGTGATCGTGCGTCAGATGTTCAGTCGCGTGCAGATCATAGTGGAGGGTGACAGTCAGTTCTCATTGGGCGATATCGTGGAAAAAGATGATTTCAATGAGAGCAATCTGGCGGCCAAAGAATCCGGCGGAGAAAAAGCGCAAGGAGAAAAGATGCTTTTGGGCATCACTAAGGTGGCGTTGTCCACTGACAGTTTCCTCTCAGCCGCTTCTTTCCAAGAAACTGCTCGCGTGCTTATCAATGCCGCAGTCAAAGGCAAGGAAGACAAGCTCCGCGGCCTCAAAGAAAACGTCATCATCGGACGTCTCATCCCGGCTGGAACGGGCTACAAAGGATAATTTTCATTTCGTTTTCAATACGCATAAAACACCCAGTAAAATGGGTGTTTTTGCTTGGGGATAAGTGGGGTTGCTAGGATTCTTAGAGAGTGATAGAATAGGGATGATAGTGCAACACTAAATAAAATAAAAACGTCGAGTATGCCAAACAAAAAAACAAAAACTACAAAAGTATCTATTATCCCAGATGAAAATATTGTGGGTAAGATTTATTTTATCCGCGGAGAGAAGGTGATGTTTGATAAAGATTTGGCTGAACTGTATGGAGTAGAAACGAAAGCATTTAATCAGGCAGTCAAAAGAAATATAAAAAGATTTCCGGAAGATTTTATGTTTCAGCTTAACAAAAAAGAGTCGGATATATTTTTGAGGTACCAAATTGGTACCTCAAGTGATGGAAACTTGAGGTCACAAATTGTGACCTCAAGTTATGGAGGACGGCGTTATTTGCCTTACGTTTTCACCGAGCAAGGCGTGGCCATGCTTTCCAGTGTGCTCAAAAGCAAGCGGGCAATTGAAGTGAATATCCAGATTATGCGGACTTTCACTAAGATGCGCAAGCTTTTAGCAACACATAAAGAACTGAGTACTAAAATTGAAAAGATGGAAAAGGAAAACAAAGAAAATTTTAAAATTATTTTCAAGGTCATCGCGAGGCTGATGGCGACTGATACGGAAGATGGAAAAAAGAAGAAGATTGGGTTTGTCGAGAAGTGAACAAATTAAAAAAGCCAGAACCGCGATGGGTTTTGGCTTTTTGCAATATTTTGCCTATTTTCCTGTAGTATAGTACGATTGGTAGACGGAAGAAATGGGCGTAAAAGCAGGGGGAATAATAAGTAAATACCATATATTATAGCTTTGAATAATGACGTTGTTGAGATAAAAAGCCGCCTGAACATCGTGGATGTTTTGGGCGATTATATCCGTTTGGAGAAGGCGGGAGCCAATTTTCGGGCATTGTGTCCTTTTCACAATGAGAAAAGCCCTTCTTTTATGGTGAGTGAAGAACGCCAGATGTGGCATTGTTTCGGCTGTCAGAAGAGTGGAGATGTTTTTGCTTTCGTGATGGAAATGGAGGGGCTGGATTTTAGGGAAGCGTTGAAGGTGTTGGCGGACAAGGCCGGAGTGCAGCTTTCAAATTACAATCCGGAGGCTTCGAAGAAACAGGATCGCACGTTGGAAATTCTGGAACTGGCCACCAAATGGTATGAGCATCAATTGTGGAACGGGCCGGGGAAAACAAAAATTGTCGAGTATCTGCGCGGGCGAGGACTGAAAGACGAGACCAGCAAGGAATTCCGTTTGGGCTACTCGCCGAAAGGCTGGCGCAATCTGTTGGATTTTCTGAACAAGCGGGGATTCCAAAACGAAGAAATTCTGCGCACCGGCCTTATCATTAAAAAAGACAATTCGTCTGATCACTATGACCGCTTCAGGGAGCGCATTATGTTTCCCATCCGGGATTATCTGGGACATGTGGTGGGCTACAGCGCGCGGGTAGCACCAGGGGGAGACGAGACGCAAGCCAAATATGTCAACACGCCGGAAACGGAAGTCTATCACAAGAGTAAGATCTTATACGGGATCGATAAGGCCAAAGAAGGTATCAAGCAGGCGAAGTTCGCCTTGCTTGTAGAAGGGAATCTGGATGTGATCGCGGCGCATCAGGCGGGACTGAAAAATACTATTGCGGTCAGTGGGACGGCGCTGACGATGGATCAGATCGGCATTATTAAAAGATATGCTCCGAAGATCAAGATGTTTTTTGATATGGACGCGGCGGGCGAAGCGGCGACCAAAAAAAGCGTGAAGCTGTGCCTGGAAAAAGATATGGCGGTGGAAGTGGTGACGCTGCCGAGCGGCAAGGACGCGGCGGACATCGCGCGCGAAAATCCGGAGCAGCTCGTGGCGGCAGTGGAAGAATCAGCGGGCATTATGGAATATTTTTTGCAAAAGCTGTATGCCAAATTTGATCGCAAGAAAGTCGAAGACAAGAGAAAAATAGCGGATGAGTGTCTGGACATCATTGCTAGTTTTGAGAACACGGTCGAAAAAAGTCATTGGATCAAAAAGTTGGCGGAAGGGTTGGATATCGCGGAAACGGCATTGACGGATAGCCTTAAAAAGATTAGTCTTAGAAGTAAGGTGGGACAGGGTGAAGCTGTTGAAAAAGAAGCTGAGATGACCAGTCCCAAGACTAAAATTGAAATTCTCAATGAGGAGCTTATCGGTCTGATGTTGGTTTCGGCGGATGTTTGGAAGGAAGCTAAAAAGAGAGAAGAGGAGATTCTTTCTTTTTCAAAAGATAGCCTTCTGAACATGCTGTTAGCCAATTCCGAAAGTGTCTGTTTTGATTTCGATAAATTCATCACTTTCTTACAGGCCGCGCCGGAAAAGAAGCGGGCAGAGAAGATTTTTTTCCAGAAAAAATATCGCATCGATCTTAATAATAATCTTGAGGAAATGACATTGGTGGATCCGATCGGAGAATTGGAGGCCTGTTTGAAAGAATTGAAAAAAGAGAAAAGGAAAGAGGATCTCACACGTCTGACGATCGATTTGAAACAGGCGGAAGAAAAAAAGGATCAAGAGGCGATCATGTTCTTGCGTCAGGAATTCAATCGGATCTCTCAAGAGGCGCCGGAAGCAGAGATAGAAAAATAGCATTTGTTAATTTAAATTTTTCCGCTTCCGTGGCGGAATGTTTAGGGCTTGCTTGGCGGCCGCGGATCAAGTAGCCTTGTATAAAATTATTATGGTGAAGAATAAAAAATTAAAAAAGAAAAAGGCTGCGCCGAAAAAAAATACCAGCCCGAAGAAAAATAAAAAAATGATCAAAAAAAAGGCTTCGAAGACCGGCAAAGCCAAGGTGAAAGGCGTTGTTAAAGGCAAAAAGAAAGCGGCTAAAAAGCCGGTAGGCAAGAAAAGTGCTAAGACTTCCAAAAAACTGGTGGCTAAAAAAACTGCCGTGGTCAAGAAAATGTCTCCGCGGCGCGAAGAGGCCGAGCAGAGGAAATCCGATCAATTGAGCGATTTGGTCTACCGCGGCAAGCAGCGCGGTTTTGTGACGGAAGATGAAATTTTGCACATCATTCCGGACGCGGAAAAAGATATTGATAAGCTGGAAGAACTTTATGAACGCTTGGAAAAACAAAACATCCGCGTGGCTTCATCGGACGAGATGATCAAGATGGAAACCGATCGGATCGGCGATGATTTGGAGAAAGAAAAGAATGCTAAGAAGAAAGCGCCCAAGAAAGAATATGGCGCGATGACTTCTTCAGAAGACGCGTCGTCTGACTTGGTGCAGATGTATCTGCGAGAGATCGGTCGGGTCAATTTGCTTACGACCGATGAAGAAGTGAATCTGGCCAAAAGGATCGAGAAAGGTGATCTGCCGGCTAAACAAAGACTGACCGAAGCCAACTTGCGCTTAGTGGTTTCGATTGCCAAAAAATATGTCGGCCGGTCGCACAATCTGTCTCTTCTGGACTTGATCCAAGAAGGCAACATCGGCCTTTTCCGCGCGGTGGAAAAATTCGATTATCGGAAAGGTTATAAATTTTCCACTTATGCCACTTGGTGGATCCGTCAAGCGGTGACGCGGGCTTTGGCCGATCAATCCAGAACGATCCGTATTCCGGTGCATATGGTGGAAACGATCAATAAATATACCCAGATCACGCGGCGCTTGGTGCAGGATCTCGGACGTGAGCCGCTGCCGGAAGAAATCGCGGTGGAGATGGGCATCGAAGTGGAAAAGATCAGACACATCCAAAAAATTTCCCAAGAAACGGTTTCCTTGGAAACATCCGTCGGCGACAGCGATGATGATTCGGTGCTCGGCGATTTCATCGAAGACACGGAAACGGTCATGCCGAACCAGATCGCTTCGAGGAAGATGCTGAAAGAACACGTGGGAGAAATTTTGAAGGATCTGACGCCTCGCGAACAAAAAATCCTGAAGATCCGTTTCGGCTTGGAAGACGGCGTGACGCACACCTTGGAAGAAGTGGGGCAGGAGTTCGGCGTGACGCGCGAGCGCATCCGTCAGATTGAAGCCAAAGCGCTGGAAAAGATCCGCGACCACAGCACGATCAAAAAACTGAGGGATTATTAAAGATAAAACAAAGCTTCCTTATGCCAGACTTGCCAAAACAAGTCTGGTTTTATTTACGAATTATCCACAACCGAGAAATTGACAGAAAAAAGCAATTACGCTAGGATAGGGCATATGAGAAATCTATCCACGAACAAAATCTATTCTTTGATTATCAAGTTGGTCTTGCTCTTCGTGAGCAACGGTGGCCAGCTTGTTTTTGCGGGTAAAAGAGATTAGAAAAAACTTTACCAATAAAAACCAGCCGGTCACCCCACAAGGAGCCGGCTTTTTTGTACATTGTCAAATGGAAAAAATAGGCAGCTTGGAGATTAAATTTTGCTTTGGAGGAAGAGATGCATCAACGGGAAGTTGGAGTTAGTTTGTTCAGAAATAATATTGAAAGAGAAGGAATATCGGGAAAAGATGTATCTGTTTCAATTTGCAGAGGCTTTGCAGAGGCAGAATATAGTATTGGCGGCGTAAAATTTGTTTGTAACTTTTACGCCGGAAACGAAGAGAGGGCTAGGCTCTATCTTAAACTTTAGAAAAAGGGGTGTACTATGGCTGGAGCAGGAGACGCTGGATTGCAAAGCATAGGTCGGTCGACAAGCAACGTCGACCCTTATTCTATCGGAACTGAAAAGGGACGCTTCAGAACGAAAGGTTTATATACGGGGCCTAGAAGGGTCTGGGAATTTGGACAGCCCTGCGATCAAGAGGAGGATGGCATAGGATTTGTCGGTCAGGGCATATATGATCCGGATAATGAAGCCATACATTTTATTGGCCAACGCGACTGAATGACATTTTGCACTGGAATTAAGAACCTTTGATTCCAGTGCAGGCATTTTTCTAGTCTATGATTTGACACAAATAAAATCGTGGCTTAGAATGGATGTATTATGAAACATTTAGCAAGAACAACCTATTTTTATTTTAGCTTCTGGTTTATGCCGCGAGGCCGCTTTGTTTTTGCTAAGAATGTGTGAACCTTCTTGATAAGAACGAAACGACCTCGCTGAGAGGTCGTTTTTTTTAGTTCTTTTTATATCATTATTTTCAGAAGCTGAAAAATAAAATATCAATAACAAAAAAACAAACTAGGAGGAAAATATGAATGTTGTAACAGTGGAGCAGAGGAGAGAGGCATTTCAGGAGCACCTTGCGAAAATCAAAGATTTTTCTGAAACACAGCAAAATATCCCAGAAGAAGTAGTTCCTTTGGTCAATGATATTGCAATGAAACTTACCCATGGATGTCTTGTTAAGTGCAGTGCTATAAAATTCATTGATCTTTTGGAGAATTTCAATGAAAGTAAGGCAGGTCCGAGCGATTTGCATTATATAAATTTCAGGCTCGACAAAATCCTGTCCGCTGTCCAATGAAAAACTCTGACTTCTGAAAACAAAAGGCAAAGATGAGTCTATCTTTGCTTTTTTTATTTTATCCAGTTGACAGTTTTTTCGGGGGAGGATAGAATAGGGTTACCTAGGGGGGAGGTATGCTGGAAATGTCAAAAACCAAATGTCAAATGTCAAAACTTGAAATCAATTCATAATAATTTTTAAAATATATGCAAGAGGATAATAAGAAAACGATAACGGCGCTGAAGAAAGCGCGTAGTCTTTTGGGGAGAGTCATTGCGATGGCGGAAAACCATGAGTATTGCATCGATCTTCTGCAACAGAATTTGGCGGTCATCGGGCTTTTGAAAGCGGCCAATGGCCGGATTTTAGAGGGTCACTTGAATAGTTGTTTCGCGACGGCCATGCGGGGGACGAATGAAAAAAGGAAGAAAAAAATGATTGAGGAAATTCTTTCGATAAATAAACTCAATAAATAGTATGAAGAAATATATATATGTGCAGGGTATGCATTGCGCCAGCTGCGAAAAAATTTTGGAGGATGATTTACAAATAGTGTCCGGCGCAAGAAGCATAAAGGCTGACTGTAAGCGCGGGATAGTGGAGATCGTCTACGATAAAGTCGAACCGGACAGCGAAGTTATCAAGAAAATCATTCAAAAATGCGGTTATCAGGCGGTGGAGAAAAAGGCAGCCAATGGAGCGGTGAAGAAAGCCGGTCTGAATGATTGGCTGTCAGCGATCTTAGTGGCTCTTATGGTGTTACTTGGCATCCGCATCATTCAAAGTCTAGGACTAGTGCCGAGTCTTGGATCACTGAGCAATCCGGCCAGTCTCGGAGTAAGTCTGCTCATCGGTCTCACCGCTTCGGTGTCATCGTGCCTGGCTGTGGTGGGCGGCGTGATCATCGCTTTCTCCGAAAAATATCAGACCGATGAGAAAAGTTTTTGGCGCGGCGCGGCCAAGCCGAATATATTTTTCCATATCGGACGCGCCGGAGCATTCTTTCTGCTAGGAGGCCTCTTGGGACTTTTGGGTGGGCAGATCAATATCAGCGGCAATTTCCTGTCTTTATATACGATTTTCATCGCCGTGGTGATGTTTCTTCTGGCCTTGAATATATTAGGTTTTGCGCCAGCTCTATCGAGTTTTGGAGTGACTATGCCGAAAGGTTTAACCCGACATTGGTCGGCCTTGAAAGATTCCAATCATAAGGCGGCGCCGTTTGTTTTGGGAGCCTTGAGTTTTTTCTTGCCTTGTGGTTTTACGCAGAGCATGCAACTTTTCGCGTTGGCAAGCGGCAGCTTTTGGACGGGCGGACTGGTGCTTCTGTTTTTCGCGCTTGGCACTTTGCCGGTACTTTTAGCGCTCGGCATTACGGTCTCTTGGACTAAAAATCGCCATACCATCATTTTTCAAAAAGCGGCAGGGATGTTGGTGTTGCTTTTTGCGCTCTATACTCTGAATTCAGGATTAGCGCTTTCCGGCATGAAGGGTAATATTTTAAGTACGGATAATTCTATTCTTACTGTAGAAGATAATGCTTCTGAGAAAAATAATGCGCCGCCGGCGGCCGAGGACACTAATACGCAAGTCATCAGGACAACGCTGAGTAGTGCGGGTTTTGATCCAAGTACGATTAAGATCAAAAAAGGCGTGCCGGTGAAGTGGATCATTAATGGCGATCACGCGACGGGGTGTACGGATAAGATCATCATCCCGAGCCTGAATATCACCCAAAGCATACATGCGGGCGATAACGTAGTAACGTTCACGCCCGGCGCGGCCGGAGAAATTCCGTTCAGCTGTTGGATGGGAATGGTACGTGGAAAGTTTATAGTTGAATAAAAATATGCATAAACAAAAAACAACCTTAAGAATCGCCGGCATGACTTGTGCCAGTTGCGCATTGTCGAATGAAAAAGAGTTAATCAAAGCTGCTGGAATAATTTCTGCCACGGTTAATTTTGCGTCCAAGAAAGCGTATGTGGAATATGACGCAGATGTGTTGGAGGAAGATGGGGTGAGGAAGATTATTAGGGAGAACGGGTATAATATCGAAGAAATATCCAATATCCAATATCCAATATCCAATAAAATTCCAAATCAAAAATCAGAAATTAAAGACCATTCAGGTGGGCATCATCACGAGGCTTCTGAGGCGGATGGAAATTTGAAGAGTTTTATGTGGGCGGCGGTGTTGAGTTTACCGTTGTTGGTGGAGATGTTTGTCCAGCTCAGATGGGGGAAAGAGTTTTTTGGGCTGGACGTTGTGATGTGGCTGCATATCTTTTTGACGACCGTAGTGGTGTTCTATTTCGGCGCCCGCTTCCACAGGATGGCTTTTAAACAGCTTAAAAAGTTGAAGGCCAATATGGACACTTTGGTGTCATTGGGCACGCTCATCGCCTATTTTTACAGTTTGTGGGCGGTTTGGCATGCCCAAGAGTCCTATTTCGAGTCGGCGGCGCTGATTGTGACGTTCATCCTGCTTGGGAAATATTTCGAAGCTAAAAGCTCGGGTCAGGCCGGGGAAGCCATGCAGAAATTGATGGAGCTGGGCGCTAAAAAAGCGCGCTTGATTTCAGACGGGCAGGAACGAGAAATTGACATAGAGGAAATTAAAATCGGCGATATTCTACTCGTGAAGCCGAGCGAAAAAATTCCCCTGGATGGGGAAATAATTTCCGGCCAATCGAATGTGGACGAATCGATGCTGACCGGCGAATCGATGAGTGTGGAAAAAACGGTCGGATCAAAAGTTTATGGGGCGACACTGAATCAGGACGGCGTACTCAAAGTCAAGGTGATGCAGATTGGCGAAGGGACCGTGCTGGCCAACATCGTGCGCGCGGTGGAAGAAGCGCAAGGTTCGAAAGCGCCCATTCAAAAATTGGCCGATCAAATTTCTGGCATTTTTGTGCCGGTGGTTATTGCTATTGCGGCACTCACTTTCATGATGACATATTTTTTAACTTTTAATTTCTCTCTCTCACTCATCCACGCCGTGGCTGTTCTGGTCATTGCCTGCCCGTGCGCTTTGGGCTTGGCGACGCCCACGGCCATCATGGTGGGCACCGGACGCGGGGCGCGGAACGGCATTTTGTTCAAGAACGGTGAAAGTTTTGAGCGTGCTAAAAATATTACGCTGGCGGTGTTTGATAAGACTGGCACGCTGACCGAGGGCAAACCGGAAGTGAAAAAAATCATTGCCAATCCGCAATTTAATTTTGCTGAAAACAAAATTCTGAAAATTGCGGCTTCTTTGGCTGGGGCTTCCGAACATCCTTTGTCGCAAGCGGTGACGCGCGCCGCCAAGGCGGAAAATATTATCTTAGCTCCATTGGAAAATATCAAAGAAGAACGAGGCAGGGGCATTGGGGCTGTTTGCCAAGCGCATAAAACGGAATTGCTGATGGGGAATAAAAAATTACTAACTGATCATAAGGTAGATATTACTTGGGCAGAAAATATTTTATCAATCGAGAGTGAAGAGGTGGGCACGCACCTTTTCGTGGTGCATGGTGCTGATGTCATCGGGGCAATTCTTGTGGCGGACAAAATTCGGCCGGAAGCCAAAAAAGTTATAGCTGCCATCAAGAAAATGGGCATGGCGGTGGCCATGATTTCAGGCGACAATCAAAAAACGGCTGAGGCCGTGGCACAGGAACTGGGCATCGACCAAGTGGTGGCGGAAGTTTTGCCGGAACAAAAAGCGGCAGCTATTCAAAAATTTCAAGCGGTCGGAGAAAAGGTAATCTTTGTGGGTGATGGCATCAATGACGCGCCGTCTCTTGTGCAAGCTGATCTCGGCATCGCCATGGGCAGCGCCACCGACATCGCCAAGGACGCCGGGCAGATCATCCTGATGCAGAACAATTTGAAAAAAGTGGTGGAAGCGATTACTATTTCCCAACTCACTTTCAAGACTATCCAACAAAATCTCTTCTGGGCTTTTTTCTATAACATCGTAGCCATCCCCTTGGCCGCCTTCGGTTTCTTGAATCCGGAAGTTGCCGCTGGTGCCATGGCCTTCAGTTCTGTGAGTGTGGTGATGAATAGTTTGCGGATTTATCGGAAATAAACTAAAAATGTTATACAAAAACTGCCCGTAGTGGGCAGTTTTCTTGAGGCAAATTTTTTTACTCGTAAAACTTCTTGTAATTCTATTGTCGGTTCAAGTCTCCTGACTTGAATCGCATTTTTCTAATCAGTTTAATTTTACAGCTGAATTTAGTTGATCAAGAACCAAGAGGTTCAGGTCGGAGACACTGAACCGACATTAAAGACAATAAAAAACTAAAAAACCAAGAGCAGGAATTGCTCTTGGTTTTTTGTAGAAAGATTTTTACTCGTAAAACTTCTTGTAATAATGGTTGACGTCACTGATCCATTTTTTGGTGGCGATGGGGTCGTCCCAAGAACAGTCATAGCCGCATTTCCAGACAATCATTTTGGAAGGCGTGTCGAAATTGCCATTGTTGATCAAGTCGCTGAAACGGTTGCCGACGGTTTCAATGGCTTCCGCAGGACTATTAAAACAGGTGTAGCCGCTCGGCGTGATGACGCCGGTATGCCCTCGGTAGCCCCAATAGTTGTAACAAGTTTGTCCGGCCAACATGGGAGAATGTTTGCCGAGGTTGCTTTCTTTTTTGGCCACGCTGATGAGAAAGGCGGCGGTGTTTTTTTCGCGGCCGGCAATGTAGGGCAGCATAGCTTCCATCGGCGTGCCGCGAAGCATGGCGCGAGCTTTTTTCATCCAAGGACTTGGCGGAGCGTAGGTCATCATGGAATTGAAAGACATGTCGCGCGAAAACTTTGTGTTGGAATCCATGATGGAAAGATCCATTACCAGAGCCACGGCGATTAAGCCCAAAAGTACCAGTTTTCTGGAATGGAGAGAAAGTTGATGGATTTTGTCAAATTGGAACATAATTGTAGATTTTTGGCTTGAATAAAATAAAAAAGCGTGGTTTCCACCCGCTTCTTCAACTCACTATATGTCTATTATAGCACATTTTTTATTAAAAAACAAGTGTTTTGGGTGTATAGTTGACGAGAGGCAAGGAATTGCATAGAATAGGAAGATGTTGTCTAAATATACTAAACGTAAGCCTATGCGGAAAAAAATGAAATTTTCAGTTAAGCGATCAAAGAGCGGTCTGGGGCTGTTCGCTATGGTTGATTTTGCCAAGGAGGATTTCGTGATTGAATACACGGGGGAGAAGTTGCCCAATTCGATCGCGGACAACAAGAACAGCAAATATATCTTTGCTTTGAATTCCCGTTCCAGCATCGACGGATCGGCGCGGAAAAATATCGCTCGCTACATCAATCATAGTTGCTGGCCGAATTGCGAGGCTGAGACCCGCGGACAGCGCATTTTGATACGAGCCAAGAGAAAGATCAAAGCGGGGGAAGAATTGAGCTATGATTATGGCAAAGAATATTTCGACGAATATATCAAGCCCAATGGTTGTCGATGTGAGCGTTGCCAAGAGAAAAGAAAATAAACGGACGCTCTTGTGTTCTGCTTGACAGTGCAGTAGTTTATTGATAAACTATTTATGAATTAACTTCATATTGTCCAAGCTTATGCCCAAAAAAGACTTATTCCGGCCGATCGAGCCCATCATATGCCTCGCGCGCCGGATGGAAATCATCGCTGATAAATATGTTTTCAAGCCGCTGGGGATCTCGCCGATCAGCATGAAGATTCTGAAAGCGCTCAAGTGGCACGCTTCTTTGTCTCCGAGCGATCTGATCGAGATAACCAATTCCACTAAATCCAACATCAGCCAGCGGTTGAATCTGTTGGAAAAAGAAGGCTCTGTCCGGCGGGATTATGCCAG
>JBAYUI010000017.1:0-18465 GCA_041675165.1 Parcubacteria group bacterium | reverse complement strand
TTTATTTTTTTCCACCCAAATTGCGCTGACGAAATGGCAAGTTTAGTGATATAATTAAGTAAATCGATATTAACAAAATAATCAATTAAACCACGGCGCAACTTCGCATGTGCCGATACGTTAAACGAAATAAATTTTTTATCCTAGTGGGAATTTTGAGATTTGTGATTTAAATAAGGACAGAAAATTTGATTTTTAACTATTTATAGAGGGGAAGAATATGGAATTTGAAAAAATACAAACAATTGAAAAAATTGGAAAGAATAGAGAAAGGCTTTTGGAGTTAGAGAAAACTGGAAATTATGTTTTTCATGGTTCGCAATCTATTATAGAAATACTTGAACCACGTCAAGCAGGTGGACATAGTGATGAAACAGGAAAATGGGAGGATGATGGCAAGCCTGCAGTTTTTGCGACCCCCTATGCTGATTTGGCAATTTTTAGATCTTTAATAAATGATAAAGATTTTGAAAATAAATTTGGCATGAAGGGAGACGGATGGTATGTAACGGTCGATAAAAAATTGATCGAGAGAGCAAAAGATAGAATAGGTAAAGTCTATGTTTTGGATAAGTCTAAATTTAATCCCGACAGTTTTATAGGTATACAGTGTCGTAGCGAAGAAAGTGTAATCCCACTTGAAGTTATTGAAGTAAACATTGATGATTTGCCAAAAGATATTGAAATTGTTGAATAAGGAGTTTTGAAAAATTCCATTCACCCCTGACCCCTCTGGAATTTTTCAAAACAAAAATCAAATTTTCTTAACGATAATACAAAGTTTAGTTCAATAAATAACGAGATAAAAAATTTACATCGCACAACGCTGTGTATCTGGTTCCGTAAAAGAGAAAAATTAAATAATTCTCTATTTTAAAAGCCCTTTTTCAATTTTTTAAAAAAAGAGAGCTCCTGCAGGTTTTTACCCACAAGAGCTCATAGAGCTGTTTGCACCATTCAGACTAGTGCGCTTTTTTTTCCCGAAGGACGCCGTTAACCTCCTCCATGGGGACAATCCGACTTGACCTTCTAATCCCCAGCTCGGTATTGACATAAGTACCTTGGCGATACTGTTCAAGATATCTATCTTGATATCCCTGTCGACGTCCCATCCAAAATCCCAAGCCCCACAGGAGTAGTCCTGCAAAAAAGCCAATGATAATATATGTTCCCATCTGCGTTCTCCTTTGTTGAGATTGTTTGTTTGCCAGTAATTTTACTGACTTTATAGTATAGCAGGTTTTTTCTCTTCTGTCAATACCAAGAATTTTAAGAAATTTAAAAAGGGCTTAAATTAAGGTAAATTATTTAATTTTTCTCTTTTACTCCACCCAAATTGCGCTGTGATAAAGTAAAGTTTAGTGATATAATCAAAGCAGGTGGATGAATGAAGTTTTAATTAACACACAACGGCGCAACTTCAGATACACAGAAACGTTCTGCGAAATTCAAGCCTGAGCCTAAGTGATTCATACTTATAATAGCTAGCAAAAAATATGAGACTAAAAAATAAAATTGCCTTAATAACTGGATCAAGTAGGGGTATTGGAAAGGCCACCGCTTTGTTATTTGCAAAAGAAGGCGCAAAAGTTGTAGTTAATTATTTTTCCTCTGAATCTGAAAAAGAAGCATTTGCCGTTGTTGATGATATTAAAAAAATAGGTTCGGAAGCAATTGCGATAAAATGTGATGTTTCCAAAGAAAATGAAGTTATAAAGATGATTAACCAGGCCACGGAAACTTTTGGTAAAATTGACATTCTTGTTAATAACGCTGGCATCGTTTATGATGTCCCGCTATTTGAAAGAAGTATTGAACAATGGAAAAGGACGTTGGATGTCAATTTGATTGGAAATTTTCTTTGTAGTAAATATGCTTCCGAGCAAATGCTGAAAAAAGCTGGCGGAAAAATAATTAACATATCTTCAACAAATGCGATAAATAGCTTCAGTCCCGACGCGATTGATTATGATGCCTCAAAGGCTGGCGTAATAACATTGACGAAAGATTTTGCAAAAGAGCTTGCTCCGAATATACAAGTCAATGCAATCGCTCCCGGTTGGGTAGATACTGATATGAACAAAGATTTATCAAAAGAATTTGTTGAAGATGAAACAAGGAAGATATATCTAAAAAGATTTGCGCTACCAGAAGAAATAGCTAAGGCAATTTTATTTTTTGCCAGTGATGATGCTAGCTATATTACTGGAAGTATTTTGGTGGTAGACGGTGGACACGATTAGTAGTTAAACAACGAACGGCTCAGGCTTGAACATCGCAGAACACGGCATATCCGGTTCAGGAATTTTTCACAATTATATTTTATAAGGTAAGAAAAATTCCTTCTCCCAAATTTTTGTTCCGCTATCGCTGCACAAAAACTTCGGATAATGCCGATACGTTCTGTGAAATAAAATTCTTTCTTCTTTCTTTTTTTAAATTTGCTTTTTAATAATAAGGAAAAATAAGTTTTTTTTTTATCTATTTATATAGGGGTAATAAGGTGTTTTTTCTGCCCCTTTGTGGGCAGAAAAAATTTATTTATAATTTTTTATATAACCTATGCGCGTTTGACGCCAATTCATTAATTGGATATAATTGGATGTAGTTAATATATCCAAATGATATGGCTAAAGTAAAGCAAAAAAGCAATAATACTACAGATGAATTTTCAAAAAGACTTAATAACATCTCTACTGAAATAATCTCAAAAATCGCCAAAATTGATGAGTTGAAAGGCAGTTGGACTGGTGGCGCACAATTGAGTCCACAAGTTCTTAGTCGTCTTAAGCGTTCCGTTTTGATAACATCCACTGGAGCATCAACACGTATTGAGGGTGTGCAACTAACTGATGAAGACATTGAAAAGGTGATGCGCGGCATCAATATTCAAAAATTTTCTGACCGTGACACACAGGAAGTCAAGGGTTATTATGAGCTTTTAGAAAATATCTTTAACTCTTGGGGAAATTTGAAATTTAATGAGAGTTCTATCAAACATTTTCATAAAGAGCTCTTGAAATATTCCGACAAAGATCAAGGACATCTGGGCGACTATAAATTTGGTGAAAATAAAGTCGTGGCATATGACCAAGATGGCAAGGAAGTTGGGGTGATTTTCAATCCAACATCACCCCATCTTACGCCAAAAGAAATGATGGAGCTTGTGGAGTCGACGAATTTCTTGCTAGCTGAGAAAAAATACCATTCTTTATTAGTGATTGCTAACTTTCTAGTTGAATTTTTGAAAATTCATCCTTTTCAAGATGGAAATGGAAGAATTTCTAGAGTTTTGACAAATCTGTTATTGCTTCAAAGCGGGTATTTATATATGCCCTATATCTCACATGAAAAACTTGTAGAGGATAATAAGACAGATTATTATCTTGCACTTAGGCGCAGTCAAAAAACTTTTCGCACAAAAAATGAAGACATTACACCATGGCTTGATTTCTTTTTTACTATTTTATTGAAACAGTCGCAGCTAGCCATGGAACTGCTATCAAAAGAAAGCATCGAAAAGCTATTATCAGAAAAACAGCTTGCAGTTTGGAAGTTTTTTGAGCATGTTGAAGTGGCTGGAACAGGTGAAATTGTCAAAAGCACAAATATTCCTAGGCCGACAGTGAAGCAGGCGTTGGATGTATTATTGAAGCTTAAAAAAATAGAACGAATTGGACTTGGAAGAAGTGCGAGATATAAAAAAGTTTAGAGGTTTGTATTGATGCGCAATAAAAAATATGGGATTTGAATTTTAAGCAGGTTCAGGCGTCCTCGTCTGAACCTGCGGGAAGATGCCTTCTCCAGTCGGACGCGAGGAAATTTTTGAAAGACCAGTGATTTTTTAAGAAAAAAAGACCACTATCCATGAGATAGTGGTTGTTGAGAGCGGTCATACTTATGGGAATATTAACCGCCGCAATATATTTTTTTCATTCCTTCATAATAGTCCCAGCAATCCTGGCAAATGACAGTGTGGGGCTTTTCCGGAGTGCTTCGCACCATATGCCTGAGAACTTGGATAAAGATTTTTTCTCGTTCCCTACTCGGCGGATTATTGAAGAAAAAATCTATTACATTTTTGGCTTCCATACAGCCAAGAGGGCTGTGCAGCTCCATAATTATTCCTCCCTTAGAAAAGTTTGCAATGTGCTATTTTATTTTTTCTCCAAAAGCCTTTTTTGATTTTCTTGGATCAAGACGTCAACGATCGGGTCGAGATTGCCTTCCAAAATAGTCCTAATGTTGCTCCAAGATTCTTTCACGCGGTGATCGGTGATGCGGTCTTGAGGAAAGTTGTATGTGCGGATTTTTTCCGAGCGGTCACCGGTTCCGATCTGGGATTTTCGCGCGTCGCCTCTCTCTTTGGCGGCTTTTTCTTCTTCGGCCTGCAAAAGTCGGGAGCGCAAGACTTTCATAGCTTTTTCCTTGTTCTTGATCTGGGATTTTTCATCTTGGCAGGAAACGATCAGTCCCGTCGGAATATGGGTGATGCGCACGGCGGACTTGGTTGTGTTGACGGATTGGCCGCCCGGACCGGAAGAACAGAAAGTGTCGATGCGCAAATCTTTGTCTTCGATCCGGAGTTCCACTTCTTCGGCTTGGGGCAGAATGGCGACGGTGACAGTGGAAGTTTGCACGCGGCCGTTCTTTTCCGTTTCTGGGATGCGCTGAACGCGATGCACGCCGGATTCATATTTCATCTTGCCATACACTCCTTGCCCGTTGATTTCGAAAACCACTTCTTTGTATCCGCCAATGCCGATGACGCTGGTATTAAGCAAAGAAATCGGCCAATGGTTTTTTTCGGCAAATCTAGCGTACATCCGGAAAATTTCACCGGCAAAAAGCGCCGCCTCGTCTCCGCCCGCTCCCGCTCTGATTTCGGCAATCACACCTTTGTTATCGTGCGGATCCTTCGGAATGATCAAAAGTTCCAGTTCTTTCTGTAAGATTTCCCTTTTTTGCGACAGAGTGACATTTTCTTCCATAGCCATCTGTTTCATCTCGGGATCTTCTCCTTGTGAATTGATCATTTCAGCGTTGTCTCTCATTGCTTTTTCCACCGCTTCAAATTCGCCGATTTTAGCCATTATTTCTTCCATATTGGATTTTCGCTTACCTAAACCCGCCATTTTTTGGGAATCGGAAAAATTCCCGGCATCATTGAGAGCAGTCGAAATTTCGGCGTATTCCTTTTTTACGGCTTCGATTTGGTCGTTCATAGTTTTGGTAGTACAATTATAGTATAACAATAATGAGTTAGGCGCAATATTTAATATAAATCATCTGTTTTTTAATTTATCACAAAATCAAATATTCGATCTTTTGTTGCAGTACAAATATCTCATCTTTTTCCCTCTGGTTGTTATAGAGGGTCCCATTGTTACTGTAGCTGCCGGATTTCTGGCTTATCTGGGATATTTTAATGTGTACATTCTCTATCTAGTGGCTGTTGCCGGTGACATAGTGGGAGATGTTTTGTATTATTCAATTGGCTATTTTGGTGGCAAGCGCATTATGTCAAACGGACGCTTCCTTTGGATTAAAGTTGAACAAGTTCAAAAAATAAAAAATCATTTCGATAACCATTTCGGCAAGACGCTTCTTTTCGGCAAATGGACGCATTCGGTCGGGGGTGCTATTCTGGTAGCGTCGGGCATAGTAAGAGTTCCCTTGAAAAAATTTATAAAGTTTAATTTTATCGGTACAGTCCCCAAGACACTTGTTTTTTTGCTAGTTGGCTATTATTTTGGACACGCTTACGCTAAAATCGATACATACTTCGGATATATAACGATAGCAATGCTCTTTCTCATTATTACTGGAGCAACGAGCTATTATTTTACGAGGAAGCGCTAAGTATAATATTTTACTATAAAATGAAACACATTTCTTGTATAATTCCGGCTTTTAACGAGGGAGGCAGTATTAAAAACATCCTTGAAACAGTGGCCAACCATCCGGCTATCTATGAAACTATTGTTGTTAACGACTGCTCTAGTGATAATACGGGAGCTATCGTTTCTACTTTTCCCAATGTTAAGCTCATCACTAACCAAAAAAATCAAGGTAAAAGCACTTCGGTGTGCATTGGCGTGAAGGAGGCGGCAGGGGAATTTGTGTTATTTTTAGACGCGGACTTGATCGGGCTAACTTCTGAAAATATTTCTGCCTTAGTTATACCAGTAATAAAAGGTGAAGCAGATGTGACTATAAGTTTGCGAAAATACAAATTCTGGATGTTTCTTGGAATAGACCCGCTTTCTGGGGAAAGAGTATTTTCTAAAAATTTAATCATGGATAATTTTGAAAAAATCTGCGCCTTGCCATCTTTTGGCTTAGAGGCCTTCCTGAATAATTATATAATAGAAAAACATTATCGAATCAAAATAGTTCCATGGGAAAATGTGATAAGCCCATATAAACATAAAAAATACGGAATGTGGACGGGCATCAAAAGCGATATTGGTATGATAAGAGATATCTGCAGCATCGCTTCGCCGGCGCAGTTAGTTTATCAGATAGTGCGGATGTTGAAGCTGGTGAAATAATTTACAAATTGTATGAATATAGCAATTTTTAGCGATACTTTTCCTCCCCAAATAAACGGCGTGGCGAATGTCGTTGCTTTGTCTGAGAAATCACTGAGAAAGCGAGGGCACAATGTCCAAATTTTTACCGCAAGTGATTCGATGTCGTTTCCCTTTTTGGGCTACCCCGGCGAACGCGTGGCTTTGCCAACGGGGAGTATATATAAAAAAGTAAAATCGTTCAATCCGGATGTCATCCACACGCATACCCCATTCGGCGTTGGCTGGGAGGCTGTTTGGAGCGCCCATTTTCTCGACGTGCCGTTGGTCGGAACACACCATACTTTTTTCGATCAATATCTGAAACATGTTCATTTCGATTTTGATTGGTCACGGGAACTCTCTTGGAAATATGTCGCGAAATATTATAATAATTGCGATATCATTACCAGTCCTTCCAATGTTCTTATAAAAGATATGCTGGCCAATGGCGCGCAAAAAAAAATAATTTACCTTCCAAACGCGGTGGATACGGGATTTTTCAGTCCGGCAGCGAAGGCAGTTCGGTTTGTGCTGAAAGATAAATTTGGAATAAGAGGCCTTTCTGCCGTGTATATGGGCAGGTTGAGTTATGAAAAGAGCATCGAGCAAGTCATTAAAGCTTTTAGTCTTGTTGAGAAGAAAATTTCCGATGCTAGTCTTTTGATTATTGGTGATGGTCCTGAAAAGGCTAAATTACAAGAGCAATGCGCCAAGCTTGGTTTGCAAGGGGTCATATTTACGGGAGTTCTGCGCGGTCAAGTTCTCGTATCCGCGCTTCAGGCGGCTGATGTATTTGTGAGCGCAAGCAAAAGTGAAAATATGCCGCTCTCCATCCTTGAAGCTATGGCAACAGGTTTGCCGGTTGTTGGCGTCAGAGCGTTGGGCATTCCTGAGATTGTTGAGCATGAGAAGAATGGTTTTATCGTGTCTCCCGATAGTCCCAAGGAACTGGCGGAAAAAATATCAGAGTTACTGCTTGATGAAAAGCTGAGAACAAAATTTTCCGCTAATTCGAGAGAGCGAGCACTTTCATTCGGAGAAGAGGAAATCACGCGTCAGCTCGAAGAAATCTATCGTTCGGCCATAAGTGGATTTAAGGCTTCTCATAATAAAAATAAAACAATATGAAAAAAATCGCTTCCAAATATAAATACTGCTGGAAAAGGCACGGTTTCCGTTATGCGGTTTTTTCCAGTCTGGTCCTTCTGGCGGCCAGTCTGACCATCAATCATTTCACCGGGCTTTATGCCAATATGAAGGCGGGCAATTATGTGAATGATATCCTGCTGGACAATCTGCCCGTAATGGATGTGGATGGTCTTTTGAATTATGGCGTGGAGCTGTTTTTCTTGTTCGTGATGTATTGCGTGATCGTGGAACCGAAGAGAGCCCCATTCACATTGAAAAGTATCGCGCTTTTCTATCTGATCCGTTCCGTTTCCATCACACTGACCCACTTGGGACCGTATCCAGTCATAACGCCGATCGATCCGAATAATCTGTTGGCGACGCTTATTTCCGGCAATGACTTTTTTTTCAGCGCGCATACGGGCGTCCCGTTCTTGGTCGCCCTGATCTTCTGGGACGAAAAATTGATAAGGTATATCGCTATCGCAGCTTCGATCACTTTCGGCAGCGCGGTCATTCTGGGACATTTGCATTATTCCATCGATGTCTTTGCCGCCTTCTTCATCACTTATACGATATTCCATATAGCGATGAAGATCTTTTCCCGGGAATATAAATTATTCAAAGAAGAATAGGCTATGGAACTCAATGCGAATAAGGAGGATGCTTCTTTGACAAGGGCTTGTCTGGAAGGCGATGAGCTTGCCTTTAAAGAACTGCTCGATAAATATCTAAAGCCAATCCATAGCTTTCTTTTTTATATGGTAAAAGATACTTCCGCGGCAGAAGATCTGACCCAGGAAACTTTTATCAAAGTTTGGAAAAATTTGCGTAAGTTCGATCAGGAAAAAAGTTTCAAGACTTGGCTTTTTGCGATTGCCAAAAATACCGCGCTGGACTTCTTGAAAAAGAAAAAAACGACTCCCTTTTCGTTCTTTGAAGATGAAGAGGGGAATAATAGGTTGGACGATGTGTCAGAAAATCTGATCTTGCCCGATGAGATTTTGGAAAGGAAGGATATCGTTCGTGAAATGGAGGATGAATTAGCCAAGATTCCGGAAAAATATCGAGTGATCCTGACCCTTCATTACAAAGAAGACTTCACCCTTTCCGAGATTGCGGAAATTTTGGGTCGGCCGTATAACACGATCAAAGCTTACCATAGTAGGGCCTTATTGCAGCTCAAAAAAGCCTTTCTAGACAAATGATGTGTCCGAAATGATGGTCGGGTCGTATATAGACATATGAAACAGAATCTACATCAAATATTTAAGAGCATCAGGACAACTGAGCCATCGTCAGAACTGTCAGATTTGATCATGGTCAAAATAGGAGCCTTGCGAGAAAGACGGGCTAAGGAAAACTTGCTATGGTCATATTTCAGCTTGGCGGGATCACTCGGCGTTTTCATCTGGACAGTCTTTGAATATGGGCAGGCTTTTTTGCAGTCTGATTTTTGGATCCTGATGCGCCTGCTCCTGACGGATGCTTCCTCAGTCCTTAGTAATTGGAATGACTTTCTATTCTCGCTGCTTGAAACATTTCCAGCCGCCAGCGTGGCCATCATGCTTATGCCGGTTTTTGCCATCTTGCTTTCTTTTTCCATATATTTTAAATTGATCAATAGGCGTCATTATAATTATATTTAATCTAAATTTATGAACGAAATGATGAAATCTCGAGGATTCAAGGCGGCTGCCATAGTGATAGCATTCATTTTGGTGGCACTCGTAAGCTTTATCGGGGGAATCAAAATCGGTTCTCATCGGGCTTTGTTTTCCGCCCGCTGGGGAGAGAATTACGCCAGGAATTTTATGGGCAATCGACCCCCTATGGATCGCTCGGATTTAATGATGCGTAATTTTGAGGGGCGGGATTTCCGCAATGCCCATGGTTTGTCCGGCACGATCATTTCCGTGGCCGCGGATAAATTGATCGTTAAAGACAGGGATGGCAAGGAAAATACAGTAACCGTGACGGACAGGACCATTATTAAAAATCAAGCTAATGATTTGGCAATAGGCGACCTCAAAGCTAATGATAAGGTGGTAGTCATGGGCAGACCGGATGATACCGGTACGGTTGAAGCTGATCTTATCCGCGTTTTCAATGATTTACCCCCAATGGATCAAAGCAACAGCAATCCGCCGGCGGAGAAGGGTAATCCGGCCGCTTTGCCAAGTGATAATCAGCCGACTCAAAATAATAATCAATAATTATGAATATGAAGAAGCAGCGCTACGTGTATCTGGCAATCATTATGATTCTGATAGTTGGGGGATACTATTGGTATAAAAAAACTCAAACTGCTGGGAGCCAAGTCCAATATAAGACGCAAGCGGTGGAAAAGGGCACACTCATAAATTCGGTTTCAGCTTCGGGAAACGTGGTTGTGGATGAAAGCGCCACGGTCGATCCGGATATCACAGGTACGGTAGCTAATCTGGCAGTCAGCGTGGGGGACACCGTGAAAAAAGGTCAGCCGCTTTTCACCATCATTAACGATCAATTGGGCATCAGTGCAAGTCAGGCCGCCGCGACCTATAAATCAGCGCAAGCTTCTTTGGTCTCCGCGGAGGCCGGAATCGATTCGGCGGAGGCAGCTTACAAATCGGCAAAAAAGAATTCTTCTTCCGTGCATGAAGACAAGACTGCCGCCGAGCAGAAGATTGAGGCGGCCAAAATTTCCGCGGAGGCCTCGCAGCAGAATCTGGCCAATGCTTTGTCCAGCCTGAACTATGCTAGGCAGCAAGCGGCCAAAAGGAATGTCACTTCTCCGATCGATGGTACGGTCAATGAAGTTAATATCAAAAATGGCGATGATTTGAGCCGAGTTTCCGGTTCCGGCAGCAATGCTCAGGCACCGATGATCATCGGTGATATGGCCACGCTCAAAACTCAGGTGCAAGTCAATGAAGTGGATATTTCCAATGTCAAAATCGGGCAAAAAGCCACTTTGACTTTTGATGCTCTGGCTGATTTCACGGCGACGGGAACAGTGGAGGCTATGGATTCTTTGGGTGCGGTGAGTTCGGGCGTAGTCACTTATGACGTGACCATCGGTTTTGACAGTATCGATGCGAAAATAAAACCCGGCATGAGCGTTTCAGCGGCCATTACCACCAGTGCCAAACAAGATGTCATCATTGTTCCGAGTGGCGCCGTCAAGACTCAGAACGGACAATCTTATGTTGAGGTTTTGCAGAATGGATCGCCCAAGCAAGTCAAGGTGCAGGTCGGAGATGCCAATGGTACTGACACGGAAATAAAAAATGGCGTGAACGTGGGCGAAGAAGTGGTCACACAGACCATCAAGTTCGGAACTTCCGCTTCGACAACCAGCCCATCCAATACTAATAAAGGATTCAGGATGTTCGGAGGATAAAGTTAAAAAAGAAATAGGCTATTAAATCATATGATAGAGTGCAAAGATTTGGTTAAAATATATCGAAACGGTGACGTAGAGACCCAAGCCTTAAAGGGTGTTTCTTTCAAGATTGAAGAAGGCGAATTTGTGGCGATCATTGGTCCGTCGGGCAGTGGCAAATCGACGTTGATGCACATCATCGGCGCGCTGGATACGCCGACTTCGGGCAGATATATCTTAGGCGGCCAAGAAGTTTCCAGTCTCGATGATGACGAGTTGAGTGATATCCGTCGGAATAAGATCGGGTTCGTCTTCCAATCGTTCAATCTTTTGCCGCGGACGACAGTTATGCGGAACATTATGTTGCCTTTGCTCTATTCCGATACATCGGCGAAGGAACGCGAACAGCGGGCGCGTGAATCTCTGAAATATGCCGGTATGGACGAAGATAAGATCCATAACCTTTCCAATCAATTATCCGGCGGACAGATGCAAAGAGTAGCCATCGCGAGAGCCCTTATCAATAATCCCAGCATCATCTTGGCGGACGAACCGACCGGAAATTTGGACACCAAGACCAGTCATATCGTAATGAAGACGTTCCAAGAATTAAATGCCAAAGGCCACACTATCATTCTCATTACGCATGAAGAAGAGATTGCGAATTTTGCTGACCGAGTCATTTCGATCAGAGATGGCGTAGTGGAGAAAGATGAAAGGATTAAAAAGTAAAAAGATACAAGAAACAATAACCAAACAATATTCAATAATCGATATTCAATAATCAAACCGGTTTCGAATATTGAATTTTGGAATTTGAAGTTTGTTTGTAACTTGTTTCTTGGTTATTGATAACTCTTATGTTTATCGATCTAATCAAAGAAACACTCTGGTCTTTGACCGGCAATAAGGTCCGTTCGTCTCTCACGATGCTCGGGATCGTGATTGGTATCGCGTCCGTGATCGCGATGGTAGCTATCGGACAAGGGGCGCAAAATTCTATCGCGAAAAGCATCGAATCGATCGGATCCAATCTGATCATCGTGATGCCGGGGGCGGCTCGGGGTGGCGGGATCAGTCAAGGACGCGGCAGTGCCGAGACGCTGACGATGGAAGATGTCGACGCGATCAGTACGCAAGTGCCGGACGCCGCCGCGGTGGCGCCTGAAGTTTCTCGGCGGTACCAAATTACGGCCGGTGCCAACAATACCAATACTCAAGTAGTCGGGACTTTGCCGGCCTACACGGATGTGCGCAATATCCAGATCGATCTCGGTTCTTTTTTGAACGCGCAGCAAGTACAAGCTTCTTCTAAAGTGGTGGTGCTTGGAGCGACGGCTCGAGATGATCTTTTCGGCGCGGATGCCAATCCGGTCGGTCAATCCGTCCGCATCAACGGGATAAGTTTCACGGTCATCGGCGTGACAGTCCTGAAGGGTGGATCGGGTTTCAATAATCCGGACGATTATGTCTACATTCCGATTACGACCGATCAACATTATCTGGCTGGCAGCAACTATGTTTCTGACATCAGTATCGCGGCCACGTCTTCTGATACCATTGCGGCCGCGCAACAAGAAGTCACCAACCTGCTTCTTTCTCGTCACAAAATTTCCGATCCGACGGCCGCTGATTTCAACATTATGAATCAGGCCGATATCATCTCGACCGCGTCCAGCGTGACAAGCACATTCACGACACTTTTGGCTTCCATTGCCGGTATTTCTCTTCTGGTCGGCGGCATCGGTATTATGAATATGATGCTTACGACTGTGACTGAGCGGACGCGTGAGATTGGCCTCAGAAAAGCGGTCGGTGTGAGGAAATTGTATATCAATTTGCAATTTTTGGCCGAAGCGGTCGTTCTGACCTTCGTTGGGGGATTCATCGGGATAATCCTGGGTTGGATAGCTTCGATGGTCGCTTCACGTTTCTTGAACCTGACCACTGAGGTGTCTCTTTCGGCCGTACTTTTGGCTTTTGGTGTTTCCGCCGGCATCGGCATCATCTTCGGTTTTTATCCGGCGAGACGCGCAGCCTCTTTGAGTCCGATCGAAGCACTTAGATATGAATAGTCAGAACCACTGATTAATAATTAAGTAATAATAAAATTATGAACAACAAAGTAATTGTAATTGCAGTAGCAGTCGCGCTCATTATGGGCGGTGCCGGTTTTTATGGCGGCACAGTTTACGGAAAAAAATCATTGGTTTCTAATAAACAAGGAGGAATAGGGATGATGGCGGGTAATTTTTCTGGACGAAGTGTCGGCGCAGATGGTCAAGGGCAGGCGCGTTCCGGTGGAATTGGAATGAAAAATGGCAATGGTGGCGGGTTTTTGACGGGCCAAATAATAGCCAAAGATGACAAAAGTATCACCGTCAAAGACAGGAATGGAAGTTCAAAAATCATCCTCTATTCCTCTTCGTCCACAGTCGGAAAAACCGTCGATGGTTCAACGGCTGACCTTGCGACGGGTCAAGACGTGATGGTGACGGGCACGACCAATTCTGACGGATCGTTGACGGCGCAGAACATCCAGATCAGACCGGCCGCTTCGTCGCAAGACGCGGGTGGTGGTGCTTCTGCTGGTAGCGCTACGAACTAAAAGCAAATTTTATTTCGGGGAAAATAATCTTGTCGCAATGTAGGGACGAGTCCGCCAGCCGGCGGACTCGTCTCTACTGCATTAGAAATGTGTTTTCATTTGACTCTGCGTGTGTGAGTGCTATTATTTTCTATACGATAGATTTAAGCCTATTTGAAAAAAATATGGAATATCCAGTCCGAATCAATAAATATTTGGCTAGCCAGAACGTGGCTTCGCGGCGCGAAGCGGATGAGCTTATTCGCGGCGGAAAAGTTAAGATCAATGGCAAAAAGGCCAACTTGGGCGATATAGTGCAGGAAGCTGACGCCGTCACTTTTTCCAATCAGAAAAAATGTGTCTACTATATCTTGAACAAGCCGAACGGTATTGTGACGCACAGTCCTCAAAAAGGCGAGAAAGGCATCTTGGAAACGATCAAGTTTCCGGAAAAAGTTTTTCCGTTGGGGCGTTTGGATAAAGACTCTCGCGGACTTATCATCCTGACCAATGACGGACGGCTGACTGATAAACTGCTTAACCCTGATTATGAACATGAAAAAAAGTATGTAGTGCAGGTGAACCATCCGATGACCAAAGAGTTTATCAAGCGGATGGGGGATGGCGTGAAATTGGATGATGGTTACCGCACTAAAAAATGCGTCGTGAAACGTGAATCGCCGGATTTTTTTTCCATCATCCTGACTGAAGGCAAGAAGCGCCAGATCCGACGGATGTGTTCGGCTTTGGGCTACCGCGTGACGGATCTTAATCGGGTGAAAATAATGAACATCCAATTGGGCAATCTGGGTGAAGGACAGTTCCGCGCCATCAAAAAAGACGAACTGCAAAAACTCCTGCAAGATCTGGGATTATAATCTCAAAAAACATTAAGGGAGCTCCGGAATGATTTCCGAAGCTCCCTTTCAATTGTCGATCTGTTTTCTTGCAAAAATTATCTTGATGATTTTTTTAACAAAAAGATAAACGCTTTTGAGAAAAAACCAGATGACATATCCTAAGATGACGAGCAGTCCTAGTGCTGCTATAACAAAAGAATATAAAAAAAGAAAAATACCGCCTGATTGTTCCATGATCGACCCTCCTTTTGGCTGCGTTGTTCATTTTTGCGATTATATCACAAAAACCGGTCACAATCCATGACCACTTTGATTTTTCAGAGATAAAAGACTAGAATAAGTGTAGTATAGGATACATCAACAATAATCAATTAAGACAAAACTATGTCAAAAAACGAAAGCACAATGGATCGCGCAATTCGGGCGGTCATCGGAGTGATAATCTTTTACGTGGCCTATGCCATGCTGGCCGGCATCGCCGCGTTGGTCGGTTACATCCTGGCCATCATCCTGCTCGTTACTGCCATTACGGGCTACTGCCATATCTATAAAATAATGGGGATCGGTACGCTGAAATAGTCGGAACAGGGGATATGCTGCGTACTAAAAAACACTTCATTTCGAAGTGTTTTTTTCTTATTGTCGTTTTTTTTGGAGTAATGTATAATAAAGGGGAATTAAAATGGACTAATCATTTAAGAATAAAAATATGGGAATGGAGTTGCCAAGATTTGGGTTGTTCGATGAAGATCCTGAAAAAAGAGCGGCGCTTGAGGCTGCGAAGAAAAATGGAAGACGAGAAGAGCAAGGGGAAATAATAATAACAAATGCTACCGAAGGCAAAGAAGTTCTAGTTGACGGAGATATAGTGGGCAAGGAGCAAATAGCGAGAAGTGTTACGAATAAGAATCTGGAGCAAGTTCAGGAATTGTTGGAGGGGAAGCCTGATTTGGGAAAGATCAAAAAGACGATAGCTTTATTGGAAGATCATATGGAGTATATCGAAAAAAATCCAACCGATAAGAAGCAAGACGGAAATGATATGGATAAGATGAAAGAATCTCTGAGTCTTCTAGAGATAGCTGAAAAAGTATTGTCTCGGGGAAATTCATTCGAAATCGCTAAAAAGATCATGTCAGCCGGAGGCAAGGAATATTTGAGAGGGCTCTCATTGAAACTTAGGGAGGCTGGTCGATTGACGGCCGATGCCGGCCGTGACGCCGAGATTGGGAAAGTGAAGGAAGAAATGGCTGCGGCTATAAACACTTATGAAAATATCTTGGCTGTCGATGAAGAAGCCGTCAAAGACGTCAAGTCGACGATCGAAATGCTGAAGGATGACCTCGAGCGTATGTAGCAATAGGGCAACACAACCTATTGGCCGAAACCGCCGACGACCATGATTTGGACCAACAATCATAAAAAGCGATATTTTCTCTTTGGGAAAATATCGCTTTTTTATTTCTGAATCAGTTTCAGCCTCCTGCCTGTGTCCGTGGCGACATGGACAAGCAGTATCTCGTCCATTTCACGCAAGATATGGACAATTCTACTCCCTTTTTTGGGTTTGGAGAGATCCACCAATAAGGCGTTTCCTTGGTTCTTGCTCACATCAAGCAGATGCAAGGACAAAAAAATCCCCTTATTGTTTTTGTGGCTGAAATAAGCCGCAAAGTAACGGGAAAACCTTTCAATGTCAATCCCTTGGATCTTTTCGGAAAAAACTATTAACAATGAATTGGTCTTTCCGAGAATGATCACTTCTTCTATTGAGCGGAGAATATCTTCTTCGCTCAATTTTTTCGGCAGTTTGCCTGGAAATTTTATGAGCGGTAACATGGCGTATCTCCCTCTAGGTTTGTAGTTTATGTAAAGTACTAAGCTTGTACGGCTTTGCAGACTATCATATCAAGGAGTCTTTGTCAAGGTCAAAGAGCTGGCTTCAGTTGGCTGGAGAGGTTTATTCTTTGTGAGCCATCTGGAGAGACTAGGACGACTTCTTTCCTGACTTTGTCCGCGCCAAGCTTCTGTGCTTTAGTTTCGGAAATTTTTTTGCCGCTGGCAATCTTGTAATAAAAGACTTTTTGGACAAAGCCGGTCGAGGTGGATTCTTGTTCGGTCGGGGGAGCGGTAGCGGATCTGTCATAAGCCAAGAAAGTTTCATCAGGGTATGAAGCGAGAGCTTGGGATATGAAGCGGTTCCAGATAGGGGCGGCTACGAAAACTCCATCGGCTCCGGCGCGCATCGGGTGATTGTCATTGTTGCCGGCCCAGACGCCGACTGCGATGTCGGGGGTGTAGCCGACCGTCCAAGCGTCGCGGAATTCTTGCGTGGTGCCGGTTTTGGCGGCCACTGTGCGAGTCGGAAGAAAAAGCGGGCTGTTCGGTCCGAAAGTCGGGGTGCGAGCCTGATTGTCGGACAAAATGGAATTTATCTTGCGCGCCACTTGCGGATCAAGCACGGGCAAATCTTGCGCCTCATTCTTGTAGAGGATTTTCCCTTGGCTGTCGGTGATTTCCAGGATCGGATCGATCGGATTCCTTTTGCCATCATTGGCAAAAACTGAAAAAGCGGAAGTTTCATCAAGTAGCGTGACTTCGCCGCCGCCGATGACCAATGATAATCCGTAACGATGCGGATCATTGAGTGTGGTTATGCCCAGACGATGAGCCATATCAATGGCATCCGGCAGGCCGACGGCACGTAAAGTTTTGATAGCTGGAATGTTAAGCGACATGGCCAAGGCTTGCCGCATGGAGAGTACTCCGTGAAAACTGCCGTCATAATTCCTGGGGATATAATCAAGTCCGCTGCCGTCAGGTCCGAAATCGGTCGGGGCGTCCAAAATCAATGTTTCCGGCTGATAGCCTTTCTCAAAAGCTTCGGCATAGACGATCGGCTTGAAGGATGAGCCGGGCTGGCGAGGACTGGTGGCGACATTGACTTGGCCGTCAATACTTGGATCAAAATAATTTTTAGATCCGACCATGGCCAAGATCTGGCCGGTGCGCGGGTCAATGGCTGCGAGGGCGGCGTTTTCAGCCCCATAGCTTTTTAAAGCTGAAGCGCTGTCGGTGATTACGTTTTCAGCGAGCTTCTGCTTGTCATAATCGAGAGTAGTGTAGATTTTCAGGCCGCCGGTTTCCAAAAAATTTTCTCCATATTTTTTTCCCAGAAGAGACTGGACATAGAAAACGAAATGAGGCGCATCGATCGGTTGGGAGAAAGGTGCCAATTTTTTGAGCGTATCGGTTCCAAGCGCGATGGAGATGTCCTTCGGAGCGGCGAGTTTCAACGCGGAGATCTGACTCAAAATTTCTTTTTGTCTTTTGATGAGCAAATTCCTGTTTTCTCCATAAGGAGAATAGAAAGTGGGAGCTTTGGGCAGAGCGGCTAAAAAGGCGGCCTCATCCAAGGTGAGTTCACGGGCGGGTTTTTTGAAATATGTCTCGGCAGCGGTTTCAATCCCATAAGCATTCGAGCCATAAGGGACTTCATTCAAATAAGCATCCAAAATTTGGTCTTTGGTATATTTCCTTTCCAATTTAACGGCATAAACAGCTTCCATGATCTTTCTCTCCAAGGTCTTTTCACGACTGAGAAAAAGACTGCGGGCGAGTTGCTGCGTGATGGTTGACCCGCCTTGGACAGTCTCGCCGGCGACAAAGTTCATCTTAAAGGCCCGCAGGACGGCCAAAAAGTCTACGCCAGGATGGGTGTAGAAGGAAGCATCTTCTGTCGCGATGGTGGCGGCGCGCATTACATCGGGTATTTGCGAGTGGGCGAGGATCTGTCGATTTTCTTCTCCATGCAATTTATACAGAAGGTGTTCTCCGGTGCGGTCATAGATGAAAGTGGTCTGAGCCGTGATGCTTGGCAAAAGGCGGTTGCCGACAGGAGTTTTAACGGTCAAATAGAAAAAAACAACAACTAAAGGGATAAAAAGC
>JBAYUI010000016.1:0-25444 GCA_041675165.1 Parcubacteria group bacterium | reverse complement strand
GCTTATGCTTCTTCGCCAATTTTTCTATTTCCTGCAGATCCAAATAGCCGTCCGGTTTCACATGATATTGGACCGTGCTATAGAACATGCTGGTCGCACTGGCGTTCCAACCGTGCGTCAGATGACCGCCTTCCGGCAAAGCCAACCCCATCACCGTGTCCCCCGGTTGACACACCGCCACATACACGGCCAGATTGGCGGGACTGCCGGAATAGGGCTGCACATTCGCGTGCGGCACGCCGAAGAGCTTTTTGGCCCGCTCCTGAGCGATTTCTTCAATCGTATCGATATTTACCTGTCCTCCGTAATATCTTTTCCTAGGATAACCTTCGCTATATTTATTCGTCAACACCGAACCCAACGCTTCTATCACCGCCGGTGAAGCGGCAATTTCTGACGGGATGAGCTCCAAGCCTTCTTCTTGTCTTTTTATCTCAGCCTGAATGGCGTTATAGATCTTAGGATCCTGTTTTTTCAGTTTCGACATAGTGATAGAGTTAGAGAGTTAGGAGGTTATGATTTTTGTTTCAAATCTTTGAGATATTCTTCTAGCGCGTCTTTATAATTCCTCAGTGGATTAAGTTTGGTGTTGAGCAGCACCGAACAGTATGGCCTTTTCGCACCGAGCGGCGATTCTTCTCGGGATATCGGCACGACCTTCGTTTTTATTTTCATAAGCCTGAACAGCTCCAGACAAGCTTCGTACTGTGTGGCTGAACCGCTATTGACCAGATGATATATGCCGAAAGGTTTTTGTGCGTCGATAATTTCCTTGGTCTTTCTGGCCACGTCCGACGCGTAAGCGAAACTCATCATTTCTTCATCCACCACCCGCACTTCCTTATTTTTCTTGCCCAGCGCCAACATCACTTCGAAAAAACTTTTTTCCGCGCTCATTGCCAAGCCGAATTTACCAAAAATTTCAGCGGTGCGGATCAGATAATACGCCTTGGTATTCTTCGCCACCGCTTTTTCGCCCAACAGTTTTGTCCTGCCATAGGCATTGATCGGCTTGGGCTTGTCCACCTCGGAAAAACCGATTTCCGGCGTGAAGTCCGCGTGTAAGCCGCATGTAGCACAAGAATGGGTGCAGCCCGTCGGTTCCGGAATTTCCGGCAGACCATTGAAAACATGATTCGTCGAATAATGGACCAAGATAGCTTTATTCTTCTTAGCGGCGGCGGCTAAGAACCCCAGCGCCTCACCATTCATTTTTTTAGCGATTTCATATTCTTTCTTTTCCTCACATTTGTCAACCGCATCATAGGCGGCGGCGTTCAAGATGATTTCCGGTCGGATGATACTGATTTTTTTGGACACTTCGACTTCGCGCGTAATATCGATATCCTGTTTGTCCCAAGCCACCACTTTATAGTTTTTGTCACCCTTGAAAACTTTGACCAGTTCTTGGCCTAGCATTCCCAAAGCGCCAATTATAAGGATTTTTTTCATAATTTTTATCATAGTTAAAACACCCTTGAATTATACTATTTGGCTCTTAAAAGGGCAAATGGAACGATAATGACCCTACTTTTTTGCACTGGCCTCATTGTCTTCCAAGTGGAATGCCGGATAAAGAGAAGAAAAAACTACTATCGCAATAAGGATGAATATCGTCTTCAAAGAAAAGAAGAACAACACGATAGCCGACAGGATCGCGGCGAAAATATAAGCGAAAGAATAGGAGGTGCGGAAAAAATTAATGAGATCAACGTCATTCGCGTCGATCCGCTTGTAAAAATAGGAGTCGCGAAGAATTTGGATGAAAGCCGCGCCGATGCGAGTCAAAAGCAAAATGACCGCCCAGACAAAAACTTCTTCGGAGGCGATGAAATATACGGCTAGCGTAGAGAAACCCATAATTAGGATAGAGCCGATCAGCATCTCTTTCTCTCCCAATTTTTTGTCCGCCAAAATTCCGGCCGGATATTGCACCAAGACGAATGGAATAAGCATCACGGTGAAAATTATGCCGATTTCCTCCCAATTGAAGCCCAGATCGATGAGATAAAGCGGCATATAGATGATCATCAGGGCGAAGAAAAAATCCAAGATGAAAGAGATGTAGAAAATACGGAAAACATCTTTTCTTTTCCATACTTTTTTGATCAGATCGCGCACGCTGATTTTCCTTTCCGCATTATGATTCACTTGCCCGATATTGATCACACCAAAGAAAAGAACGGCTGTATTAAGGATCAGCATCAGGAAAAATATTCCGTAATATCCATATTTTTCCAGTATGGAAGCGGAAATCAACGGACTCAATAGAAATCCGACATTCATAACTGTCAGATGTATTCCCCGGATCCTTCCCGACATCTTATCGGTCGAATAAGCTTCCAGAAGTATATCCAAAAACAACCATTGCAGATTCAAAAAAATGATATAGACGACCACCGCCATTATGCCGATTGATCCGGGAGAAACCAGCAGCAAGGCGATGATAGCCAAGATTTGCAAAAATAAGGAGATATGGAAAAGGCCTGCTTTGCCGAATATTTTTATGACTTTATGCAGATTGAGAATGGCGATCAGGATCACGGCGTAACTCACCAAATAGAACACCCCAATATTTTCCGTCCCGGCGGCTTGTTTGAAATAGGTCGACATCACATAAACGAAAACTCCTTGCGACAGACCCAGAAGAAGAGAAAGGAAACATAGCAACTCCACTTTGCCAATCTCCAATTTTTCATTATGCTTCAGATTCATTTTTGTTTTTAATTTTTATATATCCATATTCTAACACAAAAAATTGCCAAATAAAAAAGGTTATCGAGAATAAATTTCCTCAATAACCTTTTGATCTACGCGCAGAAGGATGCTTTTTAGAAGATTCCTCCAATTCCGCCAAACATCGCCACTTGTTTCTTTCTGTCGACGTCGGCGCCATCAAACGGGTTAGTGTTTTTCAAACCAATAGTGAAATTGAGTGCCTCACTGTACTTATATGTAAGGCTGCTCTGTAAAAGCAGAATTTCACCGGCATGAGAGGCACCACCGTTATCAGTCACAATAGTAGCATCGGCAGCATTCCAGCAAAGATTGGGATTAATGTGCCAAACGAGACCGCCGCCCCAATAAGTATTCTGACTGACGTCCTGTCCGCCAATGCCGTAGTTGAGTTCAATGCGGCCATGCGCAACTGACAACCAATTATCGGTCAGTTTGAATTCTCGCGAGAGCTGGAGGAAAAATTCTCCGGTATCATGTCCTGGCAAGATAAAATATGCCAGTCCGACATCCGCCATGATCTTTGTGCCGGGTATCATCTTCCTAAGACCTCCGATGACATCAGTTTCATTGCCAGGCGTATCAAAGTCACCCTCGAACGGCTTGGCATTCCAGAATTCCAGCCGAAAACCGGTGCCATTGGAAATACTGACATCGCTTTCTACGAGCGATTTTCCATTACTGACATCCCAACCGGAACAAGTTAAGTACTTGCTCCAAATCTGGACGGAATAATCGATATTGACCTCCGCACTGGCAACGCCGGAAACAAACAGGACAACTAATGCCGCCACGATAGAAACACCCAATATTCTCTTCATTTTCCTCTCCTTTTTGCTATTTTTAGCCAATCTCCCTTTCCGCAATAGGGCTTATTGGCCGGTTAATGTACTGTTTCATATTTTCTTCACGGAAGTATAATTGTAGCATAAATAAAACCGCCTGTCAAGCGGCGGTTTTTGGAAATTTTCAAGTGATTCTATTTTTATAGTTGCACGTCCAGTTCGGTTTTAAGCCCCGCGCGCATGAGCGTCAGATGAATCTTGTCGCCTTTTTTGAAAGTGTATAGAACGGAAGAAAGATTGTTGTCCAAATTGATGTCCGTATCATTGACTTTAGTGATGATATCTCCGATCTTGAGTCCGGCTTTGGCAGCGGGTGAAGCGGCGATGATGGCTAGACCTTGTTGCCCGGAAGCGGAATAGATCAGCGCGCCATTTTCAACACCCAGCTTTTGAGTGGCCGCCAACGTTTTGGTAACAGGAATATAATACGCCCCGAAGATCGGATTGGAATCCAATCGGTTTTGGATGACCTTGTTCAAAACAGTCTTGATCTTATCAGTCGGAATCTCGAAATATTCCAATCGATCTTGTTTTTGGACAGAACCGACAATGCCTACGACTTGTCCGCTATAATCGACGATCGGACTGCCGGCTGAAAGATATTCCGGATCAAAATTGGACAAGAAAACTCCTTCCATCTTTTCCGGAACAGAAAGAGCCTGACCTGAAATGTTGAAAGTGGGATCGAAACTGTTCAAAATTCCGGTATTGAAATCGTTCTGATAAACAGCCCGATCGTTCCCGATAGCAATCACCTTTTCCCCCGCCTTATAGTTACCGAAATCACCGAAGGATATCACCGGCAGATTGCTGGCGCTTATCTTCAAAAAGGCCAGATTGCTCCAAGAATCGATCCCGACAAAATCAGCATCGTACAGGTTCCCGTCCGCCGTCATGACCTTATACTTATATGCCAAAGAAGAACCGGCCTTCTCGGAAGACTTTCCGTAATCGATAGCTGACGCATAGGTCATGATCATTCCGTCACTGGTAGCGATAATGCCCGTTCCATTCTTATATTTATCCGCAGCGGGAACATTTTTCACGTCCGAATCGGGATAGGAAATCACATTGACCACGGATGAAACTACCGGGCTCATGAGGCGCGCGACTGAAGAATCTTCCTTGACATAGACCTGTTCGGTCTTATTGATGACAGTGATATTTTCCGCCGACTTTTCCAACCATTTATAGCGCTGGAAAAGATCGGTCGTGGTCAGATAAGGGAACAAGAAATGATCGGCTAAAATTCCACTTAGGCCAGCGACCAATATGATAGCAAGGATGATTGAAATTTTTTTAAGCATAAAATATAATCAGAACCACAGATTCTCACTGATTTACACTTGATTTCACTGATTTAAAAATTCACGTGCAATCAGGATAATCAGGTGATAATCAGCGATTCAGACAGTTAAATTACAGGGATCCATTTCGAACTGAGCAGCACCAGAGTGATGATGACTGAGAAAAAAATCATATTCGCCACCACGCGTCTTTGGCTCAAAAGGTTCAAGAAATAGCTCTGGATAAGATCCCAAAGCACATAATAGAGTATAAGCGCAATCACCCCCACAGTCAAGTAGCCGAAGGGCCAGAAATTCACCGCCCAAACGATTTCCGTCATAGCGAGAGACAGCAAGAAACTATACACCCAAACGATCCGCTTGTCATCTTCCTTTATGATGGAGAAATATTGATAGCTGACCAGAAGAGTAACCACGAGATAAACGGCCATCAGCACCCAGAGCGGCACCAAGAAATTGAGATACAAGCCGTAAGCCGCCGTATAGGTGAAAAAAATGGTGGACACGGTGGCTGCCATATTCATCGCGCGCGCGGTCCGGTCTAGCGCATATCTATTCAGACGATAAGCCCCGAAAAGCGACAGATAATACATCCCAGAAGTCAGGATTATGAAAGTATGTTTTTCATAAGGCAAGGAGATGAGATACAACAGGGCTGAAGACGCCAGCGTGAAAAAGGCGGGCAGCACGGAGAATTTCCATTTTTTCCCCACGGACTTCCCTTGATAGATAGAAAAAATCAACAAGAAAAATATAATTATCGACACGTGAGCGCGCCACAAAACTATCGTTTCCAAGCCGATCAGAAAAATGAGGCTGTAAAAAAATGGGCGGAGCTTTAGGAACACAATGGAAAATTGTTAGATTGTTGAATGGCTAAATCGTTAAAAAACAATTTAACAATTTAACCATCCAACAACATCACCTTCATTCTCGTCCACCCTATTTATTAATTTCATTTGAAAACTATCTTATCCTTTTCAATATCTATCTTGACCTTATCCCCTTCTTTTATCTTACTCTCAATTATCCGAAGTGCCAATTCGTCCATAATTTCGTTCTGGATGATCCGCTTCAACGGACGCGCGCCATAAGCCGGATCATAGCCCGCTCCCGCCAGATATTTTTTGGCCACGGCGGACAGCACCAGCTTGATATTTTTGGGATCTAATCTTTTCTGGACATTCTTAAGTTCGATGTCGATGATCATCTGCAGCATCTTCTGATTGATCGGATGGAAAATGATTATTTCATCCAAGCGGTTCAAGAATTCCGGCTTGAAATTTTCCCGAAGAGACATCATAACTTTCTGCCGCATATCTTCTTCTCCGAACGAAGGCGTCTGTTCCTCCTCGAATCCCAAAGAACTTTTGTAGATTATGTCCGACCCGACATTAGATGTCATAATAATCACAGTATTTTTGAAATTGACTTTCCGTCCTTTGGCATCGGTCAGATGACCCTCGTCCAGGATTTGCAGCATAATATTGAAGATCTGCGGATGAGCTTTTTCAATCTCATCGAAAAGGATGACACTGTACGGTTTCCGCCGGACCATTTCCGTCAGTTGTCCACCTTCTTCATAACCGACATACCCCGGAGGCGAACCGATGATCTTGGCCACGCTGTGCGATTCCATATATTCACTCATATCCACCCGCACCATCGCCGCTTCATCGTTGAACAAAAATTCCGCCAAAGCCTTGGCCAGCTCGGTCTTCCCCACGCCCGTCGGACCCAAAAACATGAACGAACCGATCGGACGATTGGCGATGGAAATACCCGCTCGCGACCTTCTAACCGCATTGGAAATGGCTTTTATGGCCTCCGCTTGCCCGACTACGCGCGTCGCCAAGACTTGTTCCATTTCCGTCAATTTGGAAAGTTCGTCTTGTAACATCTTGACGACCGGAATGCCTGTCCAACGGGAAACTACCTTGGCAATATCCTCTTCTGTCACTTCTTCCTTGAGGATCGAATTATTACTCTGCAATTTATCCAGTTTCCTTTTTTCTTCCGTGATTTTCTTTTCCAATTCCGGCACTTTTCCATAACGGATTTCGGCCACCTTATCCAATTCCATTTTCCGCTCGGCAATTTCCGCTTCCGATTTCAATTTTTCAATCTCAGCCGAATGCTTGCGGATGACAGTGATGAGGTCCTTCTCCGATTTCCATTGCAATATCATTTTTTGCGATTGCTCTTTCACCTCTGCCAATTTTTTGCTGAGTTCACGGACCTTTTTCTTCGAATTCGGATCATTTTCTTTTTCCAAGGCTTTCTTTTCAATTTCCATCCGCCGGGTCAATCTTTGGGCGGCATCGATTTCAGCCGGCATAGAATCGATTTCCATCCTAAGAGCCGAAGTGGCTTCATCGATCAGATCCACTGCCTTGTCGGGCAGGTAGCGATCGGTGATATAGCGGTCAGATAGGATGGCCGCTTCTTGGATGGCGCCGTCAGTGATCTTCACGCCGTGGTGGACTTCATATTTTTCTTTGAGGCCGCGCAGGATCGCAATCGTATCTTCCAAAGAAGGTTCTCCGATTACGATCGGCTGGAAACGGCGTTCCAAGGCCGCATCTTTTTCGATATAGCGCTGGTATTCCCGCGTAGTAGTGGCACCGATCATTTTAATCCGACCGCGCGCCAAGGCGGGTTTCAACATATTCGAAGCATCCAGCGCGCCTTCAATCGCGCCCGCCCCGACCAAGGTGTGTAATTCATCGATGAAAAGGATATATTTTCCGCTGGCGCGATCGATCTCATTCATAATCGCTTTCAGCCGTTCCTCAAATTCTCCTCGGAATTTCGTACCTGCCAAAAGAGAACCTAGGTCCAACGAAACCAGCAATTTATCCTTAAGCGTTTCCGGCACATCGCCATCGGCGATCCTTTGTGCCAAACCTTCCACGATTGCTGTTTTTCCTGTTCCCGCTTCGCCGATCAAAACCGGATTATTCTTAGTCCGGCGAGAAAGCACCTGCATCACGCGCCGGATCTCGCTGTCCCGCCCGATGACAGGATCCAATTTTTTGTTCCTCGCCAATTCGGTCAGGTTAACAGTATATTTTTCCATCACTTGGAATTTCCTTTCCGGTTCCGGCGTATCCACCGTTTGCGCCCCGCGGATTTCCGACATCACTTTCAAAACACTCTCATACGTCAACAATTTTTTCTCCAGATATTCTTTCGCTTTGGTCTTGCTCAGTAGCAGTGACATCAAGAGATGTTCGGTGGAAATATATTCATCACCGATCTTCTTCGCTTCATCTTCAGCTCCGCTCAAAACCATAATGAGCTCGGGCGTAATGAAGATCTGCGCCGCGTTCCCGGCGGTCAATTTCGAATATTTGTCTATCTCTCGCATAAGCTCCGCCTTGATTTTTTCCAGATCTATCTCTAATTTTTTGAAAATGATCGGCACGGAAGAATCAACTTGGGAAATCAACGAATAGAGCAGATGGAAAACATCCACCTGCTGCTGGTTCTTTATGATAGCCAATTCCTGCGAATTACGCAGGGCTTCTTGCGATTTGGTTGTCAGTTTATTGAGATCCATATTGGTTTTGAGAGATTTCGCTATTTCCGTTCTTCCAAGGTCACCGACACATCTTTAGTGCTTCCTTTGTGCCAGATCTTCAGAGTCACATTGTCCCCCGCTTTGTATTGCGCAATCAACCCTGTCAATCCTTGTCCGTTGGTATCGTCCAGTTTGGTGCCATTGATTTCCAAAATGATGTCATTTTCTACCAATCCGGCCTTATCCGCCGGAGAACCTGGAATGACCGCAAAATCCGTGATGGAATTTCCTCGAGCGATCAAAGCCCCATAATTATAAGGCAAGTTATTCTGTTTCTGCAATGCGTCATCGACAGCGACGTACCTCACGCCGAGAAAAGGTGTGGAGATCTTTCCGGTCTTTTTGACCTGATCGATGATCTTCGTCACTTGATCGGACGGAATGGCAAATCCGATATTTTGCGCGCCCGAAGCGATGGCTACGTTTATCCCGATGACTTTTCCGTCGATATCCAGAAGCGGACCGCCGGAATTTCCCGGATTGATCGCCGCGTCGGTCTGGATTATGCCGGTCAGATTCTCCGCCTGGCCGATTTCTCCGCCAGCCGTCACATTCCTTTTCAGTCCGGAAATGATTCCGCGGCTGACAGTATTGGAAAATTGTCCCAAGGAATTACCGATAGCCACAACTGTTTCTCCGACTTGGACCGTACCGGAATCTCCCAATTCGAGCGTGGGAAAATTGTCACCTTCGATCTTGATGACAGCGATATCGCCGACAGGATCGACGGCTAAAACTTTAGCGGGATATTTTTTGTCATCGCTCGTTACCACGGTATAGCTCGCATTGGAATCATCCACTACGTGCCGATTGGTCACAATCATCCCGTCAGCCGTGATGAAAAATCCGGTGCCGCCGCCGATATCCTGTTTCTGGGCGTTTCCAGTCGCGCCGTTCCCATCCCTATTGCCGGAACCCTGAGAGAAAAAACCGAACGGATCGAAATAATCCGAAGTAACAGCCGGGATGTCCTTGCTGATAACGATGCTCACGACCGATGGACTGGTCCTTTTCACCACGTCTATCACCGCTGAATCTTCTTGCACTATATTTTGTCTTATCTGAGCCGGTTGAGAAACCTGTTTTTCTGAAAACAGACTTTCGATCCGGCCGCTTCTTATCTTTCCCAGAAGATCAGCGCCGTTCTTGGCCGCTAAAAACCCGAAGAGGCCGCCTACTGTGGCTGAAATGAAAACAGAAACAGCCAAAACCACCACCGCAAAAAGGATGCGACCGGGTTTTGGGTTCTGGCTGACTTCATTTCGACTGTTGGACGATGTTTGATTCTCTATTTTTTCATTTTCCATATGCTTATCGGCAGCAGCGGAAAAAATCAAACCAAAAAAATTCTTTCCGGCACGCCATTAATTTTAAGTGCGAAAAAAATTATTCCATAGAAATAGCACTCACAGGACAGCTATCGATGACTTCCTGACAATTGCAATCTCCACAATCTTCGGCAATGACATGAGATTTGCCATCTTCCACTTTGAACACGTTCGGACAAAGAGATTCGCAGGTTCCACAACCGATACAAAGTTCTTCGTTCACTTTTGGCTTAGCCATAGTTTTATTTTAAAATTAAAAATTAACTTACCCTAAAAAATTATCGACGGATCGCTGGAGGGATTGTTTTCCATATCTTTTTCATACTTTTGCATATCTCCCGCGCGGAATTCCACTGCTTGCGTATCATTGTTCCATCGGAATTCCCTCAGGAAAACAGTTACGCGATAATTCTTTTCTGCCGCTTTCAGCCAGTCAGAAAATGGCTGGGTCCTTACGAAAATCTGGCTGACTTTCACCTTCGTCACGTCATTCTCCGTCTTTTTGTCTTCCACTTTCACAATATGATACCCGATACTGCTCCGGATTATTTCACTTTGTTGTCCGACGGGAAGCGGGAAGACAGCAACCGCCACTTCGGGCAACATCTGATCGGCGCTGAACCAGCCCAATTCGCCGGAATCTTTGGCACTTTCCCCTTCTGAATATTTCTTGACTGCTTCAGAAAAACTCATCCCGTCTTTCAGATCATTCTGAGCTTTCACAACCTTGTCCTTGACGGCCACGAAAGCAGGGTCTTTTTCTTGCATATATCCGATCAATTTTTCCGTGTATAGATCGCTTTTGACTATATTTTCCTTGAAATCTTCGACGTTCCAGCCATATAATTTTTCCAGGTTATCCTTCAAGCTATCTCCCGTGCCATATTCTTTGAGCATACGGTCAACTTCCTGATTAATCATCTCCGACGACAGAACGATACCTCTTTTTCGGGCTTCTGCTTGGATGATGGCATCATCTATCAATTTATTCAAAATTTTTCTACCGTTGATCTCTAATCGTTTTTTCCCGTCCTCCGTGGAAAAATCCACCCGCATACCAAGCTTGGAAAAATCTTGATTTTCATAGAACCTTCGCACACTCGCCAACTCTCCGAACAGTTTCTTGTCGCTGATAGTTTTGCCACCCACCATAGCCGCGGGATATGGCACTAGAGCGACTGTTTTTTGGATGAGCCTGTTTTGATCGACTTTCCCTGCCAACGTCGGAGAAGAAACCACCAAGATTCCCACCATTATGAAATAGGCCGCGACAAAAATCAAAAGAGCGATAGCTATCGTGCTCCAAGCCACCTGCTTGCCTGTTTTTTTCGCTTGATCATCCATAATTCAATTTAGGTTAAAAACTTACGGTTTGAAGAAATATGTCAGCCATTTTTTGAAGTTCGGTTCTGCGGCTGATTGCTCGGCGGCTTCATTTTTCGCCGGTTGAGAAACGCTGTTTTGAGCGGAATTTCTCGGCGCAATGATCACGACATTTTCCCCGGGACTTTGCAGATTGAGCTTATCTTTGGCTTGCATCTCCTGATAATCCTTGCTGCTGAGATAACTGATCCGTTCAGAAAGAGCCATATTTTCTTTCTTGATATTTTCCTCCTGCGCCTTGAGCGCGGCAATGTCTTTTTCAATCGCCTTCTTCTTGGCCGTTTCTTTGGAGACCGAATAACCGAAAAGGCCCAGAATGACCAGCGCTAAAAATACGATTCCGATGACCAGAAGAGAAGTGGCTGATCCTTTTGCATATTTTCGCATTTTTGTTTATTTATAAGCCAGCATCGGGGCCAGCGAAAAAGCCACCATAGCAAAAACCGCAATGATGGTGATCACCAGCCAAACCCGCGCAAATCGCTTATGACTTTTTCTCGTTCTCATACTGGGTATTTTAGCAAATTTTTGGAATTTCGCCAAGATATCATTTCTTCAACACCGACAAAAAGGCGGTTGAGGGGATGTTGACGCGGCCGATGGTTTTCATTTTCTTTTTGCCTTTTTTCTGTTTTTCCAAAAGTTTTTTCTTGCGGGAGAAGTCGCCACCATAGAGGCCGCTGATCACGTCTTTTCGGAAAGCCTTGATAGTTTCGCGGGCGATGATTTTGCCACCGATGGCCGCTTGGACGGCCACTTGGAAATTCTGGCGCGGGATGACTTCTTTCAATTTTTCCACGATCCTTTTCCCTTCAGAGTGGGCGCTTTCTCGCGGTACGATGCGCGAGAAGGCTTCAATCTTTTCTTCTGCCACCAAAATATCCAGCTTGATGAGATCATACGGGCGATAATCTTCGATTTCATAATTCATCGAAGCATAACCGGAAGAAGCGCTTTTCAAGTCGTCATGCAAATTGGTCACCACGTCGGTTAAAGGACAGCTGAATTTGATAATCATACGTTCAGCGTCCAGATATTCCGTGTCGCGATATTCGGCCCGCGTGTTACCCATCACTTCCATGATGGCGCCGAGGTATGACGACGGCGACACAATTTCCAATTTGACGAACGGTTCGGAAATCTCTTCCAACACGGAAGGGTCAGGCATTTCATTGGGCGAATAAACCTGAATGATCTCTTTTTGTTCTCTCAATTTGACTCGATAGACCACGCTGGGAGAAGTGATGGTCGGACTGATGGCAAATTCACGCTCAAGCCTTGATTGGATGATTTCCAGATGTAAGAGTCCCAAGAAACCGCAACGAAAACCACGGCCAAGCGCCGTATTACTCTCCGGTTCAAAAACAAAAGCCGCGTCATTAAGTTTGAGCTTATCCAGTGAGTCCCGCATCAAATTGTAGTCATCTCCTTCAATCGGATAGAAAGAAGCGTAGACCATCGGCTGCACTTTTTTATATCCTGGCAATGGCTCTACTGTATAAATTTGTTTTTTGGAATTTGGATTTTGAATTTCATTGGAAATTGGAAATTGGAAATTGGAAATTCGCGCCAGCGTTATGGTGTCTCCCACGCGACAATGCTCCACACTTTTAAGACCAGTGGCGATATAGCCGATTTCCCCCGCCGAAAGTTTTTCCGCTTTCACCAGCTGTGGCTTGAAATTGCCCACCTCAATGACATCACTGTCAGTCTGCCCGATCATCATTCTGATTTTTTCATCAGCCGAAATCTCACCGTCAAAAATTCGCACATAGGCCAAGACGCCTTTGTATGTGTCATATTTTGAATCAAAAATCAAAGCCTTGAGCGGCTTTTGCGGATCACCGATCGGCGGCGGAATGATCTTCACAATTCTCTCTAGTAATTCTCCCACGCCCATACCGGTCTTACCGGACACTTCCAAAATTTCTTCTTCCGCGCAACCCAAAAGATGCACGATTTCTTTTTTCGTTTTTTCCACATTAGCATTGGGCAAATCGATCTTATTGACCACTGGAATGATTTCCAAATTATGTTCCAAGGCCTGATAGAGATTGGCCAGCGTCTGCGCCTGTACGCCTTTGGTGGCGTCCACCAGTAAAACCGCGCCATCCACGGCCGCCAAACTACGCGAAACTTCGTAACCGAAATCCACATGCCCCGGCGTGTCAATCAGATTCAAAATGTATTCCCCCTCCCCTGTACTCAGGGGAGGTGTCCCGTAATCGGGACGGAGGGGTTGATAATTCATCCGCACCGGCTGCATTTTTATCGTGATACCCCGTTCCCGTTCCAGATCCATCGTGTCCAGCAATTGTTCTTTCATTTTTCGCGCCTCAATCGTCCCGGTCATTTCCAACATGCGATCCGACAAAGTGGACTTCCCATGATCAATGTGGGCAATTATACAAAAATTCCTGATATTTTTCATAAAAATCCTACTGAATTAGCATTACTTATAGTAGCTTAGCCTAAAAACACCAAATAATCAATGCTTTCCTAAAAAAATAAAATCCCTCCTCGAGGGTATTTGCGTATGCGTCCTATGATATAAATTATAGCCGATCATTTTTTTCTCAACTGCTCCGAATAATCAACATTATTCCTGTCGACCTTGTCATTATCTATGCGATAATATTTTTTTATTTCCGCGAAAGGTTTGTCACAGGGAATCAATTTTATTTTGTATAATATCTCATCAATATACCCAGGCAAGATAGTTTTGTACGTCAAGGGAAATTTTATCTCGGAGATATCTTCCACGCGGCGCGTCAGAGCATTGGTGCAATTATTGAGAAAAGTATTATAGAAAGTCGGGTTGGCATAGAGATTATTGATATCTTTGGCCAGCAATAGGAAAAGTTCTTTGGCTTTCCGGGGCGTCGCGACAGTCGGATAGAGATAGACCCGTTCTTTCCTCACGCCTGTGCGTACGCCTAAGATATCTTTTTCACTGCCGACAACATAAATCAATTCAAATCTCCTTGAAAACAACCAGCCTTTTATGGAAAAAGGTTCTTCCCCGCTGACTTTCCGCGTTTCCACTGAAACCGCCAGATTTTTCTTGTCGGAGAAACGGAAACTCAAAAGGGTATGCGCCAGACCTTCAAATGGAGAGAAGTGGGAAATAATGACATCCACACCTTGCAATTTTTCCAGATCGAATTTTTCTCTCTTATAGGTGCCGCCGGCCGTATTGTCAACTTGCCAATCGAAGTCCCTGAAATTTTCCACCGTTACTTCAGCGCCTCGGATCTTTATCCTAGCTAATTTTTCTTGACCTTTTTCCCAATGACGGTCATTCTTGGGTTCTTGCGACAAAAGCCACAGGAAAAAAGCGACCAAATATAGCAATATGATTATTAAGACGATCTGCATATGGTTTTTTTATATTCCACTGATCTCCCCCGCGTCTTCTTCCAAAATGAGTTGCTTTTTCCCGAAGAGCCGCCTGTTCAAAGATTTTTTCAGACAAACATATTCTTCCAATTCCATAAAATGGCAAATTGCCAAAAAGATCGCCCCGCCCGCCAAGACAGAAACGGCCAGTTGAGAAAAGACTCCGATGAATCTTTCCAGATCAACCATACCGGCCAGCATATATTTGGAAAGTTGGACCGCCAGGCCGGCAAAAAAGGTAGCCAATACGACCTTAGTTACGCTACTTATGATCTTCTGGTCGTCCAAGTTGTCAAATTCCATCCGCAACGCGAAAAGAAGCAGAAACATCTGCACCAAAGCCGCCAAAGAAAAAGCGATGGCCAGACTGAGGATCTGATATCTGCCGATGAGCAATACCACCGCCAAAATATTCACCGCTTCACTGATGAGCGCGATGTAAAATGGAGTCTTGGTATTATGCATCGCATAAAATGCCCGAGCCAGAAGCGGCGTGACGCTCTGAGCGAAAAGACTCAGGGAAAAAATTCCCAGGCATTGGAAAGTAAGGATGGTATCTTCCCAATCGAACTTTCCGGCCCCCAGGATCACCCGCACGATCTGCGCGCGGAGAAGCAGCATCAGGACGCTAATAGGAATGACAAAAAAAATGATCTGTCGAAATGTTTCCGAAAAAGCCGCGATGAATTCTTCATCCTTTTTCTTGGCATAAAGGCTTGAAAGAGTCGGGAAAACTGCCATAGCGAAAGAAATGCCCACCAATCCCAGAGGCACGCTTTGCAAATTTTGGGCAAAATTGAAAACAGCCAAGGAACCGCTGGCCAAAAGTGAAGCGAATATCGTAATGACGAAAAGATTAATCTGATTGACGGCGATGCCCATCGCGCGCGGAATCATCAGCGTGAAGACTTTCCGCACCGAGCGATTAGAGAAACTGGAAAACAAAGACCAATTATGCTTGAAGCCGAGCTGCCCGACAAAAAGATATTGCGACACGAGATGCAAGAAGCCGCCCAAGACCACGCTCCACGCCAGACCGATCGGCCCCATAATTTTCACCAGTACCAAGATTCCAAAAATTATGCCGACATTATAGAAGATGGGTGCTAAAGAATAAGTCAGAAAGCGCTTATAGGAAGTCAGGATGCCGCCCAAGATTCCACTGATACCAAGTAGGAGCGGACTCAAAAACATCACTCGCGTGAAAACCACCACCTGCGCCAACTTATCGGGAGAAAATCCGGGAGTAAGGGCTTTCATAATGAACGGAGTGAAGATTGCAAAAATCACCGAGAGGATAACGATGAAACACAGCGCCAAATTCATGATGCCCCGCGCCATCTCCCACGCTTCTTCTTCCTTGTCATTACTGAGAAGCGCCGCAAACACCGGAATGAAAGCGGAAGAAAGCGCACCCACAATGAGCAGATTATAGATCAGGTCCGGTACGCGGAAAGCGGCATAGTAGACGTCTAGCGTGTCCCCCGCTCCGAAAGTGGAAGCGAGAAGTCGATCGCGGAAAAGACCCAACACGCGACTGACTAGTCCCGTAATGGTGATCAGGAACGCGGCCGAAATGACCGAACCGGAAATGTGATCATTCAGTTTAAGAATTTTTTTGATCATAATCTTGTTATTGCGTAAAAGCTATCCCGCTAAATTTATCTGTTTTCAGATCAGTTTCCATCCTAAGTCCTGCTTCACCATCCGGCAAATCATCGGCCCGAACTGCTCCAAGATCAGGAGATTGCCAGAGGGTCTTATATGAAGATGGGTAATCGATCTCACTGGAATATCCGCTGCCACGACTGCCGGATTGTTTCTGCGTCAAAAGAGAATATGTATCGCTCAGATGCAGCGCGTCCAAAGTCATCTTGAAAGGCAAAATGTAGACATATTTGATCGTTACTGTTTCTTTCGGACTGACATAGACCCAATTGGCAAAAACTGTCTTTTCGCCGTCATCATAGATCGTCGTCCCAGAATCAGGGTCTGTTCTCATCCCTTCCGCCTCTTTTTGCACCTGTGGATCATACACATACCCCAAAGCCTTATAGTCCAGCGGCGGAGAATCGATTTCGCGGGTCTGTCCTTCAGCGCGGAGAAGTTGAGAACCTTTCGGCACATAGACGCGCATATAGTCAGAGCTGACTTTGTTCCACCATTCGTAAGGAGTGTCGCCTCCATTATGATGACGAACAACCGTCAAGGTGTCAACCACGCTTCCATCCGGACGGATCTCGGCCTTATGGGAAATTTCTTCATCCACCACTCCGTCAGTTTTGAAGCCGTTGACATTGGTGTTTATGACACTCAGATAATCCTTGGGCGTGTTCAAGATTTCTCCGGACCAACCGTTAGCGGACAAGACTTTTTCAATGTCGGGATTCTTGGAATAGATAAGGATCTGTTTCTCATTGAGACTTTCCAGCATCACATTCAACGCTTTTGACAGTTCTGAAAAATCTTTCATATTAAGTATCCTATCCAGAATTTTCGGCGCCAAATCTCCCAGAATTTTTTTCGGCGCATTAAGTTTTTTGTCATAATCCACTTCCACCTGATACTGGATCTCTCTGATGAAATTATCCTTATCCACCGTAATGCCGTATTCCGGCATCTCGATCGGGCCGGTCACTTCCAAGAGCTTCTGCATCACTGTCGGCGTCATCGTAATCACGCCGTCCACCGTCGGACCGCCCGCTTTTTCATAGAACCACGCGGCCTTCTCGGCACTGGTGGGAAAATCAGGAAACCAATTGGAATCATGCAAGCTCCAATTCGCACTGATTTTTTGGATAGGCGCGGGCGGAACTATTCTGGTCTGCAATTGTCCGTCCGGATTGAAAATGCCATCAATGAAAAATTTCCGCACTCGGCCGTCAAAAATGTCCAGGAGGCCATAACTGCCGATGAATCCGCCCGTCGCACGGATTTCTTGGTTATTCTGAAAAAGGAATAGATATTTCCTCGGTCCATTGCCGCCCAAAATATCACTGAAAAGTTTTTCTTCCCCCAAAAAAGCTGCCAAAGCGCTATTGACTTCCGGCAGAGATCGCTTCATCTCGATAAATTTACTCCTATTCTCTTCTGGGATATCATCCAGATTGACACTATCCAGATCTTTTTGAGCGCTGTCCAGAAGCGCCGCCATCCGTTTCAAATTATCTTCATTGTCACGGAAAATTTTCAAATATGAGATGGAACTTCCCTGATCTCTCCCAGCAACCGCCGTATCCATATTCCTGAGCATATCAGAAATGATGACCCCTACATTAGAAACGCTCTCCGCGGCCGATATTAAGTGGCTCCCGGAAGAGACTTTTGACAGGTATGGCACATATTTAGTGGCGGAAACCAAGACGCGTCCCATGCCATCAAACTGGGCGGATAGCTTGTCCAGTTTTTCATTGGCACCATTGAACTGGGCATAGGCTTTTTCAAAGTCGCCTGATTTCATACTGTCCTTGGCAGCCAACATTTCCACGATAGCTGTTTGAGAATCAGCCAGACCGTTCCGCTTGATTTCCAGTCCGCGCATCGCGGCGTTAGCAATAATCACAAAGACAGCGACAACCGCCAAAGCGATAGCACCTCGCAAAAATATGCGCTGCTTTTTTTTTCTCCGCTCAAATCTTTCCAGTCTTTCGTGGAAAGCTGCGATGCGTGATCCTTCCTCCCTTTCTTCCTTATCCTTACGAGCTTCTTCCGCCAGAAACTTTTCCCAACGCTCTTTTTCCGCCTCCTTCTCTTTCCGATCATATTCAATCACAACAGGTTTCACCATCTCAAAACGCCCGCAGAAATTCTTCGGCTTCCTCTCCGCTTTTCGCAAAGGAACCGTTTTGATCCGTCTAGCATCTTCTTTCTCCTGTTTTACGAGTGTCACGATCTTTTCCATCTTCTGTATCTTCTCCACATCCAAATCTCCGGTTCCATTGACCGGCCGGACATCGAACATCTGCGGCAATATTTTTTTTCGCTCTGTCATCGCATTTTTATTTTTCCATAAAGCGAACGTGTTTCTTCGGCCATCTTTTTCCAGCTGTATTTCTTCGCCTGTTCATATCCTTTCCTTATCAGTTCCTGACGCAAAATTTCATCCGTGGAGATATTTCTTATGGCATCCGCAATACTTTTCACATCTTTTCCGTCAAAATACGAGGCGCTCTCCCCCAAAATTTCCCGTGAACAAGGATAATCGGAAACCAACACCGGCACGCCGCGCGACATCGCTTCCAACCCCGGCAGTTCAAAACCTTCATGTAAGGACGGTCGAACATAAGCCAAGGCGTTCCGGAAAAGCGCGTCCAGATCATAATCCGGCACGAATCCCGCAAATACGATATTACCAATCTTATCCTCTTTCACCAAAGCACGCAGTCTTTCATAAAAATAATCTTTGCCACCTACAAAAACCAATCTCAGACATTCATTCTCCTTTTCGATCTTTTTCATCGCCATAACCAGCCGTTCCGGATTCTTATGCGGATAAACATTGCCGACATAAAGCAGATACGGCTTGGAAATCCCGTAACGCGGCAAAATCTTATCGTCTTTCCTGAAATTGAACAGACAATAGTCATCACAGGCCTCGTAAGTCACCACTACTTTCTCTTCCGGAATTCTCGGATAGTTTTTCAGGATATCTTTTTTCGTAAAATTGGAAACAGCAATGATACGGCAGGACCGATGGACGGCGGAACTGATGACCATCTTGTAAGCCGTAAATTTCAGCCAATACAGGATCGGTGAAAGAGTAGAACTCCGGATTGTCGGAAAATTGAGCAAGATCAAATCATGGATAGTCACGATAAATTTCCCGAAATAAAAAATGGGCACGTTGAAATGCGGGAAGTGCACCAAGTCTAATTCATATTTTTTCAAAAGTCGCGGAAATTTCAGCTGCTCGGCGAAACCGTACCACTTGAAATCAGCCAAAACTTTTTGGAAATTTTCGTTCTGCGGTTGATACTCGTCAAAATTTTCTTTTTTCAAGAATACGAAATACTGATTTTTTCCGCCGCTAGCAGGTCCGGCTTGGGCGGAAATTTTTTCCATATTTTCTATAAGTTTTTGGGTATAGCGCCCCAGTCCCTTGCCGATCGGACCATAGAAGCGCGCGTCGATTCCAATTCTCATTAAATTACGAGCTACAAAATTAATACGAAAGTACGAAAACATCCAAAACGCCATAATAGTGCCTAAACGTTTCGTACTTCGTAAACTAATTATACCAAAAAGCCGGGCTTATGGACAGACAACTTCTTGGATATTGCATATCCCCGACAATGCCTCAATATACCCAGATACGATTGCACGCTTTGCTCAAGCGATTCCTTGGAAACCAACTCCTCGCGACACATTTTTTGCTTCAGGGACATTCTTCTCAGCATTCTTCTCCTTGTCTTTGTTCTGAGTATTCGATAATCAAAAAAGTTGATCCTCCCCAGAAAATCTACGCCAGAGGATAGTGTTTTAATAAAAACTTTATTCGGATGCATTTCCAATTTCAATTCTTCTTTTAAAAATTCCTCGGCAGTTGGAATAATTTCTTTCAAATGTTTTTTATCTTCTGACAAAAATACAAAATCATCCGCGTAGCGGATATAATATTTGGCTTTCAGTTTGTGCTTCACAAACTGATCAAACCTGTTCATATAGCTATTAACGAACAATTGCGAAGTGAGATTGCCCAGTGGCAAGCCAGCGTAAAAACTTGCGATGATATTTTCTAGGAGCTTCATAATATTTTTATCCAGAATATATTCAGCCAAGATGCTGAGCAAAATTTGATGATCTATGTTGGCAAAGAATTTTCGGATGTCGCACTTTAAGATCCAACAAGTGCGAGTGTTATTCTGGCTGACCTTATAAAAATAACTTTGAAACTTGTTAATGGCTCTGTGAGTACCTTTTTCATTCCGGCAAGAATACGAATCTGCGATGAAAGTTTTATCGAAAAAAGGATAGAGAATCCGATAAATCGCGTGATGTACCAATCGGTCGCGTACACTGGCTTTATGGATGTCCCTGGGCTTGGGATCGTTGATTTTAAACGCTTGATAACCACCGTGATTATAGGTATGATGGGAAAGTTCTTCGTGGAGCGCAAAAATATTATCCATCAGTCGCAGAGAAAATGCTTGCACATCTTTTCTGTGTTTTTTGCCTCTTGCAAATTCCTTCCAAGCAACGAGCAAATTTTCCACACTAATCATTTTTTCAAAACCGTGGGTCAATTGAATTTTCATAACAATAGTTCGACTTTTAAATCCCCCCCCCAAGGAGTGCCCTCTGTAATCACAAAAGAAAAAGAGGCTTATCATTATTGGCTATCTTTGCATCGTAATTTTCCCAAGACTGAACGCTACGGACTAGGGCGAAGAATTGACCTTCTTTTTCTAGAAATTTTGGAACTAAGCTTTACCGCCGCCTATTTGCCACCGGAACCCAAAATCATCCTGCTAGGAAAAATAATCCCGCGACTGGATATTCTCAAATTCTTTTCTCAATTGGCTTGGGAAAACAAACTGATTCCCGAAGAAAACTATATAGCACTTTCACAAAAATTGGCAGAAGTCGGTCGGATGATAGGTGGCTGGAAAAACGGATTATTGGAAAAGAAAACTCCTGCCAAGAAGGCAGGAGAAATATTTGAGTTTCGGGAGAGGACCTGATTGCCAGCATTCCACTGATTCGGGTTTGAAATGCGATTCGCGTTCAAGTTCCACTCGTCATCATTCCAATTGAAATTCACGCTACGAAGAACAAGTCGCTCTCATGCGAAATACCATCTATGCCACCACCCTTTGAATACTCTCTGGGTTGTATCTTACTTGGGACCTCGAAGTCCGCCAGTTTCTCGCACCAATTCCTATATTTTTTAGAAGAATATTTTCTATACTCTCACGCAAGCCTTAGCCAACGCAACTCTCACAAAAAATACCCTAAAGCCATGACGCAAAAGCCGTAACCGTTGCGTATCACATGATTTCTATCAAAGTATATCACAAAATTTTTGCATAAAAAAGACCCTTTGAAAGATTTCCGAAGAAAAATTTCAAAGGGTCAAAGTTCCAAAGAACCAAAGGATCTTAGCTCTGAGGGACAGAGGAATTGCGGGAGAGGACCTGACTGCCAGCATCCCACTGATCCGGGTCCGAAATGCGACACGCGCTCAAGCTCCACTCGTCATCAACCCAACCGAAATCCACGCTACGAAGAACAAGTCGCTCTCCGTCTTCGCCAGCAAAGGAATGTTCCTCGTCCTCCTTGGTTCGGACTTTGTCAATGACATGCGCAACGAACCATCCGTCGCACCCCCTGTTATTCAACAAAAACCAAGCCAACTGATTTTTACCGATGCCAGCAATGAGCTGATTTGCCTCAACTGCAGGAATAATCTCCAGACTCGTTACTGGGGAAAGGAGCGGTTGAGTCACCAATGCAACAGTCGCATCAACCGTCACCTCAGCGATATCACCAAAACACTCCGCAAATAAATCTCCTTGGTAAATTCTTACCCCAGCCTCAGCTAGGGTATTGAAATTTTTGCTCTTTACCTGAGTTATCTCACCCAGAATATTTTTCTTCATATTCCTTCTCCTTATTTTGTTTTTGGTTGACTGATGGTTTTGCCACAGCAGAAAAAATTCTTAGCAGAAAAATCCTTTCTGCCGTGGCAAAGTGCGAAATTGGATTTTTAAGGGACAATCCATGCTAACCTAATATTATACACCCAAAATTGGTTTTTGTAAAGAGCTTGTCGAAAAAATGCCTAACTTAAAGCATTTTTTTATGAAAACTACCTTTCCTACAGCGAATCAAACACTCGCAAAGTTTTGCGCGCCGCGGCCGTCCAAGTGAATTCTTTGGATTTCTCCAAACCTTTGACCACTAGCAGTTTCCGTAAATTATTGTCTGACAAAATTTCCCGCATCGCCCGATACAGTTCGTCCGGCCTGTCCGGATCGATGAGGATGGCGGCATCAGCGGTTATCTCCGGCAGTGATGAATTGTTTGAAGTGATGACGGGCACGCCGCAGCTCATCGCTTCAAGCGGCGGAAAGCCGAAACCTTCAAAAAAAGACGGGTAGACAAAAAGTGTCGCTAGGTTGTACAGATATGGCTTGTCTCCACTGGGAACGGAACGGATCATTTTTATTTTTTTCCGGAACGGCGAATGGCGTATCTCATAGAATATATCCTTGGCGTTCCAGCCGCTCTCCCCTGCGATGACCAATTCGTATTTCAAAAGATCTTCCCGCTTGTTCTTTTGGGCATAGGCTTGCAAGGCGTTGTAAGCCCTCACTGTTCCAGCAATATTTTTGCGCGGTTCGATCGTGCCCAAGCTCAGGATAAAGTTATACGGCAAAGCGTATTTTTCTTTCGTTTTGATCAGTCCGACATCATTCCTATCGATTATCATGAAGATTGAACCGACCGCGCTATGGATCATTTCGATCTTTTCTTTTCCTACGCCATACAGGTTCACCAGATCATTCCGAGTAGAATGCGAAACGGCAATGATCTTGTCCGCCGTCCGGCAGATAGTTCTGGTATTTATGAACATATGCCACCATCTTCTTTTGCGCGAAAAATATTCACTGTGACGCTCAAAAGAAAGATCATGCACGGTAAGCACGAGTTTAGCCCGCCGACTGACCGCTCCGAAGATGATGTTGGGTATAAAAACCACGTCCGCATTGCCACACAGCCGATCGATTTTCGGCCAAGAAAAATACCAGAAAAAAAGGTTCAGCAGTTTGTTAGGCACTTTGAATCTTTTCAGACTGACATTTTCAAAGCACGAAAAAACGCTAAAATCAAAATTCGGATTTTTCCAAGAATTGAAGAAAAGGACATACTCATTCTTTTTGTCCAATTCAAAAAGGTTTTCCAAAAGCCCAAGAGTATATTCTTCCACTCCCGTTCGGCGTCCCTCCATCAGGCATCTCACGTCAACTGCTATTTTCATAACAACCTTAATTAGTTTTTAGGTAATATCCAGATTGAATTTCTTAGTATAAATCTTCAAATTTTCAATTCACAATTTTCTTGTTTTCAATCAATGCTCTGATTTTCAATTTATCAATTAAAAAAAATGGAAATTTATTGTAAATTGATCATTGATAATTGAGAATTCCCTCCTTATTCCAAATAATGCTTGATCATCACCGCCCAAAAAGCCAAGAATATCCCTAGACAAAGAGCGGCTAAGAAAATTATTTCGTAGTTCGGATGGTATTTCACGATTACGGGCGCGCCATAGACCAACTTGAACCAAGTATTTTCTTTCTGATCCATATTCAGAGCCTCAGTATTTCCATTGAGCACATTCACGGCGCCAGCCGCAATTTTTTGCGCACTAGAAGCTGTATCAGCTGAAAAAGACACCGCCACAACCTGCGAAGATCTTTTTTCAGCGACAATATCTTTAATAATTTTACTAGTATCAAGGTTAGCCGCGGTACATATGTCATTCACTGTTCGTGGACTTTTCAGCCATTCCACAAGCGTATCCGCAAATCTTTCATCCGCCTGCAAACGATAATAATCATCGTATTTATAATCCGCGGTTTCCTGAGAACCGGCGCGCGTGATATTGAGCGTGAGAGACGCGTCATAACGTACCGGCAAGAAATAGAAATAGCCCAGAGAAATCGCGACTATAACAAAAATAGTGCCAAAAAAAAGTTTTCTGGATTTCTTTATTATATTTATATATTCCTTAAATTCCATAGTTTTTAAATTTCAAATTTTTGTCATTTGATATTTGTAATTTGTAATTTCCTATAGCTTATTCTTTGCGCAAAATCATTCAATTACACTCCGATCTTCTCTCTTAAACAAATAATACTCCTTCTCTATATAGTCTTTAATCTTAGCCTTAAATACGCTTTTGTCAAATTCAAGCACGGTGGAACGGATATATTCCGGATCATACTGCGACGCGTCGAATTCTTTCACTGCTGCAATGATGCTCTCCGGCGTCTGTTCCTCGAAAAAAATTCCTGTCTTGCCTTCTTGCAGATGCTCTGGAATATCGCCGCCGCGGTACGCGATGAGCGGCGTACCGGCGGCCATCGCCTCAATGGCCGTAATGCCAAAATCTTCTTCCTGCGGAAAGACCAGCGCTTGACACTCCGAAAAATGTTGTCTGAGTTCTTCATCGCTCACCCGTCCTAAAAATTCAATATTGGGTCCGGCCATTTTTTTGAGCCGCGCAAATTCCGGTCCGCGCCCGATAATCTTGAGCGGCAATCCCATCCGATTGAATGCTTCAATCGTTATATCAAAACGTTTGTATGCTATCAATCGACCGGAAATCAAAAAATATTTTTTCTTTTCCCGACTGATCTTGAAATCATTGACATTCACCGGCGGATTGATCACTAGGCTGTCTCTTTTGTAATATTTTTTGATACGTCTCGCGATAAAACGCGAGTTGGCGATCAATTTGTCCGGCCGATCGGCGCTGGCGCGATCCCACAAGCGGATGTAATTCATCGCGAACGGCACTAACCTTTTTATATACATCGGAAAATAGAAATCGCGGTTATATTTCTGACAATCATCCCAGGCGAACCGCATGGGGGTATGCATATAGCAGATGTGCAAAGTTTTCGGCCCGGTGATGATGCCCTTGGCAAAACTGGAAGAATCACTGAGCACGATGTCATAATCGGAAAAATCGAATTGCTCGATGGCAAACGGCATAAATTGCGGGAAAATCCGGTGCCGCGCGGCCGCCAAGGGAAATTTTTGCAAAAAAGAAGTTTTGATCTTCTTGCCCTTAAAGCTGCCGTGCATCAGCTTCTCGCTGTACACTAAAGTATAAATCGGCGCATACGGAAAAAT
>JBAYUI010000015.1:0-31628 GCA_041675165.1 Parcubacteria group bacterium | reverse complement strand
TATAGAGCTGCTTCAGCTGTCCCAAGGCCATCGGCAAAGTGCCCGCTAAAGTATGCCCGTGCCAAACCGTATGCACGTCTAAGTCCGGTCCGAAATCGGTCAGAGCCGCAAAATACAGATTGTCCACTCGCTCGATAGCGGGCATATCATCATTCGACGCGCAATTCTTGCTGCAAGCCACGAAAAGTTTGGAAAATTGTCTGGCCCGATCAGAACGCAGATTGAAAAAAATCATACCGTCATCCGGTGCCAATTTAGCCACAGGAGCATTTCCATCACAAATGACCGTCGGCAACAGATATTCATCCGTCAGTCCCGCCGCGTACGCTTTTTCGATTGCCTCTTCCGGACTGTTTGCCATTTCTCCGCGTGAAAAAGCGATTGCTTCATATGCCATTATCAATCTGTCCCAATTCTTAGAACGATCCATCGCATAAAAACGGCCGGAGAGAGTCGCGATGCGACCGATGCCCTCTTCCTTGATGATATCTTGAAAATGTTTCAGATGAGTCTTGGCACTCCGCGGATATGAATCTCGGCCGTCCGTAAACAGATGGCAAAAAACTTCTTTCGCTCCGTTTTTCTTGGCCAATTTCAAAATAGCGCGGAAATGGTCCGGATCGCTGTGCGGGCTGTCATAATCTCCCATCAGCCCCATCAAGTGAAGCTTGCTGCCGCAATTACGCGTATGATGCGCCGCTCCAACTAGGACCGGATTGGTGAAAAAACTGCCATTCTCGATGCTTTCGGTGATATAATAGGAATCCTGATGCACGATACGTCCCGCGCCGATATTCATATGACCCGCTTCCGACCCACTCATCTTATCATCTTCTAGTCCCACGTCCTTCCCCGTCGCCCCCAACTGCGTGTGTGGATACAACTCGAACAGCCGATCCAATGTCGGTCGCTTGGACAGCGTAATGGCATTATACTTCGACGGCGCGGCTAGACCGTAACCGTCGAGAATAACAAGTAGTGTAGGTGATTTCTGCTTGGGCATAAATGTCTGAACCACTGATTAGCACGTAATTATCCTGATTACACTGAATTGAAATCAGGATGACAACGAGCCGTAACCAATTATAAAAAATAAATTAACTATCAAGCTCAGTAATAAATTTCGAGCAATAAATTCATGTGGAATCATGTGCAAATCAGTGAGAATCAGTGGTTCTAACTTCTTCTTCTATCCGTAGCAACCGATTATATTTACAAATTCTCTCTCCGCGCGACAGCGATCCCGACTTCATATACTCCGCGCCGACGCCCACCGCCAAATCTGAAATGAAATCATCCGTCGTTTCACCTGAGCGGTGCGAGATGACGATTTTCATTTTGTTCTTCTGGGCCAATTTGATGCAATCGATCGTTTCCGTAAGCGAACCGATCTGATTGACTTTGATGAGCACTGCATTACACGCTTTTTCCGCAATGGCCTTTTCCAATCTTTTGACATTCGTCACGAGCAAATCGTCCCCGATAATCATCGCCCGCCCGCCGATCTTAGTGTTCATATTGCGCCAGCCCTCCCAATCTTCTTCATTCAGTCCATCTTCCACGGAAATGACATGGTATTTCGCAATCCATTCATTGTAGATGTTCACCAGCATTTCGCGAGTTAGTGACGGATTTTCGGGTTTAAAAACATAGCGATCTTCGTCTTTTTCAAAAAATGAATTGGCCGCCGCGTCAATGCCGATGGAAGCTTCCGCACCTTTTTTATACCCAGCCTTCTCAATGGCCGCGCAAATTTTTTCCAGTGCTTGCGCGTTACTTTCCAAATGGGGGGCAAACCCGCCTTCATCACCGACCGCCACGCTATAGCCTTCGCTTTCCAAGATGCTCGCGAGCGTATGGAAAATTTCACTACCGGCGCGCAATTGTTCTTTGAAAGTTTTGACGCCGTTGGGCACCAATTTATATTCCTGAATGGCCAAGCCAGAATCACTATGTTTGCCGCCGTTTATGATATTGAACATTGGCATCGGCAAAGTGAATTTCTTACCGGAAAATTTATACGTTTTTTTGATATAAGCATAGAGAGGCATGCCGGCATCCAGCGCCGCCGCGCGCGCCACTGCTAATGATACGCCCAGAATGGCGTTCGCCCCCAAACTGGATTTATTTTCTGTGCCGTCCAATTTGATCATCGCCTTATCAATTTTTTGTTGCTCACTCACTTCCATCCCGACCACCAATTCCGCGATTTTCGTGTTCACATTTTCCACGGCGGTGAGAACGCCTAACCCCCCATAACGCGTGGCATCATTATCTCGCAGCTCCAACGCTTCATAAGTTCCGGTGGAAGCCCCGCTTGGCACCGCGGCTGAAGTCTTGATACCATTTTCCAATTCAATTTCCACCTCCACCGTCGGATTGCCCCTCGAATCCAAAATCTCCCGCGCGAATATTTTTTTGATTTGTGACATATTTTTTATTATTCTAATCTTTCTTACCTCCTCCATTATATCACAAGCTAAAAAAAGAAAAAATGCCCATTTCCCTTTCTCTCGTACTCGAGAGAGATGTCTGATGTAATCATCAGACAGAGAGGGCATTGTGGTCACGAGTTCACAAAAACTCTTCGGTCTTTAGAGATACTCCTTCTAAATTTTCATCTACTTCATTTGCACTTCCCACTACACACCTAGTGCTTCAATCCCTGGCATCTCCGCCCCGCCCAAGTAATCGAGCATCGCACCACCGCCGGTCGACACGAATGAGACGCTGTCCATCGCGTCATTTTTCTCCAAGATTTCCAAAGTTTCGCCGCCGCCGACCAGAACAAATGCGCCGCTGGCCAGAACAGCCTGCAAAATTTCATTGGAACTGACCGCGTAGCGCGGGTCTTCAAATTTTCCCAGCGGTCCATTCCACACGATCGTTTTGGCCGTAGCAATGATTTCCTTGAACTTTGCCACAGTGGCCGGACCAATATCGAATCCGCCGTCGACAAAATCTGTCGGCAGGATGACTTTGTCAGAAAAGGTCATCTTCTGCTCAATGGCCTCATTGGCAATTTTGCCGCCCACCAAAATGTGATCATATTTTTCTTCGAAGAATTTGATGACCGGCAGTTTGGTTTCAATCTTGGCTCCGCCGATGATAGCCACGGCCGGCGCAATCGGATGATCTTTGACGATCGTCATCTCATGGACTTCTTCTTGCATATTGAAACCGGCATAGCTCGGCAAAAATTTCGTTATGCCGGTGATCGAAGCATGATCACGATGACAAACACCAAAAGCATCATACACAAAAATATCAAAATTCTCCGCCAATTTTTTGGCAAACTCGGGATCATTTTTTTCATCGCCGGCATAAAATCTTACGTTCTCCAAAAGCAGAGCGCCTTCATTCAGGTTTTCTAAGGCGGTCGTCACCTTTTCTCCGATGCAATCCGGCACGAAAGTGATCCTGTCTCCCAGAATGATCTCCGCGTCCGGCGTCACCTGATCCAGCGAAAATTCCGGATCAACTTTTCCGTCGGGCCGCCCCAGATGAGAAATCATCACTACTTTGCATTTTCTGGCCAATAAATAATCCAGCGTTTCTTTGGCCGCCGCAATTTTGAAAGTTTCTTTCACTCGTCCTTTTTCGATGGCCACATTGAAATCCACCCGCAAGAGCACCTTCTTGCCCGCCACATCAGTTTCCTGCAACTTTCTTATCTCCATATCCTTTATGCTTAAATTTTTTTAAATTATTATCGATGTATGTGTCCCGCTCCCAAAATCCCGATGATCAGCCCGAGAATGGCCATCACCATCGTGAAGATCCACGCGCGCATCGTCACCTTGGTTTCCGGCCAGCCCTTGGCTTCGAAATGATGATGGATGGGTGCCGCCAAAAAAACCTTACGATGGAAAAAACGCTTGCTGGTCATCTGGATGGCCGCCGAACCGGATTCAATGACATAAATGAAAACTATTATGAAAAGCACCAACGCAGAATTGGTCAACATCGCAATCACCCCTAATGTTACGCCCAATGACACCGCGCCCGTATCTCCCATAAAGAAGCGAGCGGGATAGATATTAAACCAGAGAAAGGCCAAGAGCGCGCCAGAAAGCGCGGCGCAAAAAGCCGCCAAGTCAATCTTGTTCTGCGTAAAAGAGATCAGAGTGAACGAACTGAAGGCGATGAGCAAAATTCCGCCGTCTAGGCCGTCCAAGCCGTCCGTTTCATTGGAAGAAATGGCCGTGAAAAGAATGATGAAGATAAAAACTGGGATATACCAGAAGCCGATGGAAAAATCTCCGATGGCAGGAATATGAATCTCGTCCCAACCGAGTTTATAGTAAAACCATACCGCACCCAAAATGGAAATAACGATCAGCCATCCGAAGCGCGTCAGAAAGCGCATCCCTCCACCCTTGTTCTTCCCGACGCCTTTGATGCTCATCCAGTCGTCCACCAACCCCAAAATTCCAGCCGCAATCAAAGCGAAAAGCGGCAACCAGACTTCTTTGCGGCTCAAAAAATCCAAGCGGGCCAAAAATCTTATTCCCACCCAGCCGGAAACATATGGCAGGACATAATGCGAAACGAGGACGAGGACTAAGACGGAAAACCACACCAATACCCCGCCCATCGTCGGCGTACCTGACTTATGTTTGTGCATCGCACTGACAAAAGTCAGCTTTTCGCCCGAGACGGAATTTTCCTTGATCTTGATTCCGATCTTATATTTATACAAAAAATGCGTCCAGACGGGCGTCAAAAAAAACGCCAGGACAAACGCCAAAAAACCTGTCACTAAAACTTTCAACACATTGACCACTTCCGGAATCGTCTGCACCTGAGAAATATCCATAAATTTTTGACTAAATTATTTCCATTCATAATTAGCGAAAGTCCACGCCACCAAAGTTTTCATATCCGTCCAACGATTTTCATCGTTCAATATCACCGCCACTATCCGGTGACGCCCTGTCGGATCAATGGCTGCCAGAAGCAAAGATTTTCCGGCCATAGGGGTGAAACCGGTCTTGCCGCCGAGACAATCCGCCATCTGTTCCAAAAGCATATCGGTGTTTTTCAATTGATGTACCAACTTTCCATCCATCGAAGACACTGCCGCCTCCTTCGTCCTCATTATATCCCAGATCAATTCATGCTTCAATGAATAGGCGGCGATCCGCGCGATGTCATAGGCGGACGAATAACATTGGTCTTCTTGTCCATCGATTTCCAGCCCCGATGAAGTGCAGAAATGAGTATCCTTGAGTCCGAGTTCCTTCGCTTTGGCGTTCATCATATCCACAAAATTCTGACTGGTCCCTCCGACATGGACCCCCAGTGCCGTGGCGGCGTCATTGGCACTATCAAGCAGCATTGCCATAAGCAGGCTTCGCACTGAAATTTTTTCCCCAGCGACCAATTTTTGACTGTTGCAAAAAACGCTGGTCGGACAACCGACCGTCGTTCCATAAACATTCAGAACCGCTGGCGTGATTGTCACTTCTTCATCCAAATCCTTCACGTTCTCCACCGTGAGCACGGCTGTCATAATCTTGGTGAGTGAAGCGATCTGGGTTTCTTTCCGACCATCGGAATATTCCAAGAGCGTCCCGCTGTCCACATCGATGACGACCGACGAACCGGACCAGATCTTCACGTCCGCATAATCCGGTTTTCTGGTCGGGATGAAAGCCGTATCGGCCGGCTGATCCAATGGAAAAAGATTCTGATTCTCAAAGCCTTGTGATCCGTCGCTGATACATTGACTGCCATCATCCGTTTTTTGGCTCGTGTCTCCGAGCACCTCAGCCGCCACCGGCGGCGTCATTTCTTGGCCAGTCGGAGCCGCAAGATGGCCATACATAAAAACCGGCAGGAAAGGAAGGACGAGGATGGAAAAAATAATGTTTAACATAAATGTCTGAACCACTGATTAGCACTGATTCACACGTGACTTCACTGATTTAAAAATTCATGTGCAATCAGGATAATCAGGTGAGAACCTGCCTGCCGTCCGCGACAGCGGGCGGGCACGGTCAGTGGTTCTGATTTAACTTTCTATGATGCTTTCTATCCGACTGTCTTGTGATAAAGTTTCAAAGTCTGGCAGTTTTTCCACATTCTCCAGTCCCATTTTTTTCAAGAAATCAAAGGATATCTTGTACAGATATGACCGGCCGTTCTTCGGGTCATCCATCCTTTCCAGAAGGCCGCGGAGCAAAAGTGCCCGCAACGTGAAACTGCAATTGACTCCTCGGATAGCCTCGATGTTGACCCGCGAGATCGGTCCGCGATAGGCCACGATAGACAACACTTCCAAAGCAGCCTTGCTGAGACCGTCTTGGATGCCGCTCTTGACCATCTCGGAAACAACTTCCGCATTGTCAGGCGCGGTCGCCATCTGCACCGCCTCTTCTTTTCTAACAATGACCATACCTCGACCAGTGGCGTATTCACCTTGCAGCACCACGATAGCCGCTTCCACTTCCGGCTTAGTCGCGTCCGTGATTTTGGCGATGCGCGAAATTTCCACCGGCTCACCGGCGATAAAAAGGATGCTTTCAATGGCTGATTTTAATTTATCTGGTTCCATACTTTAGAAGATACAAGAAACAAGATACAATGACCAAACAAATTTCAAACTTCAATGATCAATGACTGAAACCGGTTTGATTATTTGGAAATTGGTTATTGAATTTTGTTTGATGTTTGTTTCTTGATTATTGGTTATTATTCAAAAATATTTCCATCACTGACCCTTTAAGCTCAGACTTATTTCACTGAACAATTCTCCTTGTTCCACCTGCACCAATCGCTGTTTTACCATTTCCAGCATCGCCAGGAAAGAAATGATGACATCCACCTTATCTTTCGCATCTTCCACCAGGGAAGAGAAGGAGGACTGAATCTTTTCCCGCAGCATCCCCTCCAATTCATTGATGCGCTCTTCCAAGGTCACCACCTCATTCACGATTTCTTCCTGCAATTTTTCGATGATGGGAATTTCCGCCAAGACGGACATGAAATATTTTTTCAAATCATAAGCATTGATATCTTCCGGCGGATAGAAAATCGGCGCCACATTAGCAAAACCCTCCCGCGAATAGCAAAATCTTTTTTCCTCCGTCATATGCCCCAATTTAACTGCCGCCTCCTTGAATTTTTTATATTCTTCTAGCTGATAGGTCAGATCCTTGATCTCCTCCTCTTCTTCTTCGCTGAATTTCAAGGTCGGCAAAATAGCTTTGGATTTGATGAGGATCAATCTAGCCGCCACCGTCAAAAAATCCGCCATATGTTCCAAGTGGATGTCTTGATTGCTCCGGATGTGCTCCAGATATTCATCTGTCACTTTCGCCATGCTGAGTTCGGTGATGTCCAGCTTTTCCTTCTGGATCAGCTCCAAAAGAAGCTCCATCGGGCCCTCAAACTTGTCAGTTCTCACATGATATGCCATAGCTGCGCTGAAATTTATTTACTTCCCCATAATATCACAATTGCCGGGAGTTTCCAATATTATCTCACTCGCGCATTATTTCCGCCAAACCACAGTCAATTGTGTCTGCTCTTCGGCATAATTTCCAGCCTTATCATAGGCCCTGACCAGCATAATATACTTTCCATTAGGGATATCAGCGGGAATGAAATAATAATATTCATCCTGCTCTCTCCAGCTATTTTTGACGTGCCCCTGACTGTCCAAAAGCTCCACCTTGTAATAGCTAAGATTGGAATCGGTCGCATCGAAAGTAATCCGATCCGCTCGGCCTTTGGTAAGCGCGAGAGGAAAGGGCTGGTTAAAAGTCGGCTTTTGAGTATCTACCTTTAATTTAGCCTTATTCGTAGAAATTAGATTACCACTCTCATCGTAACGTTTAATCCTGAGCCAGTCCGAAAAACCATTCTTTATATTGATGAGCTTGTTCCAAGTGCCATCCGCCCCAACCTGGATAGTTTTCCACAGACTATTACCTTTGTATATCTTGACTGTACCATTAGTTAAACTATCGTTACTACCCTTGAAATCAAGCTTCTTTTTCCATGCATATATAGTATTTTTGAATTTGATGGTAGCCTTATTGATCTTAAGTTTAATGGCACCCAAAACAGTCTTAGATTTGATATCAAAACCGATATGATAGTCAACCATATCAACATTGCCGCTACCGTCGTCGCAGCGAACATAATAATCATAGCTATTGCTGTCCTTCAAATTAATAACAAGGGCTGAATGCGTGGTGCTGCCCGTAGTAGAAAACGTGTTCGGCATGACTGCATAGCTAGTGTTGGCCACCGTGGCATATTTGCAAGTAGCATTTTCATTGGTGGTAAGCGAAAGGGTGATTTGTGTTGTGTTCTTATCTAGTTCTCCGGAGGGCGCACCGTGAGAGAGGATTGGTGGTAACGTAACGCAATTGACTGCGACGTTGGTAACATCCGAGGTGAAGACTGTACCTGACCCGCCAGAGACGCTGCAGATTTGATTATTCGGTTGAGTCAATACAGTAATAGCGTAAGGACTGATAGCGTGGAGTGCGGTAGAAAAGACAAATGGTCCATCTGACGTTAGACTCAAATTATCTCCACTGTTATTTTGCAGAATTACTGTTCCCGTAAGTCCACTGACTGTGCCGCCAACTATATAGGTAGGCAAAGTGACTGTGACACTGCTACTGTAGCTGGCTGAAATATTATTGGCGGCATCTTTGACAAAAGCATACAGAGAATGTGTGCCTTCGGAAGAAAAGACATAGCTGGTTGGCACAGAAGAACTCCAGATGCAATCAGAAGCAGTATTGGTTTCACTGAGACAATAGTTTATTACAGCCACGTTATCTGAGGCCATAAACGTCGTAACTGGCACCAAAAGTGACGTCGCGGTCGTAGGAATGATGAAACTATCAATAGTAGGCAAAATTGAGTCGGCGCCATTTACACAGCTGACCGCCACGTTCGTAACATTGGTATTCACAACTGTACCGGCACCATTGGAAATGGTACACGTCTGACCGGCAGGTTGAGAAAAAACTGTGACATTATAAGCATAAGCGTTTTGGAGCGCGCTGGAAAAATTAAAGGCACCGTTCGACGATAAAGAAAGATTGTTTCCATTATTATTCTGCAACACTAACGTTCCGGTGAGTCCACTGACTGTTCCGCCGATTGTGTAGGTGGGCAATGTGATAGTGACTGAATCATTAGCACTGACTGAAACATTATTGGCCGCGTCTTTGACAAAAGCGTAGAGCGTGTGCGAACCATCAGAAGAAAAAATGTGATTAGTCGGTGCGGTAGGACTCCAAGAACAAGCGGCGGCATCATCCGTTTCACTGAGACAATAGCTCGTGACCCCAGTGTTGTCAGTAGCAACCAAGTTGATCGAACCAACAGAAAGCGAATCGGAAGCGGAAGGAATAGTGAAAGAAGTTATGCTTGGAGAAGTGGTATCTGCTCCAGCCACACAAGTTACGGAGATATTAGATATATTGGAAGAAGCCACTGTGCCGGCTCCATTTGCCACAGTACAATTTTGATTGTTAGGCTGAGTTGAAACTGTGACGTTGTATGCAGCTGCGCTTTGAAGAGGAACGGAAAAAGTGAAGGAGCCATCAGATGATTGGGTTAAATTGTTTCCTCCGTTGTTTTGCAAAACAAGCGTACCAGAAAGGCCCGAAAGAGTACCGCCGATTGTGTAAGTAGATGGAACTGAATCATTCAACTGATAGACATAGACATCATTAATTCCACTGGAATTATAAGCCATCACATACAAACGATTAGTGGTAGAATCAAAAGTCGCCCCTCTGACAACATGAGGAAAAGTGGTAGTGGCGCCATAGGCTCCACCCGGCAATGGATATGTCACTCCGGGAAATGCCCAATTACCAGCCGATGAAAAAGGCAAACCATCAGCCGATTTTGCTCCTTGGTATACGGCGCCAATATCATCTTCATTATAGATATAATAGGGAGTCCACATCCGACTGACTTCTGCTCCCCCACCCCTATACCATACTCCGCAAATGACATTACCACCGATTATCGGATTTCCCACCATAGCGGTCTTAAGGGTGATTTCATCCCCATTCACAGAAAGAACTGTCGGCATTTCAAACGGATAATGAGCCGGATCAGTGGCGCCATCAGATGCCACCTGCAAAACATCACCCGCCCTAATATCACCGATATCCGCCACAGTAAAAACTGATTTCGAAGTTTCGCTAGCTACTGTCGTTGCAGTATTACCTCCACCCGTAAGCGCAAAAGCCATAACTCCCTGCTTATTCTGACCTTCCACCCAAACACCATAATACGATTCGTCAGAAGTATTCCATTTATTACTTAACCCGAAATATCCAGGATCTCCTCGATAATTCAAGTCGTATATGCCCGCCGGCATATCCGCCCGTGACTGGCCGTAAAAATGAGACAGCAGCATCGTAGGCGGAGAGGACATGTATCCTTGATTGCTTTCTTGCGCCAAATTTGGAGCATGATCAAGAATTGAAAGAGCTGGCCCATTTGATGGAGGACCATTGCTTACTACTGATACGCCTCCCCCAAAACCAAGTGCATATTTCGTAACTCCGGAAAAATATTGCTGGGAAAAACCATCCGGAACCTTTAACATATTGAAAGCGTAACGGGTGCCATGCCCCCCACAAGCCAATTTAGTATCCAACCTCCATTCTCCAATGCCTGTCCCAGTATGAACAGTGTCATCCAACGTGGAATAACCGATTCCAGCATCTGTAGCACAAATATCACTAATTCCATTATCATAGCTTATGACCTTGGTCCAATACATCCGTTGATCCAGTTCGTCCCAAAACGGATTAGGCGGTGTTGCTCCACCGGAGATTCCGATAGCTGGTGGATTCACACCCCCATTAGGCATAAGATCGACTAACTTGTCCTGATATATATCGCCATAATTATAATTCAAAACAGTGTAAGCAAAAGGCGAATTGGCCGTCAAAGTCGTAGGAACTCTCATTTCCACCAAATTTCCCCTGGTCGCCCCTGTTCCGCTCATAACAGAATACAAAACAAGCCCACCGTTTTTATACCGATAGGTCAAGCCCTGCAAATAGGGAGTGGAAGATGGGGTTCTGAAGCCTCCTAAAAAAGTAAAGTCGCTCGGCGTAACAACACTCTTGGCAGAAACGCCTGACACCCAGAAAAACAATACACAGACTATGATCGATATTCTCAGCTTCATATACTATAATTATAGCATATTTTGCAATAAAATCACCTTTTTTTAATTTACGGCGTCAATCTCTTGACATCGCGCGGAAAAAGGATGACTTCCTTGATCGAATCGATGCCCAGGATCTTTTGCACGATCCTTTCCGAGCCAAGGCCCCAACCGCCGTGGGCGGGCATACCGATTTTGAAGATGTCGAGATAGGACGTGAAATCTTCCGGATTGAGCTTGTGCCGTTTGATGCTGGCCACCAGTTGATCATAGTTGTGGATCCGTTGCCCGCCCGTAGCAATTTCCACGCCTTTGAAGATCAGATCGAAACTTTCCGTGTATTGCGGGTCGGCACTCGGCATCGTGTAGAACGGCCGCGCGGAAGTTGGATAGTGTGTCAGGAAGATGAAATCAGAATTGTAAGTCTTTTTGGCCCACTCGGAAATCATCCGTTCGCCTTCCGGATCGATATCAATACCTTCAATCTCTTTCTTATATTCTTTCTTCAGAATATCTAGAGCTTCGGTGAGCTTGATGCGCGGGAATTGTTCCGGCGCCGCAATTTCCTCGATTTCATATTCCTTGAGGATATCCGTACAATTCTCCTCCACATCTTTTATGATCCGGCGCATCGTCTGCTGCAGCTGTTCCATAATATCGGAAAAATTCTCGATGAAACCCATTTCAGCGTCCAGCCCCACATATTCATTGACGTGGCGCGAGGTGAAATGTTGCTCGGCGCGGAAGACTGAACCGATTTCAAACACCCGTTCAAAAGCACCTACGCCGGCTTGTTTGTAGAACTGCGGACTCTGCGCCAAAAATGCCTCACGTTTGAAATATTTTATCTTGAAGAAATTCGCGCCGCCTTCGGTGGCCGCGCTCACGATTTTCGGCGTTTTGATCTCCAAAAATCCACTTGAGCGCATCGCCGCGGCGTATGATTCCAAGATCTGGGAATAGACCTTGAAAATTCCATTGACTTTCTTGTTCCTAAGGGCCAAGTTGCGATTGTCCAGAAGGGTCGGCAGATTGACATCCAGATCATGCTTGCTCGGATCGAAAGACAACTCGCCTTCCACCTTTGACACGATTTCCATTTTTTCAACTTCAATTTCCACTTGCCCGAGCGGATCCGCGTCCTTATTCTGTCCTCCAGGACGAGATTTGACCAAACCCTCAACATTAACCACAAATTCGCTGCGCACTTCCTTGCTCGCGGCATAAGCCTCGGCTTTGTCCGGAATGACCACCATCTGGATCATACCCGTTCGGTCTCGCAAATCGATGAAAATTAACTTGCCATGATCGCGTCTGACATTCACCCAGCCGGACAATTTCACTTGTTGGCCGATTAATTCTGGAGTTTTGGCAATCAATGTTCTGTTCATAGGTTTATATAGTTTTCTTATTTTTACGCTAAAATTTGATTTTCACCCATGAATTATAGCTTGAAATGCGAAAAAAGCAAGTCCAGCACTTCTTTTATGACCCACTCCGGCGTGGAAGCGCCGGCGGTCACTGCAATGCTTTTCACCTCGGAGAAATTTTTCAAATTTATCCCTGAGGCATTTTCCACGAAAAAAGTTTTAGGATTGAGCTTTTTGGAAATTTCAAATAGCCGAGTGGAATTGGCACTGGTGTCCGAACCGATAATGATGACCGCTTCATATTGACGAGCCAGTCTTTTCACTTCTTTCTGACGGTCATGCGTGGCATGACAGATGGTCGACAAAATTTCCGCTTGTGGTGCTTGGCTTTTCACAAACTCAGCCACTTCTTTGAAAAAATCTTCGTCTTGGGTGGTTTGTGAAATCACCGCCACTTTGGAAAAAGCAGCCACATCCACAGCGGAAAATTCCGATAGGTCTGAAATGATCTGGGCTTTTTTCCCTCCCCACTCATAGATCCCTTCCACTTCTTTGTGTTTTTTGTCGCCGACCAGGATAACTTCATAACCGCGCTTCCGAAAAACTTGCGCCAATCTTTGCACTTTGACCACTTTCGGACAAGTGGTGTCAATCACTTCAATCCCCTTTTTTTCAGCAACGGCAAAAATATCCGGTCCCGCTCCATGCGCCGTCACAATGAGCGTCCCGATGTTGCCATTTTCTGAATTTAGCAATTCCTCGAAGCTGATTTTCAGGATACCCTTATCCTCCACCTTTCTAGCCACGTCCGGATTGTGCACCAACGCACCCAGAATACACACCGGGTTTTTGACCGCTTCCATATCCAAATTGTTCACCATTTCATAAGCCCGTTTCACGCCATCGCAAAAGCCGGCTGACTGGGCAAGGAATATTTCCATATTTTATGACCTTCTTTACAAATTATTTCAATTTATCAATTTCCCCCAGAAGCGCCGCCAAAATTTCATCTTCCTTCACCGATTTGACCACCTTGCCTTTCCGGAAAATTGCTCCCGCGCCATTGCCGCCGGCCACTCCTATGTCGGCCTCTCGCGCTTCGCCCGGCCCATTGACCACGCAACCCATGACCGCAATATGGATATCCTTATCGATATGTTCAACGGCCGCCTCCACTTTTTCAGCCAGAGAGATCAGATCAATTTGCGTGCGCCCGCATGTCGGACAACTCGTCACCGTCACTCCACGCTTGCGAAGCTTCAAAGATTTCAAAATCTCCCAAGCCACCTTCAATTCTTCCACCGGATCAGCCGTGAGCGAAACCCGCAGGGTCGCGCCGAGACCTTCGTAGAGCAGAATCCCGAGACCGATGGATGACATCACCGTTCCACGGAAAGTCGTCCCCGCTTCCGTTACGCCGATGTGCAAAGGATATTTCACTTTTCTAGATAGCATCCGATACGCTTCCACTGTCCGCTCGATATCAGAAGCTTTCAAAGAAATCAGGATATTTCTGAAATTATGTTTTTCCAATATTTTGATGTGCCGCATGGCTGATTCAACCATACCTTCGGCCGTCACTTTATTTTTGTACTTTTTCAAAATATCTTTTTCCAATGACCCGCCGTTGATGCCGATCCTAATCGGAATTTTTTTCTTCTTGCAAATCTCCACCACTTTTTTCACATTCTCGTCCGGACCGATATTGCCCGGATTGATCCTGATCTTGTCCACGCCTTGCTCAGCCGCTTCCAAAGCTAATTTATGATCAAAATGAATGTCCGCCACGAGCGGAATATGGATCCGTTTTTTTATTTTTCCCAAAACTTTAGCCGCCGCCATATCCGGCACAGCGACACGAATGATTTCACACCCGGCTTTTTCCAATTCTAGAATTTGCTTCACAGTCTCTGCCACATCGCGCGTATCAGTGTTGCACATCGACTGCACCCGCACCGGGTTTTTACCACCCAATTTATATGGTCCGACTTGGACAACTTTCGAAATATATTTTTTCATAAAAGAATAATAAACATTAGTTCTTCGCATTTTAGCAGAAAAACAGCTAAAAAGAAAGGGCAGATCGACCAATGTCACATCTGCCCAAAAAACCATACACCAGCGATCAATCAGCATTAAAAAGTTCCGGTACTTCGGCGCGGAGCATGTTTACAGTCAGTGCGTCATTAGTGACACAACCTGCCCGAAACTCTTCCAACGCCTCTGAATCTTGCCTTATCATGTCAACTAAGGCCTCAACTCGGGAACCATGATCATCGTAAATAGCTTCCACGAGGCAATCTATTATCGGCCTATCTCTATCTGGGCAATCAATAATCCTCGAAATCATTATCCTACCCCCATTGCTTTTATATCTATTTTTTAGACAAAGAACTCTTGCCTTCCTCTTTAAAACCCTTCCGACAATCATATACCATAAATAAACAAAAACAACCCCTGCACCCCCTTTATATAACTATTAGAAATCATATCTTCTCAACCTCCCTCAACTCCTTTTCCGAAATGACATCCTTCTCTCCAAAAACAAATCTCCCTGTGAATTTTTTGCCTGCGAGGAACAGCGGCATCCAAAACCGGTCATCTGGCCACATCTTCTCGAACGGAATTTTGTCGACATCGAACCATTGCGGCCGCATCTCTTCGCTCTCGCTCGGCTCGCCGGAAAAATTCTTGCTCTTGAAAATGTTCACTTCGATCCGTTCGCCATTGGTCTGGAATTCAAAATCGATGACGCCTATTTTTTCGGAGTCTAAAATTTCAATCCCCGCTTCTTCGCGCGTCTCACGGACCGCCGCTTCCTCGATCATTTCGTCTTTTCCAACTTTGCCACCAAACCCATTCCACCTGCCCGCTCCGAACCCGCGCTTCTTCATACCGATAAGGATCCTATCGCCTTGATGCACGACGCAGAGAGTGGTGATAAGTTTGGTCATAACTTTAAATTTTAAACCAAGTCCTTTATTCTTGCGTTTCGCACTTTTAATTTTCTACTTCCCGCAACACTTCTTATACTTTTTACCCGACCCGCACGGGCATGGGTCGTTTCTCCCGACCTTATCCTTATTGATGATCGGCGTTTGTTTGGGTTTTTCTTCGCTTTTGTTCGAAGCAGATTGTTCCTGGCTGCCACTGATTACATCCTTTGCCGCTCCGAACTGTTGAGCTTCTTCTCCGCCGCTATAATTCAAATTTTTCGGCGTCTCTGCAACCACCGTTTCCGGCACGGCCACACTCACCTTAAAAATGGTGTGCACAATTGTAGAATGGATATTATCCATGAGACTGGAAAACATATGGAAAGCTTCACGTTTATATTCCACCAAAGGATCCCGCTGGCCGTACCCGCGCAGCCCTATACCTTCTCGCAGATAGTCGATTTCGTCTAAATGATCCATCCACATCATATCCATCGTTTGAAAAATGATAGCACGCTCGACTCCCCGCATATTTTCCTCTCCGATCTCCTGCTCCTTTTTGTTATAGGCTTCTTTGGCCAGACCGAAAAGATATTCCGTCACCAAAGCAATTTTTTCGGCTGTGCTCTCCGCCCCGGTATTCTTCATCTCTTCCAATTTATTCTTGACCGACTTGTCCAAGGTGATGATTTTTCCGATACCATCAAAAATTTCCTGCATATTCCAGCTCGATTGATCCTCGGCGCTGTGAAAAGAAACCAATTTTTCAATCTCTTCCCGCACATATTCCATGATTTCATTCTTAGCATCTTTGGCTTTCAAAATTTCTTTACGTTTTTTATAGATGATTTCACGCTGCTTATTCATAATGTCGTCATAATCCAAAACATGTTTTCGGATATCAAAATTGAAACCCTCGATCTTGGACTGAGCATTTTCGATCGTGCGCGAAATGATGCGGTTCTGGATCGGTTGGTCTTCCGGCAGTCCCAAAGTGTCCATCATATTGATCAACTTGTCCCCGCCGAAACGCCGCATCAACTCATCTTCCAGAGAAACATAGAATTGTGAAACTCCGGGATCGCCTTGGCGTCCGGCGCGGCCGCGCAACTGATTGTCGATGCGACGCGCTTCATGACGTTCTGTGCCCAAGATGAAAAGTCCGCCCAATTCTTTCACACCCTCGCCCAATTTGATGTCCGTCCCGCGCCCCGCCATATTGGTCGCAATCGTCACCGCGCCGCGCGTGCCGGCATTGGTGATGATGAGCGCTTCTTTCTCATGCTGCTTGGCATTCAAGACTTGATGCGGAACACCGAAGCGCGTAAGCAGCGCGCTCAGATATTCGGATTTTTCAATCGCAATCGTGCCCACCAAGACCGGCTGGCCGATGGCGTTGATCTCTTTGATCTTTTGGCAAATTGCGTCAAATTTACCTTTTTCCGATTTATACACGATATCCGGTAAGTCTTTTCTGGCTAACGGCTTATTGGCCGGAATCTCCATCACATCGATTTCATATACTTTATGGAATTCTTCCGCCGAAGTGGACGCCGTCCCCGTCATGCCGGAAAGTTTTTTATACATCCGGAAATAGTTCTGAAAAGTGATCGTGGCGAGCGTGCGCGATTCCTTCTGTACCACCACGCCTTCTTTAGCTTCAATGGCCTGATGCAGCCCGTCACTATAGCGCCGCCCAGGCATAATTCGTCCCGTAAAGTCATCCACGATAATCACCTCTCCGTCTTTGACTACATAATCCTTGTCGCATTGAAAAATGACCTGTGCCTTCAAGGCTTGCTCCAAATGATGGACATAACTGATCTTGCCCGCTTCATAGATATTGCCCACACCCAACCAATTTTCAAATTTGGAAATCCCGTTGTCGGTGATATAGACTGATTTCATCTTTTCATCCACTTCAAAATCTTCACCTTTCTTGAGGCGCGGTACCAGTTGCGCGAACTGTTGATATTTCTTGGTCGATTCTGAGTCCGGCGCACTGATGATGAGCGGGGTCCTGGCTTCATCAATCAAAATTGAGTCCACCTCATCCACAATGGCAAAATTGGGTTCTCGCTGCGCCATTTGAGACAAGCTTTGCACCATATTGTCGCGCAGATAATCAAAACCGAATTCATTGTTGGTGCCATATGTGATATCCGCCGCGTACGCCGCTTGCCGCGAAACCGGCGCCAAGTTTTCCATCTCGACACTCACCTCATCAGCATCGACTTTTTTCGGCTGGTAGATATATGAGGCATCATGGATAATGCAAGCGGTGCTAATGCCTAAAAAGCTGAAAATAGAACCCATCCAATTGCAGTCGCGCCTGGCCAGATAATCATTGATGGTCACTACGTGTACGCCTTGGCTTGTTAAAGCATTCAGATAGATCGGTAAAGTAGAAGTCAACGTTTTGCCCTCGCCCGTTTTCATCTCAGCAATTTTGCCTTGATGCAAAACAATACCGCCGATGAGCTGCACATCAAAATGACGCTCGCCGATCACCCGTTTGGCTGCTTCCCGCACCACCGCGTACGCTTCCGGCAAAATCTCATCCAACGATTCGCCTTTGGCGATCCGCTCTTTGAATTCAGCTGTTTTACCTCTCAAAGCCTCGTCGCTAAGAGGTGAGATATCCGCTTCTAAAGCATTGATCTGCCGCACGATCGGATCCAGCTTGGCAATCTCTTTCTCATTCGAACCGAAAAGTTTATTAATAAAAGACATAAGTTTTATAAAAAATAGTGATTATCTGCCAAATTCCCATCCAGCATTAACTAATCAAGCTTAGCAAAAAAACCACATTCAGTCAAAGCAATAAAAAAAGGCTCTACTAACGGTAGAGCCTTTATCTTGCGGGAATAATTTCCCTAAATCAATTCACAGAAAGAGATTTTGCAATAGTTTTTTCCCATCCGCTAAGAACCGATCTCCAATAAGGAGAGAGTCTGTCCTTCAGAAATGCTTCCGATCTGGCATTGGAATATTGCCTGCCTACACTGGTGTTTTCAAAACCCCAAGCGATTGTTTGACGCATCCCCTCTGTTGCTCCACCGGAAAGCATACCAGCAACTAAAGCTGCCATCCAAAGAATGGAAGCATTTCCAAAGTAAGGATGGAAAAAATATGCCGCCAATGTCGTCACTAACATAGTGGTACCTAGGCACAGCCAATGACCCTTGCGCATAACAATTTCATTGATACCCTTGATTGTCCAAATAAAAATTGCGAATGGAACCACAAGAATAGTAAAAAATAGTATGCCTGCTCCGGAAAAATAGATGATGGACAAAAGCATAATCATACACGCTCTCGTCTGATCCACAACGGATTTCACCAAATAATGGAAGAAATACTTCACCGTCCCCTTGGAAACATAGCGATCGAAATCTTGATAGAAATCTTTTATAGTACGATTACTAAGTTCTGCGGCATGATAAGAAACAGTAATAATAATAGGAAATAGAGCAAAAACAAATGTCAGTCCGGCATAATCGATCCATGATGGTAATCTTGCTGGAGTCCATCTGCCGTAGCCGTCACGCACGCCATCAATCATCTCCGGCATATATGCATACGCCAAGAACACAGACACTGAAACTATAGAAATGACTTGCGAACTTATTAACAATGCCTGCAGCGCATATGCACGATTCATCGGATGGCGATTGAGCCATCTCCAACAAGAGATTGGCCGAGTAATCAGCCAAAGAGTTGGCACTAAAAACCAGTTATAGAAAATAGATAATGAGTCATCCTCCTTATTCCTTTTTCGCCAGAGTACCCATAAGGAACCTTGAGCACATGCTCCGATGAAAATATGGCACCGTCGAATACTGTTTCGACTAAATTCCAGACTATCGGAAATATTTTTGACAACCATATTCCAAATAGCCTCATACCACCAGCCCGTAACGACTCCGGCCAAAACCCCGATCGGCAAAAGAGCCGGATGGACATAGCCAAAAGCTAAAATTCCACAGACTCCCCCCAAAAAACCGCCCAACAAATTCTTTTTAGTAATGCTTCGTTTGTCTCTCATAATGTAACCTCTCTTTTTTAAATGTACTTTTTTGCCAAAAAACGGCAACTTTACAGCTCTCCTCTGTTTTTTTGACAGCTACGTAGATTAGCATTATTCTCCTTTTTTGTCAAATAAAAAAGCTCCGTCCGTCAAAGGAACAGAGCTTTCCCGGAAAATCACTTTTTAAACCTAGCTTCGCCATCAATCACCATTTTTTTCTTGATCGAACGTGCTCCGCGCTTTTTCAGATCGCGCACCCGGTCAACATCAGAGTCGATCTGGCGCTGCATCTGCGAAACAGCCATATCGATCGAACCTTCCACGCTCTCGCTCGTTTCGCTTGTCCGATACAATTTGTACGGGGTCTGGATCATCAGCTCGACATAGAATTTGTCATACTTATCTTTCGCCACTTCCACTTCGTATTCCAGCGTCCTTTTCAGAAATTTCTCCATCTTCTGGATCCGTTTCACGATATAGTCCTTAGTCTGATCGGACAACTTCACTTTTTTACAAAACAATCGCAAGTTAAGAATTTTTTCTTCCATAAGTTAAAAAGTTAAGAATTATTATTTTGAATGAGCCTCAGAACCCCACATATTGGATCTCTTCCTTGAGCTGCACTCCGAATTCATCGCGCACTTTCATTTTGATCAGACTGGACAGCATCACCACATCCTGAGCTTTTCCCGCTCCTAAATTTATTACAAAGTTACCATGCTTTTCGCTCACCATAATATCACCAATTCTTTTACCGCGTAAACCAAGTTCATCGATGAGCCATCCAGCCGGTATTTTGTTGTCTCGACATTGACAATTGGTATCATGTTCGAATCTTTTGATCAAATCTGAATCAGACACAGTCGGGTTCTGAAAAAAACTGCCCGGACTCGATTCCTTAGGAATTTTCGCCGTTCTTTTACGGATAACCTCTCTTATTTTCCCCTCAATCTCATTCTTATCGCCTTTTTGCAAATTCAAAACACAAGACAAAACTATTAAATTCTTATTCTGTTTAAAAATACTGTTACGATAAGAAAAATCGCAGTTTTGTAATTTGTAATTTGATATTTGAAATTTACCTGCCTCGCCGGCAGGCGGGTTTGGAATTTGGAATTTGGAATTTGGAATTTGTTTGGTTATTGTTTTTTGTATCTTGGAAATTTCTAACACCTTTACACCTTCGACACTATTTTTTATCTCACTCCCATACGCTCCCGCATTCCCCCGCACCGCGCCGCCGACCGCCCCAGGAATCCCCGCCGCCCACTCAAGACCGGAGAGTGAATTTTCTCTAGCTAGACGCACTGCCTCTGAAAGTAGAAGTCCCGCCCCGCATTCCAAATTTGTATCTTGTATCTTGTAGCTTGTAGCTTGTATGCGAATCACTAGTCCGGAAAATCCCTCATCGCTCACCAAAATATTACTCCCTCCGCCCAGCACAAAAATTTCCAAATTATTTTCTTTGGCATAATTCAACGCTTCCAAAAGTTCTTCTTCCGCCGCCACTTCGACGAAAAATTTGGCCGGCCCACCGATTTTAAAAGTGGTGAATGGCGCGAGCAGAATATTTTCCTGGATGTCAATTTTTATTGGCATATATATTTAATAGCGTTTTAAAATCACGCGTAATCAGTCTGCTCACGTGCGAATCAGTGGTCTAGACAACTTCTCCGCCACTTCCCAACCGTTGCCGGCGCCGATGGTAATGACCACATCATCCGGACCGATTTTGTCTTTCAGATATTCCACCGCTTCGGAAATGGTCGGGACATATTCCGCCTTGCCGCGGCCGAATTGATCGATGAGCTTGACCAGATCCTTCGAATGTACACCGCCTTGAGTTTCGCGGGCCGATCCATAGATGTCGAGCACAATCACTTTGTCAGCCGCATCAAAACTTTGCGAGAATTCGCTAAGAAGCGCCTTGGTCCGCGTGAAAGTGTGTGGATGGAAGACCGCCCAGATATTCTTTTCCGGATAACGACTGCGTGCGCCCGCCAAAGTCGCTCGGATTTCTTCCGGATGATGGCCATAATCATCAATGAGCAGCGCCCCGTTCCGTTCGCCGATATATTCAAATCGGCGCGCCGTGCCTTGGAAATTGCCGAGAGCCAAACGCACTTTTTCCAAATCAATCTGCAATCTGTTACAAGTTGCGATCACTGCCGCCGCATTCAAAACATTATGCCTGCCAGACAATTGAATTTCAAAAACGCCCAAGCTAGAATCTCCATAAAAAACCTCAAAAGCTTGTATTTGTTTAGGAATTTGATCATTAGAATTTTGAAATTCATTCGAAATTCGAAATTCTAAATTAGAAATTCTATAATCATTATTTTCCCCAAAGCCATACGTCAAAACTTCCGCCTTACAACTTTCAGCTATCTCAAGCGTATCAGTCGAATCTCCCCACACTACCAAAAATCCGACCTTGGGAATGCGCACTACGAAATCCTGAAAGGCTTTTTTATATTCCGCAAAATCAGCGAAGAAGTCTGGGTGGTCAAAATCGCAGCTGGTCAGAATGACCGCCTTCGGAGCATACAGCCGCAACTTATTCTGATATTCATCCGCCTCAAGCACGAAAAATTCTCCCTGACCGATAAGCGCATTCCCGCCCCAATTTAAAACTTTGCTGCCAATAATAGCGTTTGGATCAACCCCACACTCTTTCAAAGTATTGGCCAGCAAGGCCGAAGTGGTGGTCTTGCCATGCGTTCCCGCCACCGCAATACCATATTTTTCATTGAAAAAATGCGCCACCATTTCCGGATAACTCACCATCGGTAAGTCTCTCTTTTGCACTTCAGCCATTTCAACATTATTCTCTGCGTTATAGCACGTAATATATAGGACCAGATCCGCGTCTGCCGGAACATTGCCAGCATCAAATTTTTCGTGATAGTTAATGCCCAACCGCTGCAAAATTTCATCGGTGAAAAACTTTTCGGACGTATCGGAACCCGTAATTTCCATGCCCATGGCATGTAAAATCTCCACCACCGCGATGACGCCGGAGCCCTTAATTCCTATGACGTATATTTTTTTAACCTCACCTAGATTAATATTTCCCATAACTGTCTGTTTTTAAATATGATTTATAATTTTCAATGATCAATGATCAATTTTCAATCAATATCCAATTTTAAAATTTTCATCTTGATATTTGATGGTTTATCAATTGAAAATTCATTGAAAATTGTGAATTGAAAATTTCATTTTATTATCCCTAAAATTCCCTCCGCAATCCGATCGGCGGCATCCGGATGATAGAAGAAATTCTTGATATTCGTTCCCAGCTTGGCACTGAGCGCTCCATCATCAGCAATCTCATCAATTTTGGCTTTCAGCATATTGTTCCCCAGATTATTTTCTTCCAAAACAATGCAGCCTCCCACTTTCGCCACCTCATAAGCATTCATCCTCTGGTGTCCATTGGCGGAATGTTCGATCGGAATTATGATCGATGGTTTGCCATTGGCCGCAATTTCAGAGATTGAGCTGTTGCCAGCGCGGGAAATTATGATGTCTGAAACCGCCAAGATATCTTTCAGATCTTCCCCAATAAAAGCGATTGGGTAATAACCTTCCCGTCCCGCCTTGATGCCATATTCCGCTGCTAGATGGATCACCGTTTCATAATTAGCCACTCCCGTCTGATGGATGATCTGATACTTATGCAACAGATCCGGCAGAATATCCAAGATCTTGTTGTTTATCGCTTGCGCTCCTTGAGAGCCGCCCCAGACAAAAATCACTTTCTTCGATTCGGTAAGAGAAAATTTTTCTCGAGCTTTTTGCGCTTCACCCTGAGTGATATCCTCGCGCAGCGGCGATCCGGTCAAAACGACTTGTTCCTCCGGAAAATATACTTCCGCGGAGGGATAGGAAACCGCCACCCGCGTGGAAAATTTAGCCAACATAGAATTGGCCAGCCCCGGATTGGCATCCGATTCGTGGATCATAATCGGGATACGGTACAGCCATCCGACCAGCACTACAGGAAGCGAAGAACTTCCACCCTTGGAAAAAATGACGTCCGGCATATACCAAAGCAGGAGCCATAAAGTTTGGACGATCCCCCAGGGGATCCTGAAAGCATCCAAGAAATTCAGCCACGAAAAATATCGCCGCATCTTCCCCGTCGTGATACCTTTGATCGGGATCTGCGCGGCCGACATCAACTTCTCTTCCATTTTCTTCTTCGGCCCGATGAAAAGAAATTCCGCTTCAGGATTTTTTTCTTTTATTTTTTTTGCCACCGCGATGAGCGGAATGATATGTCCGCCACTTACTCCGCCTGTCAATACAATACGCATAATAATTAAGAATTACTAATTAAAAATTTCTAATCAATCACCAATGCTTAAATGTCCAATGGATATACTTTTTTTTAGGAAATAGTCATTAAAAAAATTAGTCATTGATTAGAAATTAATGCACTTATTTTTCTTCCGCGTACTTCGAAATATTCAAAAGTATGCCCACTCCCACCAACAAAAATATGATCGAGGTTCCGCCATAACTGATGAACGGCAATGGCACTCCCGTAAGCGGCATTATGCCTGAAATGGCAGCGATATTCACAAAGGCTTGGAAGATTATCCAGGTAACTATGCCGACCGCGGTCAATTTTGAAAAACGATCCGGCGCGTTTTTCGCGATCCTGAGCCCCAAAATAGCCACATAGACGAAAATTGAAACCAGTACGAAACATCCTATAAAACCCAGTTCCTCTCCTATTATAGCAAAGATTGAGTCTCCTACGGGCTCCGGAAGATAATTGAATTTTTGCAAACTATGCCCGAGCCCCACGCCCAAGAATCCGCCCGAACCGATAGCCAGAAGCGCTTGATTGATCTGATATCCGATACCGCGCGGATCAAGCTCGGGATGCATAAAAACCAGAAACCGGCTCATCCGATAGGCTTCCATCTTGACCAATGCCGCCAAAGCCACGATACCCGCGCAGCCGATGATGCCCATATGCGACATCTTGGCGCCGGAAACGAAAAAGATGGAGATGGAGATGGCAATTATGATTCCCAATGTGCCGATATCCGGCTGTTTGATCAGTAAAAAACTGACCAGACCCACCACTGCGCCGAAAGGTATCAGTCCTTCATAGAAATCTTTCACCTTTTCTTCCCGACTCTCCAGCCAAGCGGCCAGATATAAAATCATCGAGAGCTTCAGCATTTCCGAAGGTTGGAAAGAAAATGAACCGAGTTTGAGCCAGCGACTAGCACCATAGATCCGTGAACCAAACCCCGGCACGAAAACCAAGACGAGAAAAACGAGACTGATGATAAAAAGCGGGAATGATATTTTTTTCCAAAAATTATAATTGATCTTCCGGATGAAATAAAGAATGACCAGCCCTGGGATGACTCCGAAAAAAAGCTGGTGTTTGAAAAAATAATATGAATCACCGAAACGATTATGCGAATAGGAGATTCCGGCCGAAGCGATCATTATCAAACCGAAAAACAGCAGGGCGAACAAAGCATAGATGATTTTAGTGCTGGTCAAGCTGACTTTTTTCATAGGGGAAAATCAAATAAATTTTTTATCTAGATGCCATTCACCGCGTTTTTCTTCCGCCATTCTTCTATCTTGGCGTGATTTCCACCAAGCAACACCTTGGGGACTTTCCAAGCTTTTCCGCCGCCGGCCGCACCGTTTCCGGCAAAAAATTCTTCCGGCTTGGTATATTGCGGATATTCCAAATAGCCATCTTTATTGTGCGACTCCTCCTGCGAGCTTATTTCATTGCCCAAAACCCCAGGGATCAAACGCGCCAAGCTATCCACGATGACCATAGCGGGAATCTCTCCGCCCGTCAGAACATATTCTCCGATGGAAATTTCTTCATCTGCAATATATTTCGCCACTCGTTCATCCACGCCTTCATATCGGCCGCAGATCAAAATAAGATTGTCATATTTAGAAAGCCTCTTGGCATCACGCTGGGTATATTTCTTACCCTTGGCTGAAAACAATATTGTTCTGGTTGTTCTTATTGTTGCATCACTTCGCTTGTTGGAATTATTATCACCCTCAACATCTCCGGCACTTAGAACATCTTGAACATCCTTCACGCATCTGTATATCGGTTCGACTTTCATCACCATACCCGCTCCTCCGCCATACGGCGTATCATCGGTCGTATGATGCTTATCATACGCGTAATCGCGTGGGTTATGTACGGCTATTTCGATAAATCCATTCTTTTGCGCCCGCTTCAAAATAGATTCATTGAAATATGAATCAAAAATTTCGGGGAAAATTGTAATGATATCAAAACGCATAGATAACTTAACTTCCGATTAAGACCTGCCTATATGATTGTGGCTCATATATTCAATAATACCACATTAAAACCAATCAAAAAAGGCCCCGCCTTAGGCGGGACCCTTTTAAAAAACTTGATTTCTATACATTGATATCGCCAACCACTTCATCAATACTTTTGCGTTCAAGCGATCTTCTTTCGCTGCCTTCCGGCTCGTTGATCTTTAGATTGACTCGAGCGTTGTTTCTAGCACCAATCACTCGCAGAAGGGTCCTTAAGGCTTTGGCAGTCGCGCCCTCTCGGCCGATGATCATACCCATATCTTCCGCGTTCACATCTAAAGTGATGAGCACGCCCATTTCATCGATCTTTCTTTCCACCTTAACATCCTCGGGATGGTTAACGATTTGTTTCACGACATATTCCACAAAATCTCTGTCGGTTGCTTTTTCTTCTGTCATACTATTAAATCTGATTTTAAGGATTACACCCGCCGATGAGGCGGGAAATTTTTTGTCTATCACTCCGCATAAGCGAAGATTCCTAAAGCCGAGAATCGGGAAGATCGACCATATCATCCTCTCTTGCGGATTATCGAAAAATCATCGAAAAATTCAGCAAGCTATCCCCGTCTTTCTTCTTATATTATAATTTATAAGCTACTTTTTGTCAAAACAAACGGCCTGTTCCTTTGGGCGACCATAGTTTGTCGGTCCGGATATCTTTTTTTGTTTATAGGAGTTTTATCGCGTCCGCCACTGTCATTATGCCCAGAAGCACGCTATTTTCATCTACTACGCAATATGAATTGAAACTTTTTTCCTTTATCAGCTTGACAAAATCTCCCAATTCCATATCCGGAGAGATATTTTCGCATTTGGTGGACATTATATCTTTGGCCTTGGCATCGATCACTTTTTCCAACGCGTCTCCTTCTCCTTCTTTATAATCGATCTTGCCACTCTTAACAAAATCTATAAGGGACGGCATATAGACCATACTGGCATCTCCTTTGGTAAAGAAATCCGTTTCGGTGATTATTCCCACTACCTTATTTTCCCCGTCAACTACGGGCACGGCGTGGATCTTGTTCTCGGAAACGATTTTGGCCACTTCAGTAACCGGCACATATTCATTAACCGTGATAACATCCGTTGTCATGATTTCGCTTATTTTCATATTTTTATAATGTTATTTTTTATCAATCTTACACTTTTAGATTATACCACAACGGTAAAACTTTACAACACCGCGCACTCACCCCAATTTTTGTTTGGCAACCTTATATTGATCTTCAGTTATCTGCCCCGTGGCCTTCATCTGCTCCATAACTTCCAGCATCTTTTTCTTGTTCTCGGGCTTAAAAGCCTCTCGCATCATCTTCTGTTGCTCTTGTGGACTCATATTTTGCAATTTCTTTTCCGCTACTTTCTGCAGCATTCCCAAAGCCGTAGCATTCACCTTGGCTTTGGCTTTCTTGAATGGATTCCATACCATAGTCATTTTAACATATTGACATATTAACATATCAGCCCTAACACAGTTATTAGAATGCTAAAATGTTAATATGCTGATATGATTTTATGCTTTCTTTATTTGAAATTTATAAATCGTAACCAGTAATGCCGAAGCGACATAAATAGATGAGTATGTCCCGAATGTCACCCCGAAAAGCAACGCCACCGAAAAATATCTGATCGATTCTCCACCGAAAATCACCAAGGCGAACAGCACGATGATAACAGTCAACGAGGTATTGATGGAACGCGCCAAAGTTTCATTGAGCGAGCGGTTCACAATATCCTCAAAATCTTCCTTGGCGCCGGCTCGCAAAAGATTTTCCCGCGTCCGATCAAACACCACGATCGTATCATTGACACTATAACCCAAAATGGTCAACAGTGCCGCAATGAATGGCACCCCCACTTCCACCCCGAAAAATTTTCCCAAAATGACAAAAACACCGACCGTAATCAAGATATCATGCGCCAAAGCGGTAATGGCACCCAAACCATATTTCCAGGAAGACACCGGCCGAGAAACTTTCCTAAAAGCCCAAGCGATATAAAGAGCAATTCCCAGGATTGCCAGAATCAGTGCTTTTATGGCGCTGTTTTTCAGTTGCGCGGAAACGGTAGAACCGATAAAATCCGTACTCACTTGGACAGCGCTACCGTCCAATTCCTTGATTTTCCCAAAAACATCCCTATTGATCTGATCATTAGAATTGCGATAATCAACAGTTACCGTTCTATCAGCCGCCGCTTTTACCATCAAACTTTCCAAATCAAGTTCTTTCAATTTATCAGCAATCACGTTATTATTTGGAACATTCTGGGAGAATCTGACTTTCATTTCCGTGCCACCCGTAAAATCAATGCCAAACTTCAAGCCCCACGAGATCAAGATAGCCAAACTCGCCAGCGTCAAAACCCCTGAAACGACATAGAAATATTTTCTTTTGCTTATAATCTGCATCATAAAACTTTAGTCATTAGTCATTAGCAACTAATTTAATTTTTTGATAACCGATGACAAATGACCGATGACTCGAATTTTTCGCGTCTATAATAATCGTTATTTTTTATCTTCTATTTTCTGTTCACTATTTGCACTCTTCCTCACCCTCACGATCAGCCACATCCGATCCGTCGCCCACTTCCTTAATGTAAATTTCAAAATAATTTTGACCAAAACGATAGCCGTGAACATCGACACTACGACTCCGAGCATAAGAATTATCGCAAATCCTTTGACGAATCCCGTTCCTACCCAGACCAAGATGATCGACGTGAGAATGGTGGAATAATTTCCATCACGGATCGATGGCCACGCCCGCCTAAAACCTTCGTCCACCGCCGACATCATATCTCGGCCGCGTCGCAATTCTTCTTTGGTCCTTTCGAAAATAAGTACATTGGCATCCACCGCCATACCGATGGACAAGATAAACCCGGCAATACCCGAAAGCGTGAAAGTGATGCCCCAAGGAGTGAAAGCGGACAGTTTGAAAATGGCTACCATAAGGGCGGTGTAAATCAGAAGAGCGATCGACGCGATGAAGCCCAGATAGCGATAATAGATAATCATGAATAGAAGCACGATGGCTAGACCGATGGCACCCGCCTTGAGGCTGGACATCAGCGAAGCTTGCCCTAAAGAAGCATCCACGTTCTGCTCATAAATCGGATCCCCGATCGGTACCGGCAAAGATCCCTCATTCAAGCTCTTGACCAAGGCTTGGGCGTCTTTAACCGTTTTAAACCCGCCGGAAATTTCTGCCCGACCATTAGTCAAGGCCGACTTGACGGTTGGCGCTTCGATGATTTGACCATCTAAAAATATCGCCAGCGGTTTCCCGATGTTACGCTGCGAAACATCCGCCAAAAGCTTGGTGCCTTCCGCATCAAATTCCAAATTCACCGTCGGCTCGGAAAGAGCCTGATTGCTATATCCCACCGTCGCGTTCTTCAAATTTTTTCCGGTCAGGCCGGTATCGATATAGCTGGTTTGCGGCTCCGGTTGGGTCGCTTTCGCAATAAGGATATGAGCCGCATGGACTTCCAGTATATCTCCGCTGCCCGTCGTAGCAATTTTTTTCAAAATATGCCAACCATATTGAGTTTCCACCACAGTCGGATAAATCGTCCCGTCCTTGAAAGTCGGATCAAAAAGGGCGGTGTTGAATTCCGGCACCATCATACCTTCTTTGACCATTCCCAAATCTCCACCTTGGTCTTTTGATCCGGGATCCTGACTATTGTCCTTGGCCAATTGCGCGAAATCCGCGCCTCCCTGTGCCTGTTTCAAAATATCAGCGGCCTTTTTAGGCCCTTCAGCATTCAATTGATCCAATGTTTCTTGCGGAATCTGGTTCGAAGCATCTATTTTCGTTTCTTTGAATTCCAAAAGTGGAGTTTCTTTGATGATTTCCTTGGCCTGGGCGATATCTTTCACGCCCGCCAACTCCACCACCAGGATTTCACCCGTACCAGATTTTTTGATGTAGACCAAAGGTTCGGACACGCCGAAAGCATTGACCCGATGCTCAATGATCCCCTGCAAAGCGTTCAAGGCCTCCGCTTTTTTGCCCGCCTCCACTTGCGACAGATCGACATTATATTCCAGATGGAATCCCCCTTGTAGATCCAAACCTTGCTTGATCTGTAATTTATTGAGCGCATTATACAAACGCGGGATTTTAACTGCCGCTCGCGGATACGAAACCAGCCCCGCCATGAGGGCCAGAAGCACAACTGTTGCAAACTTTATTTTTAGCGAATTTCTAACAGTCAATGATTTAAGCGTTTAAGGCAATTACTTCCTTTCAAATCTTTACATTTTCCATTTTACAGCAAGTTTCAAAAATTGCAAATATAGCCAACGCAACACTGCCGTGTCCCTACTGATTTATGCGAACGTATCATCAGCGGAGTCTTTCTTTCTGAACGAGCGCAAGCGAAATTAAAAAATAGAGACCCCGCCGTTCCGAGATTACAAAAAGCCAGAGTCCTCTTAAAAGAGACTCTGGCAAGGGAGAACAAAGTAGTGCCTATGTATTCATCCTGCACTTTCGCTTGACAAAAAACACATATGCGCTATTGTATAAGCATGAACAAATTTGAACACACAAATTTAATGCCGGCAGCGGAGCGACCTAGATCATTAGGCTGCTTATGTGTGTTTAAAATCAATTAACGAAACCAAGAATTTTAAATAGACACGAACAGCTTAATGGATAAGCTGTTTTTTTGGTCTGTTGACCTAATCTTGAAAACAAGGAGAACATCATGAAAGAGAAAGAATTGAAAGAAAAAGAAGGCGTGGCTGGAAAGGAACATGTTGAGAACAAAGCTGATGTGACGCAGAAAATTCCAGGCGAGCCATGGAATGAAGAAGTTGAACCAGCTGATCATCACGAGTATATGTTTTCCTAGAGCAACAGACTCGCACGAAAAGAAGGGCGCTGAATCTTCAGCGCCCTTCACAACAATCTCATAATATATTATACTGATACATATGAAACAATCCCAACTTTTCACCCGCACGCAAAAAAATGCGCCGAAAGACGAAATTACCATCAATGCCCAACTCTTGACTCGGGCTGGCTTTGTCGATAAATTGATGGCCGGAAATTATACTTATTTACCCCTGGGCATCAGGGTTTTAAATAAAGTGCGTGCCATTGTCCGCGAGGAAATGAATGCCATTGGCGGGCAAGAAATTATTATGCCGACACTCCATCCTTCGGAAAATTGGAAAACTACCGGAGGCTGGGATAACATCGATGTTCTGTTCAAAATAAAGAGTCGGACAGAAAAAGATTACGCCCTTGGTCAAAGCGAAGAGGAAATAGTCACACCTCTCGCCAAAAAATTTATCAGCTCTTACAAGGATCTACCGATGTCTCTCTATCAGATCCATTGGAAGTATCGCGATGAACTGCGCGCCAAATCAGGACTGCTGCGCGGCCGAGAATTTGAGATGAAAGATCTTTATAGTTTCCACGCTGATCAGGCAGATTTCGATCGCTTCTATCAAATTGCCAAAGAAGCCTATTTGAAAGTATATGCCAGACTCGGACTTGACGCCAAGGTAACCGAGGCTTCCGGTGGCAGCTTCACCCAAAAAATTTCTTATGAATTCATGGTCCTCACTTCGGCCGGCGAAGATGACATTTTGTACTGCGACGAATGCAACTTCTGCGTCAACGTTGAAATTGCCAAAAACCAAGAGAACGATACTTGCCCGAAGTGTGGCCACGGAAACCTCAAAAAAGCTCGCGCTTCAGAAGCTGGCAACGTTTTCGATTTGGGACAAAAATATT
>JBAYUI010000014.1:0-32486 GCA_041675165.1 Parcubacteria group bacterium | reverse complement strand
GGAAGCGATTTTTTCCACCGGATAATATGTATCAGAAGTGATTTCCCCCTTGCCATCAATCGCTTCGCCCAAAGGATTGACTACGCGTCCCACCATCATGTCGCCCACCGGCACGGACAAGATGCGGCCAGTCGATTTCACGCTGTCGCCTTCTTTGATGCCTTCATATTTCCCCAAAATCATGGCTCCCACCGCGCCTTCTTCCAAGTTCAAGGCCACACCATACACGCCTCCTGGGAATTCCAACATCTCAGAAGCCATGGCGTCGGACAATCCGGAAATCTTGGCCACGCCATCCCCCACTTCAACCACAGTTCCGACTTTCTCCGTCGCCGCCACCGCCTCAAAATTTTCAATTTGTTTCTTCAGTTGCGAAATGATGTAATCTTTGCTCATAAAATTTATTTATAGTTACAAGTTTATAAAGTTTTTAAAGTTTATAAAGTAATCTCTCGCTTTACGAACTTTATGGACTTTACGAACTATTTTAATGGTTCAGAATATTCCTCAAATCATCAATCTTTTTCACCACACTCGCATCCAGCATCTCATCCCCTACTTGCAAAATTATTCCTCCCTTAATATCTTTCCTAACAATATTTTTCAAAATCACTTTCTTCGCGTCATATTTTTTAGCCACAAATTTTTCCACTTCCTGCAATGTTTTTTCGTCCAGCAATTTTACACTCGTCACGGTCGCTTCAACTATTCCGTTTTTGGCATCATAAATCGCAGAAAATTTCTCCATGATCTTGCCCGCCAGTTTCATCTGATTATTCTTTTTTAGCACTTTCAAAAAATTCGCCACAAAACCATCAATCTCCGATTGTTTTTTCTCTCTCGTCACTTCATAGAGAGATTTCGCGTATTGTGTGGCTGTAATTTTCATGGTTTATAATTTTTTGATGACTAATGACTGATGACCGATGACTTTTTTGTTATTTAATCGCTTTCTCAATCAACTCCCTATCTTTCTCGGAGTCCAACTTCTCTCCAATAATCTTCTCCGTGGCCGCCATCACTAAATTGGCAATTTCGGATTTCGCTTCCGCCAGAATCTTATTCTTCTCTTGCTCGATCTGCTTCTGCGCTATTTCCACCATCCTCTGAGTTTGATCCTTGGCTACAATCACAATCTCTTCCGCTTGTTTCACTGCTGTATCTTCCGAACGTTTCACAATTTCTTTGGCTTGATTCCGCGCTTCGTCCAGAATGCCTTTTTCACGCGCCGCGATCTCTTCCAACTTCTTGCCCGAAGCTTCCGCGTCTTTCATACCTTTCTCGATTTTCTTCGTGCGATCATCCAGCATTTTCAGCACTGGACCATAAGCGAATTTATATAACACGAACAGCAGGATCAAAAAGTTAATGATCTGCGCGATTAACAATTTTGCATTGATGCCTAAGCTATTTAACAGTTCCATAAAATTATTTTTAAATTTATATATGCCCCAATCGTGGACACCCGATGTCCATTAGGGACATCGGGTGTCCCTAACTATATAAGACAATTTTACTTTTAGTTACCCATTCTAACCCCGATAAACATCGGGGTTATTTCGAAAACTAAATAAACTTAATAATGAGTGACATGACCAAGGCATAAATCGCCACGGCTTCCGCGAAAGCAATCGCCAAAATCATATTAGCCTGGATCTTCGGAGTCGCTTCGGGATTTCGTCCGATCGATTCCATGGCTTTTGACGCCAAGATTCCAATACCGATACCAGGGCCGATCGCACCGAAGCCGATCGCGATAGCTGCTGCTATATTCTTTGATGCTTCTACATCCATACATTTATTGCGTGCATCATCTTTGCTTTCTCTCTTTCGGGAGCAAAAATAATGTGCGCTTTTAAAAAAATTAATTATTACGCCGTCGCATTGCTAAACAATTTAACAATATGACCATTTAACAATTTATTTTAATGATCGTGCGCCGTCACTGCCATTTTCAGAAAAACCAGAGTGAGCATGGCAAAAACCAAGGCCTGCACGAATCCGACAAACACTTCCAAAAACAAAAACGGCAATGGAACGAAATAGGGCACCAGGTTCAGCATCACGATCAAAAGCACTTCGCCGGCGAAAACATTGCCGAACAACCGGAAGGAAAAAGAAATGATCTTGGCCACTTCGCTGATGAGTTCCAAGACGCCTACGAAAGTGCCGATGAAATAGGGTTTTTTGAAAGGGTTGACCAGAAATTTTTTGCCATAGCGGATAAGACCAATAGCGGAAATGCCCATAAAATTGGCGGCGAAAACGGCAATCAAAGAAAGGGCTAATGTCGTATTGAGATCCGCCGAACCGCTGCGGATGAACGGCGTAATAATGGACTTGCCTTCCTTCACTTCATGTAAACCCACTGTGCCCGCGCCCGGCAGAAGCCCCATCCAATTGGAAATGATGATGAAGATGAAAATGGTCATCACTAATGGGAAAAACTGGCGCGTTTCTTTTTTGTTTTGTGTCACGCTGTGCACCAGCTCGAAAAAATATTCAATGATAGCTTCAAACAGGTTCTGGAAACCGCGTGGGATGAGTTTGGTATTTTTTTGGACAAAAAAAGAAATGCCAATGATGATGGCGCTGACGACGAGAGTCATGATAAGCGAATTGGTGAACGGAAAGCTTCCGAGATGGAAAATCGTTTCCGGCACGAGAGAAATCTCCATTATTTTTGATCCATTATATCGATTGTTTTTTTATACACCATGTACGAGGAACTGATGATGGCCGTCACTACGCCAATGAGAAGCAGGAGTGGCGACGTGCCCAATTGCTTATCCAAGAATCGGCCGCCGAGCGTCAGAGCTACCAATGGAATGGCGATCAGATATCCCAATTCCCAAGCCAGTGCCATAACGGAAAAAGTTTTTCTATTCTCATCTTTAGCTATTTCTTCTTTCCTGCTGTTTTTTCCCAAATCATTTTCCATTATTTTGTTTTTATCACAGCCAAATCAGGCTCGTCAAGGTACATCTAATTGTCTATCAAAAAGAAAAAAAAGTCAATAATTGGAATTTTTTATGCCAAACGGAAAAAATCGACGGCATTTTGGGAAGTGCTTTCATCCACTTTTTCAGAAGTTATGCCCTTGATTTCCGCGATTTTATCGCATACATATTTCACATACGCCGGCTCATTCCGTTTCCCGCGATGCGGCACTGGCGCCAGATATGGGCAATCGGTTTCCAACATAATTTTCTCGAGCGGAACGATTTTCACCACCTCCAAAATTTCCGCACCGGATTTGGCATAAGTCAGATTGCCATTGAAAGAGAAGAAGACATTTTCGCGCGCCATCACTTTCTTGGCAAAATCCAGCCGCCCACCGAAACTATGAAAAACCACGAAGGGGAATTCACCCCCTCCCCTGTACTCAGGAATGGTTGAGGTGGCCACATTTCCCCCTCCCCTGTACCCAGGGGAGGTGCCCCGTAATCGGGGCGGAGGGGTTGTTAGCGTTGACTCAGGAGAGGGCTGGGGTGAGGTTCCGAAAAATTCCTCCAAAATCTCCAACACATCCTCATACGCTTCGCCCATTTCCCGATATTTTTCGCCCGCCGGCGCCCGCTCGCCTCGACAATGGATGACTACCGGCAATTTTAATTTTTTCGCCAGTTCGAGCTGAAAGACAAAACCTTCTTTCTGGAACTCTTTCTGCGCCAACGTAATTTCTTCGCCATCATGCGAATGGTATTCCAAACCGATTTCCCCGATGGCCACTACTTTTTCCGCTCGCGCCAATTCCTCTAATTTATTCTTATGTTCTTCACTCCAGCTCCCATGTTTCATGAAATATTCCGGATGCAATCCGACCACGGCAAAAATATTGTCGGATTTTTTGGCCACTGCCACCGCTCGCTCCGAACTACCCAGCCCAGCCCCAATAGTAATAATCTTTTCCACGCCACCAGAAAAAGCCCGCGCAATCACATCTTCGCGATCCGCGCCAAATTGATGGTCATCAATATGGGCATGCGTGTCAATCATTATTTTATCCTCAAAAACAACGGCTCAACTTTTTTCGTTTCCAAAGCCGTTTTTATTTTGGCAGCAGTTTCCGGCATGAAAGGGTCCAGCACTTCTGCAATAAAATATAACTCAGAAAATAATTTACCCATAACTTCCCTAAATTTTATTTCATCAGTTTTTTTTAGATCCCACGGCTTATTATCATCTATAAATTTATTGCTTTTTCTTACTAAATGATCCCATATTCTATCAACTGCCTTATCTAGCCATAGACTCTCCATAAACCCCTTGTTCCATATCAAATGATCATATTCACTCCTTACTAATTCAATTTCAAATCCTTCACAAAGCTTTACTACTCTCGAAACCAAATTTCCCAATCCGTTAGCAAGGTCTGAATTATACTTTTCCACCATCCTCTCCATCGTCACGTCCACATCATCGCCAAATGTTCCGGCACTAAGGAGCAGATAACGCGTACCATCGGTGCCAAATTTTTCCAGCATATCATCAATGCTGATGACATTCCCCACAGTCTTGCTCATTTTTTTCCCGCCTGACAAGATGTGCCCATGGGTGAAAAGCATTCTAGGGAGTGCTATTCCCAAATGTATTAGGATTGCTGGCCAAATGGTAGCATGTACACGAAGGATATCTTTCCCGATCAGATTCACATCCACCGGCCACTGCGCCGGTAATTTTTTTTCATCGCCGTCCCAGCCCAAGCCGGTCAAGTAATTCAAAAAGGCATCCACCCAGACATAAGTCGTGTGTGACGCGTCGAACGGCAACGGCACTCCCCATGCCACATTCTTTCTTGAAATGGAAACATCATTCAATGTCTGGCCTTTCAAAAACGATACGATTTCGTTCTTATATTTCTCCGGCGCAATCTGAAATTCATTCTTTTCAATCTTGGCCAAAAGCTCCGCTTGAATGTCTGTCATCTTAAGCATATAACTTTCTTCTTTGGTAAACTCCGGCACTGTGCCATGATCTGGACATTTGCCGGAAACCAAATCACCTTCATTCTTGAATTGCTCGCAACCGACGCAATATAGCCCTTCATATGTGCCTTTGTAAATCGCGCCCTTGTCCAAAAGTGTTTGCAGCACTTTTTGCACCGCTGTCTTATGCGCCGCGTCCGTTGTGCGGATGAAATTAGTGTTTTCGATGTTCAATTTTTTCCAAAGTGCTTGGAAAATTTCCGCAATGCCGTCCACAAATTCTTGTGGCTGCTTATTCTGCACTTCGGCCGCCTTTTGAATCTTCATGCCGTGTTCATCCATACCAGTCAGAAAGAAAACTTCTTCGCCTTGCAACTTATGGAAGCGCGTCAAAACATCTGCCGCCACGGTCGTATAAGCGTGCCCAATGTGCGGCGCCGCGTTGGCATAATAAATGGGTGTGGTGATGTAGAATTTCGTGTCTTTCATAAGTTTCTTAAGTGACTTAAGTTTCTTAATTATTATTATCTCTTTGTTTCTCTCGATACTCTACTCTTTTATTATACAAATTTTCCGTAAATCCACCCTCTTTCATATGTTTTTCTTCCAACGATTTTACCTGATGGCTCAATAAATAGGTTGCCTGATGACAAAGCGTCAAAAGCCAGTTAGCGGCTCTCTCTCGATCTTTCGGCAACTCGACTGTTTTCAAAATTTCTTCATTTCTTGTCTCTGCTAGATATTTTATCAGCTTTGCGCTTTCTTGGCGAAATTTTTGCGTTCTTTGATCACTTTTATCCCATTTTTGAAGCTTATTTTGCCTCAAAAAATCTTCCAAATCGCCCGTCAATTCTTCAAGGGAGCCCTTGGATGTCCCAGAAAGCTTTATGGCAATTTTGAGTGAGGTGCCCATATCGTCAGACCCTTCAACAATATTCTGCTTCCCACTCCTAGCCGCGCCGGTCATCTGTTCTTTCAATTTCCAACTCTTTATCCATCTATTGCAAAACTCAACCGTATGATCATAAATAACTACCGAAAACCAAAAAGTATATAGTTTTTTATAAGGTTGCATTTTCTAAGATACTTAAGAAACTTAAGCTACTTATAAGAAATTATCACAATTTCACCTTTTATTTTATTTGGATTTTCTTTGAAATAAGTCAACACATCATCCACATTCCCCCGTACAATCTCTTCAAACATCTTTGTCAGTTCGCGACCGAGGATGACATTTTTCTCCGGCGCCAGCGATTTCAAAAGTTCCAAATTTTTCATGAGTCGGTGCGGCGATTCCAGATAGATGACCGGGAAACGAAAAGCCATCACTTCTTTGAAAAAAGTTTCGCGGCCTTTTTTGTGCGGCGGAAAACCCAAGAAAACAAAGCGTGTCAGATCAATGCCGGCCACACTGATAAGGGTCGTGAGAGAAGACGCGCCCGGCACAGGAATGGCCACGATACCGGCGGCGACTGCGGCCGCGACTAACTGATTGCCGGGGTCAGATATACCCGGCGTACCGGCGTCCGTGATGAGCGCCACATTTTTCCCACTCGTAATTTCTGTAATAATTTTTTCAGTTTTCGGCACCGGCTTAGTCGCTCCGCCACTGCGCACGTTCTGATAGAATGACATAGTCGCAGTCGTTATTCCATAATGTTCCAAAAGTTTCCGGCTAGTGCGCGTGTCTTCGCACACAATCAAATCAACCTTTTTCAAGATCTCGACCGCCCGGTGTGTAATGTCGCCCAGATTCCCGATCGGGGTCGCGACAATATATAATATGCCTGTTTCCATAATTTTTTCTATAGTTATTCTTTGTCCATCAGATCGGAAATGAAAAGACTGATAGCTGTCGCTGCCGGCACGGAAATGATAGCTCCAAGCGCTCCGGCCAGATTGAAACCGATCAAAATAGCAGCAATAGTCGCCACCGGATTCAAGCCCACCGCCTTTTTCATGATTTGCGGCACAACCACATGCGCTTCAAATTGTTGAGCGATGGTATAGATGACCAGTGCCAAAAGCCCGGTGACCGGGGAAACTAAAAATCCCAAAATCACGCCTGGCACAGCGGCGACGATCGGTCCGACATAGGGCACGATTTCCAAGATTCCGGCCAAGATCGCCAAGACCAAAGCATACGGAATGCCGATCAGCGAAAGCCCGATGTAATCTAGTGCGAAAATTATGACCATCAATACTAATTGTCCGGCCATCCACTTGCCGATCTTATCCTTGATCCGATCAGTCAGATTGGCGGCATAGGCTTTCTTTTTCTGTGGCGTGATGGAAACGACAAACTTTTTGATCCCATCTTCAGTCATCACCATATAGAAGGCCATGGAAAAAACCACGATTGTGGAAATTAAACCGGAAAAGACCCCGATAGTCTTGGAAAAGATATTATTAGCCACATCAGTCAGGCTGTTCCCGAACTCACTAATGACCTTCCCGACTGCCACGTTGATATTGTCCGTACTGAAAAAACCATCATTAAGATTGAACTCAGCCCCGGTGGATTTCAAATATTGTCCGGAGTGGCTGGAGAAATCCCGCATCTGCGATCCCAGTGGCGGGATAAGGAAAGAGATGACCAGCGCAATTATCGAAAACAAAAGGAGATAGATTAAAAGCGCCCCGGCTGAACGCGGGATATTTTTTTTCTGCAAAAAATTGACCGCCGGATCAATGGCTGCCGCGATGATGACTGCGATGAAAAGCAGAAGGACGATGTCTTTCACCAGATACAAAAACCACAGAGCCAAGATGATTAGAACGGTTTTTATAACGATGCCGGCTGAGATATCGATTGTTTGTTTAGGCATAAAATTGGAAGTCTATTTCAATTTAAGCAGTTTTTTTAGTTCTGCGCCACCCTTATGCGGACCGATGATGGCCAGATTCAATTTTTTGTCTTGAAAAATATCCTTAGCCACCCGTAAAACATCCTTCGGTGTGACGCGGTCGATCAACACGAATTTTTCTTCCAAGGTCAGGACCTTTTCCCGTTCAACTTCTTGCCCCGCAAAAAACATGGCCACCGCGTCGGAGGCTTCCATACCCATGACCGACTTGCCTTTGATGAAGTCCTTGGCTTTTTGCAATTCTTTTCCGTCTACCGGTTCGCTGGCAATACGCGCGTATTCTCTCAAGATGGTTTCAACCGCCAACTTCAGATTCTTGTGCTCCACCCCGACTTGCGTCGCCAGATATCCCGTGTCGGCATAGGCTTCCACCCCGGTCCGGACATAATAGGCCAGCCCGCGCTTCTCACGCACTTCGATGAAGAGCCGACTGGACATATTGGCGCCCAAAATCGTCGCCAAAAGCGAAAGCGCGTAGCGATCCCTATGATCACTTTTATACGCCCGCACGCCGAGGATAAAATGTGTCTGATCAGTCTTCTTGAAACGCACTCTGAGCTGTGAAACTTTTTGCGCTTCCTTAACTTTGGTGATTTTTGTGTCTTTCTTCTTTTCCATCACTGAAAAATTCCGCCTGATCTGCGCCAAAACTTTTTTCTCATCAAACTTTCCGGCCACGCAGACGACCGTGTCGTTGGCCATATAGTGCCGAGTGATGTAATCCAGAAAATCTTTCCGACGGAAAGACGCCACGGTCTTTTTCGAACCGGCGATATCGCGCCCGAGAGAGCTCTTGGGATAGAGCAACTGCTCGAAGATATTTTCGACACTGCGCATCGGCATGTCTTCATACATATTGATCTCCTGAATGATGGTGCCGCTTTCTTTTTTGATTTCCGCTTCTTCAAATTTGGAATGCAAATAGATATCCGCGATGACATCGATGATTTTTTCCATATGACGCGCGTCGGCCTTAGCATAATAGGCGGTCGTATCTTTAGAAGTGAAGGCATTGAAGTCTCCTCCAATCTCATCCAGCTCCGTCGAAATATCCAAAGTCGTCGGCCGCTTCTGGGTCCCCTTGAACAGCATATGTTCGATGAAGTGCGAGAGCCCCGCTTCTCGGTCAGTTTCATAGCGGCTCCCCACCCCGATCATCGCCACCACCGTCGCCGTCTCGGTCCCTACCATCGGCGCGGTGATGATGCGCAGACCGTTTTTCAATGTTGTTTTTTTATAGTTCATAAATTTTTGAATATTTATTTCTTAAATAATCGATAAAATATTGGCTGCTCAGTTTTTCACCCGTCACTTTTTCCACCAGTTTTTCAGCTGAAAACATCTTGCCGTGGATATGGATATTTTTGCGGAGCCAATTCAACAGATGTTCGAAGTGTCCTTTTTTAATTTCTTTTTCTAAATTTATAATTTCCTTTTCAGCGGTAGCATAAAATTGAGAGGCATATAGGTTTCCCAAAGTGTATGTTGGAAAATAGCCGATCATCCCGCCTGACCAATGCACATCCTGCAAAACTCCCAGTGCATCACTTGGCACTTTGAGGCCGAAATATTCCTTGAACTTGTCGTTCCAGATACGCGGCAGATCTTCTACTGCGATAACACCCTCGATCAAGTCCTTCTCGATCTCGAAACGCAAGATGATATGCAGATTATATGTCACCTCGTCCGCTTCCGTGCGGATGAATGACGGCTTGACGCTATTTATGGTCTTGTAGAAATCACTGAATTTTATCTTCCCGAAAGGCTGCGGAAACTCTTTTTGCATCTTTGGATAGAAATATTTCCAGAAATTTTCACCGCGCCCCATGACATTCTCCCACATCCTTGATTGTGATTCGTGGATACCGAGCGAGATCGATTCTCCCAGCGGCGTACCGAACCTCTCCAGCGGCAGCCCTTGCTCATACAAAGAGTGTCCTGTCTCATGGATCGTACTGTTGATCGAATAAAATATGTTGTCTTTTTTGTAGCGCGTCGTCATCCTGACGTCGACCGGATTGATGAAAATCGTGAACGGATGAGTGCTTTCGTCCAGCCGGCCGGCCGCGAAATCAAAGCCGAGTTTTTCCATCATGGATCTGTTGAACCTGATTTGTTTTTCAATCGGAAAATCACCCTTCAAAATATTCTCTTTTATCCTGACTTTGGATTTTTTTATCTTAGCCAAGAACGGCACCAAAAAACCCTTCAGCTCGGAAAAAATCATCTCAATGTCTTCTGTATTCAAATATGGTTCATATGTGTCCAGAAGCGCGTCATAAGGCGATTTTTTGTAACCGACCAACTGCGCTTCTTTCCTTTTAAGTTCCACTATCTTCTTGAGTTCCGGCAGGAAAATTTTGAAATCGTTCTTTTTCCTGGCTTCGCCCCAGATCGTTTGCGCTCTAGCGGTGGTTTCAGCCAACTCTTTCACGAAACTGAGCGGCAATTTTTTCTCACGCGAAAATTCACGCCAGATTTCCCGCACGATGCAACTGTCTTCATCATTCAATTTCCCGGCCGCCCATTTCTGCTTGAGCTGCCTGAGCAATCTTTCGAATTTAGGAGACGTGAACTTATCGTGCAGTTCGCCTGCCAGATTGCCAATGATTTTTGAACGGATTTCACTTCCTTTAACAGGCATATTCACCTCCTGATCCCAATGCAAAATACCGATAGCCGAACTGAAATAATAGATGTCCAGCAATTCTTGCTTGAATTTTTCCATCAAATTTCGCTCCATACAAATCTTATCTTAATCGGATTATCTTAAAAATAAATTTATGTCTTATTTCCAGAACGAGAAGCGCGGCCTCTCGTTCTAGTCGATTCGTGACCATCACCTATTCTGAGCCATGATAATGAAAGATGGGAAATCATCATCACACTCTGGGGATGTAAGTTCCGGCCTGCCTTTCAATGCTTCGTCTATTTCTTCATCAGTCATTTCGGAGATTTTATCTTTGCAATTAGCAAAAACTCCACTTTCATCCAAAATATCAGTTCTGCCAATAATCTCCTTCCCTGTCGATCTTTCCATAGATTCGATAAACGGTGTTTGTCTGCACATAAATGCCTCCTTGGTTGATGGGAATAATTTTTGAGAATTATGATAAATTCTCCCTTAAATAAATTTCCAATTCTTCTATCTTAATCCTCTCTTGTTTCATTGTATCACGTTCCCGCACTGTCACCGCTTGGTCGTTCAGGGTTTCAAAATCGACAGTCACACAAAAAGGCGTGCCGATTTCGTCTTGACGGCGGTATCGTTTGCCGATCGATTGCGTTTCGTCGTATTCCGCCATGAAACTTTCTCTCAACTCTTCATAAATCTTTTTCGCCGGTACAGATAATTCTTCTTTTTTGGAAAGTGGTAAAACAGCCACTTTAACAGGAGCTAGTCGCTTGTCCAATTTCAAAACCACGCGTGTGTCCTCACCGACTGTTTCTTCTTGGTAAGCTTGATCCAAAAACATCAAGACTAAGCGGTTCAAGCCCACGGAAGTTTCCATGATGTGTGGCACAAATCGCTCGCCAGTTTTTTCGTCAAAATAACTCAAGTCCACGCCCGAGAATTTGGAGTGCTGCGACAAGTCCCAATCGCCGCGCGCGTGGATGCCCTCCACCTCTTTGAAGCCGCCTAATGATTTGAAATTATATTCAATGTCAAACGCTTCCGACGCATAGTGCGCCAACTTTTCATGTTTATACCAACGGATCTCGCTTTCCTTGATGCCAAATTCCAGGTACCAGCTCCAACGCGTTTTTTTCCAATCTTCATATTTATCTTTCATCACGCTCGGATGCAGGAAATATTGCATTTCCATCTGCTCGAACTCGCGCGTCCGGAAAATGAATTGGCGCGCCACGATTTCATTCCTGAAAGCCTTGCCCACCTGCGCGATGCCAAATGGCAGCTTCACGTGCAAAGAATCCACTGTGTTCTTATATTCCAAATATATTCCGCCGCACGTTTCCGGCCGCAGATAGACTACGTTTTCTTCTTTCAGTTCATCGGTCGGCGAACCGATATTGGATTTGACCATCAGCGAAAATATTTTCGCTTCCGTCAGATCAGTCGAACCACAAGCCGCACACTTCAATTTTTTCTCAGCGCGCAATTTGTCCAAATGCGCATTAAGTTCTTCTAGGGGTGCTTTATCGGCACTGATACCGAATTCTTCCAAAATATGATCAGCGCGAAAACGAGATTTACATTTCTTGCAATCTACTTGCGGATCATTGAAACCACCTACATGCCCCGACGCCACCCACGTTTTCGGATGCATAAAAATGGCACTGTCGAGCCCGACCACGTCGCTTCGCAGCTGCACCATATGTTTCCACCACGCATCACGGATGTTGTTCTTGAGCAAAGTGCCATAATGCCCATAGTCATAAATGGCGGCAAATCCGCCATAGATTTCGCTCGACGGGAAAACAAATCCTCGCCGCTTGCAAAGAGAGGTCATCTTTTCCATCATGTTATTCTCTTGACTTTTCTTGTCTTTTACGTTATCATTTTTTGATATCATAACATTGATATTAGTTGAATTAAAGCTGTTCTTATTCAAAATATTTCACTACAAGGAGATAGCCATGAAGGAAAATTATGCTCTCATAACAGAACCGGATACACAAAACAAGGACATCATTGAGAAGACTGGAGGATATGCCGTAGTAATTCGCCCAGGCCGAAGCTTGAGAGAAAGAGCTACTGTTTTTTCACAAAAATCTGAAATAATACAAACATTATCAGATGCAGGGATTCCGGTTCCTTCCAATGAAGTTGATTTACCAACAGAGATATGTCCGTTTACCTTTAACACCTATTATAAGGTAACCGAATTTCTGGCAGAACATCGCCTCATTATCGGCTATGATCATATAGACAGTATTGGTGAATAGCCTACCCGACCTCCCCAAAGTCTTGCCAAACATACACTCTATGCCTTGCGCAAGGCTTTTTTATTTTCAAAAAAACAAAAAGCTCGTCCCAAACACACAAAAAAATTCGCATGTTCAGGACGAGCTTCAACTTGTTATGTAACAAGGTAAGTAATTAATTAATTAATTACTTACATAAAGTCCGCGGTTCCACCTGAATTCTCTCTGCCAAAAGCAGAGAACTCTTTTAAAAATTTCTAATCTCGGGAGCCAAACCCCAAGAGCACTTCTTTTATATCACGCGCCGGAAGTTTTGTCAAAAAGGCTGCTTGGTATATAATGCAGATAGTTATGAAATTTTTCAAACTGGTTTTATGGAATCATACGATGTCATCATAATCGGGGCAGGTCCGGCGGGCCTCACTGCCGCGAAAATTCTCGGCGACGCCGGGAAGTCTGTTTTGCTCTTGGAAAAAAATCACGAAATCGGACCCAAGATCTGTGCCGGCGGACTCACCCCGAAAAGCATCCGCTATCTCAATCTTCCGGAGGAAGTCATCGATTATAAATACAAGGAAATAGTTTTCAACGCTTCTCACTGCAATTCACGCATCACGTTTGATGAGGTTTTTTTCTACACCGTCGACCGGAAAAGATTGGGCCAATGGCAATTGGAAAAGATCAATCGTAATTTCGTCGACATACGGACTGACGCGCATGTCACCAAGATTGAAAAAAAATTCATCATTACCAATGATCACCAAAAGATCGGCTTTGACCATCTCATCGGCGCCGATGGTTCAAATTCCATCGTTCGGCGCTTCCTCAAGAAAAAGACTCTTCTGGCAGGAGTGGCCATCCAATACAAGATTCCTTTGGGGAAATTTTCCGACTTTGAAGTTTTTTTCGATTCCAAATTTTTCAGCGCTTGGTATTCCTGGATCTTCCCCCACAAGGATCACATCTCCATCGGCTACGGTTACCCGCAAAAAGCATATGATCCGATCCGCGCCCAGAAAAAATTCGAGAGATGGGCGAAAGAGAAGAATATCGATCTCAAAAGCGCGAAGCGCGAAGCTTTTCTCATCAATTGTGATTATCGAGGTTGGAAATTCGGCAACATCTTCCTCGCTGGCGACGCGGCCGGCCTCGCTGACAGTTTCACCGGCGAGGGCATCTATCAAGCGCTCGTCTCCGGAGAAGACATCGCCAGAACGATCCTCGACAAGAACCATAGAGCGAAAAAGACTCGCGCGGCTCTCTGGGACAAGCGTCTGCATGAAGCCATAGTGGGCGTTGTCATCATCTCTTGGCCCATCCGGAACATTTTTTTCAACCTTATCACCCTTGCCACTCGCGTTAGGATCTTCGGCCGCACCTTAATCAGGATCCTGACTTAGTCACAAGTCAGTTTTTTCGGCGGAGCAGCGTCATTTCCGACAAGACCTGATCAAATTGCACAAAAAATCGGTTCTCGTGCCCGCCGTGGATTTCGAGAACTTTTTCCAGTTTGCAGTTCAATGCTTTCTTGATCTTGACTTTCAAATTTCCGTCGGGCGTGACTGCCTCAATGGCGTCCCGCGCATACATTTCATTATGCGAAAAAATAATATTGAAAACTTTTCCGTCAATTTTTTTCTTCCCTTCCACGACACCGCAAAATTTATACGGCGTTCCGCTCAGCTTGCCAGAGAAATTATGTTCCGGTTCCGCACCGAGCAAAAAACCTTTGGTATATCCTCTATTCACCAGATTGTCCAATTCCTTTTGCTGCGCCCTGATCACCTGCGGCAGATTACTTTTGCCAAGTGCCGCTATTATTTTGCGATACGCCCGCGTCACCACCGCCACATAGTAGGCGCTCTTGGCCCGTCCCTCGATCTTGAAACTTGTCACGCCCGCCTCCGCCAGATCCTGGATGTGCGCCGATAGGTTCAGATCCTTGCTATTGAAAAAATATGTCCCCTGCTGATTCTCCTCCAGATCCATCTCAAATTTACCCTTATCATCAACAACGCTCATTCTAAGCAGATCACTTTCAACCGATGACTGATGACTATTGACTGTTTTGTATTTCCACCTGCACGGTTGCGTGCAATCCCCCAAGTTCGCGCTCTTGCCGCTCATCCACTTTGACAAGATGCAACGTCCGGAATAGCTCATGCACATCGCGCCGTGGATGAAATATTCCAATTCCATCTTCGGGACAGCTTTTTTGATCTCACGGATTTCAGAAAGCGTGACTTCGCGGGCCAACACGATCCGTTTCACGCCGACAGTCTGCCAGAATTTCACCGCTTCGATATTAGTCACATTGGCTTGCGTGGACAGATGGATGTCGACCGCCGGCAGATATTTTTTCACCAAATTTATGATGCCGGGATCACTCACGATCACTCCATCGATCTTCAAGTCTCTTAAAAATTTCAAATGTGCGGCTATCCTTTCCAAATGAGCATTATGGGCATAGATGTTGAGCGTGATATATATTTTCTTCTTCCGTTTCTGCGCGTACTCCGCTGCGGCTCGCAATGATTCTTCATCGAACTTATTGATGCGCACCCGCAGCGAAAAATCCGGCACGCCGCAATAGACCGCGTCCGCACCATAGGCAAAGGCGTATTTCAGCTTTTCCAGATTGCCCGCCGGTGCCAACAATTCGAATTTTAATTTTTTTTCATCATTTTCATCCATAAACTTTACTTTACCACTCTATCCGTTTTATCTTTTTTCAAAAAAATAGTCAATCTGCCTATTTCATTATCCTCTATTTTTAAGATATAATAAAGGTATGAGATTTTTTGAAACATTCAACCAGCCAAAAAACACCCGTCGGATAGAGCGCCCAAAAAACGTTCCTGTTCAAAATGACTCGGAAAAAGGAACCTCGGAAAATGCTTTTGATCGGCGAGGTATTATGAAGATAGCCGGCGGAACATTGCTTGCCGCCGTGGCCGCGAAGTTACTTGAGAAACCGCTTATTGAAAAATTTATACGGGGGAAAGATTTTTCCGACGGTGCGGCTGAAGATACGGATCGGCTTCGGACCGAATATAGGGAGGCTGATCGGAAAGCACAGCTGGAAAAAGCCAAAAGATACATCGACATCGACTCCTCCGACAATGAAGTTATCGGAAAAACTTTCCGCGAACAGATAGAAAAACGGAGGCGCATAACTCTGGATAAGACGACTCGCTCCGCTATTTTCCATCAGTGGCAAAAAGAGCACACCCCCGGCAGTTTCAATTATCAGCAAGGCATCGTGCAAGGACTGGAAAGGATGGCCCCATGGATGGATGATATAACAAAAATCTTTCAACATTATGGCGTGCCGGAAAAATTCATCTACCTCGCCATTGCAGAATCATATTTCCAAACGAAAAATGTTTCCGAAGCGGGCGCCGTCGGGCCTTATCAAATAGTAGAAAGTACCGCTAGGCTGAAAAAATTCAACCTCAAAGTCGATGACAAATACGATGAACGCCTTGATCCATTGAAGAGTGCCGAGCTCTGTGCGGCCCATCTGGCAGATAACCACAAACGTTTTGGCGAAAAAGACGATAATTGGGATCTTTCACTCTTAGCCTATAACGGAGGCTATGTCGATGAATTTCTCAAGTCGCTCAGCAAGAAAGAACTCTCCCTGCCGGAGAAGGAAATTTCCATCCGCCAGACCCACTATCTGGAAAAGGGAAAGACTCTTTATGCCGTCGCCGATCATTTCAAGACTTCTCTGCCGCTCCTTTACAGGGCCAATGCTGATCCTAAAATAAGTTATCCGGCCTGGTTGGAAAATATGAAAAATATCCGTCCGGGCAACATCAAAATTCCTCAGGAAAGAAAATTTTCTCTGGAAGATTTTTATCACTGGCTAGAGGAAACCATAAATGCCAAGATCCAGAGCGAATTGGACAATGATTCCTACACCATAAAAAAAGGCGACACGCTGAAAGAGATTGCCAAAAAATTTGCCATTGATCCAGACCTTTTGAAATCACTCAATCCTCCTCTCAATTACAGACCCATAAAAGCCGGCAAAACATTACATATTCCGAAAACCTACAAGAGCAACAGTGCCTATCTCCTAGAGATACTCAGCGGTTTCAAGGAAAATATCAACTACCCCGGAAAATTCCATGCTTTTTACAGAATCATCCAAGATAATCATTTGGTGCCTTCGGTGGAAAATTTCAAACCGGTTTTCTCCAAGATCGAACTCGACCGGAAGATCAGCCTTTTCGGCTTATCCAGAGAGAAAAAAATAAGCCTCTCTGACTTAGAAAGGCTCAATCCGGCCATCAAGGATTCTTACTATCTTATTCTACCGCGTGGAACCGAATTGCGAGTGCTGAACCGCTAGCACTTGACACAGACAGACAAGCAAGATGAGAAATGGAATTCCATGAACATATTCCCTTCTTAGAAAGCGCTCCGGATGCTTCTTTGGCGATCATTATTTTTTTTCATAGATAAAAATTTTTCCGGGATTATCCGTATCGATTATTTTTAGCGGCTCCCAATCGGGCAGTCTGAAACAATAGGAAATTATTTTGGCTCCGCTTTTCAGCTCTCTTTCGAATTTCGGCGCGAGCTTCCGCATAGCCTTGGGAGTCAGAAAACAGCATACAACATCCGCTTGGCTCAGGTCAACCTTATACATATTTTTCAGTCGTATTTCCGCCGGCACCCGACTCAAGGATAAATTCATTCTTGATATCAAAAATAGTATCGGGGAAAGCTCCAGCCCCACGGAATCTAAGTTGAATTCCTTGGCAGCCACAATCACGTTTCTTCCCGTACCACAACCCAAATCATAAAATTTCCGACCTTTTTTGACTTCACAAAATTCAAGCGCCTGTCTGATCGAACTTTTAGGCGTAAAAAGGATAGGCGCGCCAACATGAAAAGCGTACACAGTTGGAACGACCAGTGCCAGAACAATAATAATCATCAGTATGGATCCGATCATATTTTCCTCAAGCCTTCCATCAACTTCATATAAAATTTCAAATTATGCGCGGCCGCCAGCCGCATTCCAAGAGGATCTCTGGAAACGAACAGGTGATGCAGATAAGCCCGCGTATGATTCTGACAAAGTTCACAATCACAATCCTCGGAAATAGGCGAAAAATCTTCCGCAAATTTTCCATTATTGATATTTATTGTCTCATAAAATTCCGCATTCGCATTTTCTTTAGCATTGATATTTTCCGCCATAGGCGGATCGGTCTTTGGCTGAAATTTGAAATTACTTTTCCGCAGGAAAAGTCTTCCGTGTCTTCCTTCTCTCGTCGGAATGACACAATCAAACATATCCCAACCCAATGCGTGGCACCTCACGATATCTTCCGGCGTGCCCACGCCGAGCGCGAAACGCAAAGCGTCTTCAGGGATAAAATCCGCCGTTGCCCGCATGACCCCTTCCAGAAATCTTCCCTCGCTATCCACGTGCCGCGCCCCGAAACCATACCCGTCAAAACCGATCTTAACCAGTTCGGACGCGCAATGTTGCCGAAGATCCGGATGCTCTCCGCCCTGGATAACACCGAAAATGAGCGGCCGATCCGCTTCGCTGATTTTCCTTTTCTCGATCTGACGCGCATATTCAACCTTGCAACGCTTCGCCCACGCGATGGTCCGTTCCACGGCCGCTGAAATTTTTTCTTTGGAATAATCATTCGGCGGAGGATCGTCAAAAACCACCATCATATCCACTCCCAGATCGAACTGGATCTCAATGGATTTTTCCGGAGTAAGCGTATGTTTTTTGCCGCTGGAGGGATCACGGAAAACGACTTCGTCGTCCATAATCTTCCCCATCGCGGGATTCTTATGTATGAGTGAAAAAACTTGATAACCACCCGAGTCACTGAGTAGCGGATGTGACCAATGCATAAACTTATGCACCCCACCGGCCGCCCTGATAAGCTCCATTCCGGGATTCAAGAACAGATGATAAGTGTTGACCACCATCGGATCCACTCCGAGATTTTCCAGATCCTTTCCGCTGAGCGATTTAACGAAGCCGCGCGTCGCGTCAGGCATAAAAAACGGAGTTTTGATCTCTCCGCTTTTTGTCTTGATTTTGCCCATTCTTCCCGTTCCGCTTTTTCCTGTTATTTCAAACATCAGATTGTAACTTATCTCAATTAGAAACTCGGCCTCCGCCGGCCTTAGTCAGCGGCACATCCTCGGGAAGACTGGAGCTCTTGGTAGCGCTGGCGACCGACAGGTCATCTCTCGTAAAAAGGTCTTTGGCCGAAAAAGTGGAAATTCCTAAAAGCCCGACTTCTTTATTGAACTGATCGACTGACGGCTTTATCTTTATCTGGAAAGCCGCCTCCAAGGGATCATTCAGCACGCCAGTTCCGGCGTCTATCTTGCCTATATCCCAAACAATGGAATTGGTCCTTTCATTATAGTTTATCCGCGCATCGTCCGGAAAGAATTTTCCGGTCATCGTAGCATTGGTCGGCAAGATAGCTGAGACTTTCGCGTCGGAAATATCATTGGAAACATTGCGCACTTTCCAATGCATCGTATAGGTAGTTTCCTGTCCGACAATCGGCGGGATCGGTCCGGAATTGGAGATGGTCGAATCATTATAGAAACCCTTCGTCTCAAGGATCATCTTGCTGTTGAGCTTCATATCCATTTCATTGCTGGAAATTATCTTGTTCGTAGCGATAGGCGTCGGAACGTCCGGACTATCGATTTTGGCCAAGCTCACAATGACAAAATTTTTCTTATCCTTGCCGTCTAGCGGAATATTATTCTTAACATGGATGGAGAAATTGATCAACCCCCCGACCCCGGGGTTCAAAGTCTTAAAAGCCTCGATATCAGAAGCTTTCCAAGTAATCAGTTTGGTCGACGCATCGAATTTTCCGCCTTTGATATCCAGCGTGGAATAATCCAAAACCGGACTGTCCAATTTTTCGGTCACAATCACATCGCGCAACCCAATATTGCCGCTATTCTGATAGGCTATCTTGAATTGCAGATATTCCCCGGCGTTAGCGTTGAGTTGTTTTTGATCATTGACCGTCTGGGCGATGAGAAGCGGAGAAGCCGCCATTTTCGTGTCCATCGCTTCATCGTTATAACTCATAAATTCTCCCCCATCCATAACTCCGACAGAAACCCCAGCTGTTCTCGTCATTCCATTCACGCCTTCCAGTCTTCCATTTATACTTATCCGGCCGGACTCTCCAGGTCCCAGCGCGCCAAGCTGCCAGATATTGTTATCCTTTGTCGCCGCTGGCGAAGAAGAAACAAAAGTGAATCCTTCCGGATACGCCACCTTCACCTGCAAACCTTCCATCGTCTCACTGCCATCATTCTTGTATGTCACTGCATAATCTATGGCATTGCCACTGACAACATCTTGCTGTCCATGGATTTCCAAAGTGATTGGCGCCGGAATCACGCTCACGCCCAACTGCGCGTTGGCTTCGAATTGACCGGCAAAGGTGAATGGTTGATAGGAAAAATCCGTCTTGAGATAGATGAGAGCACCCTTGGGACTGTACGCTTTGCCGCTAAAAACAATCTTACCGGAAGAGCGCGGCATCACTATTCCAAGAGAATATATACCGGAAGTCGGCGTGTCAATCTTGAAATTCTTGTCGGGCTCGGGCCGAAAATTCTCCGGATAATGGATCTTAACAGTCGCGTTCTTCATATTGACCCAGTTGTTGTTCTTGTAAGTGATCTCGTATCTCACCAGCTGCCCGCTTTTGATCTGTTCCGGACCAGCAATGACCACTTGAGCGTTGCGCTTGTTGAAAGCCACCAGTCGGAATTCAAAAATTATGACCGCCGCCAAGATTATGGCCAATATAGAGCCTAGGATGATCAAGCCTTTTCCAATCACTCGCTTCTCCGACACTTGCAATCCGGCCTTTTTTTCCAGCCACAGGTCTTCCTCGCTATAAGCGCCCGTACTGATCTTGGAGGCACTTGGATCATATTCACTGATCGGATGCTCGGAAATATTCAGGGGCGGATCTTTTTTGTATAATTTTTTCCTGATATCAAAAAGAGACATATTGATTTTTATTTTTAATACTCTTATTATATCTGATTTTCCACCATCCATCAAACTTTTTGGGCTCCCTTGTAAGGACCCCTCACCCGACCCACTTGATCGTTCGATGCGCCACCAATTTCAAATTGCTCAATTTCTTTTCTTCCGCCCTTATTTTCCCCAGATTGGAAATCTTGTTCTCCAGAAACAGGCGGATGAATTTTATGCTTTCATCCGTTATCCGCATCCTTTCTGTCTCATTTTCCGCGCACCCGCGGCAGATAGTTCCGCCTCGTTCGGCACTGAAAAAATTTTCATTCGACCGGAGCGCCTGGCCGCAACTGACACATTTGCCCATCTCCAAGCCGTACCCTGCCAAATGGAAGAGTTTGAAGATGAAGCCGTACGTCAAGATATCTACTTTGGCAAGATCCTCTTCTTGTACATCCTCCATAGCTCGCAGATAGCCGAGCAACAAATCAAATATTTTTTCATCCTTTTCTTCTTGGGTGACCAGCCGGTCAAAGACGCCCACCACCCAAAAAACTTTTTCCAAGATATGGATTTTTTCTCTGACCGTCGCGAAAAAATCCGTCGGAATCACCCCGGTAATTTTTCCTCTGCCGCGCGAGCGCGCCACAAACACCTCTAGATGCGAAAGTGTTTCCAGATTGCCCGCCAGCTTGGCCTGCGGTTTCCGCACTCCGTGCGCCACCAAACGGATCTTGCCCGCTTCTCTGGTATAGAGCACATAGATCCGGTCAGTTTCCGCAATGTCATATTTGCCTAAAACAATAGCTTGATATTTATAGTCCATTTCTTTGAAAAAACCTCAAAAATCTTCCTCCCTATATCTTACCGCATATTGAATAAATATAAAATAAAGCCCAAGGAGGAAAAATATTCCTCCTTGGGCGGTATTGTTCAACATTCTAAACGTTATACCATCGCCGATGTCACAGCCGCCTTAAAATCAGTAATGCGTAATGGCTTAGATAGTAATTGGATAAAGGAAATAATAGCTTCTTCTCTCGGGATCCGTTGAAACAGTTCGCATTCAAAGTCCAAAAAGGTTCCGGATATCACTATTATCCGGGGATAATTACCATTGGAATTTTCATGGATGAAGCAAATGACATCTACCCCATTTTTCTTGGGCATTATATAGTCTGTTATAACTATGTCGAATTTTTTCTCTCTCAGAAGTTCAATGGCTTCCTCCCCATTTTGCGCTTTTTCCGGTGCATGCCCGATCCTATCCAAGACACGCGTTAATATTTCCATATTAGTCGCTTCATCTTCCGCCAATAAGATTTTTACGGTTTTCTTCTCAAATTCTCCATTTTTTTCCACTTTTCCCCTCCTCTCTTGTATTTTGAAAGTACTATTGTCTCTTCTATCGGCCGTAAATGATGTTTAAGTTAATCACGCTTTTCAAAAATTGTCAAAAAAAGACGAAGAAGCGGGATTAAGGCGTCCGATCTTATCCTGCAAAATTAGATTATTTTGCCATTATTTAGCCACATTCTCTGTGTTTTTGGTTTTCTCCAGTTCCAAAATTGCCCACATTTTATCCATCGCCAAAGCCAGAAAGGCCGTAGATGTCAACACGATAGAAAAAATCAAGAAAAACATAACCGCCCAAAAGGCCTGCTCCATAATTTCTGCTTTGTTTTTCGAGAACCGATTCAAAATTCCATACTGTCCCCCGTCCTGACCTCTTGTGGCAACGGTCTGCTCCGGCGTCGTACTTTTGGCCGACAAGACTTGCGGAACAATTTCACCATCTTTCCTCATCATATCCGAATGCTGCAAAGGAGAAAAATTCTTTCCCTCATCCGCCGTGCCGGCGAACGTCGCCCCGAACTCTTGCACGGCGATAATCGAAGTTTGTCCGTCAAGCTCTTGCGTTCCAACTGCCACGCCGATCTCTTGGAATCTGTCCTCTAAAATATTTTTGCGATGCGTCGGACTGGCCATCCAAGCCATTTGTTCATCTTCGGCCGTCTTGAAATTGATAGCTAGATTTTCTCCGGCAAAATGATAATCATAACCTTCTTTCTGAAACCAATACCACGGATTCACACCCGCGGGAGAAGTATGCGCGAAATATTTATTGGCTACCATATCAGCCAATTTGTCCTGAGCAATCTTTGTCAGCTTGGCGCTGACGGCCAAGCTATTAATCCCTTGGGACTCACGCGCCATATTCACATATCTTATAACATTGTCAGGCGTGATTTCGCTGGCGCTCACCGGTACAGCTAAAACTGTAAAAACGAATGTCAGAAAGACAGTTTGGACGGAATATTTAGTTTTTAGTGTTTGTTTGCGCATTTTTTTGTTCTGGTCAAAAAAAAGAAAAACGGGTCTTTTAACCCGTATTTTGGCTTTCCTCAGCCACTTACAATCTAATTATAGCATACTTTTGCCTCTGATGCAAGCGTTTTAATCATCGCCTAAAAAAGAAAAAAGTTTCCGCCGAGCATCCGGACGGAAACTTTTATAAAAATATTTTTTCGCATTTCAGTCTTCTTCCTGCTTTAGGGCAGCGTCCTCCCTATATATGTCTGCGATTGTTTTTTCCGGCGCCTCCTCGGATGCTGTAAGCTTATTTATCACCAAACCTAACACCAGAAGCGCTAAAATGATAATGATCACTATCGTAGAACCCGTCAGTTCTCCCATACTCCCTCCTCTCAAATGTGTTTACCTGACTTTTTAGGTTTGTCTATCTTCCGAGACATCCCCACGACACCTCCAATGATAACACAAGCAAGGATCACTCCGATAAAAAAATATCCCAACAATCCGCAATCAATGTTCTGGAACATACACCCTCCTTATCTTTTGATTGAGATTTTGATTTTTTCTCCGTCGATCTCAAATTCCTTTTCCAGATCATCTTCCGGAGAACCGCTCCTTTGGGAAAGAACTTCCTTGGCCAAGGTTTCCTTGGCGATGATCCGCCCCAATTCTTCATTCTCAAATATCTGTGGCATTCCACTGTAACCCACCGTGATGCGATTGTCAACTTCGTAACCCGCCTCTTTTCTCATCTGCTGGATGTGCCTCACGATTTCACGGGCTTGACCTTCCAACTTCAGTTCGGGCGTGATTTCAAAATTCAGACCGACCTTCGCCTCTTCGCTCCAAATAACATTTTCACCATCTTCAACCTCTTCAACAATTACAACCTCTTTCACATTCACTTCTTCTTTGATGATCTCCAGAAGTTCTTCGCTTAATCCATAGCTCGTAATTCTCAGTTCAGACAAAGGTTGGCGCACTTTGATGCCGCTCTTAGCGCGGAGTTGCAAGCCCACTGTGACAATGTCACGCACAGCTTGCATTTGTTCATTCACTTTCTCATCGATCAATTTTTCATCCGCCATCGGAAAATCCTGCAAATGCACAGAGTCACAAGAAACCCCCTCCCCTGTACGGAGGGGAGGGCTGGGGAGGGGTTGAGACTCTGTACGGAGGGGTTGAGAAACACCACTCAAATTTCTCCAAATCTCCTCCGCCACGAATGGTGTGAACGGCGCCATCACCTTTGACAGTTCCACCAAGACATAATACAGCGTCTGATAGGCCTCATTCTTGTCGCCATCATTCTCTGATTTCCAAAATCTTTTTCTTGAACGACGGATATACCAATTGGACAACTCATCAATAAAATCCATCATTGGCTTAGTAGCATTTGGCAAATCATAAGCCAGCATATTTTTATTTACTGTTTTAATGAGCGTATGTAATTTTGACACAATCCATTTATCCAATAAATTTGTAGCTTCTGGTTTTTGACCATTGGCTTGAGCTGACCAATCGTCCACATTGGCATACATCACAAAAAACCCATAGCTGTTCCAAAGTGTTCCAAGTTTCCGTTGGATGTCCGAGACGTCCTTATCAATCAAGGCAAAATCATCGCCGTTCAAAAGCGGCGAGCTTACCAATAAATAGCGCAGAGCATCAGCGCTATATTTATCCAGTAAAATATTTGGGTCAGTATAGTTGCCCAAGGACTTGCTCATCTTCTTTCCATCCGAACCAGCAATCGTGCCGGTTACAATCACATTTTCAAACGCAACTTTTCCAAAAAGGCCGACTGAAACGGCATGCAAATAATAGAACCACGCTCTCACTTGACCCACGTATTCAGAGATGAAATCTCCAGGGAAATTTTCTTCAAACTTTTCCTTGTTTTCAAAAGGATAATGGAATTGCGCGAATGGCATGGAACCGGATTCAAACCAGCAATCCATCACCTTTTCGATTCTTTTCATATTCACGCCGTCCAACTCAAATTCAATTTTATCCACATAAGGCAGATGATAATCATTGAGTTCTGTGCCGGAAAGTTCTTTGAGTTCCGCATAACTGCCAACGACTTTTTCAACAACTACTCCATCTTCTTTTGTGCCTCGCCAGACCGGAATGGGGGTGGCCCAAAACCTATCGCGGCTCAAATTCCAATCCGGCGCGGTTTCAACTGTATTTTTGAATCTCTTATCTTTGAAGTGAGTTGGAAACCAATTGATGTTTGTATTTTCTTCTAGCATTTGCGCCCTTTGCCCCTCGATGTCCATGAACCAACTCGGATGCGCCCGGTACATCAGCTTTGTCCCACAACGATGGCAATGTGGATATTCATGCTGAACATAATCAATTTTAAAAACCACGCCCTCCTCTTTTAATGTCTTAGCGATTTCCTTGTTAACCTCCCAAACATTTTTGCCGACCCATCTACCAAAAATATAGTTTCCATTTTCATCCGCTGACATAACCCAAGGAAAATTGTTATCCTTGCTCAACTCATAATCTTCTTCTCCATAAGCTGGAGATTCATGAGCAATTCCTGTCCCTTCTTCGTCATGAACAAAATTTGCATGCCAAACTTTAAATGAATTTTCTTTTCTAATTTCTATATCAAACAATGGCTCATATTCCTTTCCAACTAATTCCTTTCCGGCATAAGTAGCTATCTTCTCATAGCGGAGAGGTGCATGTTTTTCATCAGTCATAACCCTTTCAATCAAAGAATCAGCTATAATAAAAATTTCATCCCCATATTGAATCTCACTATATTTTATATTTTCATTAATGGCTATAGCGCTATTAGAAGGAAGTGTCCATGGTGTCGTGGTCCAAGCTAGTAAATATTTATTCTTTTCATTTTTTAATTTAAACTTCACATAAACCGACGGGTCAGTTACAACTTTGTAACTGTTATCCATCGCTACCTCCGCTTTAGAAATCGGAGTGGCACAGCGAGTGCAATACATCAACACTTTTTCTCCTTCATAGATTTTTCCTTTTTCATAAAGAGTCTTGAACGCCCACCAGACACTTTCCATATATTCTTTGTCCATGGTTTTGTAGGCATTTTTAAATTCCACCCAGCGCCCGATCCGCTCAATCGTATCTTCCCAGACACTGCCGCCCTGCACCATTTCAGCGTGACAAGTTTCGATATATTTTTCCAGCCCGATTTTTGGAATATCGCGTTTATCTTTGATGCCCAATTTCTTTTCCACTAGATTTTCCGCTGGCAAACCATGACAATCCCAACCCCAACGCCTTTCCACGCGCTTGCCTTTCATAGTCCAAAATCTCGGCACTACATCTTTCACGATTGAAGAAAGCAATGTTCCATAATGCGGCACACCAGTAATGAAAGGAGGCCCATCATAAAAAACGTAGGCATCTTTTTTGTCACGTTGCTCGACAGATTTTTTGAAAGTTCCATTCTCTCTCCAAAAACCAATCACCTCTTTTTCCATCTCTGAATACTTTTTCTTCAAATCCACTTTTTTAAACATAACGTAGAATTTTAAATTATTACAAAAAAATCCTCATGCAAAAAATATGCATAAGGACGAAATAATTTCGCGGTACCACCTTACTTCTCCCATCAGTCTAGCTGACAAGACTTCATTGCGGCTATTACGGGCCTTTATCCGCCGCTGAGGCGGAACCCGCTGAATTCTACTCTCCCCGAAGGGATTTCTTTTCAGAAGCATCGGGATGGATAGTCCCTCAAGCGCTTTTATACATAATTCATAAAACCATTGTCGAGCTCGTACACTGTTTCGAAACCGAGCATCCGCATAATTTCCAAGGCCGTTTTCGAACGAGCGCCACTCCTACAATATATCAGATAAACCACTTTTTTGTCCAATTTGTCCAGCTCCGTTCGGAAGTTCGGATCATACAGATTGATATTTTTTGCGCCGTCAATCGCTCCTTCGTGAAATTCTTCCGGCGTCCGCACATCAATCACCGAAAACTTCGCATCCCTTTTTTTTTCTTGGATCAGTTTTTTCGCTTCCTCATTGGAAACAGATTTAAACATATAAAAATATTATTTCAAACTTTTATACACTTCTAGCGTTTCACGAGCACACTTTTCCCAATTGAATTTCTCCACCTGTTTCAAGCCTTTGGCGCGCAATTCATCTTTGAGTTTTTCATCCGCCGCTAGGCGTTTCATCGCCTCCGCGATCTCTTCCATCTTCAAAGGATTCACGAGGATAGCCGCGTCCCCAGCTACCTCTGGGATAGAAGAAACGTTACTGACAATGGCCGGTGTCCCCGTCGCGAAAGCCTCGAGCACCGTCATGCCGAAACCTTCATAGAGCGACGGCATCACGAAGAAATCGGCGTTCTTGAAAAGCGGCACCAATTCGTCCCCGATGACATAACCAGTGAAAATGATATCTTTAGCCAAGCCCAAATCTTTCGCAATCTGGCGATATTCTTGCGCGAGCCAACCGTTCTTGCCGGACATTATGAGTTTATGATTGCATTTGCCATTTTCCTTGATGCTATCTTCTTTGAATTTTTTGAAAGCTTCGAAAAGCCGCGTGATGTTTTTGATCGGTTCGATCGTGCCGAGGAACAATATATATTTTTTGTCCTTGCCGATACCATATTTTTCCAAAACTTTTTCCCTGGACATTTTTGATTCCTCACTCATCCGTTTGTCGAATCCGCTATGGATGACTCTTATCATCTCTTCTTCGGTTTCAAAAATTTCCATAATGTCATTCTTGGTCGAATTTGAAACCGCAATGATCTTATCGGCATGACTGACCATGAGCGAAGTGGTTGTTTTGATCTTGGTACGCTTGAGCTGCGGAAAAACGTCCGGCACTTTGTAAGCGGCCAGATTGTGCACGGTCACCACCATCTTTCCTCGATAGCTCACCGGTATGCGGCTCATCGGAGACGTGGAATGCACCACATCCAGATGCTCCCCGACCAAAGTGGCCATGCCTAGGATTTCGTTATAGGCGCCGGGCAGATATTTCTTGTAATCGGAAAATGGGTAAAACTTTATCTTCACGTTCGGTTGCGCGAATTTTTTGATATCTTTCTCTCGCACACGGAAATCGAAGAATAAGACATATTCATTCTCTTTGTCGATCGCCAGAAGATGGCGGATCAATTGATAGGTATAGTGCCCCACGCCGATGGCATCGCCCTGCTCCGGATTTAAAATCGTACGCGCATCAATTCCAATTTTCATATTTTTTTCGCTAATTATTACATCCTGTCCGGCGAGCTGACGCCGATGAGTCTCAACACTTCTCTTAATACTATTTTCGTTGCCGCGATTAATTTCAACCTAGCCGCGGTCAGCTCCGGATCGTCCGCGTCGATGACTTTTAAGTCATTATAGAACGAATGGAACTTATCGGCCAGCCGGATGGCATAATAGGGCAATTTATGCACTTCGTATGACTGCGCTACTTCCGCCACTAAAGCCGGGAATTTATCCAATTCGCGCACAAGCAGCAATTCCTTTTCGTGGACAAGTTTGGTCAGATCAGCCTTTTCAGCATTTATTCCAAGGTCTGCCGCCTTGCCTAAGATACTACAGATACGGGCGTGCGCGTATTGCACGTGGAAGACCGGATTTTTTTCCGAATGTTCCTCCGCCAGACCCAGATCGAAATTCATATGCGTATCGGGCGAGTACATCAAAAAGAAAAACCTCGTCACATCATGTCCGACTTTTTCGATCAAATCATCGATATACACGACATTGCCGGCGCGCTTGCTCATCCTGACTTCTTTGCCATTCTTTACCAGCTTAACCAGTTGCACAATGATAAATCGCACTTGTTCTTTTTTAAAACCTAATGCCTGGGCAGCCGCGCGAAACCTATTGACATACCCATGATGATCTGCTCCCCAGATTTCAATCAAATTATCAAAATTCCTTTCTTTTTTATTTAAAAGATATCCGCAGTCGGAAGCAAAGTATGTTTTCTGCCTATTGCTTTTCTGTAATACTCGATCCTTATCATCCCCAAACTTCGTTGTTTTCAACCACAAGGCTCCCTCCTCTTCAAATGTCAATCCTTTTTCGTTTAAAATTTCAACTGCCTTATCTACATATCCACCAAAATTTTTAGCTCCCAAATCAATCGACTCGGATATCCAAGAGTCAAACTCTATTTTCATTTTTTCTTGGACAGTCTTTTTGATATATTCTTCAAGAATAATGTGAGTGGCCAAAACTCCTATAGCTATAGGATCTTTAGTTTTCGATTCCAATCGCTTATTCAATTCATCTATATATTCCCCGCCATAGACCGCTTCGGAATCTTTCAAAACACTATGACCCAACTTCACAACCTGCTCTCCTGCATCATTAACATAATACTCATTAGTCACTTCAAACCCTGATTTCTTCAAAATTTTTGAGACTGAATCGCCATAGAATCCACCCCGCCCGTTTCCCAGATGCAGCGGCCCCGTCGGATTAGCGGAAATAAATTCATTATTTATCTTTATCCCTTGGCCGATATTATTGTCACCGAATTTTTCCTGCTGCTCATTTATCTCCGCCACTTTGTCCTGCAGATATTTTTTGGAAAGATAAAAATTGAGATATCCAGGCGCCACCACTTCCACTTTATCAAAAATAGCCTTCGTCAATGACTGTTGACCGATGACCAATGACAATGCGTTAGCCACTTCCAACGGATTTTTCTTGGCTAAGCGCCCCAGACTCATCGCGACATTGGTCGTGAAATCGCCAAAAACTTCATTTTTCGGATAATCCACTGCGATTTCAAAAGTCTCAAAATCAGGCCAATTTTCTCGGTTTTTGAGTGTTTCGATAGTTTCCTTCAAAATTTTTTCAATTTCTTCTTTCATAGTTCCATTTTACCCTAAAAACCGCTTAAAATCAAGGATAAAACATTAAATCATTTTAGCATTTTGGTTTTTTGTTAACATGCTAAAATGTTAAGATGACTTTTGATTCTTTTAGTTGCTGATCATCATCCTATACATATCGATCGCATCTCGGACCGGACGGAAACTCCGCCGATGGATCTCGCAGGGCCCGAATTTTTTGAGCGCGTCCATATGGATCTTAGTACCATAGCCTTTGTGTTGCAAAAAATTGTACTGCGGATACTTGGAATGCGCTTCTCTCATCATCCGATCCCGCGTCACTTTGGCAATGATGGAGGCCGCCGCAATCGATTTCACAAAACCATCCCCGCCCACAATCGCCCGCTGTTCAATACTTAAATTCGGAATGATTTTATTTCCATCCACTAAGATTATTTTTTTGAAATTTTGAAATTTGAAATTTGGATTTGATTTGTCATTTGACATTTGGATTTTGGAATTTAGCGCAGCTATTGCGCTTTTCATCGCCAAGTACGTCGCTTCCAAAATGTTCACCCGATCGATCGTACTGTGATCGCAAATCCCCACCCCGACATAAAAATTATCTTGGATGAAATCATACAACGCCTCCCGCTGCTTCTCGGAAAGCTTCTTGGAATCTTTGATCAAGTTAATATTTTTAAAAAATTCCTGGTTGTTGGGATTTGATTGAATATTGAGTATTGGATATTGGATATTCCGCCAGGCGACAGCCGCAGCGGTTACGGGTCCGGCGAGCGGTCCTCTCCCCGCCTCATCGATCCCCACCACAAAATCATAGCCTTCTGCCAAAAAACTCCTTTCTTCCTTGAAAATTTCACCAGTTGACACATCTGCGGTTTTTTGAGATAATGAATTTTGTGTTTTCATAGTTCTTTCGTTTAATATTTCTATCTTATCACATAAGACGGAAATGAATATAGGCCTGTATACAAAAAAGAAACAAAAAAGATCTGGAACTATAGTCCGGTTCTTTTTTGTTATGGAGAAAACTCTGTGCTATACTACACCCATAATCATCCTGCCGCGTCCTTGGAGCAATCCGGATTTCGGAGGGTCATAAAATTATGCCTACCATTAATCCAAATTTGAGAACTGCTATTTTTTAGTGGTTTTTATTTTACTTCCAAATCCAAATTTCAAAATCTCAATGTCAAATCAAATCCCAAACCCAAATGACAAAAATTTTGACCTTTCGATTTTGAGCTTTATTTGACATTTGTAATTTGGATTTTGAAATTTAAAGCCAATTTAATTGAACCAACTCTATGTCTGTAAAATTCACTCACCTCCACGTCCACACTCACTATTCTCTCCTCGATGGCTTGGCTAAGATCGACGACATTCTTGATCGTGCCAAAGAGCTCGGGATGGATTCCTTGGCCATCACTGACCACGGCGTACTGTACGGCGCAGTGGAGTTCTACATCAAGGCCAAGGCGCGCGGCATCAAACCCATAATCGGTTGCGAAATGTATCTGACCGCCGGCGATTACAAAAGCAAGAACAATACTACCGAGGATCGAACGCGATATCACTTGATTTTGCTCGCCAAAAATGAAATCGGTTATAAAAATTTGATGAAACTCATCACTTTCGCCCATATCGACGGCTTCTATTACAAGCCGCGCATCAATAAAGAGCTCCTGCGAAAATATTCCGACGGCCTCATCGGGCTCAGCGCTTGCGTGGAAGGCGAAGTGCCATCCGCCGCCGTCAAAAGCGGTTTGGAAAAAGCCGAGAGACTGGCTTTGGAATATCAAGAAATTTTCGGGGTCGGCAACTTCTATTTGGAAATCCAACATCATCCCAAATATCCCAATCAAGCCATTGCCAATGAAGCGCTCATCAAACTTTCCAAAAAACTCGGCATTCCCTTGGTCGCCACCAACGACATCCACTATGTCAAAAAGGAGGATAATGAGATCCAGGATATTCTACTGTGCATCCAGACCAACCGCAAAGTAACCGAAACTAACCGGATGAACCTGATGGATTTCGAACTCTATCTCAAAAGTCCGGAGGAGATGGCCGAACATTTTGCACATATTCCCGAAGCGCTCGCCAATACGCAAGAAGTGGTCGCCAAGTGCAACGTGGAAATCAAATTGGGCGAAACTCAGCTGCCGCATTACGACGTGCCGGCGGGATTTGACGCGGAAACATATCTCTTGAAGATGACTGAGGAAGGCTTGCAAAAAAGATTCGGGGATGCCGTAACGGATATCCATAAAGAAAGGATGGCTTATGAGCTCGGCATCATACAGAAAACCGGTTTCGCTTCCTACTTCCTTATCGTAGCGGATTTCGTCAACTGGGCGAGAGCGCAAGGGATCGTGGTCGGTCCGGGACGCGGGAGCGCCGCCGGCAGTTTCGTGAGCTATCTCATCGGCATCACCGATATCGATCCGATCAAGTATGATTTGCTTTTTGAACGATTCTTGAATCCGGAAAGGATCTCAATGCCCGATGTGGATATGGATTTTGCCGATGACCGGCGCGACGAAGTTCTGGCCTATGTGCGGGAAAAATATGGCGACGATCACGTGGCCCAGATCATCACTTTCGGAACAATGGCCG
>JBAYUI010000013.1:0-37091 GCA_041675165.1 Parcubacteria group bacterium | reverse complement strand
TTCTTTGATTTTGGCGGTCTCATTGGTTTTCACGGCCACGTCCAAGGCCGCGGCAAATTCTTGTTGCAGCTTTTCCAGTTCGACATATTCTTTTTGGAGGGTTTGGCAGAGAGAGGGCATAGGAGTGAGTGTATCCAGAAGGAGACACTCTTTTATTTCTGGTTTAGTTTTATTTTTTTATACACTCCGTTCGCGGCAATGGCCCCTTCGGCCGCCGCCGTCAGGACTTGGCGGAATTTATTCGATCCCGTCGTGATGTCACCGGCCGCGAAACAACCTTCTATATTAGTGCTCATATCTTCTTTGACTTGGATATAGTTCTGCGCGTCGATAGCCACTCCGATCTTTTGCGCCAATTCCACTCCCGGTTCCGTGCCGACTTCGATGAAAACGCCATCAACCGCCAAGCTTGTCTTGTCATCATAAACCCTATCGAGAACTATTTTTTCCACTACATCGGCGCCTTTTATCTCCAAAACCTTAGTCCCCTTGATCAATTCTATTTTCGGATCATTAGCCATCTTTTCCAACCAAGCCGGCTCGGCCGCAAGCCTTTCCTCCGTGCTGACCAGATAAACTTTAGTGGCAAAATCAGAGAGCTCCAAGGCAACTGTGGCCGCGCTGTTGCCGCCGCCGACCACCGCTACGGTCTTACCACGAAAAAACATCGCGTCGCAAGTGGCGCAATACGACACTCCGCGTCCTGTGAATTCTTTTTCTCCCGGAATGTCCATTTTGCGAGCTTTGGCCCCCATCGACAAAATTATTGCCTTGGCCAGATAAATTTCCCGTGAAGTTTCTATCTCAAAAAGTCCTTCACTATTTTTCCGGATGAAGCCGACAGCCTCTCTTTGGACCTTAACCCCATAATTTTCCGTATGAGAGACGAAGCGCGCGATCAGATCATGTCCGCTCAGGCGCGTATCCCCCGGCCAATTCTCAATATCATAAATTTCATTCATCTGACCGCCCGATTCCGCGCCAAAAATCAGATGCTCCAGCTTGTAGCGCGAAGCATAAATGGAAGCAGTGAGGCCCGCGGGACCTGTTCCGATGATGATGAGATCGTAAATTTTTTCAGTTTGCATTATTATTCCTTGATATTATAACTGCGAGAAATAAAAGCTGATTTAATTCCAAATTTCAAAGCTCAAATGACAAATCAAATCATAAATCCAAATGACAAATTTTTTGGATTTTGATATTTGAATTTTTATATCTTCTCCAACGCCTCTTTCAACGCTTCTTTCGATTGGACCCCTATGAACTTTTGCGCCACTTTCCCGTCCTTGAAAATGAGGATGGTCGGAATGGACATCACGGTGAAGGCTTGGGCGGTGGCTGGGTTTTCATCCACGTTAAGCTTCCCAACTTTGACCTTGTCCCCCATCTCGCTCGCCAACTCTTCCACGATCGGCCCCATCATCTGGCAAGGTCCGCACCATGGTGCCCAAAAATCAACCAATGTCGGCTTATCGCTTTTCATAACTTCTTGATCAAAATTTTGATCGGTGAATTCCATTGCCATATGATTTATAACCAAGATACAAGTTACAATAACCAAACAATATTCAATAAACAATAATCAGGCTTTTTGCAATTTGGTTATTGTAATTTGAAATTTGTTTGTATCTTGTTCCTTGGTGTTTGGTTATTAATTATTATTTTTTTACAAAAATGCTTCTATAACTACAACTGACACTTCAATATATTCGCAAAAACTATTTCCCAAATCTTCGGCTTCGCCTAGCATATTCTTCCAGAGCCTTTTCAAATTCAACATCCTTGAATTCTGGAAAATTGCCTTCAAAGAAATAGAGTTGGGCGTCAGCCGTGTCCCACATCAGAAAACCGTTGGAATTGTGCGGCTCCCCACCGGTCCTGATCATAAAATCCACCGGGGCCAGCTCGGCTGTCATCAGATTTTCTTTCAACATTCCAGCCGTAATTTTTGTTTTCTCAGCATACCCGTCATTGATCTTTTGGATGGCGCGGAGCATATCATCCGTGCCGGAATAGGCCAGCATAAAATTGAGCATCCTTTTTTTGTAGTGCTTGGTTTTTTCGATGACTTCACAGATGATTTCCTTGAGCGATTCCGGGAACTGATCTTCCCACCTTCCGATCACATTCACCCTGACTTCATTGTCATAAATCTTCTTATCCGTCAATAATCGCTCGAAATATCTCTTGTAAATGTCCAGCAGGGCTCTTTTCTCGGCTAGCGGACGTTTGATGAGGTTGTCGACGGAAGAACCCCAAAAAGACAGGCTTCCGACTCCTTTTCCCAGCGCGATATCGACCAGAATTTCCAAATTTTTCGCGCCAGCCTCATGTCCCTCCCAAGGCTTAAGTCCTCTCTCTCTGGCCCAGCGTCGGTTACCATCCGGGATTATCGCCACATGGAAAGGCACCTTGTTCGATTCATTTATCATAGACTTGGTTGTTCTTAGGATAAGAGATATGTGTAAATAATAAATCAAAAGAGAAAGAAAATCAACCCTGAAAATTCCCGCCTAGACCTCGCGGACAATGATATAATCCGCCAAAGCCACCAAGAATTCACGCGCTTCATCATTGTCAAATTTGATCCGTTCCAATGCTGCTTTGGCTTCCGCCACCAATTTTTGCGACAGATTTTGGCTGTATTCCAAAGCACCCGTAGCACGGATGGCTTGGCGGAATTTTTCCAGCTCAGCTGGCACCAGATCTTTTTTGCCTAGATATTTTTTGATCATTCCTTTCTGTTCCCGATTCCCCATTTCCAAAGCTTTGACGAGTAAGATGGTTTGCTTGCCTTCAATGACATCCGATCCGATCGGTTTCCCGACTTTTTTCTCTGAACCGAAAAGTCCGATAATGTCATCCCTGATCTGGAAAGCTTTGCCGATCGGCATAGCATACGCCGAAAAATTTTCCAATATTTTTTCATCCTTTTCCCCCGATAGAATCGCCCCCAGATGCAATGGTCCTTCAAAGCTATAGCTGGAAGTCTTGCCTTCGTACATCCGGAGAACCTCTTCTTCGGAAGATTTTTTGCGCATCTCCATCACCACATCCAACATTTCTCCCGGGACAATGGTATAAACTATTTTCTGAAGCTTATCCAAAGCACTAATGATGGTTTCCGGCGCGAAAGGACTGTTGAAAATGATTTCATAAGCCATGGCGGATGCCATATCCCCCGCCAACATCGCCATAGAATTGCCAAAGTGCAGACTATCTTCTTTGGACGAAATCATCCGGCCAATTTTCTTATAGCGCTCATGCACGGTCGCCACGCCATGACGCCGAGCGTCCCGATCGATGATATCATCATGGATGAGCAAAAAAATATGGATCAATTCTATGCTCATAGAGGCTTCCAAAATTTTCTTTTCATCTTTCCCGCCGGCCGCCAGATAGCCATAATATACCAAGGCGGGCCGGATACGCTTGCCACCGGCCAAAGTGAAATCAGCGATCGTTTCCACCGCCTCCACCGCCAAAATATCGGACTTCTTAAGCTGTTTGATCTTTTTCTTAAAGTAGATCTTCAACAGCGGATCCAGACGACTTTTATATTCCTTCAATTTTTCAATGACATCCATATTTTTAGCTTTTTATAGGCCTTTTAATCCTTTTGAAATTATACAAGACTCAAGCCCATTAAGCAATTACCGCGCCTTTTATTCTTACCAGATGGGTATCTGCCAATGTACTCAATATTCGATTATGTAATTCTTTATGCCTTGAAGCTACCGGATAATAAATGGAGTCACGATCATCTTCGAATATTTTGAGATATTTCACCGGATCAAATTCCTCTCCATCCAAATCAGTCACCGCGCAACCGCTCTTCTGCACCACGGTGCAAGCGAACATTTCATACAATTTCTCTCCGCCAAAGGGGTCGAGGTAAGCATCAATTGTTCCTTCCGCCAGTCTTAGCCAATAGATGTGCCCACTATTGATGATTATCCTTTTGGCTTTATCCAAAATATGCCTAGCCTTATCAATATCCTCTCTCGTTTTTCGATTTTCCAAGGCAATCACCACCCAAGCATCTTCCAATTTATCCTTGACTGGAATATCAAACACGATTTTTTCTTTCGTCTGGATCTGGTAGAAATTAGTCTTGCCATCCTCAATCATCCCAACTATCCCGGTCTGATAATCCATGATGGCTGACGTGATAAATCGATAATCATAACTGAAAATCGATATACCGATCGCGGCATCCAGGAATGTTTTTGAGGCCAAGGAACTGTTGCAAAACGGATCACAGACTACTCTATATTTTTTCTCTCCCCACTCATTCCACCCACTTTCTTCGGAAAATATTTTCCCTCCAATGCCGAACTCTCTAATTTTCTTCTGAAAAATTCCATCCAGTTCTAAATCAAAATTATATTGAATGTTGCCACCCTCTTTGACTTGAGTTTCTTTGGACAAGACCCTTGAAAATTCTGAATAATTTGTCAGATACGGCTGCATGAACGCAAAAGCTGACTGAAAAGTGGAGAATATGAATTCCATAGTAACGCCTTCGCTTTTTTTAATTCCTGATTGATTCATGATTACTATAATTAATTATTTTTTATCATAATCAAACGAGGCTCGCCGTCGTAATAATTTTCTTGGCGTGATTCGGTCACAAATCCAAATGACTCATAGAGCTTGACTGAATGATTATCCGGATGCACTTCCAGCGTTAGTTTTTTGAAATTCTTCAACTCTTCCAAAAGCAACTCCATCGCCTGCTTGGCCAGTCCTTGTCTTTGAAATTCCGGCTTCACAACGAGCGCGCTTATATCCGCGTGATTCTCGTTTTTTATCTCATACGAAATACTCCCCACTGTCACACCATCATTCTCAATCAGATATACCACTTCAGAATCAAGCCGCTCTTTCATTTCTTTCTCATCGCGCCACCTCGAATATGTCTTCACTCCGATGGTTGTTTTTTCAATTTCCAGTAGCGCCTGGATGTCTTCGATTGTTGCTCTTTGTAATTTCATCCTTTTATAAAAAATTATTTCAATAAAGCATTTCCATGAACAAGTAAAACTTTTTCCTTTTTTGCCAATTTAATCATATCCTCCGTAAAGCCACTTTTACTGAAAAGAATAAAAAAATCCATTCTTTCCCCACGCTCCCATTGAACATCAACAGCTTTACGCTTAAGATCAAGGAATATATTTGTTCCAACTGGCTTAGCTGACCATTTGCATTCCCCAAAAATTATCTTCTTCTCTTTTCTATTTATGCCAACCAGGTCTATTTCTTTTTCTTTCTCCCACCAACGTCCAACATGCTCAAAACGAAAAAGATGTTTCTCAAAACCAAAAACTAATTCACGACAAACATCTTCATATACTACCGCCTCCAAAGACGCTGAACATTTTTGGTATCGCTCCAAAACTTCTGACTGTCTTCCGATTTGCAATTCGCTCTTATATGGATAGACGAATTGAAACCAAAACCGAAAAAAATTATCCGTTATCCGATACAATCCTTTACGGGATTTTTGAGGGTTTTTTTCTGTCGCCGGGACTTCTTTTTCGATCAAGCGAAGACGCTCCAAAACATTAAGATATTTCGTTAGGACATTTTTTCCTAAGCCAGTTTCATTGACGATTTCTCCAAATTTTCGCTTGCCCCAAGAGATAGCTCGCAGAATCGCCAGATAATTTTTCGGTTCACGTAACTCTTCTCTTAATGTAAATTCTACTTCATTAAAAAGAAATTCAGTTGGTGAGAATATTTTTTTTATTATATTTTCTTCTGGTGTTTTTTCTCCATCCAGCTGCAAAAGATAGGCTGGCATGCCGCCAACAATAGAATAGTATCGCATAAAATCATGGAAAGATTTTTTCGGGAAAAACTGACTCGCTTGATCGAATACCAAGGGCTCGACTAAAAGTTGTCCGGTCCGTCGACCAAAGAGCGGCGATTTTTGAATTAACGTTTCCGATTCCATCATCGCCACGCTTGATCCGGATAAAATCATAAATATTCCACTATTTTTCAGATATTCATCCCACCCTTTTTGAAAAAGCGAGCTTGTGGCGCTATCAGCCTCAACTAAATATGGGTACTCATCTATGGCAAAAACAAATCGTTGCTTATTTTTTTTTAAATACCCAAACACCTCTATCCAATCAGTAAAGCCTCGCTTTGTAAGAATGGCATCATCAAAATACTCTCCAATAATTCGACCCAGCTCTCTAAATTGCTCAACTTGATTCCTTCTGTCAGCCAGAAAATATATAAAAGGCTTAGCGTGACCGAATTGTTTCAAAAGTTCCGTCTTTCCTACTCGCCTTTTTCCATAAACAACAACTAATTGAGAGGTATTAGCTTCCCATTTTTCATTTAAAGCTAACAATTCATTTTTACGATTTATAAACTTCATACTCGTAATAATATTATAATTGATTTAATATGCCCAGTCTACTTATGAGTAGTATACTCTAAAGTAGACTACTAGTCAATGCCCTGAATCTAGGCTCATATTAGGTAAAATATTGCTTACATACGCAAACTGAAATTTGACAACTATATATTTTATGGATATACTTGCTATAGCAAGTATATCCTGCAAGAGCTTCTCCGCGAAGTTCTTTTTTTGTTTCTAAGGTGGGTATCTGGGTGGGTATCTCCCTACCCACCTCCAGTTTACGCCTGCTTGAAACCTTTGGCAAACAAAAAAACTCTCTCCTAGGGAGAATTTTTTCGTAGCCTCAAGGGGAATCGGACCCCTGTTTCCAGGATGAGAACCTGATGTCCTAGCCGCTAGACGATGAGGCCGTGCTTGACTTAATCTAGCCTAACGGAAATTGTGAAAATTATCAAGCTATAGAGAACCTGAAAAATATCGAGCACTCTAGGCAAGGACAATTTTTGCTGTTATAATGTAGAAAAATAAGCGCTTATGTCCAAAAAAAAATCGGATAAAAAAATTGAATGTTTTTCCGCTTCGTTTAATAATATCTTGATCTGCCGCCATAACGATGCCAAGCCTTTCATTGAAGTTTTTGTCTCCGAGCCGGAAAATATAGCTCAGCAGAACCTGGGAATCTTAGCCGGAATCTTAGAAATAACCGATGAATCTGAAGATTCTTCTTACATCGTGAATTATCTGATCTCCGTCATCAAAAAAGAATACTATTCCAAACCGAAACGCGGCGTAATTGAAAGCTTCGAAGCGGCGCTCAGGAAAGCCAATTTGGCTCTGGCCAAGCTGGCCGAACACGAAAACATCGCTTGGATCGGACACACCAACGCCATTCTCTTGGTGATCGACAAGAACAATCTCCACTTGTCCCAGAGTGGTAACGCGTCCGCCTTGCTGTTGCGGGGAAAGACTTTGACGGACCTCAGTGAAGACCCCGCCTCCATCAATCCGCCCAATCCGCTCAAAACTTTTACTGATATCGTCAGCGGGCGTTTGGAGGAAGATGACAAATTGATCATCACGACCAGTGCGATGTTCGATATTTTTTCTTTGGAAGAGATCAAAAAAAGCGCGCTCAAATTTTCGGCAGCGGAATTCATCCAATTTTTGAAAACCGCGCTCGTGAACGAACTGGAACGCGCCGCTGCACTGGTCATCGGGATCAAGAAGGAAGAAAAAATCCTGAACAAGATGGCCGTTCCGACACAAGGCGACAATTTCAACGCTTTCAGCCAATCCGCTTTCTCCAAAAAATCATCCCCCAGAACGATGGCAAAAGGACCACTGAGAATTTCATCGGAAACTTTTTCCGGCAATGCGGCGGACGCGGAAGAAAAGAGTGTTCCCGGAAGAAATTCCAGCGAAAGAGAGGCGCTGGTCAATGAGATAAAAAAAGAACTGGCGAAAAACAACGGTGAATTCGTAGATAAGAAAACCGGTCACATCTACATCAAAGGCAACTCCTCAGAGAAAGAGACATCGTCCGATTTCCTAGAAATGCTCGGCGGATGGCAGGACAAACTTGATGCCTATACTGATTCTTCGCTCAAGTTTTTCGGAACGCTGCGGAAGAAAAACCAAACCGCAAAAACGCTACCCTCCCCTGACAAAGAAGGAGCCTCCGTCCCTTCCTTTGAAGATAGGCCCTACTCGGAACAAGCACCCGCCGAAGAAAAAAATACGGATCGTTCAGCCGACAGGACGATTTCCTTCCTGACAATCTTCCTTAGGATCGAAAAACAGCTACTGCTTTTCTGGCAAGAAAATTATCCGAAATGTAAAAAATCCATCCTGATGGCGCTGACCATCATCGGACACACATTAGCGGCTATTTCCGGAATCATATTGCAAAAGATAAAGGCCGGCGGTTTGGCCGTGCATACTTTTTGGCAGGAAAGACAGAAAAAAAAGACCTCTCGGGATCACGCCGATGAAGCGGCCGGACAGGCCCAAGAAAGCCCCAGTGGAACGTCCGATGACCCGCAAGGCTGGATTGGGAAATATTCTGAAAAATTGACACCGATTGCCACGACCAACACAAGGATCGACCGCCGAACAGAAAACCGCCCCACCAAAATTATGCCTGACTTTTCCCGCTTGAAAAATATCTTGGCCAAAATGGATTATACCCAAAAAATTTATGCTGCCTTGGCGATCATCTTCCTTTTCATCGTCCCCTATTTCCTCGCCAAGATTGGGGCCAAACCCGCTCCGAAAGCCGTCTCGACGGAAACGGCCCCCGCTCCGCTGCCCCTCGCCGGAGACAAGAACGTAGTGCGCGTCGAAAAAATAACAACTGCTTACACCGGTGAAAATGTTTCCGCCGTCATAAACTTGAACGATTCAATTTTTGCCATCAGCGCCAAGGGCGTAGTCGATGTCGCGAACAGCCAGAATTATCCTTTCCCTGAAAATTTCACCCCGACACATTCCGCCGGTATGGATGATATAAATTTCATCTTTTTTATGAATCAGGACAATCGGATCATCTCTTGGAGTCCCGCCTCCAAAAAATTCCAAGACAACACCATTGAAATTCCAAGTGGCACGCGTGTCGTTTCTATCGGAACATACCTTACCTACCTATATGTCACGGACAGCGCGAATGGCCAGATCTATCGTTATCCGCGCGACACCGGCGGCTTCGGACAAAAAATCGATTGGTTGAAAGGCGCGACAGATCTTTCGCAGATCAAAAATATGGCCATCGGAGAAAATGTTTATCTGATCGATGAGAGCGGCCTCTTGAAATTCTTCCAAGGCAAAAAACAAGATTTCACCTTGGAAACCGCCGCCACCCCGATCAAGGCGGACGCGCTTTTCACCAAGCGTGACAATCAATTCTTGTACATCTTAGACAAGACCAATGCCAGAATTGTCAAAACCGATTTAACTGGCAACATTGTGGCGCAATACTACAACGCCGACCTGACCAAGGCCACCGGCTTCACGGTGGATGAAAAAAATAACAACGCCTACGTCTCCACCGCTAGCGGGGTGGGTATATTTGGAATGAATTAGGAAATAAAAAAAGAGGATTGTGTTAAATCCTCAAAAGAGAAGTTGTGCTGGGGGATGTTAGGCCTTGAACCTAAATCTCTGGCGTGACAGGCCAGCATCTTGTACCACTTAGAACACGTCAATCCCCCCAACACAAACCTCAAGCCAACTCTCCGGTAAAGGTTAGACTATCAATATTATTCTGTCAATATAGCCGTCCCAAATTTTTGAAAGTCTGGGGCTTTTTCGTTTGTATATATGATATAAACAACTAACTTTTTCTTTGCGGCGCGTTCTGTCGCCAAAAAAGAGAATAAAAAAAATATGAACAACCGAGTCATACATTTTGAGATCCAAGCGGACGACGTGGCGCGTGCCACGGCCTTCTATGAGAAAGCTTTAGGCTGGAAAATCAAGCAGGCCATGAAGAAGGAAGACGGCGGGATGGATTATTGGATGATTGAGACCGGCACGGGTCCCGGCATCAACGGCGGTATATACCAGCGCCCGATGGAAAGTGAAGATCAATATCGCACCTATGACTGTACTGTAATGGTCAAGGATCTCGACCAAGCCGTCATGGATGTCAAAACGGCCGGCGGCACCATCACGAAAGAAAAAGATGAGATCAAGGGTATCGGCTGGTTCGCCGGTGCGCGCGACACCGAAGGTAACCGTTTCGGACTCATGCAACCGACAGAGTGGAAACCAATGGAGTAAGAATATTGTAGGGACAGGTCGCGACCTGTCCCTACGGAGAAGGGTCTAAATATTTTTATCCTTACATATTTTCTATTAAGCCTAATTTGATTAAATAATTTTCTTTCTCGTGACATCACGAAGATAGTATTAAGACTTTTACTTTAGCATAGACCATTTTACTGACGTCAGTAAAATGGTTGTGAAAAACTCTGAGAAATCTAATATAAAATAAAGCCTTGCAAGTCTTTGACCAGCAAGGCTTTTATGAGACGTCCACGAGACAATGCTCGCCGAAACGTATCCCTACTTGTTCGATGAAAAAAGCGGACAGCTCCCATGCGAATCCATCCAACAGCAGGAAATCTATCCTGTGCTTGACCAGAATATCCAGCAGAAAGTTTTCCGCCAAAAACCGCTTGATGATCCACGCCGCGCGCTCATTCACGTCCGTAATGGAGACGGGAATAATGTCGGCACTCTGACTGATCAATTCCCCTATCTTTTCCAGACTGAGCAAATGTTTTGAAAAGTCATTGATAAACAGTGCCGGCGAGCGACCAACTTCTTCATCATTCACCACGAAAGTTGGAATATTGCGCGTCCTAGCTCTTTCCAATCCGCCAGCCTCAGCTCTGTCGGAAACGACCAAAACAATTTCTCCATTGGCAAAACCTTTCTCGCAAACAGATGCGAATGCTTCTGTGCCCGATCCATCTCCGGAAAGCAAACTGCCTATCCTCCAGATCCTCCTTGTCATATTCTCCCTCCCTGATTTTATTTTCTCTGACCCACTTTTTTTATTGCGCTAATCATCGCATATCCGACTTCGAATTGCAAGTTTTATGGCTGATAAGCGTATTAGTAGCAATGATAACGAATAATATTTCACTCCTATGAACACTGACATTCGGAAAGACCAGCATTTCTGGCATTTCGTGACCGCTTCCGCTTTTGGCCTGCTGAGCATCCTGCTCATCGCGATTTTAGCTCGCCACGGCAAAATTCCACATAGCGTGCCCTTGTTCGATTTCTTCATGCTAGTCCTGGCCACTTTTCGTGTTACGCGCCTTTTAGTGCACGATTTAGTCTTTGATTTCTTGCGCGATTCTTTTTCGGAAAATGACCGCGGCATAAAATTATCACTGCACGAACTCTTGGATTGTCCGTGGTGTACCGGCGCATGGGTGGCTCTTGCCCTTGGCTATTTATATTTCTTACTCCCCACTGCTTGGCCAATTCTCTTCATCCTCTCCCTGGCCGGTTTTGGAACTTTATTAACCATCCTCGCCAGCCTCATGATGGTGAGGTTGAATGGGAAATAAAAAAAGCAGTAACTAGAATTTTGTTACTGCTTATAGTTGCATCTGCTGTTAAGAATAAGCTTTACTCCTAATCCTCGGGCGGACATTCAGCCAGATGATATGTCCCTCCTGAGGGATAATTTTTCTCGTCACTGCTGAACCCGATGGCCTCCATCGGCGGGAATTTTTTCCCGTTGATTGGGAAGAAGGTGAATGTGACATAGTTTTTCCACCCAAGACAGACAAACTGACCCTTGATCGTAAGGCAAGCCAACTCATCATTCACCGGACAAACATCTTTTGTAGAATCATTCGCCGACAATAGATAGCACTTACCATAAGCGATGAATTCTTGTCTCCAAACTCCGGCTCCTGGCACGACCTTTCCGCTGATCGTAGTTATGTTCTCCAGCGGCGCCTCATCCTGAGCGAAAGACTTTGTGACTACTGTCAGTGTCACCATCATCCATACAACTACAAACGCTACCAACAAAATAATGTTTCTCATATTCGATTTCTCCTTTCTGAATTTTAATGAACTATAACTGCCTCCTTTGTTTTCAATATAGAATAGCAGAAAAGACGAAAAAAGTCAAGTCAAAAAATAGAGGCCTTCCTGAGAGCCTCTATTTTAAATCGGCAAAAAAATCTTTAGCGGGAACTTTTCATGCCGGCGCGATCCATGATTTCGCGGTTGACGATATTTTTATCGCGACCATATTTGAAGCGCGACAATTCTTTCAAAGCGTTGGCCACTTCTTGATCGCCCTTGGTCGGCGGAAAGAAAGAGATATTGAAAGGCTTGGTGAGCAGATTGTTGATAAGGATGCGGGCGAAACCGTGATAGTTGTCCACATTGACCAAGTCCTGCTTGGTGAAAGTCGGCACCAGATTCTTTTCCAAAAATTCCGCGTCTTCCGCCCCGACCCGCAGAATGACCATAGAACCGACGTTGCCGAACACCGCTTTGGAAATTTCTTCTTTCAACTGCGCGATGAATTGATGTGCCAGGACAAGACACAAACGATATTTTCTGGCTTCCGACAAAATTTGTGAGATGGAATTGGTCGTGACATTTTGGAACTCATCCATATACAGGAAAAAATCAGTGCGCTGATCTTCCGGCGTGTCTACTCTGGCCAAAGCATTCATGAGAATTTTTCCGACCACCACCATACCGAGCAAGCGTGCATTGATTTCTCCGATGCGCCCCTTAGACAGATTGACCAAGAGAATTTTTTTGTTATCCATCACATCGCGGAAATTGATGGTCGATTTTTGTTGAGCGATGATCGGTCGCATGAGATCGTTGGAAATGAAAGTGGTGAGTTTGGACGTGATGTAGGGCACCATATTGGCCAAGGACGCTTCCCCGCCGGCCTTCTCCGCCTCTTTGGTCCAAAAATCCACCACGGTCGGATTCTGACATCGGCTGATTTTCAATTTGCGGAATTCTTCGTCCGACAAAACCTTTGGGATTTCCATTAAGGTATTACCAGAGTCCGGATCTTCCATGACGAGCAGCATGGCATTTCGCATATATTGCTCGAACATCGGCCCGCCCGTGCTTTTCAAATCATACAATTGGTCGAAAATCCCGATCAGTTCATTGATGACAAAAGTTTTCTGCTCAGGGCGCGCCGGATCATATTCCATCATATTGAGCCCGAACGGACGTTCCGTATCGGCCGGATCGAAAACGATCACATCCTCCGCCCGCTCTTTGGGAATGGCGGTCAATATATCTTCGATGGCATCGCCGTGCGGATCGATGAAGCAGAAGCCGCGCCCAGCCTTGGCGTCCTGCTTGGCCATCTCTTGCAAGAAATTGGATTTTCCGGTGCCGGTCTGTCCGATGGCGTAGAGATGGCGCCGGCGATCTTTCTCTGAGATGCGGATATCAGTTTTAGCACCACGATAAGTGTTGTATCCCAGAAGGATACTGTCTGTCTCGGCAGCGGGGATGTCTAGTGGCGGCGCGGCGGCGTTGGATTTCAACCATTTGATCTTGGGGGTTTCAGTGGTGGAAATGGGCAGATGGAAAATGCTGGCGATTTCTTCGTTGTTAAGAATAGCGGATTCTTCTTCGATAAAATTGCGGAAGATGAAATTATAGGCGATATCTTTTTTATTGATCCTTCTTACTTGAAAGCTGTTGATATCTCCATTTTCATATTGGGAAAAAGCATTTTCTATCTGCGCCAAAATCATCTGGGCCCGCTCTTTGGTGGCGGCTGAAGCGATCAAGCGGATATTGACGTGATAGCCGGTCTTGGACGCTTTATTTTCAATGCTCTTCACTAATTCTTGTTCTTCCGGCGTCAGTTGCACAGGTTTCGGATCATTTTTGAAAGGATCGTCAGTTTTCTTAGATGACATCGCACCGGACGCGACGTTCATAAGCCCCGTTCCAACTTTAAGCGCCAAGGATTGCTCCACGTCCGCCAATCTTTTGCCTTGTTGCATTTCGTGCGCAATGCGTCGCCCATGCGTCCGCCATGCGGTCCCGGCCGGTTTCAAGATCAATTGGATAGCCGCACCTTCCGCTACTGTTTCCAATCTGGAAAGAGCGTTCGTAATGGCATTCAAGGGATCGACTTCCATGGTTTCATAAGTCCTGACCGGCAAAGTAAATCTTTTTTTCAATTTCAAGATCGAACTTTCAGTGAAACTGCCGGGAAAGAAAATATTATAATCCTGAGCTTTTTCCAAAACGGCATTGGGGAAAAAACTGTGGATCTGCTTCTCCACTGATTCGCGAAATTTTTTCGGAATAGAAATGTAAAAAACGATCTCTTCGCTTTTGGCACTGTTGGCAATTTCAAAAGAGACGCCCGGAGCACCGTATAGCAATCGGTTGAATATGCTGCGCGTGTCCTTTATTCCGGAAAGAGCGGTCAATAGTTGTTCCATCGAGCCGATTTCCTCCTTCCACATCTCGTTAGAATTCCTGTTTTCTTGGACGCCCTGTTTTTCCGCCTTGGAAACACGGATGATTTCCAGATCCAAATTCATCGATTGATTGATGTGAGCGCGAAAACCAAAATAGCTGCGCACCACCAAAAGCACGCCACTCACAATTGAAGCGACCGCCGAGATATAGATCAGATAGATTAACAATGAGTTTAGATCAAGCACTTTTGTTTTTGTTTATAATTTTGGATTTTATTTGTCATTTGGATTTTGTCATTTGAAATTTGCCCTTATAGTTCTCTTATCATCCCTTTTTGCACCAAAGCATTGTGCAGCTCTTCACCGAGCAAGCGGTCATGGAACTCATCAAGAGTATAATTATCTTCCATATGTCGCGCCACCTTCACGGCGTGCGGAATGCCCTTGGTTTCAGCTAGTTGTACCAGACTGGTAAGCTTGCTCTCAGCGTCTATGCCTGAATTAGTGGTGGCAGCATCATTTACGACATCAGCGTCGCTTGTCAGCACTACCGGTTTTTGCGCTCCGACTTTGGCAAGGATCTTGGAATAGGCCGTTTCCTTTTCCGCCATTCCCTCTTTCCTCTCCACTGCTCCTTCGATCGAATGAATAGCTTCGGTTTTAGCTTCGAGACTCTTGCCATCGCTCGCTTTATCCCCCGTAAATTTTTCTTTCAGATCAAGGTCACCTTCATCGATCGGTTCCAAATTGGACTTTATTTCATCAACCATATGAAAAATATTAATACTTACGCCTTTATCCTTTAGCTGACAACTTTCATTTCCTCGACGAAATCAGTGACGATCTTGGTTACCATCCCCTCATAACCGGCAATCTTCTCCTGTAAAAACTTCTCCAGCTGTTCCGGCTCGGCATTCTCGTCGATCATTTTGGAATATTCGTCCTGATCCTTATCATTCAACTTTTCCATCGTTTCCAAAAAGATCCGCTTTAGGACCACCTCCGTCATTTTCATCAGCAATTGGTCTTTCTTGTCCGCCGGCAGATCGGAGAGGCCCAAGTCGTCAATCAATGTTTTTTGGATTTGGTCAGTCATAATTTTTTATTTTAATTTGATTTAAATATATTTTTAAGCGGCTTTTTGCAGATCCTCGACTTTTTCTGTTTGCAAGAAATCCTTAGCATTTCTCGTCAGCCATACCATAAGCGTGTCCGCTGGTCTGGCCTTGGCTTTTTCTCCCAAGAGATTGACCACGTCCTTTTCCAATTCTTTGATATTCTTTTCCAATTTAACACTGATCTTACTGTCTTTATTGCCTAAGGCGGAGAACTTGATATCTTTCATCACTCGCCAATTTTCCAAACTCTTCAAGGAAATCTTCAGAATGACATCCTTGAGACTCGCCATCAGATCCGCTTCCGGATTGAATTTATATTTCTTAGCCAATTTCTCAATCTTTTCCTTTTTTAGTAACGCCAAGTTTTCCGAAGTTTTCTTTTCTGTCATTGCTTCCACTCTCTCCGCCGCGTCAGGAAATTTCACGATATTATCTTTCGCCACTGGCTTCTCTTTTGCAACTTTCATCCTGCCGGCCACGGCACCAAGGCCTGCCGCTGACGCCAACGTACCTCCGGCGGAAAAATCTTTCGCGTTATCCGCCAAAGCTTCGGCGCTCGGCATCTTATGATCAAGCGCGTCAGGAATGTGACTGGATCCATCGGCTGGCGCGGGTGGTGCGATATGGCTATCAGCCGGCACAGCGACTGGATGATCTTGCGCGTGTGACAAAATCTCTTCCACTTTGGGAGAAGTCAACGGTTGGCCGTGATGAGACTCGACCCAATGAAAAATCGCTTCATTATTATGTCCGATATTTTGCAATTGCGCCGGAGTCAGATGTTTGGCGTGTTCTACGATGGAATTGAAATCCGCTTCATTGTCCACCACTTTTGAGAAATCGATTTCTTGACCAATTTTGATCTTGTCGATATCTTTCAGATTGAAAACGTCATGATGGGAGCCTATCCGGTCTTTCAAAACATTAATGACATAAGTTTGTCGTTCCGAGGTCAAGGTAGAAAATTCCGTATTATGCTCAAAATGCCTGGCTACCATCTTCCAAATACTATCACCCTCTTGCGCGGTTTCAACCCCACCCAGCGGATCGCTGGCAACCTTGGCCACCTCGGGAACGTTTTGGGTTCCAAGTTCCGAATGGACTTCCGGCATAGCAGGAGGAGCGGGCGGAACTTCCGGCGTGGACGAAGCGACATCATGCGCTGGCAATCCCTCCTGCTGTGCGGCGCCATGAGGCACGGAAGAAATATGGCTTGACATTAGTTCAGGTGAGGGATTTCCGAAATGTGCATCATAGGCCGTATGTCCCCAGCCGATCAGATGTGACAAAGCTCCACTGCCGATGAAAATTCCAGCAGTCGCTCCAAGCATCCTTCTTTGGAAAGCTTTTGATTTTTCGGTCCTCAAATCTTTTCCATAACCATCCATTTCAGCTTGCATATGCTCCATGAATTTCGAGTATCTTTCTTCTGGATCTGCTATTTTTTCCAACTTTTCTTTAATCTCAGTTTGCTCCTGAGCTAGGCGCGCCTCCTCTTTTTGCCTATAACGCGCTTCCATAACGGCTGTAACGCCCATACCAGCCGCCGCTCCGCTCAATATGCGTTGTCCTGCAACCAATAATCCGGCACCGGAAAGAACTGCTCCCACTCCGAGCGCCATTTTGGTTTTCCAATTCAATTTTCTGTATTTATTGATATACTTACCTCCATATTTGGCTATCCATCCGGGAGCTTTGCCATATTTCTTTTCCCAAATCTCCGCCCGTGCATCAGTGCGCGCCGCGTATAAATTAGCTTTTTCATCTTGGTTGTAATATTTCGTCAATCTTTCCATTTCAGTCCCCGACTCTTCCGGCGATAAATTTTTTTCTTTCAATTGCGCTACTTGATAATCCAAAAGTTCAGTCAAGGCAATTTTGTACGCATTGTATTGATCGTGAGTTTCAGGATGATTACCCGGAATTGAACGCAAATTTCCGCCAAAGATCTTCTTTATTTTGGCAAAAACAGAAGTTACCTCATAATCCTTTTTGGCATAACCCATCCGCGCGTGCTCCACCGCCGCTTGCAGCTCTTCCAAGTCGCTCCCGCGCTCTTTTATCCGGATACTCCCCGGCCATTTTTCCTCTTTGTGCAATCCGTCTTCTTTTACCGGAATATCCTCCAGACTTCTCCTCTTTCTGGGCCCATCTTCGACAACTTCTTCAAACACCACCTCGTCATCCTTATCCGGCGTCTTTTCAGATTTTTCTTCAGCTTTATCCGAACTGCTGTTTTTGATAAACGCTTCCATATTTTCACCCTGCGCGTCCAAACCTTCTTCTAAAATATTTTCTTTTGTCGCTTTTTCCTCTAGTGGATTTCTCTCGATGAACGCCTCCATCGCTTCGCCTTGCAATTCTTCCGGATTTTTCGTTTCAGCCTCAGCCTTAACCCTAGCTTTAGCCTTAGTTTTTTTCTTATCATCGACCGTCGGAGGAGTTTTCTCGGTATATTTTTTGAGCAATTCTTCCAATTCATCAAAAGAAACTTCCTTGATTTTTTTCCCATCCTCAAAACGCTTATCAAAAATTTTTGCTATCTTACTTTTTTCATCATATCCCTTTATATATATCCACTCTTTTGGATTATTTTTATTGTATAAATTTATTTTTAAAACAGCTTCCAACTCTTCAGCTGCCTTTTTCGGTTTTTTCTCAGAATATCCCTTGAGCAGATCCTTAAAACTTTTAAGATTCTTAAAAGTGAGATATTTTATTTTTTCCTCTCCACCTTTCGCATCACTCCTTCTATGGGAAAATTTTATCTTATCATCCTCTATTCCGGATATATGTATACAAACACCTTTACTGTTATATAGATATTTGCCGAAATATTTTCCCAGCTCAGCATTGACTTCAGCCGCACCAATTTCTTCTTGGTCAGCTTCCGACGCCGGAATCTTTTCATTTTCTGTAGATTTAGATTTTTCCACTTCTGCGTTTTCCGTCATCTTATTGATGATTTTTTTCATTATTGGTGATTTTTCTTCCAAAAATCCCTCCATCTTTTTTTTAAATTCTTCATCGGTCAATATATCACCTCCTCCTCCGAAAATCACTTTTTCGAATTCCAATTTCCATTTTCTCAAATTATCCGCTCCTCTTTTTTTATCTTTAACCTTAGTTAAATATGCCTGCTCAATTTCCTTGGGTATTGAAACTAGTAATACAGATTCCTTTTCAATCGCCTCTCCTGCGGAAGAACCTTCCCTGTCTTTTGCACGTGCCAATGCTTCTTCCAAAACTTTTTGGTTGCCATCCAAATCTCCAATTGTTGTTTTTTCTGCCATACGAAAAAATCCAGACTTAGAATATTATATTCCTTAAAAAGTTGTTTGTATCTTATCTAAATTATACAACAAAAAACCCTTTCCTGCTACGGCGCGCAATGTGGATAAGTTTATATATTTTGACTCAGATGTATAAGTAAGAAAAATATGATATAATTAAGGCGGTTAAGAAAAATATAAATAAAAATAAAATATCTGCTATGACCACTAAAATAAAAACGTATCTGATCCTCGCCGTCATCATAATTCTTGGAATATTTCTGCGAGTCTATCATATCGACAGTGCGCCACCGGGAGTCTACCCGGACGAAGCAGTCAACGGTTTGGACGCCATTGATGCGATGCACGGCCAATGGCAATGGTTCTATCCCGCCAACAACGGCCGCGAAGGACTGTTTATGAACCTGATCGCTCTCTGCTTCAAGTTTTTCGGCATTTCCGTCCTCACGCTGAAATTGCCGACCATAATTTTCGGCACGCTGGCCATCTGGGGCATCTATTTGCTCGGCGCGGAGCTTTTCCGCAATCGCGCCGTCGGACTGTTCGGGGCTTTTCTCACGGCTGTCTCTTTCTGGTCAATCAACTTTTCGCGCATCTCTTTCCGGGCCAATATGACCCCGGCTCTTCTGGCTTTTTCTTTCTATTTCCTTTTCCGCGGAATGCGCACCCGCAAATGGTACGACTTCGCCTTGGGCGGGCTAGTCTTCGGACTGGGGCTGCACACCTACATCGCTTTTCGCATCGCGCCGCTCATTTTGATCGTGATGCTTTTCGCCCTCATCATTAGTCGCGAGAATTTTTTGAAGAATTATTGGCGGGCTATCGTAACTTTCATCTTTTTTGCTTTCATCAGCGCTTCCCCGATGCTCTACACTTTTTTCGTGGCTCATCCGGAATATTGGCAATCGCGCACTTCAGAAATTTCCATCCTGAATCCGGCTGTTAACCAAGGCCATCTCCTCAGCGCCTTCGGCAAGACTTTCGGACTGGCTCTCGCGAAATATAATTTCTGGGGCGATCAGAATTGGCGCCAGAACTATCCGCCCTATGCCATTTTGGATCCGCTCACGGGCATCGCCTTCCTTTTCGGCTTCATCTATGCCATCATCAAAATTTTCCATCTGCTTTATGTGCGCTTCCGCAGGAAGATCCGGGATGAAAAATTGGAAGTTTACGTTTTTCTGGTGGCCGGTTTTCTCATTATGCTCCTGCCGGAAATCATGGGCGAAGAAGGCAACCCGCACGCCCTGCGTTCCATCGGCACCATGCCGTTCGTTTTCGTTTTTGCCGCCCTCACCTTCAACTATTTCTGGGGACAAGCCCAAAGCAAAACTTACATCCACAAAAAAATTGTGACCGGCATCATCCTTGTGATGCTGTTTTCCATCGGACTTTTCAACCCGCTGAAATATTTCGTTTTTTGGGCGAATAATCCCAAAACGGCCGAAGCGTTTGAAGCCAATCTGGCCGATGCCCAGAAATATATCGCCACCCTGCCCGCGGGCGAAGAGATATTTTTCGTGTCCGGCAATATGCAAAGAGTGCCTCTCCGCTTATTCAATTCGAAAAATCCCAATTTTCAAGAACTGCACCCGACCGATTTGGACACGATCCGACCGAAAGATCCTAAAAATTTCACCGTCATCTTCACCGATTATCAAAAAGACGAAATCGTGAGCAATCTGACTTCCAGATTCCCCGATTTGCAACTGGAAGAAAGAACCGATAAAGCCGGAATGAAATTTTATATCTTAAAATAAAAAACTATGAAGACTTTTCTAGAGCAGCATTACAAGAAAATAGTCGCACTCATCATCCTGTTTATGGCGACAGTTTCACTTCTCAATGCCTGGAACGACTCGGCCATCTTCGACGAAACGGCTCACATCGGCGCCAGTTATTCCTATGTCACGCAACATGAGATGCGCCTCAATCCGGAACACCCGCCGCTTTTGAAAGACTTGGCCGGGCTCTCGATCCTCTTGTTCGTCCACCCGCATTTCGATGTCACCGATCAAGCGTTCTGGGACGGCACTCTGCCCGGCAAATGGGATGAGGGCCAATGGGCGGCGGGACGCTATTTGCTCTTTTCCGCCGGAAATGATGCCAACAAGATCCTTTTCTTCGCCCGTCTGCCGATCGTCCTTCTTTCCCTTCTTTTTGCTTGGTTCATCTTCTTCTGGGTCCGCCGATTGGCCGGCACGCTGGCCGGACTTTTCGCCCTCACGCTCTATGCCTTTGATCCCAACATATTGGGCCACAATCATTTTGTCACCACCGACCTCGGGATTGCCGTTTTTTTCGCTTTCGCCTTCTACTTCTACTTAAAATTTGTGAAAGATCCGACTTGGAAAAATGTGGCGCTGGCCGGAGTTTTTCTCGGCCTTTTGCAACTCACTAAGTTCTCTTTCATCGTCGGCCTCCCGATCCTCGCTTTAGCCACCTTGATCTATCCCCTGACCAAAAAACTGCGGGATGGCGAAAATGGAAGCTTGGGGAAATATCGAGTGAAAAAATTGGGAGAATATATCGTCAAAGGTTTTTCGCTTCTCATCATTTCTCTTTTTGTCGTTTGGGCATTCTATTTCCTGAACACTTTCAAGATGTCGAAAGAAACAACCGCGCGCTCCATTGATTTCAATTTCCCCGCCAGCGCTTCGCAAAGCGTCAAAGAGGCCACTGCCAGAAAGATCTACATCGCACTCAACACGAATGCGATAACTCGTCCTTTGGTCACTTATGGCGAAGGTATCGGTTATGTTTTCAGGCGAGTGGCCGGCGGCAACGGAGCGTACTTCATGGGGCAAGTTTCTTCTTCCGCTTTCCGCGCCTATTTCCCCACAGTTTTCGCAATAAAAGAACCTTTGATCAATTTGTTCCTGATGCTGTTGGCCCTTGCCATAACACTTGGCCGCGGCGGAAAATTTCTGGTCAAAAAGTTTTCGGGAGATGAAACGGTGACGGAAAAAACAGATTTGAGTGATTTCATCCGGCACAATATCGTCAGTCTTTCCCTCTTCTCATTCATCATCCTCTACACTTACGTCAGCATCACCAGTAATCTGAACATCGGTTTCCGCCATCTTTTCCCAATCTTGCCCTTCATCTACATTTTGGTCGCCAAAGTCATTTTCGATTTTATTAAGCGCTTGCACCATTTCGCCCGACTGATCTGGTACGTCATCATGGCTGGCCTCGCACTGTTTCTTGTGGCGGGCACAATCGCTGCCTATCCGAGCTATATGTCATATTTCAACCAGCTAGCCGACGGACCGAAAAACGGTTTTCACTATGCCACTGATTCCAATGCTGACTGGGGACAGGATCTGAAACGGCTCAAGACCTGGGTGGATGATTACAATAATTGCGCCATCAATGTCGAAACTTGCGCGAAATGTTGTCTGAAAAACAATCGACCGATTTTCCCGGAGGCTTTTGAAGTCGGACCAATCGAGCATATCAACATGAACTATTTCGGCGGTGCCGACACTCATTACTATTTCGGAGATTTTGCCATTGACTGGTGGGACTCCAAGCGCCCAATCGAACCGGGGTGGTACGCCCTCTCGACCAACTTCCTGATGGGCAGCATCTACGACACCACTCGCTCAGATGAGGAATCATACCGCTGGGTCAAAGACCTGAAACCCGTCGCTCAAGTCGGCACGTCCATCTTCGTCTATTATGTCACACCGGAAGAGGCAGCGGCGGCGAAATAGGAAACAATATTTAGGCAAAATTAAAAGGCGCGCATCGATAATACTGATGCTCGCCTTTTTTGAAACAATCCAGCCGTCAAATGATAGATAATGTTGGATCTTATCTGATATTTTCCCCCACCTCCCTCAAAGCGCTGAGAACGAATAAGAGGCATAGAACTGTAACGATGATGCCAAGAGAAAAAATCCACGTCGACAATGATTCGCTAAGTAAATGACGGAATTCATCATAAACTATCATTGCGACGAAATCCAAACCTACCAGTGCAGCTGCGATTTTTAGTTTTATTGCTAAATTCACGCCCTATCTCCTTCCTTTCTTTGAAAATGGACTTTCAATCAATTTCCATTTCGACCAATCCGTACCGCGACCGCGGTAGTATTTTGCCGAAGTTCTTCAGCCACCAACTATTTCACTGATGACCGCAACAAATTCAGTGCTCTGCCCTTCAACATAACAGGCATGGCAGCCTCGCCCCACCAGCAAGTCCATCTCCGCTTTACTCATCCCAATTATACATAGGGGCGATCTTAAAATGATCTTTTCGGCCATACTCCCTCCTTTTTTGGTTTTTTGGTTGATTGCCATTCGATATTCTGTTTTCAGAGTACGATATTATATTATACTCTTATTATCCAAAAAAGTCAACTATTTCTTTTTCTTCTTCCCCGAATCATCTACCGGCACCACTGGCTGAGTGGCTGCGTCAGTTGCGGCTTGGTCGGCTGCCGTGGCGGCCAGCCGCGCCGTTTCTTCCGGCGTGCCCTCACGGAATTTGTAATAAACCTTGTTGTCGATGCGCAGATCGATATATTCCAAATCCGGCCGCTGCTTTTTCTCAATTTCATGGTTCAGAACGGCATTCAACATCTCAATCTCTTTGTCCAGATTGATATTTTCATTGAAATATATCCCCCACCCCTCTTGCGTCTTTGCCCGGATGTCTTTCGAAATCAGGCTCGGGGTCTGGAAATCACTCCCGATCATAATCTCCGTATCGCTTTTCATCTTTTCTTTTATCCCAAGGACATACGTTACATAGTCTCCATTCAAGACCGTTTCGCCCAAAGCGACGCTCTTCCCATCCAAATCGACCAAACGCGGCAGGTCATACCGGACGATTTCTTCCGCCGCCGGATCAACGCTATCATAGGCCACCGCATTTTCATCCAAAATGAACCAGCCGTTGGCGCCTTGGAACAGCATCGTCGGAATCCTTTCGGAAACGATCACCTCCAATTCCGAAGGAAATCTTTTCCGCACCTCTACGCCTTTGATCTGTCGGAAATTCTCTGAAATATTTTTCTGAATGATTGATTTTCTCACCAAAAAAAGATTGTTCCTGCTTATGAATTTCCAGATATATCCGGATATTTCCGGCTTGACTCGCTCCAAGAGTTTTTCCTCACTGACATTTTTTTCGCCGCTGATTCTCAAAGATGTCACCGTCAAAAAAGAAGAGAAGAAAAGGACATATCCGACCACCCCGAAAAAAGCTATCAGCGCGAACCAAAAAAGGAACTGCAAAAAGCCGCGCGAGTGGTTTCGAGAAACAGTAGGATATTTTTTTCTTTTATAAATCATCAGCTTCTAAAATGCCAAGAATAGATTTTCCAGAACGACTCTGACATTGGAATTGGTTCGGCGCATCAAAGCCAAGTTCGCTGCTATTTTTTCGATCATTTCCAAGGATTTTTCCCCGCTCATATTCAAAAAATCAGTCGGCGATTGCATATTTTGACGAAAAATGATCGTCCACGTCTGAAGTTCTTCCTGCAACCTAGGAACATCTTTGCTGAGTTCTTCCGCTAGGGAAAATTTATCGGTCAGATTGCTCCGCAAAAATTCCGCCAATCTTTCCTGAGATTTTTCCAATGCCGACAGCTTACTCGAGTCATGGGAAAATTCGACCGCCAACCCCGGCCGGCCCAACGACCAAAAAACAGCGCTTCGGGACAGCCCGCCGCTCGGAAACAGATTCTCAATCTCTTTTCCGCTGACAGGATTGAAACTTCGCGTTATACAGCGCGACTTGACGGTAGGCAATATTTTTTCTTGGTCATGGCAGATCAGGATCAGAATCGACCTGTCATCCGGCTCTTCCAAAGTCTTGAGCAGCGCGTTCTGAGCAGACACGGTCAGACGATCGGCATCATCGATGATTGCGACTTTGCAATGCCCGAAATATGGCGTCATCGCCAACCCCCGCTGCAATTCCCTGATCTGTTCCACCTTTATGTCTTTCTTCTTCACTATGCCTTTTTTCTCCCCGCCTCGCGTCGACGAGCGGTCGCCTCCGCGAGTCGAGGCGGGTTCCCTTTCCGGACGTATGACAATGATGTCTGGATTGATCTTCTGATCTGTCCCTTTTGTAATTTTTTCCGCGAAATCCAGCGCTACCTTGAATTTTCCCAGATGTTCGACTCCGCAAAAAAGATAGGCGGCGGAAGTACTGTCGCGCGCTGCAGATTTATTCAGAAAATTTATAATTTTTTGATGACCGATGATTTGCATAAAATTTCAAATGTCAAAATCCAAATTTCAAATAAAACTCAAATTTCAAAATCCAAAAATTTTGTCATTTGGATTTTAGATTTTATTTGACATTTGGCATTGGGATTTTGAAATTGCATTATTTATATATTCTCTCATATCCCTCACAAATCTTTCCTTCGAAAATTTTCCCGCGCTCCGAGCGATATATTCTCGGTCATAATTTTTCTCATTCTCTCCAAAACGGCGCACCGCGTCCGCGATGACTTCCGGCGTGGCTGAATCGAAAAATTCACCGGTTCGACCTTCCTCCGTGATTTCTTGCACTCCACCACGTCGCACGGCAATCACCGGCACGCCCCGCATCAAGGCCTCGGCCGGCGCGATCCCGAAATCATCCACGCTGGGAAAGATGAAGGCTCTGGCATTTTCGTATATGGGCAACATCTTTTCATCCGGCACCCAACCTAGGAATTTCACGTTGTCCTTCGCCATCAGCTTGAGCGCTTTTTCTTGTTTGCCGGTGCCCACCACGACTAATGGCAGCCTCAGCTTATTGAACGCTTCAATGACTCTGTCAATTTTTTTGTACGGACTTAATCGCGAAACAATCAAGAAGAATTTTGAATTTTCTTCAGAGTTTGTAATTTTGATTTTGGATTTTGGATTTTGTAATTTCCCGACTGGCGGATATATCACCGTACTTTCCCGCCGATAATATTTGGCAATGCGCGCTTGGGTATATTTCGAATTAGCGATCAAATAGTCCGGCCGATCCGCCGCCAGCTTATCCCACAGACGCAAATAGCTCAAAAATGGGCGGATGAAAAATCCCAGCTTGTTATGTCGATCTTCCTTCAGATATTTCTCATTATAGTCCCAGATGAATCTCATCGGCGAATGGATGTAGGCGATATGCAGCGTGTCGAGGCGCGTGACGATGCCTTTCGTCCAAGCACCGGAACTTGAAATCACCAGATCGAACTCGCGCAGGTCAAAAGTTTCCGGCGCAGTCGGCAGGAACGGCAACACCCATTTCATATTCCGGCGAAAATAGCGCGGCAATTTTTGAAAAAAAGAGGTGCGGATCTCCCGCTCGGAAAATTTCCCGCGCATCCGTTCCTTGTCATAGACAATGGTATAGATTGGCGCGGCGGGAAACATCTCGCACAAAACCTCCAAGACCCGCTCAGCGCCACCGTATTGGTTCAAAAAATCATGGACCAGAGCGACTTTTAAATCTTTTTTCATAAGCTCAAACCAACAACCTACCGGTTGTTGCATATTAAAAACCTAACTAAAGTATACCTATTATTCGTCCAAATCACAATATTGAACCTTTCTTGAAAAATATGCTATATTTATGACACTTGTTAGTCATGACTAGAACTTCGCATAACACGCAAATTTTAGCTATTGCACAACTAGAAATTCGCATAAGAACGAGTTGCGAAGAAATGTCGCGCGCTCCGCTTGCGCGATTTTTTGTTACTCATCTTATTACGTAGTATGTTACGTAACAACAACCCCGACCAACACCGCCACGATTTCCGTGGCGCATTTGTCCCAGCTGAATCTTTTCACGTTCTCCAAGCCTTTTTTTATCATATCCTCCTTCCGCTCCGGATCACTGATGAGCGAATAAGCGGCGTCAGCGATGGAAACCGGTTCGGTCGGATCGCAATAGGCCACGGAGTCGGCGCCCACTTCCGGCAAGGAAGAGACGTTGCTTGTCACCACCGGAACGCCGAGTGCCTGCGCTTCAAGCACCGGCAGTCCGAAACCTTCATAGAAAGTCGGAAACAGGAAGATATCCGCCGATCTTAACAATTCCCCTTTTTCTTCCTCGCTGATATATCCCAGACAGAGGATGTCTTGTCGATATTTTCCATTGGTCAGTTCTTCGCATATCATCTTTTCCCCATAACCCCACTTCCCCGCCAAGACCAGTTTATGCGGAACGCTGTGACGTTCTTTCAAAATCTCAAAAGCCCTGATTATACCTGTAATGTTTTTCCGCGCCTCCAAGCGACCGATGAAAAGCAAGTATTTGGTATCTAGTATTTTGTATTTAGTATTTTTTTCATCATTAAAAATTTTATCATTGGAAATTGATTGTAAATTGGAAATTGGAAATTGGAAATTGCGCTTAGATACTCCCTCATGAACAACCCTGATTTTCTCACCCGGAATTTTATATATATTTATAAGATCTTTTTTGGTATTTTCACTGACTGCAATGATAGTCGCTGCCCAACGGCAAGAAAATTTAATGGAAAGACGCATATACATCCTGGCTGGAAAAGAATATGCCTGTGGCATAACTTCGTATTCCAAGCCGTGCACCGTCACAACAGTCTTTTTGGGATGGATCATCGGCACAGTGTGAGACGGGATGAATAAGGCGTCTACCGGACGCAAAAGCATTTCCAAAGACAGGCCGAATTGCGTCCAGAGATATGGCCACCGGATAACTTTCACTCGCCAGCCGGCTGGCAGGTCAAAATCGACGGCTTGACCCTTTCTCAGATACAAAACAACCTGATGGTTTTTCAATTTTCCCCTCAGGCTTTTTACGACTTGATATGAATACTCTTCGATGCCCGTGCGCTCCTTCATAAATGCGCGCGAAGCGTCAATACCAATGCGCATGAATTTTCAATTTACAATTTTCAACTTACAATCAATTTTATAATTTTCAATGTTTTAATTTTTAATTGAAAATTTAGAAATTGAAGATTTATTGAAAATTGGTCATTGGTTATTGATCATTTAATTCTATTTCCCAAGCATAATCGTCCTTTTATACAGATCCAGATTTTCCAAGGCGATGCCGATGCCTTTGATCACGCAGAACAATGGGTCGTCCGCCACGTAACTCGGCACGCCGATAGTTTTGGTGATGAGCTGATCAAGATTCTTGATGAGCGCGCCTCCTCCGGAAAGCACCATCCCCTTGTCCATCACGTCCGAAGCCAATTCGGGCGGAGTCTCTTGCAGAACTTTCTTGATTGCATTGATGATTTCTCTAAGTTCGTCCTGGATGGCTTCCGTGACCTCGTTCGAAGAGATGCGCACCGTCCGCGGCAGACCACCAGTCAGATCGCGCCCACGCACATCCATATATTCCTCTTTGACCTGCGGCAAGGCCGAGCTAATCTTGATTTTCACATCTTCCGCTGTCCGTTCGCCGATAGCTAAGCTGTATTTCCTTTTGATATAATCTGCGATGGCCTGATCAATCTTGTTGCCTCCCACGCGCGCGCTCGTAGCCGCGACGATGCCACCCAAAGAAATCATCGCGATTTCGGAAGTGCCGCCACCGATATTGATTATCATATTACCTGAAGCGTTGGCGATCGGAATGCCCGCTCCGATAGCAGCCAACATCGGCTCCTTGACGACATAGGCCGCTTTCGCTCCGGCCCGCACGGCCGCATCAATCACGGCGCGCCGTTCAGTCGAAGTCACCCCGACCGGGATGGAAATCATCACTTCCGGCCGAATGAGGCGGAACTTGCCGCTGACCTTGTTGATGAAATATTTGAGCATCGCTTCGGTAATCTTGTAATCGGCAATCACGCCGTCCTTCATCGGCCGCGAAGCTTGGATGGTGTCCGGCGTGCGCCCGAGCATCTCTTTAGCATCATTGCCCACCGCCAAAACCTTGTTTTCAAAAACAGATACCGCCACCACCGAAGGCTCGTTGGCTACGATCCCCTTCCCGGGCACAAAAACTAAAATATTAGCCGTTCCCAGATCAATTCCGATTTTTTTTACAAACATAAACTTAATTAATTTTAAATTTCCAATTTTGAATTTTGAATCAATTTTTTAATTTTTTAATTTATAATTTCCTATTTATCTCTCCCTCATTTCGCTCATGATTTTTTTGTCATTCAAAAATTATGATTTGATTCGAAATTCGAAATTCTTAATTCGAAATTCTTTTTATCTCCGCTCCGATTTTCTGCAATCGTTCTTCGATTTTTTCATAGCCGCGATCGACTTGGTAGATCTCTTCAATGGTCGTTCTGCCTTTGGCAACGAGTGCAGCGATGATGAGCGACGCGCCGCTCCGCAGATCAAAACTGCGGATAGCGCTGCCCCGCAAGACGGTCGGACCGGAAATGACCGCTTGATGAGGATTGAGCAGTTTGGTTTTGGCGCGCATCTTTTCCAATTCGCTCAGATAATTGAAACGTCCTTCGAAAATGGTGTCAAAAATGAGCGTGTTTCCCGCGGCTTGCGTGGCCAGAACGCCGAAAGGCGCTTGCACGTCTGACGGAATGCCGGGATAAGTCCGCATATCCAATTTATTCAGACTCTTAAGTTTTTTGGCGGGAATGACTTGGATGCCTTTCTTAGAAATTTTGAAATCGGCCCCAAACTCACGCAACTTCTCCAGCACCAAGTCCAGATGCTCTTCTCTGGCATTCTTCACCATGATCGGACTGCCCGTCGCCACCCCCATAATGAGGAAGGTAGCCGCTTCGTTGGCATCCGGAATGATCGTATGCGCCGTTCCGCGCAACTTCTTGCTACCTGTAATTTCCAAGGTGTGCGTGCCGAGACCTTTAATTTTCGCACCCATTGCCACTAAAAATTTCCCCAAGTCTTCAACATGCGGCTCTGTCGCGCAAATCTTCAACGTGGTTTTCCCCGGCAGACTGGCCGCCAGCATCATCGCGTTTTCCGTGGCCGTTACCGACATCTCTTGCAACGCCAGCTTGGTCGCTTTTCTTTTTTTAGCCGTCACGACATATACATTTTCTTTTTGCGTGATATCGATGCCCATCTTGCGCATAGCATCAAAGTGCGTGCCTACGGGTCGCGCTCCGATGATACAGCCTCCTGGGTGATACAGCTTGAAATCATCAAAACGCGCGCTGAGCGATCCGAGAAGCAGGATGGATGATCTTAGTTTTTTTATCTTTTCCACGTCGATTTTTTTCGGATCGACATGCTCCGCCTTGACACTGATTTTCCTCTCGCTGATGCGCCGTACTTTCACGCCCATACTTTCCAAAATTTCAATCATCCGAAAAACATCCTCGATGAGCGGAATGTTGTTCAAAATACATTCTTCTTTGGTCAATAGCGTGGCCGCCAGAATAGGCGTGGTGGCATTTTTCGAACCTCGCACATCGATCTCGCCCTGCAACTTTTTTCCCCCGATTATTTTAAAATATTCTGCCATATAATTTCAATTTATATTAGAATTTTGTGCGGGATTAACAATTAAACCGCATATAGACTATACTCTATGCGGCTCTAAAAATCAATCTTGACACTTGGGAAAAACGGTTTACTTAAAAATAGCTATCATAACCTTTCGACCAGCTGATGACCGTGTTGGCATAATTCTTGCAGACCGTACGCTTCCAATTGCCGCCGCAATAATACATCGCCGCCGCTTGATATTCTCCACCCTTCGAGTCCCCGCCTTTGTTCTTCAGATATAACGCCATCCCCATAATCCCGTCTTTCAAGCTCCACGGATCCGCTGGGTCATTTCCGGTCCGGCTGGCAATACCATCCTTATATCCCATCCACGTTGAAGGCATAAATTGCGCCACACCCATTGCCCCCCCGATGCCGTAGCTCAAGGCACACGACACTTTCATCTTCTTGTAATTATACCCAAGATCATCACAAATTTCTTTGAAGTAAGCCAAATTAGTGCTCCCCATCTTGCTCTTGTCATAAGTACAACCGCCCGTAAAGCGCCCGAGGTCAGTTTCTTTGTCCAAAACAGCAAAGAGGAATTCTTTTCGCACTCCGGTTTTTTTCTCCGCGTATTTCACCGCTTCGATGACATCATCCATAGTGAAAGATTCGCCCAAGAAATTCGACAAGGTGCTGCGCAATTTGTTCAGCTTGGCTTGCAACTCGGCCACGGTCGCCTGCGTTTCTTGGACATCGCTGGCGATCGCGGCCTGCTGCGCCTGTTGGACAGCCAACGCTTGCGCGTTATTTTTTTGCAGATCAGCGAGACCGAGCTTGACCTGCTCCACCTGATCCTTGGTATTATTGATCGTTTCCAAAGAAGCGATAATTTTGGCCTTCACTCCCAGCATTCCGTCAAAATTCGAAGACAGGTCGCTCAAATTCCCATCTGTTACGGGTAACTCGGCGAGAATATCTTCTTGATCGATGTAATATATCTGGCGGATATATTCGGAAAGCATATTCTTGTTCGCATCCGCCTGACTGTTCAACTCCTTCAATTCCGCTTCTTTCTTGGAAATGTCGGCCGTCAGGCTGGCGATGAGTTTCTTGGTGGCGGCAATCTTGCTCTGATTCTTGTATAGCTGCGACTGTTGCGTCGCCAATTCCTGTTGCGCCACTTCTAATTTTTTGTTGTATTTTTCTATGTCATCTCGGATGCTGCTGGCCGTATCCGCCGCCGCCGAATGTCGAGAAAAACCGAAAACACCGACTGTCGCGAAAAGCATCAATAAAAACACAACAAATATTTTTCGTCTTTTTTCCATACTCTGCATTATACCTTATTTTTTCCAAAAATGAAAACCGGTCCGATGTACATCGGACCGGTTTGGCGCTTGAAACAGAGAAAAAGTTGACCTTATTTCCCTCCTTTTTTGTCCTTGTTCTCTTCCGCAACCGGCGCTTCTTTCACGACGCCTTCCACTTTGGTCACGTCCGCTTCCACTTTCGTTTCCAAACCTTCCAATTCAGCTTCACTGCGAGGCGGAGCCACGGAAGCGATCACAGTTTCCGGATCGATATCAAATTTGACCTTGTCAGAAACCTTCAAGTCCTTGATGCAGATATGATCCTCGAAAGTCTTGAGCACGCTGATGTCGACTTCGATTTCACCTGGCAGATCAGCCGGCAAACATTTGACGTTCACCTCATCCACGCTCTTCACCAAGTTACCACCCAATTCCTTCACAGCCGGCGCTTCTCCAATAAACACCAACTCCACTTCTTTTTCAATCTCTTCATCCATTCTGACATGGAAGAAATCAACATGGATATATTGTCCCCTAATCGGATCTTTCTGCGTTTCGTAGATGAGCACATTTTTCGGCTTGTCTTCACCGACATTAAGTTCGATGATCGTGCTCTCTCCGGATTTTTTGAGCAACTTGGCAAATTCCAAAGCATTCACCCAGATACCTTTACTCTTCATGTTGTGGCCATAAACTACCGCCGGAATCATTCCTTCCTTGCGACCCTTGTTGGTACGCCGTCCGAAAACTTCACGGATTTTCGCCGCCAATTTTACTTTTTCCATATATTTCCGCTCTACCCACCCAGCGATATACGCTGGAAATTCCAAATTACAAGATACAAATTCCAAATAAATTTCAAATACCAATTTTCAAATCTCAAACTTTATATGTTTGAATTTTGGTCATTTTGATTTGTTTGGTTATTGTTACTTGATTATTGGAATTTCCGTGCGTAGCACGGCTGGCCTCTCAAGCGCTTAAAAAATTACGAATTTATATCTCTTCCAAGTTCTCTACTATCTTAAAGATTCTAGCATATTGTGAAGGATAGTCAAGACAAACGAAAACCCGCACTTGGTGGCGCGGGTTTTTCTTGCCATGATCCAGCCTCTTTTTTAGTTACTCCGTAAGATATTTGAGATATTGCCGAGACCATTTCCGGCAAAATAAGGACCATTGTCAAAAGTCAGATATTTGTTCCAAGTGGCGGAGCTAGTGCTGCCGGCTTTTTGCAAGCGAGCCACGCCATAGCGGTCATTTCCAACAAATTTACCCTTAGCTACATTAATACGGCCCGCACCCCCAAAAGAAGAAATTTCCATCCCTTCTCGGCCATTCTCGCGGAAACTATTGTTCTTGGTCCAGATATTTGCTCCGTCAATGACCGCAGTAAGACCGCTGCCACCGTTGTTCTTCACTGAATTTCCGGCAAAGTAACCCGCTACTCCGCGGGCGAAATCTACACCATCGGTCTTATTGTCAAAAACTTCACTGTCCATCACCACCACTCGGCGCGCGCCAGAAACATAGATGCCCGCGCGATCATTGTTGCGGATTTCAGTTTTTCCGATATATACCTGATTGGCTTTTTTGGTATCGCCCCCTTCAATGATAATCCCATCACCATCATTGTATCTGACAGAGCAACTGATGATGTTCACCTGTGCGTGACTTTCGATGAAGATGCCGCTCTTGCCGCCTTTCACCGTAATGTCATCGATTTCAGAATTGTCCTTCATATAGATCGTCGCCCATTTGTCTTTCTTAGCTTTAATGATAGTGTTGTCCTTATCCTCTCCGAAAAGTTTGATGCCTTTTTTCAAGGTGATATTTTCTTCATATTCACCCTTGGAAATATGGATTTCAGTCTTACTGTCCGCCTTATCAACCGCTGAGCCGATCTTTTCAAAAGGATGTTCCTTGGAACCGTCTTGCATTCCACTGGCCTTGGCGTTGACATACAAGTCGCCATGCCGGCTGGAAAAAGCGAAAAACGGGACAGCGGCAAACACCATAAAAATGGCTGAAACGACGTACATTTTGAACTTTTTACTTTGCGCGAGAATTGGCATAGACATATAGATTTATTATCTTAAAAGTTAATATATCATTCTAGCAATTCTGCGAAAGTTTGTCAAGAAAAAAAATACTCGGCGGAGCTTTAGATCTCTACCGAGCAAAATTGAAATTTTGTCCCTCCTTATGAAAAATTACGGGGAATAAAGCATTGTAAACCTGCCATCTTCCCTGCATACCGCAATAAAAGCTGTTACGCTCCGTTCGCAACCATCGGTTTCTATGCATTTCCAATAGTGCTGGCCCGTGTTGTCTTTTATATATTTAGCTGTGACTCCTCTTATGTCGACAATAAACATATTGTCTTTAGGAAAAACTGCTACTACCTTGCCACTTCCGCCACGAGACGTATTGCTCCAGTTCCTTACAACAATCTCTTCGCCAGCGTCCGGCAGCCTGATTTCAACTCGACTGTCATAAAGCTTGCTTGAAAAAACAATATTTTCAAGCGCACGAAGAAGTTTACCATTTTTTTCTTTTTCCATTCCCCCCCCTTTTTTTTGATATTTCTTTCTTATTCTTTCCTCCTTTTTAGCTGACGTAAAACCTCCCTTCTTCAATTTTAGCACCTGTCTAAACCTTGTCAAACAAGCCGGAATTATCTCAAATTATCGAAAGAATTGGATTTTTTCCGGCGCAGATAAACATTTTGCGCGATACCGATGGCCGCCAAAGTCGTCACCATCGAACTGCCGCCATAACTCAGGAGCGGCAATGGCACGCCCGCTACGGGCATCACTCCGATATTCATTCCGACATTGACCAAAAGCTGGAAAAAGATCATCGCCATTACGCCGATAGTGAACAGATAACCGAAATTATCCCGCGCCGCGCGCGCTGTTTCTTTCAGCCGCCAAAAAATCACACCGAAAAGGACGAAGACCGCCATCGCGCCGAAAAAACCCAGCTCCTCGGCAATCACCGAAAAAATGAAGTCCGTATGCTTTTCCGGCAAAAAATTAAGTTGTGATTGCGAACCGTGCCCCAGCCCCTTGCCAAACAGCTGACCGCTCCCGACCGCGATGGTCGATTGGATGACATTATAACCGCTTCCCATCGGATCGCGATATGGTTCGATGAAATTTACAATCCTGTCTTTCTGGTAATTCTTTAGGAAGAACCAACTGGGTGACAAAATTATCGCCCCCGCTATGAACAAGATTAAAAGGTTTTTTTTGCTCGCGCCGGAAGTGAAAAGCAACGTCACCCAACAAGCCAGGATTATCACGGTTGAGCCCAGATCAGGCTGCTTCAAGATAAGGAACACCGGCAGGAAAACCAGCACCACGCTTGCCACGATGCGTACCACGATGCTGAGCTGCGTCCTTTTCTTGCTCAAAAAACTGGCCAAAAAAATGATAATGATGAGCTTGGCCAATTCGACCGGCTGAACGCTGAACGAAGAAAATCCCAGCCAACCCGTATGCCCCTTCACCGTCTTGCCCGCGACCAGAACAACCATAAGTATAAAAAGCATCAAAAAATATAATTTAGTGCTGTGAGTGTTCAATTTGCGATAATCGGAAAAAGCCAAAAAGAACATCGAAGCAAAGCCGATTGCGATTGCAACGACCTGTCTCTCAAGATTGGCCGACTTGAGCACGGAACCGTCAAAAGAGATGCTATAAATCACCAACAGTCCGATGACCAGAAGCAGCATTATGGAAATTATCAGGACCCAATCTAATTTGAAGAATTTGTTCATAAATTTACGAACTACGAAAATACGAAATACGAAACATTATGACTTCTTTTTCGTACTTTCGTATTTCGTATTTATTTCGTATTTCGTAAACGTCTAGTATTGCTGGAATTTTTCAGTCTTGTACGCTTTTTTCATAAAAGTATCGGAGTTGAAAACATCCACTTCGACTTGGGCTTCCATATTCCCGACCGTTCCGGGAAACCTGTTAGGCCAAGCAACTTTGAAATCCCGCTGCTCGTCCGCCGCGACTGTTTTCATCTGGGTAGAATTGAGTGCCAAAATTTTCCCATCTTTGTCTTTCAAAATCATCTCCACCCTAATCAGATCGAAATCATAAGCGCTTTTATTTTTGAGAAGACCATACGCCTCGGAGAAACCTACCCCACCGGAAACTTCATAATAATTCTTGTTCACGATCTGCAGATCGGGTTTTTCATAATAATCGTTGAATTCGACCCAATCAGAACTGTTTATGGCAAAATCGAAAGAGACCGGGGGCGTGGCGGACTCAATATTGCTTTCAATGACATATTTATTCTCTCCCGGCAGGATATAGCTCGAACCTTTTCGTGAAGCGATGACCGCTCCCGCAACATTCTTGAAATTCAGGGTATAATAGAAATTCTTGTCGCCGAAGGTAGCATTAGGATTAGTGATCTGGACATAGAAATCATATTTGCCGGGATTGCCGGAAGGCACCACGCCCATCTGAGCAACCACCAATTTTTGCGCCGCCGGCGCACAACCCTTCTGACAGACGCCGCCACAATCCACCCCCTCTTCATTCTGATTTTTCACGTTGTCAAAACAGGTCGGTACCGAGCGAAACTTCAGATAGATGCCGTAGATTATCAGGAGCAAGATTGTCGCATAAATCAGACTGATGATCGCTCTTTTGAATTGCCTCTTTTCCACTTGATTTGAAAGTTAAATGATTATAAAAACAGAATTTGACCATATTCCTCTAGGACCATCTTAGCACAATAAAAAAATGCCCTCAAGCGACATTCTTCACGATAAACTTCTACGAAAAACCAACTCCGCAAAAGAAAGGCAAAATTCCCTTTTCTCCACAATAATCTACCGCCAAGACTGCACTATCTTCAACAGCGTCTGCTCTTCTTGATAGTTACCAGCTTTGTCATAGACTCTCACGATCAAAGTATAACTGCCGTTGGGTACATCAGCCGGGACATAATATTCAGCTTCCTTTTGTTGCCGCCAGTTCTTTTGGATATGGTTCTGAGAATCTAGGAGTTTGACTTTGTAATAATTCAGGTTGTCATCAGTCGCGTCGAAATATATCCGGTCAGTACGACCCTTAGTAAGTGTAGCTGGGAAAGGTTGGTTGAAAACTGGTTTTCGGGTATCAATTTGCAGCTTGAATTTGTCCGAATCAAGCTCGCTGTCAAATTGGTCGAAATATTTAAGCTTAATGATACCGCTAAAACCATCCGCTAATTTCAAGCTCTTACTCCATTCGCCATCGCTGTCAACATCAACACTTTTGATCTTTTTCCCGTCTTGATAGATCGCGACTTGGCCATTGGCCAGGGAATCATCACTGCCCTGCAACTTGAAAACTTTTTTCCAAGAGATTATCTTGTCTTTGACTTTTTGCAACTCATTACCGATCTTAATCCTAATGGCTGAGATGGCACTATTTGAATCTTGAGCTGAGACTGGACTGGGAGTTGTTAAGACGATAGTGGTACTGGCACTAGCGCTGGCAGAAATGTTGGACGCGGCGTCACGGACAAAGATGTAGAGAGTCTTGGATCCTTCTGAGGAAAAAATGTACTCCGTAGGAGCGGTATTGCTCCAAGTGCAGAGACCGGCATCATTGGTTTCACTAAGACAATATTTAGTA
>JBAYUI010000012.1:0-38661 GCA_041675165.1 Parcubacteria group bacterium | reverse complement strand
TTGAGAGTTTGATCCTGGCTCAGGATGAACGCTGGCGGCGTGTCTAAGGCATGCAAGTCGAGAGGGTTTAGACCCTCGGCAAATTGGTTAGTAATACATAGGAACGTACCCTTGAGTCGTGAATAACTCGGAGAAATCCGAGATAATACACGATGGTCTCTACGGAGTAAAGATTTATCGCTCAAGGAGCGGCCTGTGTCCTATCAGCTTGTTGGTAGTGTAAAGGACTACCAAGGCGATGACGGGTAGGGGAGGTGAGAGCCTGACCCCCAACATTGGAACTGAGACACTGTCCAAACACCTACGGGTGGCTGCAGTCAAGAATATTCCACAATGGACGAAAGTCTGATGGAGCGACGCCGCGTGCAGGATGAAGGCCCTTGGGTCGTAAACTGCTTTTCTACTTGAAAAATTTTATGATGGTAAAGTAGGAATAAGAGGTTGCTAACTCTGTGCCAGCAGCAGCGGTAATACAGAGACCTCAAGCGTTATCCGGATTTATTGGGCGTAAAGAGCATGTAGGCGGATATATTAGTCAGATGTCAAATCTTCGAGCTCAACTCGAAAACTGCATTTGAAACGGTATATCTCGAGGAAGGGAGAGATCAATGGAACATATGGTGTAGCAGTGAAATGCGTTGATATCATATGGAACACCAAAGGCGAAGGCATTTGGTTGGCCCTTTTCTGACGCTGAGATGCGAAAGCGTGGGTAGCGAATGGGATTAGATACCCCAGTAGTCCACGCCGTAAACGATGCATACTAGGTATTAGGAGAATCGACCCTTCTAGTGTCGTAGCTAACGCGTTAAGTATGCCGCCTGGGAAGTACGAGCGCAAGCTTAAAACTCAAAGGAATAGACGGGGATCCGCACAAGTGGTGGAGCATGTGGTTTAATTCGACGATAAGCGAGGAACCTCACCAGGGCTTGAAACTATACTGCATAGTGTAGAAATACACTAGCCTTCGAGGGTGTATAGCAGGCGTTGCACGGTCGTCGTCAGCTCGTGTCGTAAGATGTTCTGTTAAGTCAGGAAACGAGCGCAACCCCTATCGTGTGTTACAGTGTCACACGAGACTGCCCAGAACAAAGCGCGCTTTGCGCCAGTTCATAAAGTGTAAAGTTAAAAAGTTCATAAAGTAATTTCTTTATAAACTTTAAAACTTTATAAACTTTTAATTAGCGTTTAGCAAAACGCGTTTCGTTCTGGGAGGAAGGCGGGGATGACGTCAGATCAGCGTGGCCCTTTGACGCCCTGGGCTACACACGTGCTACAATGGCCGGTACAAAGGGTAGCCAAGTCGCAAGACGGAGCCAATCCCATAAAACCGGTCCCAGTTCGGATTGAGGTCTGCAACTCGACCTCATGAAGCCGGAATCACTAGTAATCGTGAATCAGCTATGTCACGGTGAATACGTTCTCGGATCTTGTACTCACCGCCCGTCACACCAAGAGAGTTGGTAACACCCGAAGGCCCTGTTTCAAAGCAGGGACCACGGTGGGATCGATGATAAGGGTGAAGTCGTAACAAGGCATCCGTAGCGGAAGCTGTGGATGGATCACCTCCTTTCTAGGGAGAACTGATAATGACCCAGAATATTCCTCGTGAAGTCCGCGTCCTGTCATGGGACAAGGATGAGTAATATGGTCATTGTCACGGCGGTCGAACCTGTCGTCCTCGGACGACGGGTAACGCCAATGCCCCAGGAGAGCTATAATCTCCAGTGGGTTTTGTACAGCTCACGTAGACTCTAGGACTAATCGCATAAGATTGTGAAAATTGAAAAAGGTATTCATTAAGTTTTGGATTTAATTCTCTCCAAAACTTAGTGAATAACTTCAAAATTATTCTACTATAAATGTAACATTACTTTTAGTAATGCTGCAGGTTACAAAAGCCACCTCCTAAGGGTGGTTTTTGTGTGGGAAATTTTCTTTTGACTTTTATAGTGATTTGCGCTAAGATATTTTATTGAGAAGATGGGTAGTTTTTGTACTCTTAAAACTGAATAGTAGAAAGGAGGAATGAAATAATGAAAATTAGAGAAAAAAATGGTTCATGTGAAGTGATTGAATTGGAGCATGGCGATGAGGTGCAATTAATAGTTCCTGCCAGTCTTGGGTTGACCTGCGTCTATTTGGAGGTGGATGAAGAGGGCAAACTTTCCATTGCTGGTGGCGCGTCAGTTATTTCCGAAATCATTGGCGAAGGAATGAGAAATAAATTCAAATAATGACGGGAGGATACAGATGCTGAAAATCGGAAGTGTTGTTACGGTCATAGAGGAAGATCATTGGCTTAAGGGCTTGCAAGGGGAAGTGGCGAATATACGCAAAAGAAAAGATGCAAAACTTCCTATCGGGGTTCGCTTTGCCGAGCATTACGAGATAAGAATTGCTCGCTCGCCATTCAAGCCGAGGGATGGGATCATTTATTTTCTGAGGGAAATCTTGCGGGAGGATGAAGAATTCACCCCGGAGAACAGGGCAAAAGCTTTATTCAGGAAAGATTCTTTTTTAAGAATACGTTTCTTCAAGGATGCTGTTAATACAAAAGAGCCTTGTATGCATCGGGATTGTGAAGAACTCAGAACAAAGCGTATTATGGTGAATACCTGGGGAACGGTAGATGAAGTGGATGTGTGCGACAAGCACGCAGACGATTATCACGGGAAATGCGTGGACGGATTTCCCTACAGGGAATAAAGAAAGGAGGATAATTTCAAAAAGTTGAAGACACAACAGGGGAGTCGGCAAAACGCTGGCTCCTTGTTTTTATTTTTCCAAAAATTTTCCAAACCCCGCCTCTTAAGGGCGGTTTTTGGGTGGGAAAATATCCTGTTCCCGCGAGTGAAAGTTAATCGGAGCATTGCTTGTAGCATAACTGTGCGTAAAAAGAATAGTTATTGATTAAGTCTTAATTATTTAAATAAAAAAATATGAAATGTCCGTTGTGTGAAGTGGATTTGCAAATGATGGAGCGACAGGGGGTGGAGATCGACTATTGCCCCAAGTGTCGCGGGGTGTGGCTTGATCGAGGAGAGCTTGATAAAGTTATTGAAAAATCGACAGTTGGCGCGCCCGTTTCCACTCCAGAGAGGCATCAAGGAATGCCGGTGAGCAATGATCAACGAGGGCATTATGATGAGCATAACGACCACCATGCTAAACAAGGCTACGGTTATGGAGGAAAAAGGAAAAAAGAAGGACTACTGGGGGAGCTGTTTGATTTTTAATTTTTCGCTCAGTTTGCAAGAGCCGCCACTTTTGGCGGTTTTTTGCGCATAAGGAAGAATATAGCGAAAACAAAAAGTCTAAAATCTGTATTAAATGTGTTACTATATACCTATGCTAGAAGAAAAAGTCCATTCGGATGCCGATTTGATTGAATTGGCAAAAACAAAGCCGGAAGTGTTCGGGATTTTGATGAAACGGTATCAAGGACCGCTTTTTCATTATATCCGCAGATTTTCTCAGCTTCCTAAGGATGATATTGATGATTTGCTGCAGGAGGTGTTCATTAAGATTTATCAGAAACTGAACGAATATGATGAAGCTTTGAAATTTTCCAGTTGGGCATATCGCATCGCCCACAATCACGTCATTGACCATTTTCGCAGGACCAATGCTCGTCCGCAAACAAATGCTTTGGAAGATTATGAATGGGAAAAGATAATCAAAGCCAGCGTGCATATGGAAAAGGATATTATGGATAAGGATTGTGTGGAAAAAATAAGTGGATGCATTCAAGAAATCCCACTGGTGTATAAAGAAGTTTTGGTGTTGCGTTTCATTGAAGACAAAGAATACGAGGAGATTATGGATATCTTGAAAAAACCGAAAGGAACAGTTGCGACACTCATCAGGCGAGGAAAAAAAATACTGATTAAAAAAATGAAGAAAAAAAATATTAATTGTTTTTAATAATATGAAAGATTTAATCCAAGACACGATTGCAAGAATAGAAAAAGAGCATATCGTGCCTGAGCCGAAATGGAAATATCTGTTGAGAAAATATGGGTTGTGGCTGATTTTCGCAACCATTTTGATCTTAGCAGCCCTCTCTTTCGCTGTCATGCTGGACAATGGTAGGAATTTAGATTGGGATTTGTATCATTTCACGCATCAGCACAAATTTTCATATATCCTATCGATCCTGCCATATTTTTGGATAATTTGTAGTGGCATCTTTTTAGCGACTGCTTTTTTAGAAATTCGCAGGACTGAGACAGGTTATCGCTACAGCTGGCCGAAGATAATGTTAATGATTTTCGGAGGAGTGGGTCTCCTTGGGGGCATAATTGCGCTTTCCGGTTCGGGAAGCAGGTTCAATTCGGAGTTAGTGAAAGAAGTCCCTTTCTACAGCCAGCATATGGTGATCACGAAAGAATCTCAATGGATGCAACCGACAAAAGGGTTTCTGGCGGGAACAATCATTTCAGCTGCTGAGAAAAAATTGGAAATCAATGATTTGAACGGCAATGATTGGAATGTTAATATTGACGAGAAAACATTGGTCAAGCCGGCAGCCAGTCTTTCTAAGGGCGCAATGATAAAATTGATCGGGGAAGAAACTGCTGGAAATAATTTTAAGGCTCTTGAAATCCGTCCTTGGTCGGGCAAGGGAATGGGTAATGGCCAAGGCGGGAAAATGATGAATAATGGTGGCAATGGCGGGGGTCTGACGCGAGGAAATCAAAAATGAAAACTTTTCCAAAGGCATCCGTTATATATAGTGCTAGCAAAAAATAATTCATAATTAGAAAAACTATGTTAAAAAAGGGTATTGCGTTGGGAGTTCTCGGTTTGGCGATTGTGGGGGTGACAGCCTATTCAACGGGAGTGTTCGCTTATCAAGGAGATGTCAGTCAAAAAGGTCCGAATTATACGCCGGAAAGGCACGCGCAAATGGAAAAGGCTTTTGAGAATAATGACTATAATGCTTGGAAGGAGCTGATGAATGGGAGAGGTCGGGTTACTGAAGTTGTTAATGAGGGGAATTTCAATCGCTTTTCCGAAATGCACCGATTGATGGAAGAAGGCAAGACTGATGAAGCTAACCAGATCCGTCAAGGACTTGGTTTGGGGCAAGGCGGCAAGGATGGACAGAATAAGGGGATGAACAATGGGCAAAGAGGGCAAAATAGAAGTGGAAATTTCATCGATGCCAATGCGGACGGAAAATGTGACCGCATGTAGGAAAATTTTCCGGCTAGAAAAAAGAGGGGGTTCAATCCTCCTCTTTTTGTTGCGGTTTTTGCGTGAGGGAAATCCCGCTTGACATAATTTACTTAATGGCATAAACTATTAATGTAATTAAGTATTATGCTTATGCCTACAAAAAAACAGATTCTTTTCTTGGAATTCATCCAATTGGTGGAAACAATGAGAAAATTTTCAGAAAAAATTTCCGGCAAAGGATCGGAAGCCCCCGGCATTACACCGCTTCAGGTTCAAGCGCTGGATTATGTGAAGAGAAACCCGGGCGCGCCCGTCCGCAGTCTTTCGGAGTATCTTGTCATATCTTTTTCGGCCACATCGCAGCTAACGGACAGGCTTTTTGCGCTGAAGCTGATAGACAGGGAATCGGATCCTGGCGATCGACGATCTGTTTTGGTGTTTCTTACCAAAAAAGGAGAACAATATCTTGAAAGATTCAAAAAGAAACAGGTCAAAGATATCGATTTTGTCACCAGATATATGACTACTAATGATATTGAACAAATGGTCAGGATCCACAAAAAAGTGTTGAAAAAGATAGAGGAAAATAGGGAATAATTCATTATTTGTAATTTCATATTATGAAAAAACTATTTAAGAAAATGACGTCTTCAGGGACAAGGAAATTTATTTCAGCATTGGTTTTGGCGGCTATCCTTTTTTCGGTCTGGTTCTTCTTTTTCAGAAAAAAGGCCGATCAAATCGAAACATATACTGTCGGTAGAGGAAATATCACCGAAACTATCATGGAAACGGGCAACGTTCAGGCCGCGCAGGTAAGCGTTTATTCCACCTCGAACGGAGTGGTCCAGGACCTTTACGTGAAAAATGGTGATTCGGTCCAAGCTGGACAAAAATTGTTCACAGTGAAATCGACCAGTACTGACCAAGAAGAGGCGACAGCTTATGCGAGCTATTTGACGGCTCTTAACAATTTGAAAAAATCTCAACAAGATAAAGAAAGTGCTTATACTCAAGTGCTGAGCGATAAAAAATCTTTGACGGACGCCAAAGTTGATCGTGAATATCAAAAACATAACGATGAAAATCCGCAAACTAATGATGATTATACTTCCAAAGAAAAAACGGCCTTGAAACAAGCTATAGCCGCCAAAGAGAGCGCTCTTTCTGCCTCGCAAAAGAAATATGATGATGCTGAAAGCGCAATTAGCGCTAGCCAGGCTAGTGTAACTGCAGCTAAGCTTTCCTATGATGCTACACAAAATGCCACTATTAAAGCGCAGGTTGCCGGAACAGTCAGCAATCTGTCCGTCCGAGTTGGTGATGTTGTTTATTTTTCTGATATCACCGTGACATCCACTACGATTGCCTCTCCCGTTCTGGTCATTGGTGATCTTTCCGGATATTCGGTGAAAATTGGCATTAATGAAATGGAAAGATCCAAGATTGCTTTGGGGCAAAAAGCCACGATCAAATTTGATGCCATTTCAGACAAGGAATATTCAGGAATAGTTGAAAAAATAGATGATTTTGGAGTGGAAGAGTCGGGTGTGATTACTTATAATGCGTATCTTTCCGTTATTGATCAAGACGAAAGAATGCTGCCTAAAATGACGGCCAATGTCACGGTGGAAACAAGCTCTCGGGAAAATGTAATTGTCGTTCCGAGCAAGGCCTTGAAACCGTATCAGAACGCAAAGGGAGTGCAGGTGTCAAAAACTGATTCGAAGGGAAAACGAGTTTACGAATATGTCTCGGTCAAAACCGGTCTTAAGAGCGGGTCGCAAGTGGAAATTACCAGCGGCCTGGAAGAAGGAATGGTGATTTCGCTTTCGGATGCTGTTGCCACAGCCGCTGCTAAATAGTTTGCAAATTTAAAAGCTATCTTCTGAAATATGACACGATCAAAATTGATCATTTCTCTTCGAAATATCAAAAAGGAATATCTCATGGGCGATAATACCTCATATCAAGCTTTGAAGGGGATCTCTTTTGATGTTCATGAGGGAGATTTCATCTCTATTATGGGGCATTCTGGATCGGGAAAATCAACGCTTATGAATATCATTGGAACGCTGGACAGTGCGACAGAAGGAAAGTATATTTTTAACGATTTAAACATTACTAACTATACCGAAGATGAGCTGGCTAAGGTGAGAAATGAAAAAATAGGATTCGTCTTTCAATCATTCAATCTTATTCCCCGAGTGAGCGTTTATAGCAATGTGGAAAGGCCGATGATTTATAGCAAAAAAATCCCTCGCTCCCAAAGAAGGGAGCGGATCCTTTCCGCCTTAAGAACGGTCCATTTGGAGGATAAAATAGACAACTTATCCAATCAGCTTTCGGGCGGTCAGATCCAGCGGGTGGCCATTGCTCGGGCTTTGGTAATGAATCCGGAAATTATTTTGGCGGATGAGCCGACCGGAAATTTGGATAGCGCCACATCTCATGACGTGATGCGTTTTTTTCAGACGCTTAACGAGAAAGGGAAAACCATTGTTTTGATCACTCATGAACCGGATATTGCCGCTTTTGGAAAAAGAACGATCGTTCTCAAGGACGGGCTGATAATTGAAGATAAGAATAACGGATTAACTTAGGATTTATAAAAACTATGAGTTTTTTTGATGCATTTAACATTTCTTTTTCATCATTGCGGCATAATCGGCTGCGAACGATTTTAGCGATGCTGGGAATCGTGATTGGAATCGCTTCGGTTATCCTTATCATTTCCATTGCTAATGGAGCAACTTCCTCAATTACCTCGGAGGTTTCCTCTATGGGTTCCAATCTCTTATCCATATCGCCCGGAAGCCAGTCTAATGGTCCGGTCCAAGACGGAGGAAATGTCCAGACTTTGACTTATGCCGATGCTCAATTTTTCAAGGATAATAATGATTTCCCGAATATTAACGCTGTTTCAGCCTCGGTCCAAAGTAGCGCGCAGGTGATTGGAAACGGGGAAAATATGAACACTACGGTTCAAGGGGTTTCAGCTGGTTATTTCCAAATGCAATCTATCGCTGTTGATTCGGGAGAATTGTTCAGTGAGGAAGACGAGGGTTTCTATTCCAAGGTAGCGGTCATCGGACCGGATGTGGCCACTGAACTTTTTGGAGAAGGCTCTGATCCGACCGGCCAAGTTATTCAGATAAAGTCCCAGCTATTCAGGGTAGTCGGAGTCACTAAGGCGAAGGGAAGTAGCGGAATGACAAACCCGGATAAAACCATTTACGTTCCGGTGACTACGGCCATGAAGATACTGCTTGGGCAAAATTATGTCCAATCAATCCAACTATCATTGTCTGACGTTACAATTATTAGTCAAACCACGAATGAGATTAAGCAAGCACTAATGGAAAGGCATGGGATAACTGACGAAGCCAATATTGATTTTAATATTACCAGTTCCAAGGAAATGCAGGAAAAATTAAGCAGCATAACGGGCACCTTGACGGCCATGCTGGCTGGGATTGCCGGTATCTCACTTCTCGTCGGCGGGATCGGGGTGATGAACATCATGCTCGTAAGTGTTACGGAAAGGACCAAAGAAATCGGACTCTTGAAGGCTTTGGGCGCCAGAAAAAATGATATCTTGCTCCAATTTTTGATTGAAGCGGTGGTACTGACTATTACCGGAGGGTTTATCGGAATGGTCACTGGAGAAGTTTTTTCATATATCGCTTCTATTTTTATCAAGATTCCATTTATCTTTCAGCTCTATCCTATTCTTTTAGCCGTCGGAGTATGCGTGGCAATCGGAGTTTTCTTCGGGCTTTATCCTTCCCAGCGCGCGGCTAAGTTGAATCCAATCGATGCCTTGAAATACGAATAATTTTCAATGTGCCAGTGTGTGTCCGTTTCCAGTCCTATTTCGTATTAAGTCTATATAGCGGCCAGTCGCGCGTTATTTTTGGTTAATTCATATAATTTTTCCATTATGTTCCATAAAATTGCACTCGTGTTTTTCTTCAGCGTGATGCTTTTCGTCGGTTGGCTAGGCTTTTCTAGCAGTGCGCAGGCAGCAAACACATGCACTCCCGTAGTGAACGTCCAAGAAACAAAAGAAACATCCGTAAAATTGAAAGTAACGTGTTTGAACTTGAAAAATACGAAGGCAAAAATAAAGATTCTCGTATCGAATGACGATACTGATTCAGATTCCTATAAAAGTGCGACAGTAAAATTGGGAAAGAATGGCTCTGTCAACTTGAAAATAAGCGGACTTGACTCGGCTACCAATTACAACTTCAAAGTAAAGGTGAAAAAAGCGTCCAGCAGCGTATACTCGCCTTATTCCAGCAGTGCCAGCACCACGACGGAAGGCTCGGATTATGATCCGGTGATCGACAAGATCAATGGCATAACGGAAGATTCTGCAAAATTGAAAATATCTTGCGATGACCTGGAAAACAAAACAGTTGATGTCCAGGTTGCCTACAAGAAAAAAACATCCTGGTCGACGAAAACGTTTTCTCTCACGCTCGATGATGATGGCGAAGGTTCGCTTACTATGGACGACTTAAAATCAGACACTCTTTATAGTTTTAAAATCAGGATAAAAAAGGATGGCAGCAGCAGTTATTCGGTATACTCTCCTATCAAAACAGTCACAACTGACGAAGATTAATTGTATGAATAAAAATTTCCTATACGCGCTTGGAGCAATCATTTTTTTGCCGTTTTCTAAGGGCGGCGGTTTTTGTGCGATTGACTGGTTGAGAAAAGTCATTTTTTGAGGAATAATTTTCCCATATTGCCGATCAGACATCCCGTTGTGGTATAATTACAGGATGCAGGATAAAAAAATAAAAAATTATTTCAATAACGAGATCGAGGATGTTTTCCGAGAGCTCGGTACGAGAGAGCACGGACTGGCAAAGGATGAAGCGAAAACGCGCCTTTTGCAATATGGGGCCAACAAGCTCCCAGAGGCCAAGGTCGACAACCTAGCAATTGTGTTTTTCCGTCAATTCCAAAGTTCGCTCATTTTCATCCTGCTCATAGCTACAGCTATCGTCTTTATGACGGGGGAAAACATCGATGGTTTTGTCATTCTGGCCGTCCTTCTTTTCAATGCCATAGTCGGGACTGTCCAAGAAGGCAAGGCTCAGAACATTTTTGCGGCTCTCAAAAATTTCATTCGGACAAATGCTTCGGTAATCCGTGACGGTGAGGAATATATTGTTCCGGATGAAGAAATCGTTCCGGGCGATATCGTTATCTTGCGTGAGGGAGAAAAAGTTCCTGCCGATGCCAGAATTTTCCATTCCGAATCTTTGCAGGTCGATGAAGCCGCGCTCACAGGAGAATCCAATCCGAAATTCAAGCTGATGACTTCCATAGAAGGAGATGACTTTCCGATTTCCGATCAGAGGAATATGGTTTTCAAGGGAACCAATATTGTTTCCGGCAGCGGCCACGCAGTGGCAGTGGCGACAGGGACTGACACGGTTATCGGTGGCATTGCCAAGAAAATATCTACCACTGATGAAGAATTACCTTTGAAAAAAGACATCCGTCGTCTCTCTCATTTCATAATCGTTACTGTTTTTGCGATAGGGGTGGCCTTGTTCGGAATCGGAATTGCTTATGGACATCCATTGAAGGAAGTCTTTTCGACCATTGTGGCGATTTCCGTTTCCATCATTCCGGAAGGCTTGCCGATCGTGGTGACTCTGGTGTTGGCAACGGGCGTTTGGCGAATGGGTAAGCGCAATGTTTTGGTCAAAAGGCTCCAAGCGGTGGAGGCCCTAGGTCAGATCGATGTGATTGCGGCGGATAAGACAGGTACGGTGACCAAGAATGAACTGGTGGTCAAGGAAATTTATGTTGATGGGAGAACGTTCTTGGTGGAAGGGATCGGTTATGAACCGAAGGGTGAAATCAGACTGGATGGAAAAAATATCGAACCACTCAACCATCCGGAACTGTTACTGATCGGGAAGATTGGCACTTTGTGCAGCGGGGCTCACCTGGTCTTGGATAGCAATTTAGGAGCTTGGAGGATATCCGGCGATCCTACGGAAGGAGCGACTCTGGTGATGGCAGAGAAAATCGGTTATCACAAGGCCGATCTGGAAAAAGAATTTATCAAAGTGATGGAAAATCCGTTCGACTACGGATTGAAATATCACTCAACGCTTTATAAGGAGAAAGGGAAACATCTGCTGATGACGGTTGGGGCACCGGAAGAAATCTTGGACATCTCTGAGAAAATATGGGGCCGTTCCGGCGGGCGGATCCTTACTGAGAAAAAAAGAAACGCCTTGCAGGATGTTTTTGTCAGAATGTCAGAAAGGGGATTGCGAGTAGTGGCCTTGGGGATGAAAAAAACAGAGAAGACTGATAGTAGGATTCCGAAAAAGTTGTCAGGGCTTGAGTTTGTCGGATTTTTCGGTATCGAAGATTCTCCGCGTATAGAGGTACGAGAAGCAGTGGACAAAGTGGAAGCAGCAGGTATTCGATTGGTTATGATAACCGGCGATCATAAGATTACTGCCAGAGCCATCGCTCGCGAGGTCGGAATTTTTCGGAGCGGGGATGCGATTCTGGAGGGCAAAGAAGTTGACAGATTGACCGAACAGGCGCTCTCGGAGCATTTGGAAAAAGTGAGTGTTTTTTCCAGGGTAACGCCGATGCAGAAGTTGAAAATAATCAACGCGTATAAGTTGGCCGGAAAAACCGTAGCAATGACAGGCGATGGCGTGAATGACGCGCTGTCTTTGACTTCGGCGGATGTGGGCGTGGCAATGGGCAAGATCGGGACAGAAGTCGCTAAGGAGGCGGCGGATATAATCCTTTTGGATGATAATTTCGGAAGTATCGTTTCGGGCGTGGAAGAAGGGAAAAATATCTACAAAACTATCAAGCGAGTCATCCTCTATCTTTTTTCCACCAGTCTCGGAGAAGTCCTGACCATTGTCGGAGCGATCCTACTTGGATTTCCTCTACCGGTCTTGGCCGCCCAAATCTTATGGCTCAATCTGGTGACGGACGGATTCTTGGATATGGCCTTGGCAATGGAGCCGAAAGGCGGCCATCTTTTAGACAATGACTCTGCCAAAAATAAGACCAGCTTCGTGGACAGAGGGATGGTTTTGCGGATGCTTACGATGGCTTTGCCGATGGCGATCGGAACACTCTATCTTTTCGCTCAGAACTACCGGACTGACTTGTCAAAAGCATGGACGATTTCTCTTACCGCTCTAGCGGTTTTCCAGTGGTTCAATGTTTGGAATTGTCGCAGTCAATCCGGATCGATCTTCACTTCCAATCCATTTTCCAATAAGTTCTTGGTCGGAGCCACTGGCATCGTAATCGGACTCCAATTACTGGGAATATATAATCCTTTTTTTCAAAAAGCGTTGCGGACAGTTCCCTTGAGCGGAAAAGAGTGGGTCATAATCGTCTGCGTGGCGCTTTCCATAGTTTTAGTCGAGGAAATTAGAAAAGCAACAGGAAGAAGATTTTTCACTTAATTCGGAAAAATGCATTACGACGAGGTAAAGATGGACAGAATAAGGGGATGAATAATGGACAAGGGGGGCAGAATAGAAATGGAAATTTCATTGATGCCAATGCGGATGGAAAATGTGATCGAATATGATAAACTTATCCAGTTGTGAGAAAAAAGGGCGCTTGAGCGCCCTTTTTTCGTTCATGGGTAATCTGAGGAGTGAGAAGTACGGACAATTCGGAGTCTATTCATGAAGGCAGTTTTTGTATTTTCAGCCAGTTAAAAGCGTGGTATAATAAAAGCATAAAAAATAATCATAAAACAAAATTATGAATGCGACTTTTATTCCCGGCGAAGCGATCAAGTTCGGTTGGGAAAAGATGAAGAAACACTTTTGGTTTTTTGTGGGCTTGCTGGCTCTGACCTGCTTGATCCAGATCATACCTTCGGGCATCGCCAATATTTTCAAAGAAAGGATGTTCGCCCTGTATCTGCTCATTATCCTCGCGGCTTGGGTCATCCAGATCATTGTGAAGATGGGTTTGATCAAAATCACTTTGGACGTGACTACCAAGGATGAAACCAATCTGAACACTTTGTTTTCTTGCACCCATCTTTTGGGCAAGTTTATCATCGGGTCGATCGTCTACGGCTTGATCGTCATTGCTGGTTTTCTTTTGCTCATCGTGCCGGGAATCATCTGGGCCATCAAATATCAATTTTTCGCCTATCTGATCATTGATAAGAATATGGCACCCATGGAAGCCATCCGGAAAAGCGGCGAGATGACAGCCGGAAATAAAGGTAAATTGTTCTGGTTGGGTATTTTGTTTTTCTTGATCAACCTTGTCGGTGCTCTTTGTCTGTTCTTGGGACTTTTCGCCACCATTCCGACGACTATGGTGGCCATGGCGTATGTTTATCGCAAATTGTTGGGTGAGTCGAATGCTCCAGGGGCGGTTCCGCCAGTGGAAAGCATCACGCTTGATCAACCGGCAGTTTAATCCGAAAGCTTACTATAAATCCGCAAAAACCGCCGTTCGAAGGCGGTTTTTGGGTGGAGGAAAATTTCCAATTGACAAAATTTCTGAATGATGCTAGAAATTAGGCATAAACAGTGAAACATTATTATGCAACAGCGTAATTATCAGTTGAATAAGGCCAATCGTACCGTTTGTGGAAACGGCCATATTTTTGCGTCTCCGACGACCAAAAATATTTTGTTCAGCTGGAATTATCTAAGGCATACTATGCGGCGCAAAAACTGACTTTTAGTATAAAACTTCTTTGGATGACCTCGGCTGGACAAAAGCCGAGTTTTTGTTTGCAGCTAAAGTTCCTAAACAATTTATCTCAAAGGAGAAGCATCATGTGCATGAAGAAATTGCAGTTCAATATCCAAAAGTTGTATATCATTCGCGGACTTTCGAATTTTATGCTGATCATTCCGGTTATCGTACCCTTTTTTCAGGAGAATGGCCTGTCTGTCAGGGAGATAATCATGCTGCAGTCGTTGTTTGCTTGGGCAGTCATTGCGATGGAAATTCCGACTGGGTATTTCTCTGATACGTTCAGTCGCAAAAGTGCGATTGTTATCGGTGGAATTTTTGCCACCGCCGGAGTGGTCGTCTATACACAGTCACACACTTTTTGGAACTTCCTTTTGGCGGAAATCATTCTGGGGTTCGGTGTCAGTTTCATTTCAGGGGCGGATTCGTCCATGCTCTATGAAACATTATTGGCTGAAGGCCGAGAAGGGGAATACAAAAAACTAGGCGGCAGGAATTCGAGCATTGGGCTCTTTTCTGAAAGCGTGGCTTGTGTCTTGGGCGGATTTCTGGCTCTGGTCAGCCTGCGCTTGCCGCTCTATTGCGACATGCTGATAGTCTGTTGGGTCATTCCCGTCGCTCTGACTTTGGTTGAGCCGAAAAAGGATTGCAGTAGAAAAACCGAGAGCAGTCTCAAAAAGATGCTCAGTTTCGTCAAATTTGCGCTGCATGATCATGCAGAGGTGAAGTGGCTCATTTTGTATTCCGCCACGATATCGGCTTCCACCTTGACGATGTTTTGGTTGAGCCAGCCATATTTTTTGGCGACGGGTGTTTCATTGGAGTTCTTCGGCATCACGATGGCGATTTTTCTCTTGTGCAGCGCTCTCTTTTCATGGAATGCCCATTGGGTGGAAAATTTTTTGGGCAAGAAGAATTCCTTGATATTCTTGATCATCCTTACGACCTTGGGATACGTTTCGCTCAGTTCATTTTGGGTAATGTGGTCAGGAGCCTTCATCTTGCTGTTCTATGCGGCGCGCGGCATAAACAATCCGGTTGTTCTGGACTATATCAACGGACTGATTTCTTCCGATATGCGTGCGACTGTCCTGTCGGTGAAAAATTTAGTGAGCCGAGCCATCTTTGCCCTGATCGGACCGGTGATCGGTTGGGTAAGTGATGCATATTCCGTGAAGGCGGCTCTTCTGTTTTCCGGCACAACTTTTCTGATCCTCGGATCGATTGCCCTGTTGTTCCTGAAAAAACACAAAGCCTTGTGAAGAACACCCACTGTCTGACATTTCAGATAGTGGGTTTTTATCTATGTATTCTTTGTCAAACCCGGTTTTTGGGGTAGAATGGATGTAAATAATTACTTACTTAATTAATTACTTACTTAAAAAATGAACATCAAAAATATGACAGAGGAAAAAAACGATAAAATAATTATCTATAAGACAGAAGACGGGAAAACCGAGATAGAAGTTAATCTTGAAAATGAAACAGTTTGGCTTTCGCAAAAGCAAATGGCGGAGCTTTTTGATTGTAGCGTTGATAACGTGGCGCTTCACTTGAAAAATGTTTATTTGGAAGGAGAATTGGATGAAAAGGCAACTTCCGAGGAATCCTCGGTAGTTCAGAAAGAGGGATTTCGAGTGGTAAATCGGATCATAAAGAAATATGATCTGGATGCTGTTATTTCAGTTGGATATAGGATAAACTCTTTGCGAGGCACCCAATTCCGCATTTGGGCGACGCAGAAGTGGAGCAATTTTTGTCTTTTGCTGAATTTCAAATTGAAAGGAAGAATATTATGCATATGAAAGACTGGGTGGCCTATCTGCATGAGATGCTGAAAGCTAACAAATTAGAAGTGCTTTCAGGCAGGGGAAATATTTCGCATGACAAGATGGAGAAAATCGTGAAAGAAGAATTGGAAAAATTTATTAAGCAGAAAATATTGGAATAATTCCTTTCCAGTGGCTAGATTGGCTTAAAATGGGAGAAAAGGGTAGAATGGGGGTGTAAAACGAAAAAGAAGTTCTTTTTATTAATCCCATTACCAAGGAGGTGAATCATGCATGTATCATTCCCCGCGTCTGTGCCGAGTTTGCTATTCTTTTTAGCGCTGTTTCTGATGGTACTTATGGCAATCAGATCCACGAAATACAAGATAGAGCGCGATATTGCAACAAACTTGGCAATTGGCTGGTGGGCGCTTAAGGAGCTGAAAAATATGGCAGATCGGGTCAAGGGATTTGCAGAAGAAGATCCCAGAGACCCGAAGAACAAGGAATGGGAAAGTTTGTTGGAAAGAATAAAGGTCGCCCAAGAGGCATTGATGGAAGAGGAATCAATCAGGGAGGTGCAAAAAATCATGAATGAAACAAAGGAGGCGTTCAATAGAATTCGTTTTCCTGAAGACTTTGAAAAAGCGGAGGGGCAATATGAAAAGAGGGTGTCAAAATAGAGATAAGGTTAGATCGCAAGCGATTCAATATCGTCAGCAGGTCCATTATGGGCGCGTAGAGGAAGTCGGTAGGGATCGTCAGAAGAAAGAGGAGAGGGCTAATCGCATTGATATCCTCGTGCAAAAAGGTATCAGTAAGGAAGTTGGGCTCAGAATGTCAGGCGGAATCACCGTTCCTATACGCCAAATTACCATGCAAGGAATAATCGTTTTGGACAACAATGATGAAATTGATCCGTTAAATCTTTAAAAAAGAGGTACGCCAATATTCTCATTGGAATAGATTCACAGACTAGAGGAGGAAGAAATGGGTGAGAAATTATTGCATGAAGCCATAGCAGAAAGTTTGAAAATCATCAAAGGATCCGATCTTATGAAAAACGCCACCGGTGGACTGCTGACCAAGAAGTGTCGTCATTGTGGTGGAGTTGTCATTATGAAAGGAGAAGGTGTTCCCTTTGAGGCCTGCTCTTCGTGTGGCAAAAAGCACTATGATCCAGTCTATTTAACTTGATCAATAAAGATTATAACATTATGCTCTGGGCGTGTCGGATTCACTGGATCCTACACGCCTTTTATTTGCTGTCTTTTTTGCCAAAAGGCTCGTTCAGGCGTAAAATGGGGATGTAAGTAATTAATTACGTAATTCACTCTATTAAGTAAAAAATATGGCTAACAAAAAATCGACCGAAACTGGCATCCGCAAACTGACCAAAGTCGGTCGCGCCTCCATCGCTGTGACATTGCCGATTGAACTGGTGCGAGAATTGGGCTGGAAAGAAAGGCAAAGAGTGACCGTCAAAAAATCCGGTCAGAATCTTATAATCAGTGATTGGAAAAAATAGGTATGATTAAAAACATTTCCAAACACGAAATGCCGCGGGAGAAATTGATGGAGAGAGGGGCGGCTGGCCTCAAGGATTTTGAATTGATGGCGATTTTGATTCGCACTGGCGTGGCAGGCAAAGACGTGTTGCAGGTTTCCAAGGAAATTTTGAAAAAGTTTCCGACCAAAAAATTATTAGCCTTAGACTTTGAAGAAATTTCGAAAATAAAAGGCATCGGCCCGGCCAAGGCGTGCCTTTTTTTAGCGGCTTTTGAGCTGACCAAACGCGCCCTGGAAGTGGAGGACAATAATTTGCCGACCATCAATTCCGCCAAAGATGCCGTGGCGCAGTTGCAAGAATTGCGCACCGCCAAGAAAGAGCATTTTGTGGCGCTCTATTTGAACGCGCGCAATCAATTGATCTACAAAGAAGCCATTTCCATCGGGACGCTCAATGCCAGCCTCATCCATCCACGCGAAGTCTTCAAATCCGCCATTGATCATTTGGCCGCTTCAATTTTGGTAGCCCATAATCATCCTTCCGGCAGCTTGGAGCCGTCAGAAGATGATTTGGCGGTGACCAAGAGATTGCAAGAAGCCGGAAAGATTCTTGGCATTGAAGTGGTAGATCATGTGATTGTGACGAGGAATGGTTCTGCGAGTTTGAAGGAAAAGAATCTTTTGTGAATCAAGTGATATAAAAAAATAGGATAAGATATCCCATTTTTATAAAAGAAAACCCTCTGCTTTAACGAGGCGCCATACGGTACCCCAACGCAGAAGGATCAAAATTACTTCTCTATGTGTATATACTAATATAGAATGTTAAATATTTCGAGAGGATCCATAATTGAGGCAAAAAATGGCTAGATTGGCGGAAAATGAGAGAAAAGAGTAAAATGGAGGTATGGCATATTATCGAAATTACAATAGATCAATTCATGGAGAAGTCGGCAGCGATGTGCGGAAGGTGGTTTTGGCAATTTTGATAATTATTACGGTTAAATATTTTAGTTTTAATTGGGTAAGTGATTTGACTCTTACAATTTTTGATTTGATTGCATACAAATTTACTGGCTGGTTTTTGCGGGCGATAGGTTTTTGGCGGTAATAAAATATTTTTTTAAATTAGAAAAGAAAATAAAAATATGGTAAACAAAAGCACAAATCAAAATACGACTAAAGAACAAGAGCGATCAGAGTTGCACCGCGCTATTTGGCAGATTGCCAATGATCTGCGTGGAAGTGTTGATGGCTGGGATTTCAAGCAGTATGTCTTGGGTATTTTGTTTTATCGTTTTATCAGTGAAAATCTGACTAGTTTTATTAATGAAGACGAGAGGCGTGTTTCTGGGCAGGAACAATTTGACTATGTAAAACTAAGCGACAAAGAAGCGGAATTTGGTCGCAGCGAAACCATAATCAATAAAGGCTTTTATATTCTGCCAAGCGAACTTTTTGTAAATGTTTGCAAGAATGCTCGTAATGATGAAAATCTCAACGAAACACTTTCCAAAATTTTTGATAATATTGAAAATTCCGCCAAAGGATTTGAAAGCGAGGATGATTTGAAAGGATTGTTCGATGATTTGGATGTGAATTCCAACAAACTTGGCCCAACGGTAGAAAAAAGAAATCAAAGAATCGCAAAGCTCCTAGAAGCGATTGGTGATCTTCGTTTGGGTGAGTATGCTGATAATACTATCGATGCTTTTGGTGATGCGTATGAATATTTGATGGCCATGTATGCATCCAATGCTGGTAAGTCTGGCGGAATTCTACACTCCGCAGGAAGTGAGCGAGCTGCTGGCGGAAATTACTACTGTCGGAAAAAAAGAAGTGAACAAGGTATATGATCCTTGTTGTGGGTCTGGATCGCTTCTTCTGAAATTTGCCAAAGTGCTTGGCAAGGAAAATGTGAGACAGGGTTTCTATGGTCAGGAGATAAATCTGACGACTTACAATTTGTGTCGCATCAATATGTTTTTGCATGATATAAATTACAATCATTTTGATGTGGCGCACGGCGACACACTCACTGATCCGAAACACTGGGACGATGAACCGTTTGATGCCATCGTTTCCAATCCTCCATATTCAATCAAATGGGATGGCGATGCTAATCCTTTGATAATAAATGACCCACGTTTTTCGCCTGCCGGAGTTTTGGCGCCAAAAAGTAAAGCGGATTTGGCTTTCACTATGCATATGCTTTCCTGGCTTTCCACCAGTGGAACGGCAGCGATTGTTGAATTTCCGGGTGTGCTTTACCGTGGCGGCGCGGAACAAAAGATTCGCAAGTATTTAGTGGATAATAATTACGTGGATGCGGTGATTCAACTTCCGCCAGATCTTTTTTTCGGCACGACGATTGCCACGTGCGTTATTGTTCTCAAAAAGAGCAAGACAGAAAACAAGACTTTGTTTATTGATGCATCGAAAGAATTTGTGCGAGGGGGGAATAAGAACAAATTAAGCGAAGCGAATCGCAAAAAGATTCTGGATGCTTTTGTTGCTCGCAAAGATGACGAATATTTTGCAAAACTGATTGACAACAATGCTATTACTGAGAATGATTATAATCTGGCGGTGTCGAGTTATGTGGTGGCGGAGGATATGCGAGAGGTGGTGGATATCACAGAGCTCAATACAAAAATCACCCAGATTGTCGCCAGGCAGAATGAACTTAGAACGGCGATTGATGGGATTGTTAGAGATATTGAAAAGAATAATTAATACACTTATGAAATTAGTATCAATAAAAATTAAAAATTATAAAAGTATAAAAGAAGTTGTTTTTAATTTGGATTATAATGTTTCGGAACAAACATATTCTCTGATTGGAATAAATGAAGCCGGGAAGAGTAGCTTCTTGGAGGCAATCAGCTTTTTTGATGACAAAGAAAAAATTATTGAAAAAAAATTCTTTCATAATGAAAATGGTGATACCCTTGGAGATATAGAAGTTATTCTTGAATATGAAGATTGCGATGAAATAGAAAAAACAATAAAACAAAGCTTAGAAGAAAAATCAATTAATAAATCTATCATTGATAGAATAGATATTAAAAAACTTATTATAAAAAGAGTTTTTAAAATCGATGCTAAAGGTGTTTTGGAAATTGAAGATATTAAGTTTGCCGACCAATTAAAAAACTGTACTTATGATTCAACTACTCAAAAAATCATTTTAAAAAGTGAACTAGCAGAAAAACCTGAAAATGAAGTGGGATTTGATTTGGCGCAATGCTTATTAGATAATTTTGATTTGTTAAATGTTTGCTATTCAAATACGCATAGTACTTTATTTTGGAAATCATCGAGTAAGTATCTAATTGATCAGCCAGTTGATCTTAATCTATTTAAAGCTACTCCAAGAGAATTGTCAGTTCCGTTGGCGAACTGTTTTAATATTATTGGCATTAATGATGAGGATATTTCGCTCTATGTAGACAACATTTTATCCGACTCTACGGCTAGGAAAAATTTTATTGGAAGAATTGAAGAGGAAGTGACTAATCATATAAAAAATATTTGGAAAGAACATAGGATAAGTATTCATTTTGACTTGAGTGCTAATTTAATAACTTTTTTAGTTGAAGATGAAGGGGTAAAGCATGATAATAAGACAACAGATCAGAGAAGTGATGGATTTAGACAATTTATTTCTTTTTTGCTAAGTATTTCAGCAGAAAGTGAAACTGGTGAATTGCAAAATTATATTTTATTAATTGATGAACCTGAACAACACTTACATCCGAAAGCTGCTGAATTTTTAAAAGAAGATTTAATAAAAATTTCCAGTAAACCAGAAGATGATAACGTTGTATTTTTTGCTACTCATTCTATATTTATGATTGATCAGGAGGCATTGGAAAGAAATTATAGCGTGACTAAAAAAAATAATAAAGAAACATGTATTGAAAAAATTGATGGGAGTATAAATACTTACTCTTCAATTATTTTTAATGTGTTTAATGTTTATACAAACGACTATCACAACGAGCTTATTGGCTGGATACAAGATGAAAGAAAGATTTTCGATTCTAAAAATTTTGATGAATATTTAAAATTAAATATAAAAGAAATTAAAGAAAAGTATATTAAAATTCCAGGTAATGAAACTTATAGCGATATAGCTCTGTCTCTATACATTAGACATCAGATACATCATCCTGAAAATAAAAAAAATGATAAATTCACGAAAGATGAATTGATTGTGTCGATAGATGAGTTAGTTAAATTGAAACAAAAAATCATAACTAATGCAGATATGATTGTTAAAGATATTAAGGAAAAATAAAGTTCATGAAATTATTAGAAGATTTTATTTTAAACAATTTGAAAGATTACCCCGAGTGGGCTGAATATAATGATGTTATTTTAGATTTCATATCATCTCATAAGCAAAAACGTCCAGATATGTGTGTTGAGGGTTGCAAAAGCTTAATCGAAGGAATATCAAAGTTTATATATTTTAATTTGGATATTAATAATCGAAATTTGGCAGAATGGAAAGATTATAATTTTGCACAAAAGTTTAAAAAAGCGATAGGAGTATTAAGTTTAAATGGTTATGAGAATGAATTTATTGAAAGAAATAATTCCTTGGTTCATAAATTAGGAGAAATTCGCAATGAAAGGTGTGATGTAAGTCATGGACAAGCATATCCCAAAGATTCTTATAGTGATGAGGATTTTGCAAAATTCATAGTTTCATGGACTGAGGGATTGTGTTATTTTTTGTTATCAAGTTATGTTTCGCTTAAACAAAAGCAAAGGGAAGATGAAGTATCTTACACCAGGGAACAATTCAACGAATTTGATAATTATTTAGATAGTTTATATCCAGATATTAAGTATATTACCTATAGCAAGGCGCTCAAAGAACAGGATGCTTTGCAATATGAGTCGCTGATGGATGGATATTATAATTAGTGAAGAAATTTCAAGTTATTAAATTTTAATGAACGAAAAAAAACCAAAAATTAAGAAACTGATTTCCGAATTATATCCTAATGGCATAGAGTTTTTTGATATTGGAGAATTGTGCGATTCTCTTAAAAAAGAAACTCTAACAACTGGAGAATTATTTGATGGTGGTAAATATCCCGTTATAAATTCTGGGCGTAGTTGGTATGGGCGATATGATAAATTTAATAATAATGGCAATGCAATTGCAATCGCGGCAAGGGGTGAATACGCAGGATTTATAAATTATATTAATGAAAAGTTTTGGGCAGGTGGTTTGTGCTATCCATACCGCTCAAAAGATGAAAATATAGCTAAAACAAAATTTATTTTTTATTATCTTAAAGATAGACAAGAGAATATCAGAGAAACGTTAGTTGCTCATGGAAGTATCCCAGCGATTAATAAATCAGACGTAGATAAATTTAAAATCCCCATCCCACCCCTTGCCATCCAAGAAGAAATTGTCAAAATTCTTGATAGTTTTACAGAGCTAGAAGCAGAGCTAGAAGCAGAGCTAGAAGCAGAGCTAGAAGTAAGAAATGCACAATACGTGCATTATCGTGATAAACTTTTGAATATTGATGGTATCGGCGTGGAATGGAAAACATTGGGAGAGGTTGCAAGCTATCGTCGCGGATCCTTCCCACAACCTTATGGTGAAAGTAAGTGGTATGGTGGCGAAGGTGCTATGCCATTTGTTCAAGTGGCTGATGTTGGAAAAGATATGCGTCTCGTTGAAAACACTAAACAAAAAATTTCAAAATTAGCACAAGCTAAGAGTGTTTTTGTGTCATCTGGAACGGTTATCGTAACTCTACAGGGAAGTATTGGTAGAGTAGCTGTTACGCAATATGATAGTTATGCAGATCGCACTCTCGCAATTTTCGAAAGTTTTAAAAATGAAATTAATAAAAAATATTTTGCTTATCAATTAGAAAGTAAATTTAGTGTTGAAAAGGAAAACGCACGTGGAAGTACAATCAAGACAATTACAAAAGAAGAATTTACAAAATTCAAAATACCGGTTCCGACACTCGAAATGCAAAATCGTATAGTTTCCACACTGGATGCATTTAATTTACTTTTAAACGACATTTCAATTGGTTTGCCTGCCGAACTCAAAGCGCGCAGGCAACAATATGAATATTACCGAGGTAAACTTTTGACCTTTAAAAATCTTGAGCTATAATTAAAAATAAATTTAAGGGGTCGAATTCGATCCCCTTAGCATAAACATCAAAAATTATGGCAAAAATAACCGTACAACAAGCAGAGATTTCAATCCTTGCTTTTCAGGGAAAAGATTACATTTCCCTTACTGACATGGCGAATGCCAAAGAAAGCGAAAGTCGTGCTGCGGATATTATTAAAAACTGGCTAAGAAGCAGGTATTCACTTGAATTTCTTGGTACTTGGGAAAAAATACATAATTCAAATTTTAAAGTGGTCGAATTTGACCACTTTAAATCACAGGCTGGACTACCAAACTTCGTAATGAGTGTTTCAGAATGGATAGAAAAAACCTCAGCAATCGGCATCATAGTAAAAAGGGGTAAATATGGTGGCACATATGCCCATAAAGATATCGCCTTTGAGTTTGGCTCCGCTATTAGCGTACCATTCAAATTGTACCTCATTGAAGAATTCCAACGCCTTAAAGAAAAAGAACAAAAGCAACTTAGTTGGTCTGCCAAAAGAGAGTTGGCAAAAATAAATTATAATATTCATACTGACGCAATTAAGACGAACTTGATTCCAGTTGCACTTACTAAAAAACAAATCAATTATGTATATGCTAACGAAGCAGATGTGCTGAATGTGGCTTTGTTTGGCATGACTGCTAAAGAGTGGCGCGATGCCAATCCTAATCTTAAGGGGAATATTCGAGATTACGCCTCCATCAACGAACTTATTTGTTTGTCCAATATGGAAAATTTAAATGCCGTATTTATTAATGAAAAAATGATGCAAAGCGAAAGATTAATGAAACTCAATCAGATTGCCATTCAGCAAATGAAAGTCTTGAAAGAAGTTGAGAATAGAAAGCTATTAAAATAATAATGAAGTGGTTAGTGTTACTAACCATTTGAAATTGAAATATGCCAAACAATAAATACAATTTAGTTGCAGAAAATCCGCAAAGCACAGTGGTGGCGGAATATCGAAAAGTTGCTGACCGAGTGAGTGACGGCAACTCTTACCAAAGTGAAGCCGAGCTTGAGCGGGCTTTTATCAAGCAATTAGAAACGCAAGCCTATGAATATTTGCGCATCACTTCCGAAGATGAGTTGGTGCAAAATTTGCGACAACAACTTGAAAAACTCAATAATTTTACTTTTTCTGATACTGAATGGGAACGATTCTTTGCGAGTGAAGTTGCCAATCCCAACCAGAACATAGAAGAAAAAACTGCGACTATACAAGAAAGCTCAAAGAAAGATTTAATTTTAGACAATGGCAAGACGAAAAATATTGATTTAATAGACAAGAAAAATATTCACAACAACAGCTTGCAAGTCATCAACCAATATGCGACGAATCCGCCAGCTGGCGGAGGACAGCGTGCTAATCGCTATGATGTGACAGTGCTGGTGAATGGTTTGCCACTGGTGCATATTGAGCTGAAACGCCGAGGCGTTGCGATTCAAGAAGCCTTTAATCAAATCAATCGCTATCAACGGGAAAGTTTTTGGTCTGCAAGCGGACTTTTTGAATATGTGCAACTTTTTGTCATTTCCAACGGAACGCATACGAAATATTACAGCAATACCACCAGATCACAGCATATCAAAGAATCGAATGAGGGCAAGATTAAAAAAGGCAAGAAATCGAGCAATAGTTTTGAATTTACCAGTTGGTGGGCAGATGCGACCAATCGACCAATTACTGATCTCATGGATTTTGCCAAAACATTTTTTGCTAAGCATGCGATTTTGAATATTTTGACGAAATATTGCGTATTCACCACTGACAGGCTTTTACTGGCTATGCGACCATATCAAATCGTGGCCACTGAGAGGATTTTGAGTCGGATAGAGGTAAGTACAAATTACAAAAAACTCGGCACATTGGAAGCTGGCGGATATATTTGGCACACCACCGGATCAGGAAAGACTTTGACCAGTTTCAAGACTGCGCAACTCGCCAGTAAACTGTCACATGTAGACAAAGTATTATTTGTGGTTGATCGCAAAGATTTGGACTACCAAACAATGCGAGAATATGACAAGTTTGAAAAAGGCGCGGCCAATAGTAACACCAGCACGGCAATTCTGAAAAAACAATTGGAAAATTCAAACTCAAGAATCATTGTTACCACAATTCAGAAATTAGATAAGTTTATCGGGAAAAATAATAGACATGAAATATTTGATGGGCACATTGTGATTATTTTTGATGAATGTCATCGCTCTCAATTCGGCGATATGCATGCCAGCATTGTCAAAGCCTTTAAGAAATATCACTTATTCGGTTTTACCGGCACGCCTATTTTTGCAGCTAATTCCTCATCTAGTGGGCGAGTTGATTTCAAAACTACCGAGCAGGCTTTTGGTGAAAAACTTCACACTTACACAATTGTAGATGCCATTGCTGATAAGAATGTTTTGCCGTTTAAGGTGGATTATGTTTCAACAGTCCATGAGGCGGAAAACATCGAGGATGAAAAAGTGAAAGATATTGATCGAGAAGCAATTCTGTCGGCACCAGAGCGACTGGAAAATATCGTAAAGTATATCAGAGAACATTTTGATCAGAAAACAAAGCGAAACAGTTTTTACAAAATTCAAGATCGCAGGCTGGCGGGATTCAATTCAATTTTTGCTGTTGCGTCTATTGATGTGGCTAAAAAATATTATCTTGAATTCAAAAAACAACTAGCTTCGGAGCCAAGCGATAGGAAATTGAAAGTAGCGACAATTTTTAGTTTCGGAGTCAATGATGAAGATTTGGACGGGATGGTTGATGAAAATTCAGAGGACACCAGCGGGCTGGATGTCAGTTCTCGAGATTTTCTGGAAAGTGCTATTTCAGATTACAACAAGATGTTTGGCACTTCCTATGACACGTCGTCTGACAAATTTCAAAATTACTATAAAGATGTTAGTGAGCGAGTCAAAAAAAGAGAAATAGACATTTTGATCGTGGTGAATATGTTCTTGACTGGATTTGATGCGACAACCCTCAATACGCTGTGGGTGGATAAAAATTTGCGTTTACATGGACTTCTTCAAGCATTTTCCAGAACTAATCGTATTTTAAATAGCGTGAAAACTTTTGGAAACATCGTTTGTTTTCGCAATCTGGAAAAAGCGACCAATGAATCCATTGCACTTTTTGGAGACAAGGAAGCTTGCGGAATCGTGCTCCTCAAGGCCTATGAAGATTATTATAATGGATACAAGGACGGCGATAAAGAAGTTCGTGGTTACAAAAGTTTAATAGACGAACTTCTGGAGAAATTTCCAATAGGCAAAATAATCATAGGGGAACAGAATCAAAAAGATTTCATTAAATTATATGGAGCGGTTTTGCGTGTGCGAAATATCCTGACAACTTTCGACGAATTTGCGGGACAGGAAATCTTAACTGAGCGTGATGTGCAGGATTATCACAGTATGTATATTGATTTGTATAATGAATTTCGCAAAGGCGCAGAGGGTGAAAAAGAGAACGTGAACGACGATGTGGTTTTTGAGATGGAACTTATCAAGCAAATCGAAATTAATATCGATTATATTTTGGGACTGATTAAGAGATATCACGATGATCATGTCAAAAATAAAGAGCTACTAGTTGATATTAATAAGGCCATTGATTCTAGTGTTGAGCTTCGTAACAAAAAAGATCTTATTGACCAATTTATCACCTCGCTTGATGTGCATTCTGTTGTTGATGAGGATTGGCAAAAATTTGTCGAAAAAAAGAAAGTTGAAGAGTTGGAAAAAATCATAGAAAACGAAAACCTTGATCGGGAAGCGACCTATAAATTTATAAAAAATGCGTTTCGAGATGGAAATATTGCGACAACCGGAACAGCAATTACGAAAGTATTGCCGCCTATGTCAAAGTTTCGACCTGATGGTGGTTATGGTAAGAAGCGGGAAAGTGTATTAAATAAGCTCACAAGCTTCTTTGAAAGATTCTTTGATATTTCAGGTGGGGAATTGTAATAAAAAATCAAAAAAATGGAACTAGGGAATCAGGCAATAACGATCATCACTTTTTTTCTGGCAATGAATTTGTTGGCGTTTTGTGTTATGCTGTTGGATAAAAAGCGTTCAATAAAAAGTGATGTTGAGAGGATTTCAGAAGGCATGTTGTTTTTTCTAGGAACGGCATTTGGCAGCCTGGGCGTTTTGGCTGGCATGTTTGCCTTTCGACATAAAACCCAAAAATGGTATTTTCTCCTTGGCATTCCGCTGCTCATCATCCAAAACAGCGCCTGCCTATATCTGGCCTATCAGTATTTGACTAAATAACATTAAAAATAATTACGTAATTACTTACATAAAAATATGCCTAATTTTGAAAATCTTTCCATCACTAAAATTTTTGAAAACCGGAGAGACTTCATTCCCGAGGTGGGGGAACAATTGGAAAAAGAATCTAAAGTTGAAGTTGAGATAAACGGAGAAAAGATCAGTGTCGATTACAGAATTATTTCCGTGGAATCCCAAGAGAATAAAAATGGCGATGCCGTGGTTGTTTTGCCTGGATTTGGTTCCGGCTGGGAAGGAATTTCTGAGTTGGGATTCTCCCTCGCCTGTGAAGGCAGAAAAGTTATCATGCCATCGCTTCCTGGGTATGGGAATTCAGACAATCCTTCCGAAGGTTATTACAAAACAAATAATTTCAACAATGAAGCAGAAGTCATCAGTCAACTGCTTGAGAGTATTGGATTTCAAGAAGGAAAAAAGTTCACTTAGTTGGTCATTCGATGGGCAGTGAAATTATGGCGACCTTTGCCAAAAACTATCCTGACAAAGTTTCCAGTCTGGTTTTACTGAATCCGGCGGGAGTTGAAAACAAGGAAAACAGAGTTGCGCTTGGTGTGCGTTTTGTTGGGTCAGGTCTGAAAACTTCCGCGGAATATGCTGTCCGTTCCGCTTTTTCAGGGGAGAAAGATTATGAAAAAGAAATACAAAAATATGTTCCCAAAACCCAAGGCCCGTTTGCCAAAAATCGAGGCGCGCAAAGATTGTCAGAAGTGGAAAGATTGTCCGAGGGACATCTGTTGGAAAAAATAAAAGACATCGATTGTCTCATAACTTATATTTCAGGAGAGCTGGACACGGTTTATCCACCTGGAAAAGAAAGTGATGAAAATTCGCAATTAGCCAGAGTGATCGAAAGCGTGGAAGACAAAACTAGGATTGAAAAAAGTGTAATGATGGGACTTCGCCACAACACCACTATTGCTCCTGATGAAATCACCTCGGCCAACATTGAGCATTATTTGGAAAAAGCGGAAAAAATTATAAAATAGCAGAAGAATAAACCTAGCCAAGGACAGTCTTCGACTTCATTCACTTGCTAGAAATCTATATAGTGGTATAATATCATTATAATAAATTGTAGCGTAATTTTATGAAAAAAATACAAAAAAATAAGGGGGTTATTATTTATCAAGCCAAGTCCGGAGCGATTGAGCTGCGAGGTGATTTCACGCATGAAACGATTTGGGCAACGCAGGCGCAAATCGCTGATGTTTTTGGCGTGGAAAGATCTGTTATTACTAAGCATATAAGAAATATCTTTAAAGATAGTGAATTGGTTGAAAAAGCAGTATGTGCAAAATTTGCACATACTGCTGACGATGGAAAAACCTACCAAGTTCAATCTTATAATCTAGACATTGTGCTTGCAGTGGGATACAGAACAAATTCAAAAGTGGCTATAGAATTTCGCCAATGGGCGACCAAAACCTTGCGCAGTTATATCGTCAATGGTTTTGCCATCGATAAGAATCGGATCAAGAAAAACTATGAGCAGTTTTTGGGTGTTGTGGAAGATATTAAAAAACTGCTGCCGGCAAAAACTATCATTGACACGGGCGATGCGATTGAGCTGGTGGCGCTTTTTGCTGACACCTGGCTGTCCTTGGACGCCTATGACAAAGATATTATTCCTAAAGGGAAGCTGACTAAGAAGAAAGTGGCGCTCACGGCTGAAAAAGTGGTGGCCAGTCTTTCTGATTTGAAAAAAGAACTCACTAGGAAAAAAGAGGCTACGGAAATTTTTGGTCAAGAGCGGGCAACTGGATCAGTGGCGGGCATCGTGGGCAATGTCATGCAGACTTTCGGCGCTCAAGAAGTCTATCCCAGCGTGGAAGAAAAAGCCGCGCACCTGTTGTATTTCATGGTCAAGAATCATCCGTTTGTGGATGGCAATAAACGCAGTGGTGCTTTTGCTTTTGTGTGGTTTTTGCGCGCAGCCAACATTTTGGACACATCTCGGCTGACCCCATCCGCCCTTACCGCCCTTACTATTCTGGTTGCCAGCAGCAATCCTAAAGACAAAGAAAAAGTAGTGGGATTGATTTTAAACTTGATTGCGAAAAAATAATTACGTAATTTCCGCCTGAGGCGGATCAGCCTATGGCTGAAATTACTTACATAAAATAAAAAACATCCATGAACGAATCATACAATTGGTATTCGCAAATCATAAAACCATCTTGGTCGCCGCCGGCTGCGGTTTTTGGTCCGGTGTGGACTTTTCTCTACGTTCTCATTGCCATTTCTTTCGGGCAAGTTTTTTGGATGTTTTTCAAAAAACAAATTCCCTTTCTGGTCATTTTGCCATTCATACTTAATTTGATTTTCAATTTATCCTTCACGCCTTTGCAGTTCGGACTGAAAAACAATCTCTTGGCGGCGGTGGATATTCTCCTAGTGCTCGGGTCTCTCATCTGGGCGATGGTGGCAATCTATCCTCATGCGCGCTGGATCAGCTATATTCAGTTGCCCTATCTTCTGTGGGTCGCATTTGCCACTGTGCTCCAATTGACCATAACTTATCTGAACCGATGAATGCTCTTTGAACCATTTCTTCCTGTCACCCCCTTTTTTTTCAAAATAATCCCTTGAACATCACGCGGTTTTGGTGGTATAATAGGAGTGATAAATAATTAATATAAAAATAAATGAAAAAGATCACTGTGGTTTTTTTGGCGGTCCTGCTATTCTCAGGCGCGCTAAGTGCGAAGGCTAAAGGGACGGGAAATGGAGTTGATTTTTCCAAGCCGTTGAAAACCAATGACTTCAAGCTTGAAAAGAAGCAGGTCATCTCCGGCGCTGAGCGTCAATTGGCGGAGGAAATGGTCAAAGGCAAGATGGGCGGAAAGACCAAGCCGGCCCCGATCGCTTATCCGAGCGCGACGGGAACATTGAACCCAGAGACAGTGGATAACGCCAAGAAATATGCCGTGGTGATCGGACTGAGCAATTATGCCGGAACAGCCAATGATCTGTGCGTCACTCACACGGACGGAGTGAATGCCTTATGCGCCGATGGTGATTCGTTGAATATGCAAGACGTTCTCTTGAAAGATGGCTATGCCCAGAGTAATATCCATCTTTTTCGAGATGATGCGACCAGTTTTGAAGCGATAAGTGCGGCGGTGGCCAGCATTGCGGCGGCGGCCGAACCGGACAGCGAAATCACTTTCTTTTTCAGCGGTCACTCGGCGACAACGACCACTTTGTCAACTGACCCCGGAACTCCGCATCTTGGACTGGCTTTGTATAATGCTCCTAGCGGAGAAATAATTTGGGATGAACAGCTTCGAGGGTGGTTTTCAGGTCTCACGACCCAACGAGTGATTTTTGTTTTTGATACTTGTCACGCCGGTCAATTGGAACCTTTTCTAAAAGGATCCGGTCGAGAAGTGGTGATGTCCAGCGCCGCAAATCAATATTCCTACACCTATTCTCTTGGGGGATATAATGGCCTTCCGGGGGAAGGATTGTTCACGCATTATTTCGCCAAAGAGGCTATTTTGGCCGGTTCGGCGGATGGATTCAATGCTGCTAGGACCAAAGACCAACAAGTGGCGGTGGAAGAAGCTTTTGAATTTACCAAGAAATATGTGTCGGCGGCGAAACACAATCAGCAAATACCGGTCCTGAATGATTGGGTGACAAATGATATCTTGTTCTGAATCGCTCTTGTGCATAAAAGTTTTTCCCATTTGCCCGATCCAGTGCTAAACCTAGTCGAGGACGGTCCTCGACTTACTACATTCATGTTTGATCATCAAGAGGAAGTTAAAAAAATGTCCGACTGGGAATTTATCGAGTGTTGGTTTAATAGCAAATCTAAAAAATAATTACGTAATTTCCGCCAGAGGCGGATCAGCCTATGGCTGAAATTACTTACATAAAAATTTAAAACAAAACCATGAAATTAGAAACAATTATGTTTTTTTGTTGAGGTATTTAAATTGAGGAAAAAATAAAAGCGGCTGCAAGCAGTCGCTTTTTTGTGGGAATGATTTCCCGTTTGTTCGAGTTGGAATGTTTGGCTAAAAGTGAAACATCGTGCCATCTTTTCGTCTCGCGGCGAAGCCTTTTTCAGTCAGAAAAAAGGGATCTCCGCCACGGTTTTCAGCAGGTGTTTCATCAGCTTCGTGTAGTTTTCCACACGTATCGCACGGGTACAGCGGGGAAGAAATACCTCCGCAACCTCGTCCTCCAAAAGAGCATCTATTCTCGCTAGATACAACCACGGTTCCTGGGCAACCTCCCTCATTTCCTTCCTTGCAATTAAAGGTTTTTTCTTCTTCAGTCATAGTGAGCCTCCTCGGTCTTCTCCTTTGTTTAAACTTGTTGTATTCTTAATACAACAAGCAGCTATAATTGGCAGGTACGACTTATCATCATATTACATTTATGGAAAAAGTCAAGACGCGGACTTTGACGGGATAAATAATTAATTACTTGCATAAAACAAAAAACATCATCATGCATGATTTTTTGGAACAACTTTTGAAAAATTTGGTGAAGGTTTTTGCCGGGCGCAATTTCTTTTGGCATCTTTTGGCGATTGTTCTCACTTATGCGATTGTCATCGGCGGGTTCGATTGGATTTTTTTCACGCGAGTGGCCGACAGCGCCGCTCCGGCATATTTTTTTCCGGCTTTGATGCTCGGGACTTTTTTGCCAGTTTTGGTGCCAGTGAGCTTCTTTTTGATCTGGGTTTTCGGGAAAAACAGGCGAGCGCTCATGCTTGGCATGGCCGAAGCGCAAGCGGTCATCTTGGGCGTGGTCGTGTCCAGCGGCTACAAAGCTTTCACTGGTCGCCTCCAACCGCCCAGCCATTTCCAGAGCGGGTCATTGGATGTTTCGCGCCTCATCGACAATAGTCACAGTTTCCAATTCGGATTTTTGCGGCACGGAATTTTCTGGGGCTGGCCGTCGTCCCACACGACTTTGGCTTTTGCGATGGCCGCCGCCGCTTGGTACCTTTTTCCCAAGAATAGGATCGCGCGAACGATCGTGCTCGCGTACGCTTTTTATGTCGGTCTTGGCGTGGCAGTCACCAGCATCCATTGGTTCTCTGAAGCAGTGGCGGGAGCGGTGATCGGAACCGTGATCGGAGCCGTAGTAGGGAAGAGCTACGCGGAAAAAGAATGAATCAATGTCAGGGCATGGGACATAAAATCACTTCATTGACACCCTAATCCAAGTGATGCTATGTTGATTTAAACAAACCGAGGGTTTGCTTGTTCTTAATAGTTCGAAGAAAATCGTCTTTTACCTAGGTAAAAAATGCAGTTCAACTCTAATGGAAGGAGGAGGGAGTATGACAAATGGAATGGTAGCTGTAATGACAACGGATTTTCAAGAATTGGAGCTGGTGCATCGCGGTAAAGTGCGGGATATGTACCGCATTCCCGGATATGGCGGGATGCTTCTAATGGTAGCAACGGATCGCATCTCAGCCTATGATGTTGTGATGAACGAACCGATCTTGGGCAAAGGAAAAATATTGACCCAGCTCTCGCTGTTCTGGCTCGACTTGTTGGCCGATATGGATAACCATCTTCTCAGTGCTAACGTTGATAAATATCCCGAAATCTGTTTGAAATATTCTGAACAGCTGCGCGATCGATCAATGCTGGTCCGTAAAGCCAACCCATTGCCGATCGAATGCATTGTCCGCGGATATATTTCCGGATCATTCTGGGGGAAATATTGCAAATCTCCGGTGCAAGAAGACGCTCATGGGAAATTCAGAATGGTTCTTGGGCACAGATTGCCCTCAGGCATGCAGGAGTCGGAAGAATTTCCTGAAGCAATTTTCACTCCATCAACCAAGGCTGAGATCGGAAAGCATGATGAAAACATTTCTTTTGAGGAAATGGTAGTGCTTCTGGAAGATTGGCTGAAGGTCAATGAAGTCAATACTAAATATTTCTCAAATGCCAAGCAATTGGCCGGTGCCATTGAAAGATTTGTCCTGCGGATCTATGGCCGAGCCACTAGGCATGCGTTGGCAAAAGGCATCATCATTGCTGATACCAAATTTGAACTTGCTATCGATGATAATGGCAATCTTATGCTGATTGATGAAGTGTTGACGCCTGATTCTTCCCGCTTCTGGCCGTTGGATCAATATCGGCCGGGCAAAGGCCAGCCCAGTTATGATAAGCAATTCCTGCGAGATTATCTCCAATCGCTGGTCGATTTCGAAAAATGGGATAAAACCCCGCCGGCACCTGATCTTCCGGATGAAATCATTGAAAAAACCCGCCAGCGGTATGAAGAAGCTCTGGAGCGGATCACCGCGCAGTGAAGGATTTGCGAAAATTTCAACGCCCACCTTTCGGACTCGTCCGGCGGGTGGGATTTTTTTTATTCGAAAAAGCATGAAAGAGATATATCTGATATTTGTAATATCCATACTGAAGGAAAGGATGAAATCCGAGGAGGTCGACGGATTTTTGAGATAGTTTTTTAGGCGATTTTAATTTCAATCATATGAAATACTTAAAAGAAGCATCTTTAAGGGGAAAAATGATCATAGCTTTGTCCGTTTTGCTTCTGGTGGCAGGTTTCGGTCTCTTGGGTAGTCGCATTGCCTCGGCCAACAACGAAGACGGTCGCATGGTGGTGATCGGCGGCACCGAATATGATGTCATGCATGATGGCGAAGGACCGAATATCGTGGTGAACGGCAAGACATATTATCTGAATACGGAAGATAATGACAATTCCGTGATGGTCGGCAATCATTCATATCTTGTCCAAGATGACAACGACGCGGATGATTAGCTGTCCCCACCAAGATAAAACTTCAAAACCCTCAAAGCCAAGAGGGTTTTGAGGGTGGGCAATTTTTGTGCTATAATACAGGCATATGAAAGAGAACTATAATAAATATTTTTTCTTGGCGGTCCTTTTCGGTCTGACTGTTCTGGCGTTTTTCATGATGCAAAGTTTTTTGATCCCCTTCCTTTTTGCTTTGATCTTGGTCCATTTTTTCGCTCCAGCTTATGATTTTGTCCTGAAAAAGACCGGCCAAAAGGGTTTGAGTTCCGCCGTGGCCTGTTCTCTTATCGCCCTCATCATCATAATTCCGGCTGTGATCTTTTTGACGCTGGCGGCCAATGAAGTGCAGGCGGCTATAGCTCGTCTGGCCGGCAACACGGACATATTCGAAAGAATAGCCTCTCTCTCTGCTCGGTTGTCGGAAATTCCATTTTTCAAAGCGATCGATTTCGAGGGATTGACCGATCAAAATTCAATACTCTCTGTTTCAAAGAATTTTTCTCAGGGATTCCTGTTCATCTTGCAAGGAGCCTACACGGGAATTTTGCGCTTCGCTTTTGTGATGTTCATAATGTTCTTCTCTCTTTTCTATATGTTCATCGATGGAGAGAAACTGTTGGCGAGGGTGATGAATTTTATCCCGTTGAAAAATGAATACAAAGGAGAATTATTGGAAAGATTGAATTCGATGGTGCGAGCTACGATCAAGGGCACGATTCTGATGGCGATTTTGCAAGGAATTTTGAGTGGCATCCTTTTTTGGGCGACTGGCGTTTCATCGCCATTGTTATTTGGCAGTTTGGTGGCCATTTCTTCCGTCATCCCATCGCTTGGATCGGGGCTGGTATGGCTGCCTGTAGGCGTGGCAATGATAGTCTTGGGACATCCGACCTCGGGAATAGCCATCCTTCTGGTGGGACTATTAGTGATAAGCACTATCGATAATCTGCTGCGGCCGAAATTGGTCGGAAATGATACGCAGATGCACCCACTCCTGATCCTGTTTTCCACCTTGGGTGGCATCACATTTTTCGGCATTTCCGGATTCATCATCGGCCCAGTCATCGTTTCACTGCTTGTCTCCCTGTGGGATATCTATGCTTTGGAGGCGGAAGCATAAACTTGAAAGATAGGAAACGTGGTTAATTTTTTTCAGCTGAGAAATTTTCCATTGAGTCATTTTTCAGATCAATTACGCCATAGGCACCGAAATAGCCGGTTCTAGTGAGCGCCGCCTCGCCGGCATATCGGATGCCATTATATTCTTTCTGCCAAGGCACATGCCAATGTCCAGACAGGACCAATTTGACATTTCCGCTACTTCGCAAGATATTTTCCAATTCGGCATATCTCGGTAAAAGACCGCCGACGAAAGGAAAATCATTACCGGTGAAATCATGGACATTGTCCGACGAAAGGCCTCCGTCAAAAATCGGAATATGCATCGCGATGATAACTTGTTTTGGGGTGTGCAAAGCATCTTTTAGCCAGTCCAGCTGGGTCGGGTCGATGGTGCCTTGATAATCACCATTGCTTTCGACGTCATCCAGGACTATGATGCGCGTTTCCCCATAATCAATGTAGTAGTAGGATTTTTCCGGTGCGCCCAGGATCGACATCACTTTTTCATTGTCATGATTGCCGCGGACCCAGATGACACGCATATGTTTTTCTTCAGCGATATGTTTCAAGGCGCGCGCGTAGTTGTCATCGCCGGAATTGGTGTTGTCGCCCGTGGCAATGACCGTGTCGATGCCAAGACGCCGCAGCTCGTCGAAAACTTTCGGCAGATAATCGCTGTAGCGTCGCGGAAACATCAGACCGCTGTTGATGTCTCGGCGCTTGAAGCGATCGGCGTGGATATCGGAAACCCAGCCGATTTTTTCATTTTCCTTCGCAAAACCGGCTTTTTTAAAAAAAGGAACATTTCTTTTCAGGAAAAAAACGGTTTTCTGCACAAGAAGAGAATCCGATGGGCGGCCGATCTCGAAAGATGTTTTTCCGTCAATCCGGTAGACCCTGAAAAAAAGCAAGGCCGAAATGGCAAAAAAAAGGACTAGACAAAGAATGATGCCGAGCAACCACTGTTTTGATTTAGGCATAAATTGCATAAAGATTGAGCTTTAAAATTGTCAGTTATGTCCCTAGTCTACCCAAAAAAGATGTTTTTGTAAAACTAAGATTTAGTGTATTATGGAAGTATATGAAAAAAAATATAATCCAGTTCGTAAAATTGGATCAATTCTTATTGGGTGCCTTGGCAGTCGTATTGGTCTTACATTACAGTCATTTTTTCGCGCGTTCGATCAATGAAGCATTGTTGACTTTTTTTGCCAGTATCGCTACCTTGCCGGTCTTGTATAGCGCCTATCAGTCTCTGAAGAAGAAAAAAATCACCGTGGATCTTTTAGCTAGTGTGGCTTTGGCGGTTTCCTTGCTCAACCAGCAGTGGGCTTCGGCAGTGTTCATCAATCTGATGCTGACTTCGGCTCGAATTTTCGATTCCTACACCCAGGATCGGGCCAGAAGCGCTATAAGGAGCCTCTTGAAATTGCGGCCGGAAAAAGTCAAAGTGCAAAAGGGCAAGGAAATCATCGAGGAATCTATTAGCAAGATCAAAAAAGGCGATCTAATCATTGTGGAGTTGGGCGAACGCATTCCCGTGGACGGCATCATCGTCAGTGGAGCGGCTGAAATCGATCAGTCTTCGCTTACGGGTGAATCATTGCCGATAGAAAAAAACGTGGGTGACGAAGTGTTGAGTTCGACGATGAATACGTCCGGCTCATTGGTGATCCGCGCGGAAAAAGTCGGCAAGAATACTATTTTTGAAAAAGTTGTTAAATTAGTAGAGGAAGCGCAAAAAGACAAGGCGGGCATCCAGACCACAGCGGATAAATTTACAGGTTGGTACATCTCCGTTACTTTTTTGGGCGCAATTATGCTATATATTTTTACGCAGAATGCGAATCTTGTTCTGTCCGTACTTCTGGTGACCTGCGCGGATGATATCGCCGTGGCTATCCCGATCGCTTTTTCCGCCGGTATTGCCAGTGCGGCGCGCCAAGGGATCATCATCAAGGGAGGCTCGTTCTTGGAGGGGTTGATGCAGGTAAGAACGATTATCGTTGACAAAACAGGAACGCTCACAAGAGGAATATTAAAAGTCAGTAAGATTTATCCCTTGGGCAGCCGGCCGGAAAGAGAAATCGTGTCTTTGGCGGCCAGTGCGGATTTTTTTTCCGAACATCCTGTTGCGCACGCCATCGTGAAATATGCCGAAGAGAACGGGATTAATTTTGAGAAGACTAAAAAATTTGAAGAACATTCCGGCCAGGGGAGCTATGCTGTTTTAGCCGGGAAGAAAATTATGTGCGGAAAACTTTCTTTTTTGGAAAGCAGTGGAGTGGTGATTCTGACGGAACAGCGAAATGAACTTGAAAAGATAAAAGAAGGCGGCACGGGCAGTGTTTTGCCGGTAGCATATGACGGACAGTTGATCGGAGTTATCCTACTTGAAGATGAAGTGCGGGAAGAAGCCGCGGAGGCGATCAAGAAATGGCATTCGCAAGGAGTCGAGAATGTCGTGATGCTGACAGGGGATAATGAAAAAGTGGCTAAAAAGGTGTCGGACTTTGTCGGTCTCACCGCTTATCATGCTGATCTGTTGCCGGAGGATAAGATAAAATATGTGCGTAAATATCTGAATGGAAAGAGCAAGGTGGCGATGATCGGGGATGGGGTGAATGATGCGGCCGCCTTGGCCTTGGCGGATATCGGTATCGCGATGGGGGCGCTAGGCACCGATGCGGCTATCGAGGCGGCTGACATCGCGCTTATGAAAGATGATCTGTCCAAAGTCTCTTTGGCCATCGAGATCGGCCGAGCAGTCACAAAAATTTCCAGACAGAACTTTTGGATCTGGGGGATCATAAACGCAATCGGTCTGGGTTTGGTGTTTGGAAAGATCATCGGACCGGAGGGGGCGGCAGCTTTTAATTTCATCACGGATTTTTTTCCGCTTATCAATTCTGTCCGTATGTTCAAATATCGCTCAATTTTCCCTTTCGGGTTCAAGACTGAATAAAATATAATTTTATGGAAAAATATCATCCCAAAAGTCCAGAGAACAAGACTCTGGTCGAGGACGCCAAAAAGCTTCAAGAAAAAGAAGCGGCACGGGCCGGAATTTATGATGA
>JBAYUI010000011.1:0-38982 GCA_041675165.1 Parcubacteria group bacterium | reverse complement strand
TTTTGAAAAATTTTTCCGCAGTGATAACGCGATAAAATACCAGACTGAAGGAACAGGACTGGGGCTTTACATATCGAAAAACATCATAGAACAGCTGGGCGGACGCATCTGGTTCCAATCGATCGAAAATGTCGGATCAAAATTCAACTTCTCCTTGCCGATTGCGCCGGTGGACAAGGAGTAGGACTTATGAAATCAGCATATTAAGTAGAATTAATTCAATAAAAAATATATAAAAAATATGCCAAAAAAAATATTAATCATCGAAGATGAAGCGGCTCTCCAAGAAACGATGGCGGAATATCTGACGGATGAAAAGTTTGAAGTGCTTAGCGCAATGGATGGGCAGACTGGCTTGGAAATGACTCAGAAAAACTTGCCGGATCTTATCCTTTTGGATGTCATCCTGCCGAAAATGGACGGCTTCCAAGTCTTGGAAGGGATAAAAAAAGACGATAAGACAAAAAATATTCCCGTAATTATGCTGACCAATCTGGAAAATATGGAAAACATCCAAAAGGCCTTTGAAAACGGAGTTTCCGCCTATCTCATCAAAGCTGATTTCAAGTTGGAAGATGTGGTGAAAAAGATCAAAGAAATTTTGAAAATGTGATATCTTTCATATAAAAATGCGCATCGAAAACAAACAACTCAGAGAATTTATCCTAGATTCCAAGAAAGTGGATCCTGAAAAACTCAAGGTGGCTTTTGAAGCGGCTGAGGGAGACGGAAAGAAATTGGGAGACATCCTATTGGAGGAAAAATTGATCAGTGCGGAGGATCTGCGGAAGCTCTATGCCTATATCTTGGGTATACCTTTTTTGGATATTTCTAAAAACACCGTACCGATGGAAATCCTTCAGATAGTGCCAGAGCCGATCGCCAAAAAATATAAGGTGGTAGCTTTTGAAAAAGTCGGCCAAGAATTGAAAGTGGCGATGCTTAATCCGGAAGACATCCAAACGATAGATTTCATCCGGAAAAAGACTGGCCTCAAGATAATCCCTTGTCTGACTACAGAAGAAAGCATCGAGTCGACGCTGAAACTCTACAGTAAGAGCTTGAAAGCTGAATTCGGGGATATTATTGAACGGAACGCTGACGAAGTGTCGGAGGAAAAAATTGCCGATGATCTGGAAAAGATCGCAATGGGATTGCCGATCATCAGGATTGTAGATACACTCATAAAACATGCAATCCTGCAAGGCGCCAGTGATATCCATATCGAACCGGACGAGAAGGAAGTGCGGGTGAGATACCGGATAGATGGGATCCTGCATGAAGCGATGACTCTGCCCAAACAAGTAATGGATGGCATTATCGCGCGCATAAAAGTCTTGTCCAACCTGAAACTGGATGAACATCGCATCCCTCAGGATGGGCGTTTCAAGATTGAGAAGGAAGAGATCAAAATTTCCTTCCGAGTCAGTATTTTGCCGATTTTTGACGGAGAAAAAATAGTGATGCGTCTCCTCAATGAAAATTCCAAGGGATTGACGTTGGAGGGGATGGGTCTTTTGGGAGACGGTCTGGAGATAATCCATCGTGAAATCAAGCGGCCGAACGGACTGATATTGGTGACTGGTCCGACAGGATCAGGCAAGACTACGACACTTTATACAGTGATGGATCTTTTGAACACTCCCGATGTGAACATCAGCACGGTCGAGGATCCGGTAGAATATCGTATGAGCCGGATCAATCAGACACAGGTCCATCCGAAAGTCGGCTTGACTTTCGCGGCGGGACTCAGGTCACTTCTTCGTCAGGACCCAGACATTATTATGGTAGGGGAAATCCGTGACAATGAAACTATGGAAATGGCTATTCAGGCCGCCATGACTGGGCACTTGGTGTTGTCCACATTGCATACCAACAGTGCCGCGGGCACGCTACCGCGGCTCATTGATATGGGAGCGGAACCCTTTTTGGTGGCTTCGACGGTCAATGTCATCATCGCGCAAAGGTTGGTGCGGAAACTTTGCAATGATTGCAAGAAAGAATACAAAATAGAGGCGAAAGAGTTCAAGACGCTGCAGGAAAATTATAATATGGAAGAAATTTTGGAAAATATCAAGAAAAAAGGCGAGATGGCCGGAAAAATAAAAGCGGCTGACACTTGGCAAGATATAACTTTCTACAGAGCGGTCGGTTGCGAGCATTGCAATCAAGAAGGCTATCATGGTAGGAATGGTATATTCGAAGTTCTGGAAGCGACGGAAAGCATCAAAGCGAAAATTTCCCAGAAAGCGGAGGCGAAAGATATCGAAAATGAAGCCAAAAAAAACGGAATGTTGACGATGGTGGAAGACGGTTTTTCCAAAGTGGTCCTAGGCATCACTTCCGTGGAAGAAATCTTAAGGGTAACCAAAGAATAACGGAAATATATTATGAAGGTTTTCTATGTCGCTAAAAATTATGCCGGCAAGGTCCAATCGGGCGAAATGGATGTTAAGAGCGAGCGTGATCTGGCCGCGCAGTTGCGCACGGACGGATATGTCCTGACTTCCTTCAAGGAATTGAAAGACAATTCCAATTCAGAGATCAAGGTTAAATTTTTGAATCGTTTCATAAAGATATCTTTGGAAGATAAGTTGATGTTCACCCGTAATCTGAGCGTTATGATTTCCTCGGGTCTGCCGCTTTCCAGAGCGATCAAAAATATTGCCGTACAGACCCAGAATAAAAAGTTCGCTGCCATTCTTAACCAAGTGCACGAAGGCATCCAAGCGGGCGGGCAGTTTGCCGATGGACTGGCGAAATATCCGGGGATTTTTGACGATCTTTTTGTCAATATGGTGCGCGTGGGGGAGACCAGTGGTAATCTGGAAGAAGTGTTGAATATCTTGGCGCTCCAACTTGAAAAAGAACACGAGTTGATGAGCAAGGTCAAAGGCGCGATGACTTATCCGGCCGTTATCGTGGTGGTGATGCTGGTGATTGCCGTTCTGATGCTGACATATATCTTGCCGAAGCTGATGGGAGTGTTCACTGATATGAATGTCGAATTGCCGGCCACGACCAAATTCATCATCTTCCTGAGCGACTCTCTGCGCAATCATGGATTGTTGGTGGGGATAATCGGAATATGCGCAGTCGTTTTTATGAAATTTTTTCTTATGACCGCTTCGGGTAAAAGGACAGTCGGATTTCTGGCGGTGAATGTTCCTGTTGTAAAAAAGATGGTCATCAAGGTCAATTGTTCCCGTTTTGCCAGGATCTACAGTTCGCTTTTGAAAAGTGGCGTGCCGGCCGTGGAATCTTTAAGAATCATTTCTCGGACACTTACCAATTATTATTATCGCCAGGCGATCGAAGATAGCGTGAATAAGATCCAAAAGGGAATCCCGCTTAGCGGAATTATTGCGGAGTATCCCAAGATTTTCCCCGTGCTCACGATCCAGATGTTACAGGTGGGCGAAGAGACCGGAAAAACAGAAATGGTGCTTTTGAAATTGGCTGAATTTTATGAAGGAGAAGTGGATCAGATTTCTAAAAATATGTCTTCCATCATCGAACCGATCCTAATGGTCTTTATCGGTTCAGCCGTTGGCTTCTTTGCCGTTTCGATGCTACAACCGATGTATAGCATAATGGGTTCGATAAAATAATTTCAGTATGTTTGCAAAAACAAGAACAAAAATAAAAACAAAAAGGCATGATTCAGGGTTTACTCTGATTGAGGGATTGACACTGGTTTTTATTTTAGCGCTCATCACCGTGACATTCTATAATGTCATAACTATCGGCACGAGAGCGATCGTATCTTCTAAAAATCGCCTTGGAGCTGTTGCATTGGCCAATGAGAAGATGGAGATCGCACGCAACTTGGCCTATGATGATGTCGGAACTGTTCTGGGTATTTGTGCTGGAAAGCTTTTGCAAGATGAAAATGTGACAGAAAACGGAAAGACATATAAGGTGCATACATATGTAACTTATGTGGATGACCCCTTTGACGGAACGCTCGGTGGATCACCTAATGACGTGGCGTATAATGACTACAAGAGATTGGAGATTACGGTTTCTTGGGATAATGGAGGGGCTGATCATGGAGAAGTGAAAACTGTTTCCAGATTTGTGCCGCCTGGATTAGAAGTGGCGACGCCCGGGGATGGGATTCTGGCAATTAACGTTTTTAGCGATCAAGCTGGCGGTGCTCCCGTATCTGGCGCTGATGTTCATGTGGTCAATCCAGATGTAAGCGTGAACGAAACATTTCAGACGGATGCAACTGGCAGTGTGATGCTGTTGGGCGCTAAAGAGTCTTTACAAAAATATCAAATAACGGTTTCTAAAAGTGGATATGAAACGGTCGATACTTTTGCTCCATATCCAACGACCGCCTATAACCCTGTTGATACTTACGCGTCTGTTATCGGAGGGGCATTTAATGTGACTAATATAATTGAGAACAAAGTGGCTGATATAAAAATATCAACCATAGATTATGCTGGCAATCCGGTGGGCGACGTCGGAGTCGCCATAGAAGGAGGAAGGAAACTCGGGGCTAAAGCACTTTCCCCGTTTGATCCGGTCTATAAATTGGTTTTTGATGGAAACACTAACTCTAGTGGAGAAAAAACCTTTAATTTGGCCAGCCCCGGCCAATATACATTCGGGTTATCTAGCAGTGAAACTACTTATGAACTTATTGGCAGTAATCCCATTTCTCCTTTTCCCGTGGCTTCTGAAAGTTCAGCGGATATAAAATTGAAAGTAGCAAGCAAGAGCATGACGGGAATTTCAATAAAGATAGTCAATGATACCAATAGCTCGCTTCTGGTAGGTGCTACGGTTGAGCTGAAAAGCATAGCGCTTGAATATGATGAAACAATAATGACCGGAGAAGATGGGATGGCTTTTTTTCCAAATTCGAATGCGACAGTTTTTCAAGCGGGAACTTATGATCTTCTAGTGGACGCAGCCGGCTTTCAGAGTGACAATGAATCCGTTACGATTGATGCGGGAGGCTTAACCCATAAAGATGTTCTAATGATAGAAAATTGATGAAAAAAAACATATTTAAAAATAAAGCAGGTATGACGCTGATTGAAGCGCTGATGGCGGTGGCAATTTTTGCTATGGGTATCGGAGGGTTTACTCTCTTGTTTTCCAAAACTTGGCAGATGAATGCCTATACTTTCGAAATGGGGCAATCTTCCATGGCAGTATCGCAAGGAATGAACAACATGGTGGATTATATCCGACGCGTGCGCCAAGGAGATGACGGTGCATATCCGGTTCAGTCAGTAAGCGGTAATGAGTTAACAATTTTCTGCGACTATAATAAGGATTCAATAACGGAAAGGCTGCATTTCTATAAAAGCGGTACGGATATTTTTATGGGAGTGACAGTTCCAAACAGCACCATGCCCAAGACTTATCCGGCCGGAGACCAAAAAATTATAACTATTGCCAGTCGCATAGTGAACAACAGCAGTACGCCCATATTTTATTATTATAATAAGGATTATCCGGTGGACACTATCAATAATCCGCTGACCGGTTCTATAGATGTTTCTGTTGTCAGATTGATCAAAATATTTTTGCAAATCAATATTGATCCTAATCATGCTCCGGATAATATCAATATGCAAAATTTTGTGGAGATGCGCAATTTAAATGATTATGATCACCTGAAATAAAAAATATGTCTTCGGCTAATTTTAAAAAAAATAAAATCAAAAAAGGATCGGCCTTGGCCTACGGCCTAGTGATTATGTTTTGTGTTTCCATCATAGTGACTTCAATGCTGGGCTACATAACATCACAGTTGAAATTCAGTTTTAACAGAGCTGAACGCGAGGAAGCTTTCCAGATAGCTGAAGCGGGCGTTTATTACTATCGTTGGTATCTGGCGCATGAGACATCGGGCAAGACTGCCCAGCAAATTCAAACTTTCTGGGAAACAGGAAACCCTCTTGGCGTTGGTTCCATTTACGAAAGCGACTATATGGGCTTGGGCAAATATCAGATAGAAGTGGTCGCTCCAAGCGCCGGATCAACTATTGTAACTGTCAAATCAACCGGCTGGACATACAAAGAACCGAATATGCTTCGTATCGTACAAGTTAGGTTTCGTCGACCATCTTGGAGTGAATATGCCGTTTTAGCCAATGATTTTATGCGTTTTGGAGAAGGTACTGAAGTTTATGGTAAGATACATTCCAATAAAGGGATCAGATTTGATGGTGTGGCGCATAATGTTATTTCCAGTCTGGTTTCAACTTTCGACGACCCTGATCATAGCGGGGGTTCTGAATTCGGGGTGCATACTCATGTGAACGCTCCGCCGGCCAGCGGAGTAAACGACACTTTTCGTTCCGCAGAAGCCCCTCCAAGCTCATTGCCTAGCCGCCCCGATGTTTTTATGGCTGGGCGGCAATTCCCTGTGCCGGAAGTGAGCTTCACGGGAGTAGTTTCCGATCTATCGTTTATGAAAACGCAGGCGCAATCCGGCGGTGGAAAATATTTTGACAGCTCTGGACAGGGGAGGCAACTTATTCTGAAAACTGATGGATCTTACGATATTTATACGGTCAATTCTTATGATGCCGTTTCAAATTATGTCACCGGATATGCCGGTACAAAGAATTCAAACGGTACCGGTACGGCTTGTACTGCCCCCATAACGACCATTGGCCCAAATACACAATGCAAAAACAAGACAACTGGTTCGACATGTTATTGCAAAAGGGATAATTATGCCATTCCCAACAACGGAGTCATTTTTGTGGAAAGCAACATTTGGCTGGAAGGAACCATAAATAAGAATAAGGTAACTATTGTTGCAGCCAATCTTATCGGTGGAGGAGAATCCAATATTTTTATCGGGAATAATAATATTTTATATACTAATCTGGACGGAGCCGATATTTTAGGCGTTATAGCACAAAATGATGTGGAGGTTATAAGGAATAGCCAAAACAATTTAGTCATTGATGGCGCTTTTATCGCTAAGGATGGCCGAGTAGGCAGGGAAAATTATGGCATGAGTGACTACAAGAGTTCTATAACCATGAATGGCTCAATGGCTACTAATCGGCGCTATGGCTTTTCTTGGACCAATGGAACAATAAGTTGGGGATATGAAACTCGTAATTTAAATTTTGACAATAATCTGCTCTATTATCCGCCCCCATATTTTCCCACGGGAACGGAATATGCCATTGATCTGTGGCAAGAGTTGTAAAACATAAAAACAATTTTTAGCATTTTAACATGTTAACATTTTAGCAAAACATTTTAATGAATAATTTATCAATAGTATGTTATTATGTTAAAATGTTATTATGTTAAAATGTTAGAATGATCCCATGGCTTTTTGGAATAAAAAAATAATAAGTTTTGAGGATAAATATTTCGGACTGGATCTGGGAGAATCTTCCGTTAAAGTCTTTCAATTGGAAAAGAAAGGCGGATTGGATATGATCAGAAGCTTTAATTCCCGAGAAATAAAGACTGGCTATATCGAGAACGGGCGGATAATCGAGCCGGAAAAATTAGGGCGTATCATTCGTGAGACAATCAGTGCCGCGGGACCGAAAAGGATAAACGCGAAAAATGTGATCTGCTCTATCCCTGAATCGAAAGTCTTTTTGAGGACGATCAGCATCCCTAATATCAAGGAAGATGAAGCGGCCGAAGCGGTCAAATGGGAAATTGAAGCCGGCATCCCACTGGAAATCGACAAGGTCTATTTCGATTGGCAATTCCTCGATCAGGCCGATGGCAAGCAGAATGTTATCACGGTGGCTGTTTCCAAAGAGGTAGTGGATGATCTGGTGGCGGTGCTGGAGTCTTGTGATTTGGCGGTGTGCGGATTGGAAATGGAATCTATCTCGACTACCAGGAGTCTTGTGCCGAGAAGCTCCGAAAAGGGAAAGGTTTATCTGGTGGTGGATATCGGTGCCCTGAAAACCAGCTTCATCATCATCCAAGACGGCGTACCTTGTTTCACTTCCAGTATCCCTTTCTCCGCTCACGGTATAACGGATCTGATCGCCAGCCAGATGGGAGTCGATTATCAGTCAGCGGAAAAGATAAAACTGTCTCAAGGCATAGAGCATAATGCCGAAGGCAAAAATAATCCGATTCTGGGGTTGGTCAGGCCGCTTCTGGAAAATCTGTCCGTAGAAATAGAAAAAACTATCGATTTTTATCACACCTTTCCCAATTCCGATTCTCAGATAGAAAAAGTGATCATCTCCGGCGCGAGCGCGAATCTGAAAGGCTTGATCCCGTACCTCGCTACCAATCTTTCCTATGAAGTTGTGCTGGGAAACCCTTGGATAAATTTCAATTTGGGCAAGAATTTGCCTATCATAAGTCGAAGCGATTCTATCAGTTATGCGACAGCCATCGGGTTGGCTATGCGAGAAATGAAATATGGAGATAAAACTTAATCTGATCCCTCCGAATAAGAAGGAAGAGATCAAAAAAAATAAAAGGCTGAAAACGGCGATCAAATCAGAAGTGGTCCTGACCGTGTTGTTGGTGGGATTTTTCATCGTGCTCCTGAGTTTCAGATATATTTTGGATGTCGGACTGAGCGGGGAGGCGATTTTGAATTCGGAAATTGAAAAAGCCGATCAATTCGAAAAAATAAAGGATTATAATAAACAGTTCAATGAAGCGAACGATCAGATAAAGCAGATCGCGCTCATCGATCAGTCACAGCTGTATTGGTCGAGAGTTTTTGTAAAAATCAGCCAATTGATCCCCGCCGGCATAGCGGTGGATTCTTTGGAAACGGAGAATTATATGGTGACCCTTTCCGGCCATGCCGATATGCGTGGAGATCTAATCGGTTTCAAGAGCGGGTTGGAGAGCGAGGATTGTTTTTCCGATGTGGATTTGCCGCTTTCCAATCTGGTAGATAAAGCCGACGCGGAATTCAAGATCGTTTTCAAAGTCGATGAAGGTTGTCTGAAAAAACAAGCCGATAAATAATTAATCTCCAAAGAAGTGAAGAATATCTGGTCCAAATACAAATTCATAATAACGGTTGCCGTCTATGCGGTGCTGGTTGTTGTTTTTATGTATTATGCTGTTCGGCCGTTGGTGAGCGGCATAAGATTGCGTGCGTATCAGGCCCAATCCAAATCCATTGATCGTGAGATAGAGAAGGCGCAGATAGAAAGGTTGCCGGAAATCAAGAAGGAATGGTCGGATTATGAAAGCCGCCAAAGCGTTATGAATGTCATTTTGAGCCAGCCGGATCAGGTAAATTTTATCGAGAGCATTGAAACGATGGCGCAGACTTCGGGGAACAAGATAACTTTGAAAATAGAGGATGGTTCCAAGAACATCTCTTTTGCCGCCAAAAGCAAGGAGATTATGAGCAAGGTCGCTTATCCGGATTATTTTCCGATCGAGATCAATCTGGAAGGGGATTATGACGGGCTGGTCAATTTTATGCATATGCTGGAGAATAATCAGTTCTATGTGGATGTCATTGCTGTTTCTTCCAAAAAGAATACCCTTGGAGATAGGATTGATAATCGGAATCCATTTGGTAATGTCGTTTCTTCGGATGCGGCCAATACGGATAAGCCCGCGGATGATTCCATAAAAACCGATATAACCGCTATCGTTTATACTCAAAAACAATGAACATTCTGAACAAACTGAAAAAAATAAAAGAATTTTCCAAGCCGAACTATTTATTCAAATATCTGCTGTATTTTTCAGGGCGCTATATCAGAGGCTTCACTTTCCTGATCGCATTGGCGGCGGTCGCATTCTGCGTCTATCTCTGGTATGGCACGATCTATCGTCCGCAGTGGAACGAAAATCAGAAGAAAGCTTACATAAAAGACAAGAGCCAGGGAATAGTCTTTAATGAAAAAGGTTTTGAGTATGATACGGCCGCGGCTAAGGATCGAGCGGAAGAGAGCCGGAAAGATCTGAGCGGACTCACGGACATTTTCCGTCTGAAAAAGCAGTCCGCGCCACCCGAAGCAAAAGACAAAACGGACTTGAAAAAGCCGAGTGTTCAGGGCGCGAAGACTTCCGAGGCCGTGCCAGTTGCTGTTGTGTCTAATCTTTAGAGGATAAACGAAGCGAGTCGCTGCAGGTTTGCTTTTTTGTGGGAAAAATGGTAATGTTCGGTGTAATGCTAAAATGGCAGTAGTAGTTTAAAAATGCGATGAAGTTCAAATCCTGAGTGCAAAAAAGTATTTCTTAAAAATTATAAGCTGAGACAAGGAGCGACAAATGAAGCTGAAAGAACTGATTCAGTTATTACTGAACATTACAACGCTGATTACCATAGTGGTTGCGATTATCATCGTAGCTCGTATTGCCAAAAGAAAGGGAGAATTGACCGAGGCTACGGGCGTATCCGGCAGAACATATCTTATATTGGTCGGGGTTGTTGAGGTATGCTATACAGCAGGATTGCTTCTGATACTTTCTGCGATGGGCGTAAATGTGCTGCAACACCTGCAGAATTTGGAGTTTGGAAAGCTTGTGGCGGCCGTAGATTCTGTGGATTTGTCAAATTTGAAATTTGCCGGCACATTGGGTTGGGTTGGTCTTGGTATTAATTCGACCACTTCCTTTCTTGCTCCGGGGTACTTGCTTGTTCGGGGAGGTAAAAAACTACCTAGGTTCATCTATATATCAGCTTGGACCGAAGTGGGGCTTGAGATGATAGTCATAAGTCTGGTTTTCATCTCGCTCAAGTTCGGATGAAAAAAGCGTTTAGCTGTAATACAGCTAAACGCTTTTTATTTCTTGGCAACTGCAATCATAGAAACATTTTTTTACCCACCCATCGGATGACCGGTTTTATGAATGGGAGAGTCTTCGTAATCCTATATAAGGGGTTATTCCATTTTATTAGAACACCATAATTCATGGAAGCTGGATCATCCATATATTCTGGAATAATCTCTACAATTTCGAAACCGTCCTTCATGTAGAAATAAAGCTCTGGATCAAGTGACTTTCCGTTTTTTCGCTTTCCGTATACATAATCTTCGACGCTCATCTCTTTGTGTTTATGGTAGCTAGGAATTCTAGCTCCCAAATAAGCAGATTTTAATCCCTCGCCAATTACTCCAATGAGAATTGCAGAAAGCAAAATTCTATCAGAAACTTTTTGTGGAGATTTTTTTAATACTGACAAATCAACTCCAAATGCTACATCTCCGGTGGGTATATGAGTTGTAAGGTAGCCATCTCCAGATTTGTTGAGCCAATTCGATTTAAACTCAGCTTTGCTTTGAGTCGTGCGTATGTAAGTGAGAGTGGCAATTACCTCATCATTATTGAACGCGCAATAGATTAATTCTGGACAAATTTCGAATTGGATCTTTAACATATCTTTCGTCCATGTATAACACTGGCTATCGGTTACGTCACCCCATATCGCTTTGCTTAGAATAACAATTCTTTCTATGAGATTATCTATATCAACTCCAGCATCAATCAAATCGCTAATTCTTGCTATGCAGAATTGATCGGGTGCTTTATTTAGGTTTGAAAAAACTTGTATCTTTTTTAGCATGATGCCCTCCTAGGGTTGGATTATTTAATATGAATAAGGTACTTCAGATAATTCTAATATAAGTCATTATCTTTGTCAACTGTTGAGTTTTATGTTACATTGATATTATCGGCTTGGTAATTAATTTAAGAATGGGGAGTATGAAAAAAAGCATCTTTAGAAAGGATAGGGATGGCAATCTTGAGATAAATTGGGTATGTATAGGGGCGAAATGTAATAAAAATTGTTGTGGTCATTTCGTAGATAAGATACCAAGTTACGTTTCTTTAGAAAATATAAAACATGACGAAATAATTTTATTGCCGAAAGAGGTTAAAAAGTATGATTCAAATAAATTAGCCCATCATGCGGTTAATATAAGGGGTAACACATATATAAAGTTAAATAATAGTGATAGATCTTGCCCATTTTTAGACCGTGGGAAATGCAGCCGTTACTCGTTGAGACCTGCTTTGTGTAGGGCTTATCCGTTTTACATAGATTTATTCTCCGGAATCAATATAGATCTATCTTGTCCGGGGGTTGGAGGTGGATGGACAAAGGTAGCTGATATAAAAGACAACCTAGAGTCATTAGTAATGGTCTACACGAAACATATAAAAGATATAAAAAGTAAATATGTTTAATTCTAGTGTTATCCTTTTTATAATTATTCTTTTTATAGACTTGTCTTTGGGCTTACTCGTTTTGATTAAGGGATCAGGCGCTAAAGCAAATAGGACGTTTTTTGTTTTAGCAATGTTATTTTTCGTATGGATCGGAGCAAGTTTTTTAGAGGATGAGATTGTAAATCCGGCTGTAATAGATCTTCTATTGAAAATAGATTATACATCAGCTTTTTTTGCGATATTTTATTTCAGTGTTTTTTGTTTTGATTTGGCAGAATTTAAAATTCGGAATAGTATTATGTTTAAAATTGCCAAGGTGCTATTTTTTTCTGTTCCAGCAATTTTTGGCCTGCTTGTTATCTTCACTAATAGTATAGTAGTTGGATTTGAGATATTGCCAGGAGGAATAAATCCAATTCTGGGGAGAGGAGAGCCTCTGTATGATTTGTTCATCGTTCTATATATGATATTAGGCTTAGCATTCTTAGCTAGAAGGTATCGAACGACAACCTCAGAAAAAAAAGCGCAGATTTTTTATGTTATCTTAGGGTTATTTATATTTCTTTTAATTGCAATTTTAACTAATGTTGTTTTGGTTGACCTTATAAAAAATAGCCGAAATTACACTTTATATTCTAGGTTTGGAATTTTTAGCTCTATATTTTTCATATTATTTTCTGGTTATTCCATAGTTAAACATAGATTATTAAATCTTAAGGTTATCGCTACGGAAGTGCTTTCTCTGGGTATCTTAATTTTCAGTTTATTACAGGTACTCAATTCACAAACTTCATTGGAGTTGATATTTAATGGAATAATATTCTTGGCTTTATTGGTCCTTATCATTATGCTTGTAAGAAGCGTAGAAAATGAAGTCAAAAGGAAGAACCAGCTCCAAAAATTGACCGATTCTTTGGCGGAGACCAATGATAAGCTCAGAGTCATCAACGCTAAGCTTGAAAGGATCGATGCTACCAAGACGGATTTCATCTACATCGCTTCGCACCAGTTGCACAAGGTCCCGACGCCGATCAAGGGATATCTGTCGATGCTGTTGGAAGGTTCGTATGGCAAGCTTTCCAAGGAACAACGGAGAGTCTTGGAAAATATAAAGTTGGCCAATGATCGGCAGATAAACTTGGTGGATGATCTGCTCAACGTGTCCCGTATGGAATATGGCAAGGTGAAGCTGGATTTCAAAGAGCAGCAATTGGAAGATGTCTGCCAAGAGATATATGATACGGTCCGGCCGGTGGCTGAAGAAAAAGGCCTTAAGTTCACATATGAAAAACCCAAGGCCGCTCTGCCGAAACTCATCCTTGATAAGGGAAAAATTTTTGAAGCCATTTTCAATTTTGTCGATAATGCGGTAAAATATACAAGCAAAGGAAGGATAAATCTAAAGATTGAAACAGACATCAATTCTCATTGTGAATTATCAGAAGGGGATGATGGCAGTCGCGGACTTTTGTCCGGTCCTGTCATCCGCGTGACAGTGGCCGACACGGGAGTGGGGATCGCAAAGGAAAGCCTGCCCTTTCTTTTTGCCAAATTTTCCAGGAATGATAAGGCCAATCTCAATATTGAAGGGACGGGCCTCGGATTGTATGTCGTAAAACTTATGATTGAAGCTCATGGCGGACGCACTTGGGCGGAGTCGGATGGGGAGGGCGAAGGCTCGCGCTTCATCATTGAAATTCCGACCAAGCAGCCAGAAAATGTCGTAGTCAAAGAATGAGTGAAGAATAGTTGTAGCCAGGTATTATATGGATAAAAAATAACAGATATAAATTTTATGTCGAGAATAATAATAGTTGAAGATGATCCGATGATTTCAGAAATCTTTCAGCGTAAATTTTCCGAGTCCGGCTTTGAAGTGTTTTTGGCTGAAAGTGGCAAGCAAGCATTGGAAATCATCGCTAAGGAAAAGATTAATGTTGTACTCTCTGATCTGATTATGCCTGAAATGGGAGGTTTTGAGCTGACAAAAACTTTACGGAGCGGGAATTATGATCCAAATATCAAGATCATCATTATCAGCAATTTGATCGATAGCTTGGAGAATGCGATCGAGCTGGGCGCGAATGGCTTTCTGGCCAAGTCCGCTTTCACTCCGACTGAGATGGTCAATGAAGTCAAAAAGATACTCGACGAACCGAAAGCGAAAGTAGGATAAACAGTTTTGTTCAAAGCGATAAAAACAAGCCAGTCGGCTTGTTTTTTAAATTGTGCGCCCGGCAGGAGTCGAACCTACAACCCCTTGTTCCGAAGACAAGTGCTCTATCCATTGAGCTACGGGCGCGTTTGTATGAGTTGAAGCATACAGGGGGGCGGCTACTGGGAGTCGAACCCAACTTCCCGGTACCACAAACCGGTGTCTTAACCGATAGACGATAGCCGCCCCTCTACAGACTTTACAATCATGAAACATTTACATATTTAAATGATAAAATGTCTTGTGCGCCCACCGGGACTCGAACCTGGGACCGTTTGCTTAAGAGGCAACTGCTCTACCAACTGAGCTATGGGCGCGTAATGCAAAAACATTTTAACATATTAGCATTTTAGCATAGTAACAAAAATACAAATACACGAAATGTGTATGAGGATTAGAATGTTAACATGCTAAAATGTTCAAATGGTAATATGTCTTTGTGCGCCGGGCAGGAATCGAACCTGCGACCAATAGCTTAGAAGGCTACTGCTCTATCCACTGAGCTACCGGCGCGGCGTCGTGGAACATTTTAGCATATTAACATTTTAACAAAAAACAAATGTTGAAATGCTCAGATGCTAAAATGCCTTTGCCCGTGCGAACACTATGAAATACTAGCGTATTTGACGACTTTAGTCAATCTTTTTAGAGGCTATGCGCTTTCTTGTAATTATCCCATTCGTTTTTTGACCAATCTTTGGGTTTTTCCGTGAAAACCGGTTCCGCGCCAGGATGGGGGTATTTGGAGGGGGACGCATAGCTACTATTGAAAACATCGCTTCTTTGCAAATTACCATCTTTGTCATAAACCTCTTGGGAAAAGGTGGCTTTCATGGAACCGTCGGATCCGCGCTCCGTGATGCGCGGACCGATAACTTTTATGCTGCGTCCGTCCGAAGTGCCATAAAAATCAAAAAATAATTTCGTGCCTTCAATTCTGGTTTCGATGAGGATATATCCTGGAGTGTTATTGACAAACCGCAGATCCGGACGAGGAATATAGACCGTAGAGTCCATGCCTTGGGGATTGTAGTAATTGACCGGGTAGGCATGGTTTTGTCTCATGGTGATTTTCAAACCGGAATAGATAGCAGCGCGGAAAGCCGTGGTGGACACTTGGCAGATACCGCCGCCGAATTCCGGTTCGGTCTTGTCGTTCTTGATGACAAGCTCGGGCAGATAATTGTGTTCACCGTCCACCGGCCCCAAATTTTGCACGAAAGAAAATTCTTCGCCCGGTTTAATCAAGAGGCCATTGAAGCGTTGTGTGGCGGTGTTGATGTTGAATATCCGATTTTTAGGTGAACCGTGAAAATCAGAAACGCCTTCACCGATGAGGGTATTGATGCCCAAGTTTTCAATGGAATCGGTGGACACTTCCGGATCGGTTTTTTTGACGGGCAAGGCGAGGGTCGTTTTGAAATCGCCTTGGGACAGATATTCCGCGATGGCCTGTTCGCTCTTATCCATATCCAACTGGACGCCGGGACTGCTGAGCGCGAAAACTGAAACTTTCCCGTCAGCCATCTGCAATTTGGCATTCACGGGACCCGTATCGGTTTTTTGAGCCAGATTCTGGAGGAAAGTTTTGATGTTCTCTGTTTTTAGGCTACGGACGTAGGCCTTTTTGATGTGGGCATAGTTGGTGTAGGGGAAGACCAAGCGACAATTCAGTGATTTTTTATACAGGCAAAAATCAGGATTTTCTATTTCAGAACGGTAGTTCGGGTCGGGAAAAAGTTGTGAAGTTTCCTGGATCAGGTTCAAAGCGTCCGACCGTGAAAAGGAATAATCTTTGCCATCCACCTTCAAGGGCAGTTCCAATGGGATCTTGTCAGGCGAGATGCCTCGCGAAGAACTGATCAAAAGGCCGTTCTCGGCACGAGTGGTACCGGGAAAGGCTAAAAACAGACAAAACAAAATTGGTAAAAATTTAGATATTTTCATAGATAAAATATAGCATAAAACTGAGGAAAAGGTAATTGAGGGAATTTTTCAATTTTACAACATGTCAATTTTTTGGTATAATATAGCTATAAAAATTCAAAAATAAAAATGAAACAACATATTGAGACAAAATTGGGCGTGATAATAATTCTCATCATCGCTATCACGGTTGGGGCGTTTTTGTGGAGGTGGGAAAAAAATGGAGAAGAAAACTATGTGTATCAAGCGCCGAATCAAGTTATTCAAAAAGACAACGATTTGCATAACCAAGATAACAAAACAAATGAAGTAGCAAGTTCAGGTAAGGATGAAAAAATAGAAATTTCTAACCAGTGGACAACGGTTAATCATGAAAATTTTTGGCACAACACTAATTTATTCGCCAATACAAACTACAGTTTCCCGAATATAGAATTTTCTTATCCAGAAAATTGGGAATTTAAATGTTGTGGCGATATGGATCATGCTTCCGAACACTTCATTAGCCCATCTAAGATTATTGATAAATCTTTGCCATATGTTCGTATTATCGATTATGTTTTAAGTGGATGCCCAAACTTAGAAAGTGTTTGCGCTATGGAAAAGAGAACTAAAATAACTGCTAAGGAAGAATTCAACCATCTCGTATCAAATGTTCCTGTTGATCAAGTTTTACCGAGAATGAAACTTGAAAAATTAAACACAGATACATTTGTGTATAAGAAAATTGAAGCGGACAATAGATTCTCAAAAGCATATATAATAAATCTTGGGGATAGGGTTGTTGAAATAGATTTCGTAAATTATGATTTACTAAATAATGCTTTCATTGAAAAATTCTTAAATAGTATAGTTTTTGAAAAATAGATAAACTCTTGAGAAAATTAAAATCGGCAGAATTACCATTGGAACTCTGCCGATTTTTTTGCTAGTTTTCGTTGACTAGCGTGTTTCTATTTTCCCCTAGGCAGAGTCTCCTTTTTGAAGCCGCGCTAGCGGAAGAAAAAAGGGACTCTGCCTTTTTTTGTGATAAAATTGAGAGATGGCAGTCAGATATAAAACTATTTTTTCATCCAATAATATATATTTCATAACTTTTACCAGTTGTGATTGGCAAAATGTTTTTGTGGAGGAAAAATATTGCAACCTAGTGTATAAATGGTTTGATTACGCCAAAGAAAAGTATAGCAATAAAATCCACGCCTATGTGATTATGCCCAATCATATCCATGTGTTGATGTATATTTCCAATCGATCCCCGGATATATCCAAACTAATCCAGAACGCTAAAAGATTTTTAGCTTATGGCATTGTCGATTTATTGAAAAAAGATAACAAGAATGATTTACTGGAAATATTCGAACAGAAAGCTAATTATAAGAAAGGTTCCAAGCATAAGGTATTTGAAGCTAGATATGATTCAAAAATTATCGAATCAGAAAATATCTTTATTGAAAAACTAAATTATATCCACCGCAACCCTTGCACGGAAAAATGGCACTTGGTGGATCTGCCGGAGAAATATCCATATTCCAGCGCAGCTAACTATTTGTCAGGCAAGGGAATATATGCAGTTGATTTCTTGCTCTGACCGGAAACGGCGGAGTCCTCTTTTTTCACTTCGCCTTCGCTCGTTCAAAAAGAGAGACTCCGCCGAGGGGATAGGCGCGTTTTGCGCCGGCTGCATCTCGACATTCCGATTTTGGCCGTGGCCAAAGGCCCAACTCGCAAAAAATTAGACCTGCGCACTTTCGGCACCGTGCCGAAACTGTCCGAAAATCTCATCACTCAAATTCGCGATGAAGCCCATCGGTTTGCGATCGGGTATCATAGGAAATTGAGGAGGAAGGGGAGTTGGGAATAAGGTAAAATAATTTTCAATTTTACAATCCATCAATTTTCTCGTATAATATAGATATAAAAATTCAAAAATAAAAATGAAACAACATATTGATACAAAACTAGGGGTGGTAATAATTTTGATTTTTGCCGTGACGGTCGGGGCGTTTTTGTGGAAGTGGGAAAAAAATCAGCCTGAGGTAGAACAATCACAAACTAATTATAATTTTAAAAAGCCAGTAGCTGTACAAACTCCAGTAGTTAACCAGGGAGATAATATGCAGAACAATAATCAGGCAAATCAACAGCCTCAAAATAACACTGCAGTGGGTACAAAAAAATATATCAATAAGACATATAGTTTTGAATTTGAATACCCAAGCGACTTAGTGATTGCACAAGATGCAACGGATAGCGTTTTCGGATTGAGCAATTTTTTAGAAGGACCGTGGATTACAAATATTACCGTTTCAGATAATGTGAATAATCTATCTTTGAACCAAAGTACTGATAAAATAATTAAAAGATTTGAAAATTACAAAATTGATATCACCAGCGTTAATGTTGACGGAGTTCCTGCTAAAAAATATTCTGTCCAAAATTATGGTGACAATGGCAATGCCGGCGTTATTATGATAAAGGGACACAATATAATAACGATTTATGGTGATGACTCTAATTCATCTCTTAAGAAAATTTTTGAAACCGTTGCTGATTCATTTAAGTACAATAACTGATATAATTTTAGGAAGGCTTGTATTCAAAAAAGGGCAGAACTTCATAAAGTTCTGCCCTTTGGACTTTTGGTACTTACCAATTACAGATTACGGCATGCAGTAGATGTATCCCAGAATGTTGTAATTTTCGTTTGTCACATCAATGACATGTTCATCCAATTTTCCATCAAGATTCCAATTGGCATCCCTGATGTTTAAATGGGTAGAATCAACTTTGTTGATTACTATACCTACGTGACCAGTTGGAAAAGAGCTTTCTGAAACTATGCCAAAAACAATAATAGCAGAACTCATGTCTTTTCCTGTTGGAATACTTGGACCTGCTGTTGTATGATATCCGGCATTTATTGCTCCTTGGTACCAAGTATTTGCATTTCCGTATATATCCGCACCAGTTTCATGTCTAACATAAGTAACGCACTCTCCATCTCCATAAATTTCAGGATCTTGAGAGTCATAGGGTTCATAGAAATCACCCGATGCACAACGAAACGTCCTCTTAAACACCGCCGTCACCCCCAACGCCCCACTCATCGTAAACGTATGAGGATTGTCGGTTGCAGTGTTGGCACCATTGTTCCAAGTCCACTGGTAAAAAGCATAACCGGTCCCAGGAAAACCTTTCAATACCACATTGGAATTGGCATTGAAACTTTTGGTGCAATAGTTAGCATTGCACGCTCCGCAACGAATACTATCCTCGGCATTGCAATCTAGATTCACCCCATCCGGCAAACTGGCCACGCCACCACCGGCTTCAGGAGAACGCGAGGCAGTGAGTTGCCGGGGCAAAGTAGATGGTCTAACAATTGTATTGTGCGTCTGATTATATACATCCCGAGAGGAGTAATAATAATCAGCAGTGCCAGCATATATATTAGCGGTAGAGGTATAGTGATGGATAAATGTTTGGCCGATTGATGGATAATCAGGGACGACAATAGTGCTCTCGGAGGGATAGCTTATCCACAGGATAGAGTTGAAAGTATATGCATATGGAACATGAGAGATATTATAATAAACATATTCCTGGTGGTTATCGCTCGTACAATATCCATACACACTATCATATGCATTTCCAGAAATTGTTGCTGGTATGGAATATGGAGGTGGATCTATGGGCGCATTAGAGCATAAAGCAAAAACATTCGGCACAAACCCCAAAAGACAAAACAACATTACAAGTAATATTTTTTTCATTACATATACTCCTTTTTTTGTTTGAGTTTCAATTCGATAAAACTTTCAAAATTTCAATCTAATTTTTTACAATTGAATCGCATCACCTCCTTTTCTGGTTGAATTTTATTGTTTAAGAACTGAAAAGGGAGTGTAGCAGGGGGGGGCAGAGATTGTCAAATAAAAAACACGAGAAGTTAATCTCGTGTTTTTGCAAATGATATTTTCCAAATAATTTAGAACCCTCGGACTTGGATCTTTTTGGTTCTGGTGTTGTCGGCTTTGGGCATTTTGATGGTCAGGATACCGTTTTTCATGGAAGCCTCGATCTTGTCGGCCAAAACGTCAACTGGCAGGATGATGGAACGGGAAAAGCCGCCCCAATAACACTCTTGATAGTAGTAGTTTTCTTCACCGACTTCGTCGTCCCGTCTTCTTTCGCCACGGATAGTGATCATATCATTCACGATGCTGACATCCAAGTCTTCCGGTTTCACGCCGGCAATAGTGGATTTGATGACTACGTCATTGTCAGTCTGATAGACATCGATCGTGAGCTGTCCTTCGCCATCCTCTTGAGGGGAGGAAAAATTAACTTCTTCCCGTCTGGCGCGACGGGGCGCGGAATTGAAAAGGACTTCAGTTTCCGTGTCTTCGGAATAGATTTCCGGAGCGGAGGAAAAATTTCTTTCTCTTTCGAAAGTGTTCACATTTTCTTCCTCATCGTCGATTCTTTTGGCGCCGGTCAATTTTTCGAAAAAAGATTTTTTAACTTTTGTCATGGTTTTGTTTTAGCTGGTTAACTTACTTGAATTATAATTTAATTTTTTATCCTTGGCAAGGAACCTTTTGAAAAGGTCATTTTTAAAGCTGAAAAACAGATAAAAAATACGAAGAGAGGGATACTCAAACTTATCCAGACACTCAAGCCGGAAAGGACTGAAAAATTGAAGGCGAAATGGAAAACTATGGCTAAACCCAAAAAAAGGATAGCATCCGGATGAAAGCCTTCTTTTCGAGAAAAATAGCAGCCGAATATTCCGGCGGTGGCGGTATGGATGAAAAGCAGGCCTAGATAGCTGAAGAGAATTTCTCGGGACAAAACAGAAAAGTTAGCAAAATTGAGCAGGATTTCCGGTAAGGAAAAGCCGAGGCCGAAAAAAATTACTCGCGAAAAAATATTGTTTTTGTCGGGACTGTTCGCTAGGAGCTTTCCGATCAGAATGATCGCGAAAAGTTCTTCGATGAGGACTCCGACCGGCATAAACCAAGTTGGAGCTTCCATTAATCCAATTGCGCCGCCGGAGGTGGCAAAAACCATCAGTAATGATTCCAGCGCTAGGGCGCCGAGCGCTCCGAGCATCCCCCAAAAAAGCATTTTTAATTTCTCAGTCATCGTTATAGTAAATTAATTTTTATCCAATCTGTATGTGCGCGTTTTTTAATTGCAAGTTAGCGTCTGCTTCGATGGTTTTCCAATTGTCGCTGGCTATTTTTTTGTTCTTTTCCGATATATTCCTCCAACGGAAATGAGCCGCCGCTCCGATCATGGCCGCATTGTCACCGGTGTATTTCATGGCGGGCATCATATAGCGGACATCGCGAAGCTCTTTTTCGATAGCCGCACCTAATTGTTCCCTGAGTTTGCGATTGGCGCTCACGCCGCCGGCCAGCATCACAGTTTTCGCGCCATATTTCTTTGCGGCCGAAATGGTTTTGGCGATGAGTACATCGCAAGCGGCTTGTTGGAACTCGGCAGCCACTTCCGCTATGAAATTTTCATCTTTCAATAAGGACTCGTTCTTTTTGACCAGATAGAGCACTGCCGTTTTAAGTCCGGAAAAAGAAAAATTTAAATCCTTGGAATTGAGCATCGGCCGTGGCAAGGGAGCATCTAATACTTGATAGTTATCAGTAGATATTTCTTTTGAAATTTGAGATTTGAAATTTGGATTTTGTTTGTAATTTGCCGCAGCCGCGGCTATGGCCGGTCCACCGGGGTAACCTAAGCCTAATATTCTCGCCACTTTGTCAAAAGCTTCGCCAGCCGCGTCATCCAAGGTCTGTCCGACAATTTCATAATCCAAATGTTTTTTCATCAGCACCAGCTGCGTATGCCCGCCGGAAACCACCAGACATAGTACGGGGAACGTAACGGGAGAATTTTTAATTTTTAATTTTGAATTTTGAATCTGTTTGGAAATTGGAAATTGGAAATTGGAAATTGCGCCATTTTTGTCGGAGACAAAATTGGCGTAGATGTGTCCTTCGATATGATGAATGCCGATGAGTGGTTTTTGCCACAAGTATGACAAAGTTTTGGCAGCACCTACGCCAATGAGAAGGGCGGGAATGAGCCCCGGACCGTTTGTGACTGCGATAAGCCCGATATCTTCCCGTGCTACATTCGCGGCATCCATAGCTTTCTCAATGATCGGCAATATATTTTTCAAATGCTCGCGTGCGGCCAAATTGGGCACTACGCCGCCCCATTCGGCGTGCAATTTTACTTGAGAGGAAACGATATTCGAAAGAAGCTCGAAACCAGCGTCCTCACCTTTGAGGACGGCAGCCGCTGTTTCATCGCAAGAAGTTTCAATAGAAAGGATAATCATAGCCAAAAAGTTAGTCTTGTTACTCATTCGCCAGTTTTCTAATAATATAGTATCATTATTATGTTGAAATACAAATCATAAATTTTGGTATTAATGATGCTTGAAAATACCCTTAAAAAAGAATTGACCGACAATGAACTAGTGGAAATCGTGCGAGAACATGATCCGGAAAGATATGCCGAGCTGATTGAAAGATATCAGGGCAAACTTTTCGCCTATCTTTACCGCCTGACGGGAGCGCGGGAGGAGACCGAGGATCTGTTGCAAGACGTTTTCATCAAGGCTTTTCGGAATTTGCGCAGTTATGATACCAGCCGTAAATTTTCTTCTTGGATCTATCGCATCGCGCACAATGAGGCGGTGAACCATATCAAAAGACGTTCGCTGAAACGGTTCATCCCTTGGGAGGACATCACGGCGACCAAGGATATGCTGGTGATGTCCAGTTCGGAAGAGGGCGCGGATATCGCTCATATGCGGGAAGAGGAGCGCCAAGAAGTGGACAAAGTCATCAATCGGTTACCATTCAAATACAGACAGGTCTTGGTGCTCAGATATTATTCGGATAAATCATATGAAGACATCAGTGAAATTCTGGGCAAGCCGATAAACACAGTCGGCACACTCATCAGTCGCGCTAAGAAAAAGATGGCGCTGGAAATGGAAAAAAATAATCAGAAAAATAACGGAGGTAAAAAAGCAATATGAGTAATGAAAATATGGATAACAAGGGTGCCGACATAAAAACGCGGATAATGGAAGATATCAAGTGTAAAAAGATCAAGATGCGCAGCCGTTTTGTCTTTGTGCTGGAAAAGCTCGGGTTGGAAGGCGCACTTTTTCTTTTGGTTGCTTTGGGGGCTGCTCTGGTCAGCCTGATTTTCTATTTCATCGAAAAGACCCGTCTGGAAAAATTTTTGACCTTGGGTTTTCCGGGAGCGAAAGTCTTTCTGGTCACTTTGCCTTATGATTACATCATCTTTTTCGTCCTAGCAGTGGCGTTGGCCATCTATTTCGCCAATCAGATAGAACTGTTCTGCGGCAATTGCGAACGTACGGACACCTTTGCTGTCTGGTTTTTCTTGGGCGCTATTGCATTGGGGATTTTTTTCGGAGTTTTGGGCGTGGGCAGCTTTTTAGGCGGTTGGTCGAAGAACAAGATTCCGCGTGACGCGGCCATCCACGGGAAGATCCGGAATTTTATGGACAATGAAGTGACAGTAGTGGACGAAGATGGGGATGTCGTGCGGGTTTTCCTGCCTGATTCAAATGTCCCGCCGGCACCTAACGGTTTTGTGCCGGACAAGTTCTTGCGAGCGGTCGGCAGCCGTGACTCCGGCGACCCGACCATTTTCTACGCTGAAAGGGTGCGGTGTTGCGATGAGGATTAGGTCGGGATTGACCGAATAATTTTTCTATGTTAGAATCTTTTTGATGTCTGAAATAAGCGTGCCTGCCTCGGGCACTCTATTTATTAACAAGAAAATAGCATATGCCGCGTTCGTCTAGTCCGGTCCAGGACGCCAGGTTTTCATCCTGGAAATCATGGGTTCGAATCCCATACGCGGTACGAACAGAAAATCTTCCGGAGGGAGATTTTTTCATTTTGCCAAAGGTTTAAAATGGAGGTAAACTGGGAATAAATATTCTAATATTCATATAAAAACAAAATGGAAGAAGAAACAAAAATTTTGTCTGAAAGTGTCGACCAGTTGTCGGTCAAGGTCGACAAGCTGGCTTCTCTCTGGCGGTCTTTTTTGCAAGGCATCTTTTTCGGTCTCGGCAGTGCCATCGGTGCTTCGATCATCGCCGTCGTTCTCTTCGGCGCATTCAACTGGTTCTTGCATTCGGTCAACAGTCGGGTGCCGGCTTTGAAAAGTATGGAGAATGTCCAGTGGCAGAAATAAATGAAGAAGTTGGTGATTGAGGATTGGAATGCGTAAGAAAGTAAAAAATAGTTGGCCTAGATGGAAACTAAAGTTAGCATATGAATGATAGCAGTCTTTATTTAAAGCCAGAAGAATTCGCAAGCACAATGAGGCGCTATGTTTTGATTACTTACTACTTAGATTTGTTGAGTGCACGTGGTAATTTAAAAGACAAAATTCTTGAAATTCAGATGCGCTCTTTTGAAAATGTTTTCAAAGAGAGAGAATTGGCGGAAAATTCAGTATGCCGGAAATTCCAGTATGCTGCCGCAGACGGCAAAAATATGATGTCAATTTCTATAACTTGGACGTCATTATTTCCGTTGGTTATCGGGTGAAATCTTTGCGCGGTACACAATTCCGTATCTGGGCCACACAGAAACTGCGGGAATATATGGTGAAAGGTTTTGTGATGGATGATGAAAGACTGGCGAATGTGTTTCACATTTGGAAATGGAGAAGATTGTGAGGGAGAGGCTGAAGAAGTATAATGAAAGTAGAAGATTAAAAGCTGAGTAAGAATATTAAGTAAAAGGTGCTATATGATAACCTATGTTAAAAAAAGATAAAGTTTACGGAGAAATTGAAATTACTGAGCCGATCTTGCTGGAGCTTTTAGCATCGCCGGTTATTTTGCGCCTGAAGAACATTTCTCAATATGGCATTCCGGACAAATATTATTTTTTGAAGAATTTTAGCCGCTACGAACATTGCGTGGGAGCGATGATTTTACTCAGAAATTTGGGAGCAACTTTGGAAGAGCAAGTGGCGGGGTTGCTCCACGATGTTTCGGTTCTGGCTTTTTCCCATATATCTGACTGGGTTTTTGGCGATGGGCAGAAAGGCACGGAAGATTATCATGATTCTATACACGACATATTCGTTAAGCAAACTGATATTCCGAATATTTTAGTCAAGTATGGTTTTTCAGTAGAGAGAATATTGGATGAGAAAAACTTTTCTTTACTTGAAAGAAATGCGCCTGCCTTATGCGCGGATAGAGTGGACTATGCCTTAAGGGAATTTGAAGCTTGGCTTAATCCGGAAATAATTGATATATGCATAAAATCCCTATTGAATTATGAAGGAGAGATTGTTTTTTCCGATATTGAGGCAGCCGCTATTTTCGCCTTAAATTTTTTGGAATTACAAACCAAGCACTGGGGAGGATATGAGGCTATGACAAGGTATCATCTATTTTCCAAAGCGCTTAAAATTGCAATTGATGAGAAAATTTTATCAGAAAAAGATTTCTATGAGGATGAGAATTTTGTTTTGGATAAATTTGAAAATATCAAAAATGAAGAAATCCAAACGGTATTAAAGATATTGAGAAATAATAAACTGAAAACAATCAGCGGCGCACAGGGGGAGAAGATAATTAAAAAATTCAGGTATGTTGATCCAAAAATATTAGTAGCGGACAAGTTGGTTAGATTGAGTGAGATAGATCCAGACTTTTCGATTATTTTAGATAAGCACAGAAAAATTAACGCGGAAGGGCTGGTCGTAAGCGATGAAGTGAGCGGCTACCTATAGAGAGCCATAGAATATGAAACAATAGGATAATATCTCGATATTTCAACAAGAAACTATAACAAGAATTGCTTCATATAAGGTAAAAAATCGCTATTAAATGTTGCTAGTATATTACGATATACTAGTATATATTACTTATACACATGAACATCACCTCTGCACAATTCGTGAAAGGTATCCTAGGATCAGATCCGGCGCTGGGCAATGGCTTCCCGCAGGTGGCTTTTGTCGGGCGGTCGAACGCGGGCAAATCGAGCCTCATCAATTCTTTGACGCGGCAGAAAGGTTTGGCGCGGACTAGCAATACTCCCGGACGCACGCGCGAGATCAATCTGTTTTTGATCAATGACAACTCATATTTTTTGGATCTGCCCGGATATGGTTATGCCAAAGCGTCCAAGAGCGCGCAGGCGGAACTGGGGGACCTGATTTCGGCCTATCTGTTCGACGCGCCCTATCTGCAGAAAAAAATCGTAGTGGTGATCGACGCGGCGGTCGGGCCGACGATCGCGGATCTGGCGATGCTGTCTGATCTGGAAGAACATCGGAAAAATATCTTGGTCGTGGCCAACAAATTCGACAAAGTGAAAAAGACGGCGCAGAAAAAACAATTGGAAGTCATCCAGGAAAAAGTTGGCGGGCATAAGGTGGTGGCGTATTCTTCGAAAGAAAATATCGGGAGGAATGAGCTTTTGGGTGAAATTATGTAATTCGGAAATTATACCAATGTATTATCTCTATATCTTGGAATGTGTCGACCAAACTCTTTATACGGGCATCACTACGGACTTGAAACGCAGAGTGATCGAGCATAATGAAAACAAACTGGGTGCGAAATATACCGCCGCGCGCCGGCCGGTCAGATTGGTCTATTCTGAAAAATTTAAAAACAGATCTTTGGCGGCCAAAGAAGAGGCGCGAATCAAAAGATTAAGAAGAGAGGAAAAATCGGCGCTGATTGGAAGCTCAAAAAGCACAAAAAAAGTAAGGCATCGTAGAGGTTCAATTCATTGAACCTTGCTGTAGAAGGGAGGCTTGATAGATCAAACCTCTACAATAATTTATTGAGAAACAAAAAAACCTCCTAATAAAAAACAAGGGAGGTTTTTTGAGAAGTGAGAAAAATATTTCAGGAAGTCGTGACGATGTCTTTCCAAGGTCCGCTTGGGACGTCGGCGGCTTTTATGAATTGCCAAGAAACGGTGTCTTCGCCGCTCAAGTTTAGATAGGTTTCAATGGCCGGGGAAACGTCGAGGCCGGCATTGTTGTTGCTTGAGCTTTGGGGCGTGCTATTGCCGAAGACATAATCACTGTCATTTTCACCGAATGGACCGACATCTTCCCATTGGGCATAAACAGCAGTTCCGTTTTTGGTGATCTTGATCCATTGGTTTTTCAACATCGATTGGGAGGCGTCCCAAGTCCCGTCCGCCGCCCAATAGACTATTTTATTCACATCCGGTTTGCGGTTGCCGCCCGCGTCAAAATCGTTGTAAGGCAAAGCGAAATAAAATGGATTTTCTTCGGGGATGAAAGCGGCCGGATAGAAGCCGTTCCTGTTTTTCGGGTCGTCCACGCCGCCGTAGTGGACCTGCCAATTCTCATCCCAAGCACTTTTGGCGTTGGAGATGAAAGCGTTGCTGCCGGAGGCGTCTTCGCCGATCCAAAAAGTAGTGACGGTGATGTTTTGGTGGAGAGGATATTTGTCCGATGAAGATGGGGCGTTATCCGTCGGGACGCTGGTCACTTCCGCGCGTGGAACATTTTTTGGCGCGGTGGGAATTTTAGCGGATTGATAATGCCAAAAAAGGATGATTATCGCTAAGCCCGAAATGCTTATTGCAGCCGCTAAAATAACCGCCCAATTTCTTTTCATATTTTATTTCAGATAAGCCAAATTGGCCTAAAACATTGTCTAATCTTGACATCTGTGCTATTATTCTATAACTATTTTGTCAATTTGAAAAGCCGTTATGGCGACATCTTCTCCAATATGGAAAGGATGTGATAAAAAAATTATTCATCATCTGACAAAATTTGCTCAAGGTGGTCTAATTATTATTTTTTAAAATATCTTATGGCAATGAATAAGAGAGTCTCTCTTTATTTTTTCCTGACTTTCATCCTGGTTTCTTTCGGTCTGGCTTACGCGGCGGTGGCTAAAAATTCTTGGAAACCCAAAAGCGTCGAAGCCATCGATGCTCGCGCGGATAAGAAAATGGATGAAGCCGGCGGTGGGCCTTCTTCTTCGGAGCCCGCGTCTGAAGGATCGGCGCAGGCAGAAGCTCCTGACGCGCCCTTGGCAGTGGCGCCCGTGGCGGATGGGAAGGACGAATATCCCATTCACAGAAATATTTCTACGACCTATTTCTGGGCGGGAGAAGAAGCGGACGCGGATAACAAAAACATTTCCAATCTGCCCAGTGCTTGGGATGAAGATTGGGTCAAGCATTTCGGCGGCATAGACGATCCTGACAATCGGAGCGGTTTTTCTCCGGCCGGTTTCACCCCGAAAGAAAATCCTTTCTACTTCGCGCTGCCGTATAATGATTTCAATGAAAAGGGGAACCAGAAAAATGATGCGGCCGCTCTGGCGATGTGGTCTGACGGCAAGAAATTCGGCGCGGAAAAATCGATGTGCAAAAACCAGTGGATAAAGATCACTAAAGGCAATAAGACAGCGTATGCGCAGTGGGAAGATGTCGGCCCGTTCGGTGAGGATGACAAGGCGTATGTTTTCGGCGGCAGCGCCCCGAAAAGCAAAGAAAATTCACATGCCGGATTGGATGTTTCTCCGGCGGTGCATGATTATTTGAGCTTGGGCGATGTGGATAAGACCGATTGGCAATTCGTGGACGCGGCGGATGTGCCGGACGGACCATGGAAAAAGATCGTCACGACGTCCCAGGTTTTTTGGAAATGATCCGAAAAATGAGGAAAAACACTCCTGCTTGATGGGGTGTTTTTTGGATGGTAAAATAGGATGAAGGTCAGTGTTGTAGTAATATTGAAGATGCGGATGGCGGGACGGTTCCAAAAACAGGTAACATTGGATTATGAATGATAATAACAAGCAGATTTTCTATTCCGATAGTCCTAGACGTTGGGTATATTCCAAACGGATGATTTTTTCGGTAATAATTTTCTTAGCCGCTATTTTCAGCGTAACGTTGGGCGGTATCATTTTGGGTCCGAGCTTGCCACAATTGGATCTGGCGTCGCCGGATCCGATTTATCGCGGAGCGCCGAAGAATGCTTCTTCCACGACCCCGCCTGCTGCGCCGACCGTTTCTCAAGGCTTGATCCTGTCTTCGAACGGTGCGACAGCATCGTTCCGGCCGAAGGTTTTGGGATTTTATGTCAATTGGGATGATAATAGTTTCAGCTCGCTCAAGGAAAACATCCAGAATATGGACGAACTCGTGCCCGAGTGGCTCCATCTGGGGGATGTCGCTACGCCTGTTCTAGTGGATGATCAAACGGCGCAGGACAATACGATCAATTATATAAAGCAGGTCCGGCCAAATTTACCGGTGGTGCCTCTCATAAACAACTATAACAGTGACACGCAGGATTGGGACTCGAACAGGCTTTCGGTGGCGCTGGCCACATCCGATTCGCGTTCGGCCCTCATCGATGCTATTTTGAATTTTGTCAGGCAGAATAATTTTTCCGGCATAAGCATCGACTTTGAAAATGTAGCCGCTTCCGATCAGGCAAATCTGGTCTTGTTTATGCAGGAACTGTATGCCAAATTCCATCCGCTGAACTTGGAAGTTTCTCAAAACATCCCTTTGAACGATGATTCGTTCAATGCGAAAGAATTATCGAAATACAACGACTTCCTGATTCTTATGGCTTATGATGAACACACCATTTATGATTCTACGGCTGGACCGATCGCTTCTCAGAATTGGATGATCGACAGTCTCAATATTCGGCTCAAAGAGGCTCCGATGGGAAAATATGTCATCGCTTTGGGCGGTTACGGTTATGATTGGATAGATAATGAAACGGCCGGACAAGAAGTGACTTTCCAGCAAGCGATGTCAATCGCTAAAAAATCTGGGGCAACCGTGAATTTTGATCCTGCTTCATCCAATCCGACTTTCGATTATACGGATGAGAATAATAGATTGCACCATATCTGGTTTTTGGACGCGGCCACCGTTTTCAATGAAATGGCCATTGGGCGGAAAATGGGCGGACCGTATGGCTATGCCTTGTGGCGCTTGGGCAGCGAAGACCCTTCTTCTTGGCAAGCCTTTTCCCATCGAGAAGATTTGACCCAAGCCGGCGCGGATAGCTTGCAATTGCTTAAGTATGGTTATGACATAAGTTATCTCGGCCAAGGAGAGATCTTGAAGGTCACGGGTACGCCGCAAGAAGGTGCGAGAACCGTGTCTTTCGATGCGCAATCGGGATTCATCAAAGATGAAAATATTTCCAAATTTCCTTCTCCTTATGTGATTACGCGTTGGGGTGGCGGAGAAAACAACAAGAACAAGATTGTTCTGACGTTCGATGACGGACCGGATCAGAAATATACCTCGCAGATCCTCAATATCTTGAAAAAATACAACGTGCCGGCAGTCTTTTTCTTAATCGGGGCGAACGCTAATGTCAACCCGAACATCGTGCGGCAGGAATTCAAAGATGGCAATGAAATCGGCAGTCATACCTATTCCCATCCGAATATAACGCAAATATCCGATCAGCAATTATCTTTTGAATTGGGTTCGACACAGCGCCTGATTGAAGGGATATTGGGCCGCAAGACCGTACTTTTCCGCCCGCCTTATGCCGAAGATATCGAGCCGGCTACGCCTGACCAAGCTCGGCCCCTCGTTTCTACCGATAAAGAAGGTTATTATACCGTTGCTATGCATATCGATCCGAATGATTGGAGTTCTCCGGGGGTGGATAATATCGTAAATAGGGTCATTGATGGAGCCAAGAACGGAGACGGTAATGTCGTCCTATTGCATGACGGAGGAGGTAACCGGAGTCAGACCGTAGCCGCTTTGCCGAAAATAATCGAGGGGCTCCGAAGCCAAGGATTCGAATTTGTCAGCGTGTCCGAGCTGATCGGCACCAGTCGGGATAATTTGATGCCGACAGTTTCCACCAAAGAAAAACTATTGGTCTTTTCCGGCGCGGCGATGGTTTTCGTCGTAGATCATTTCAATCGATTTATGCATTTTATGTTTTTTCTGGGAATCATCTTAGGCACGATGCGTTTTCTTTTCATCGGAACGTTGGCCATTATCCAGTGGGCGCACGCGCGGCATGGGCTTTTCAGGAAATTTGAAAAAAGTTATCGCCCGACAGTAGGGGTTATCATTCCCGCTTACAATGAAGAAAAGGTCGTGGCTAGAACCGTGCAAGCCATTTTGGCCTCTGATTATCCCGATCTGGACGTGGTGGTTGTCGATGACGGATCAAGCGACCGTACATATCAGGTGCTCATCGAAAATTTTTCGCAAGATCCGCGCGTCAAGATCATTACCAAGGAAAATGGCGGAAAATCAGAAGCGCTTAATCTGGGAATATTGAAAACGGAAGCGGAAATAATAGTCACTTTGGACGCCGATACGGTATTTTTGTCCAACACTATTTCTAAATTGGTGAGAAAGTTCGTTGACCGGAGGGTCTGGGCGGTGGCGGGCAATGCCAAGGTGGGGAATCGCATCAATCTTTTGACACGTTGGCAGGCGCTGGAATATATTACCAGCCAGAATCTGGATCGACGGGCTTTTGAAGTTATGAATTGTATTACGGTGGTGCCGGGAGCAGTAGGTGCGTGGCGGCGAGTTGCTATCATCGAAGCCGGCGGATTTTCCAAAGATACTTTAGCGGAAGATGCCGATCTGACTTTTGCTATCATCCGTCGCGGACACAATGTGGCTTATGAAGACGAAGCTTTGGCTTATACGGAAGCGCCGGATGCGACCAAGAATTTCGTCAAGCAGCGTTTCCGTTGGATGTATGGTACGTTGCAGACAGTCTGGAAACATCGTGACGTTTGGGGCAGGAAAAAATATGGCGCCTTGGGATTTTTTTCCGTGCCCAACGTCCTCATCTTCCAAATCATTTTTCCTTTGATCTCTCCGCTTATGGATCTGACTATGCTTCTGTCCATTTTTTGGGCAGTTTGGCAAAATCATTATCATCCGATCGATTATTCTTCACTGCATGCTTTTCGAAAAATTTTCATCTACTATCTTTTCTTTTTGATCATTGATCTTCTCACGGCGGCTATCCCGTTCTTCTTGGAGCATAAGGAAAATTGGACGCTCATCATCTGGTTGCCGTTGCAAAGATTCTATTATCGCCAATTGATGTACTATGTCGCCATCAAGGCGGTCCTTATGGTGCTCCGCGGAAGCTTGGTCGGCTGGGGAAAATTTGAAAGGAAGGCGACAGTCAAAGAGGCGGTGTGACGCAAAAAGCGCTAACGGTGTTTTTTGCCGGTCCTGAACCGTGCCATCTTTTTGCCAAAAGACGGAATTTGGCGTAAGATTCAGATAATAAACGACCAATTATCTATGGAGCAGACCGGACAATTCATCTTTTCTTTTTTGCAACATTATGGCTATTTCGTGATGTTGCCGCTTATGGTCATCGAAGGTCCGGTAGCGACCATCATTGCAGCGATGTTGGCCAGTCTCGGCGCTTTTAATATTTTCATCGTCCTCCTGCTCTCCATTTTGGGCGACATCATCGGGGATGTGGTCCTTTTCGGCTTAGGGTATCACTATGGTATGGGGTTTGTCCGACGAGTCGGAAAATATATGGGCATTACGGAAAAATTGGTTTTGCGGATGGAAAAATATTTTGCCGCTCACGGCGGCAAGACGATTTTTGCGGTCAAGTCGACGACGGGATTGTGCTGGGCGACTTTCGTGGCCGCCGGCATCGTCAAGATGGATTTCAGAAAATTTATCAAGTATTCTTTTTATGGCGGAATCGTCTGGAGCAGTTTTTTGGTGGCGATGGGCTATTTCTACGGCTATCTTTGGCGGGAGATGAAGATCTATATCAGTTGGGTTGGCTGGATGATTTTCGGCATCGCGACAGTTTCTATCGTTATCATCAATATTTACAAAAGCCGTGAAGCCAAGGAGTTGCTGGCGAAGAATGGCAACTGTGATAATTAGGAAGGGACAGCTTTCTTTCCAAAAGCTGTCATTAGGGGCTGGAATAAGGCACCTATCCCCGCGATGGGTTTTTTGTTTGCCAAAAAGGTCAAAGGCGAGGTAAAATAGGGAGCATATGGTCAGACGTATATACGAAAAAGCTATAAGCATCCTTTCCGCCGATCCGGAAGTCCTATATCAAGAAGACCGGGAATTCTTAGGTCAGCCTTTCTATTTTCCCGGCACGAACGGCAAGGCGGTTTTACTCATCCATGGTTGGACATCAGTGCCTTATGAAGTGCGGCGGTTGGGAGTGTATCTGAATGAAAAGGGTTACACCGTTTCGGGACCGGCATTGCGCGGTCATGGCACTGTGCCGGAAAACTTGCGGAATGTCAGATGGGAAGAATGGTTGTCCGACGCGGTGGAAGCTTATGACGGACTCAAAAAAGACCATCAAAAAATCTATGTGGCGGGCACATCGATGGGCGCCAATCTGACAGTGATGTTGGCGGCGCATAATCAGGAAATTTCCGGCATAGCGCTTATGGCTATGCCTTATGCCATCAGGAACGAGGGGTTCACCAGTTTGCTCGCAAAGATCGTGAGCCTGTTCAAGACTTATCAGAAAAAATATTATCCGCCGACATTCGGGCAGAGCGAAATCATTACGCGGAGGATATCTTATCAGAAATATCCCATTCGGAGCGTCTTGGAAGTTTTCAAATTGGTGAAACTCTCCCGCAAAGAATTGCCCAAGGTGAGCCAGCCGTGCTTTGTTATGCAATCGAACAGCGACCACATTGTCGCTAAGAAAAGTCTGGAAGATATCTTTTATCATATTGGTTCGGCTGTCAAGCGCAAAAAATATATCCATAAGGCCTATCACACTTTCATTTCCGACATCCGGAACGAACATGTGTTCGAGGATATCTTTAAATTCTTTGAAGAAAACTAACAGGAAATGTCAAAATCCAAATTACAAATGTCAAATAAAGTTCAAAATCTAAAGTCCAAAATTTTGACATTTAGATTTTGGATTTGATTGGATATTTAGATTTTGACATTTGGATTTTATGCGCGTTGCCATCTTCACCAACAACTACTTGCCCAATCCCTATGGCGTAGCTACGTCCATTGAGACTTTCCGGCGGGAATTGGAAAAAATGGGTCCCGCCTCGACTCGCGGAGACGCTTCGTCGACGCGAGGCGGGCATCAGGTTTTCATTTTTGCTCCTCATTTTCCAGGTTATATCGATCGGGATAAGAATGTTTTCCGTTATCCGGCCATCGATATCGAAGTTAAATTTAAGTTTCCCTTGGCTATTCCGTATTCGTGGAAAATGCACCGCATCTTGAAAAAAATGGATCTGGATATTATCCATGCCCAACATCCGAACTTACTCGGTACGGCGGCATTGAGTTGGGCTCGGCGCAAAAAAATTCCCTTGGTGTTCACTTGGCATACGCTTTATGACCACTATACCAACTTCGTGTCATTCTTGCCGGCTTCTTGGGCGGCGAAGTATATTATCAGAAAAGCTGTGAAATTCGCCAATCAGGCGGACGCAGTCATCGTGCCGACCGATTCCATCATTCCGCAGTTGCGGGCGTGGGGCGTGACGCAGAAAAACATTTTTCCGGTGGCCACGGGTGTAGTGGAAAAAGATTTTGTCGGAGCCGACAGGAGCATCATCCGTAAAAAATATAACATTACTGACGACGAAGCAGTGCTTTTGTCGACACATCGTTTAACGGGCGAAAAGAATATGGAATTCCTGTTCCGAGCTTTGGCGCCGGTCTTGAAAAATAATCGCGTAAAATTTCTGGTGGCGGGGGATGGTTACTTAGCGCCGAAGTTGAAAAAGTTTTGTTCTGATAATGGCCTTGCCGACAAAGTTTTTTTCTGTGGCGTAGTGTCACGCGCGGAAATCAAAAACTATTATGCGGCGGCGGACATCTTCGTGCACACTTCCACTTCGGAAACGCAGGGGATGGTGATGACTGAATCGATGTATATGGGCCTCCCGATCGTGGCCGTCAAAGCCACGGGAGCCAGTAGTTTGGTGCTCAATAATGGCAGTGGATTTTTGGTGGAGGGAAATGAAAAAGAATTTGCCGACGCAGTCTTGAAATTAGTGAACGATTTTGAATTGAGGAAAAAGTTTGGCGAGACTTCAGCAAAGATTGCGCGCTTGCAGTTTACGGCGGAAATTTGTACGAGGAAGATGGTGAGAGTGTATGAAGGATGTTTGAATCGTCTGAACCACTGATTCGCACATGATTTTACTGATTGCACTGAATGTTTTGACATAATTATGTCTGTAATGCTAGGATTAAAAACTAAAAGGGGCAAGGTTAAGAAGGGTACTTTGAAAATTAGAGTAAATAAGGGGGATGATATGCTTTCGATTATTGAATCTACGCTAGATAGAATTGAAGACATTAATGAGGCTATGCTGGACAGGTTCGACAAATGGAATTTTCCTACTCTTGTAGTTGGCGGCTTATATATGCTTGCCGCTATTATTTTTATCGGCATTGGCATGGCTACTGGATATTATATTTCGTTCTTGACAAAAGTTTATGTCATGTGTCTGTCTCTTGGAATATCCTTATTGATAGGAATATGGAGAGGGTGGTCTTGTTTTGCTGCTCTATTCTGGCTTTCTTCGGCACTTATCTTTCTTGATTGGATAGAACACATATCATTATGATAACTCAACACAATTATTTAAAGGAGGGTATGATTATGCAGGGGAAAAGGAAGATTATAAAGGATAATGAGCTCATAGAGGAAGAGCTGAAGAAGTTAGAAGATCAGGGGCACAACGTTGATTCTTTGCGAGGATTTATGTTGGGGGATGGTAGTGATGAGACATTACTTTCTTATCCTGAATTGGATAAACTTGGAGCGCTTGATTGATAACTCATCCTTGTTATGAGTTGCAAAACTGTCTTGGTGATAAACGTTGTCACCAAGGCTTTTTTATTTTGTTCAAATAGCAACTTCGACAAATACTGCCATAACAAACAGTAGGAACAGGGCATTGCCCTGTTCCTACTGTTTAAGAAGATAAATTTATTCCAAATGAATATGCTCGGAAAATTTTTGCAAAGCCTCCGCGAGCACCGGATGCTTTTTCAGTTGCGGATCATCATTTAAGATTATCGCCGCTTCTTCGCGGGCGAATTTGATGAGCTTCACGTTGGTCAGATTTTCCATGGTGATGTCGGGGAGGCCGGATTGGACCACGCCGAAGAATTGGCCGGGGCCGCGCAGTTTCAGATCGGCTTCGGCAATGACAAAACCGTCATTGGTTTTCTCCAAAATGCGCAACCGTTCGGATTTTTTCTGGCTAAAGAGGAAGCAATAGGACTGATGCACGCCGCGGCCGACGCGGCCACGGAATTGGTGGAGTTGGGACAGACCGAAACGTTCGGCGTTTTCAATGATCATGATGCTGGCATTGGGAATGTCCACGCCGACTTCCACTACAGAAGTGGAAACTAGGATATCAAATTCTTTATTCTTAAATTTATTCATCACATCTTCTTTTTCTTTCGGTTTCAGGCGGCCATGGAGCAATCCTAATTTAAATTCAGGAAAGACCTTTTCCTCAAGACGTTCGTGTTCTTGGGTGGCCGCTTTGACATCGATCATTGATTCGGACAAAGATTCTTCGATCAAAGGCAAAATGACAAAGGCTTGGCGGCCTTTTTTGATTTCACTTTTGATGAGGGTATAAATCTTGTGATTTTCCTCCGGCGCGACGACGGTCGTGATGATCGGTTTACGATTTTTCGGCATCTCGTCGAGAATGGAAAGATCTAAGGAACCGAAAAAAGCGATGGACAATGTGCGGGGAATGGGCGTGGCGGTCATCGTCAAAAGGTGAGGAATGGTCTGTCTATTCCCATCATCAATGCCGGCGGTTTCTTGCTGTAGGGCGGCACGCTGGGCGACACCGAAGCGGTGTTGTTCATCGATAATAACGAGAGCAAGATTTTTAAAAGCCACGTCTTTTTGGATGAGAGCGTGAGTGCCGATAACCAAATTTATTTTTCCAGATTTTATTTTTTCTATCAATTTTTTTCTGTCATTCTGAGCGTAGCGTAGCGAAGTCGAAGAATCTGCTTTGTGGTATTGCTGGTGGTGTTCGCTGGCAGATCCTTCGACTGCGTCCGAGTACGGACTCCGCTCAGGATGACAGGTAAGTTTATATGAATTGGTCAAAAGAGCAATGCTAAAATTGTAATCCTTAAAAAGTTCGCAAAAACTTTCAAAATGTTGGCGCGCCAAGACTTCCGTCGGTGCCATAATGGCCACTTGACTTCCGGCGGAAACGGCTTCAAGTGCCGCCGCAGCCGCGACGATTGTTTTTCCACTGCCGACGTCGCCATTCAAGAGGCGATTCATCGGACGCGACTTTTCCAGATCCTTCAGGATTTCAAAAGAGGCTTTTCTCTGAGCATCGGTCAAAGTAAATGGCAATTTTTTCACAAAATTTTGGATTAGTTTCTCATTGAAAGCTATGGGCAGTGAATTTTTGCCCGCCCAATCTTTTTTAATCTTTTGCGTTTGCAGTTGCACCAAAAACATTTCTTGGAAAGCCATGCGTTTTTGGGCGCGCAACAACTTCTCGCGTGATTCGGGAAAATGCAACTGGGTGAGAGCCGTGAAAATATCGTACAAGCTATATTTCTCGCGGATTTCCGCCGACAAGACGTCCGGCAGATCTTGGGCGAGCGGCAGTAAGTCTTTGATCTGCCAGCGCAGCCATTTGGAAGTGAGGCCTTTTGTTTCAGGATAAATCGGAACGAGTCGGCCGGTGTTGGTGGCGTCGCGCGTGGCTCTTTCCCAAGCCGGATTGCTCATGGAAAAAACGCCGTCGTTCAATAATAATTTTCCGGATAGTCTGATAGTTGATCCGACCACCAAGCTATCCAGCACATACGGCTGGTTGAACCAGATCGCTTTCAGCTCGGTCTCGTTTTCATCAATAATAAAAATTTCCGTGACAGTCATCCGTCTTTTCCAAGTGCGGATGTTTTTAGCTTTCACGATTTTGCCTTCTACTGTCACATTCTGATCCAAAAAATCTTCCGAGAGTCCTACTGTGCGGCGGAAGTCGTCATAACGGAAAGGCAGGTGGAATAAGAGATCTTGCACGGTCAAAAGGCCCAGCTTTTCCAACGTCTTGACATATTTGGGCGTCACGCGCGGCAGGTTTTTGAGGGGAGTGTCGAGATTAATCATGTTACAAGTATAAAGTATAAAGTAGAAAACAAAAAACATTTTAGCATATTAACATTTTAGCAAAGTACAAACATCGAGATGCTAGTAGGCTAAAATGCTGATTATGTTAAAATGTTCAAATGCTAATATGTCATTGTGTCCTTAGCAGGAATCGAACCTGCGACCTTCTGGACCGCAACCAGACGCTCTATCCACTGAGCTATAAGGACATACGGAGCTATTTCTTATTTTCGGAAAGATATTTGATCAGGAAAGCGACTCCAGCTATTGCCAGACCTAGGACAAAAATTGTAAATATTCCATGCATAATTTTTTGGTTACTTCGGCGGACTGTGTCACGCCGAAGCCGAGCTTCGGCGAGGCGAAGGCGGAGAGGCAGGGATTCGAACCCTGGGACCCGGTTAGAGGTCAACACGTTAGCAGTGTGCCGCTTTCGACCACTCAGCCACCTCTCCAAAGCATTAAAAGAATGTTTCTTT
>JBAYUI010000010.1:0-39205 GCA_041675165.1 Parcubacteria group bacterium | reverse complement strand
TATGAGTCGGAAGGCGTGGAAACCAAGGCACTTTTCAATGCCAATTTTAACGTGGAAAAAGGTGAATTCCTTTCGATTATGGGGCCGAGCGGCAGCGGGAAATCGACTTTGATGCAGATTTTGGGTTTTCTCGATCGTCCTTCGGAGGGCAAATATATTTTCGAAGGCAAGGACATCTCCGCCTTTTCCAGTGATGAATTGGCGCTCACCCGCAATAGGAAGATAGGTTTCATCTTCCAGTCTTTCAATCTTTTGCCGCGCACATCCGTCTATGAAAACGTGGAACTGCCCCTGCTTTATGACCAGAAGCCGGATGGAAAAAATCGCGACAAAGTAATGAAGGCGCTCCGCAGTGTCGGGATGGAACACCGCGAAAAATATCTTTCCAACCAGTTGTCCGGCGGAGAAAAACAACGAGTGGCCATCGCACGCGCTTTGGTCAATGATCCGGAAGTGGTTTTTGCCGATGAACCGACCGGCAATCTTGATTCCAAAGCGGGGCTGCAGGTGATGCGGATCTTGCAGAACCTCAATAATTTCGGTTGCACGGTAATTCTGGTGACGCACGAAACAGACACGGCCGAACATGCCAAGCGGATAATCTACATCAAGGATGGCCAGGTCGTTTCGGACGAGCCGGTCCTGAACAGAAAGATCGCCAATATGGAAAAAAGACTGATCAAATAAATTTATGCGCAGCCTCATAAGTTCCATAAGAATTTCATACCAATATCTGATGGCGGCCAAGTTCCGCTCTTTTTTAACGATCCTCGGAATCATTATCGGGGTGGCTTCGGTGATAATCATTATGGCAGTCGGTCGTAGCGCGCAGGCTCTCATTTTGGATCAAGTGACGGGTATCGGGTCTAATTTGATCGGAGTTCTGCCAGGGGCTTCGGATGAAAAAGGTCCGCCGGCCGCAGCGATGGGCGTGGCCATAACGACTTTGAAATATGCCGACTTGGAGGCGCTCAGGAACAAGCGCAACGTGCCGGAAGTGTTAGATGGCGCCGGATATGTTTTGGGAACAGCCACTGTTTCCTACGGCGGAGAAAATGTGACCGCTTCTTTCCAAGGCACGACAGCCAGCTATATCAACGTGGAAAACACGGAAGTGGCGGATGGAAGATTTTTCAATCAAGATGAGGAAATGGATATGTCGCGAGTGGCGGTCTTGGGCATCAATGAAGTTAAAGCCCTTTTTCCGGATGGTGGCAGTCCGCTCAATAAAGTCATAAAAATAAAAGATGAAAATTTCACTGTCATCGGAGTTCTGAAAAAAAGAGGTTCCAGCGGTTTTGGGGCCACCAGCCAGGATGATTCCATTTTCATTCCATTGAGGACCGCTCAAAAAATAATTCTGGGCATTGATCATCTGGGCTTTATCCGTCTTAAGGTGACGGATGCTAAGTTCGTCGCGATCGCCAAAGAGGATGCTATTGTGACCTTACGAGAACAGCATCATATAACTGATTCGGTCAATGATGATTTCTCGGTGCGCGATATGGCTTCGGCCGTGGCCATCATCACCCAGATAACGGATGTCCTGCGCTATTTCCTCTTGGTTATCGGCGCCATTTCGCTTCTGGTCGGAGGGATAGGGATAATGAACATAATGCTTCTGGCAGTGAGCCAGCGGATCCGCGAAGTGGGCCTGCGAAAAGCGGTGGGAGCTCGGAATTTCGATGTGCAGATCCAATTCTTGATCGAGTCGGCGTTCATTTCGTTGATCGGCGGAATGATAGGCATCGTTATCGGCATCATGTTTTCTTTTGTGATTGCGCTCATCATTCAATATTTGCAATATACTTGGCCATTCATCATTTCTTGGCAATCAGTCGGAACGGCCACAGCAGTCAGTGTTCTTATCGGGATAATTTTCGGAATTTATCCGGCCGGACGCGCGGCGAAGATCAGCCCGATGGAAGCGTTACGATATGAATAAAAGAAATTTCAAAATCTAAAATCCTAAATTTGACATTTGAGCTTTGGATTTGACTGGTCATTTATAATTGGGATTTTGGATTTTAAAACTGATATATTTCACAGAATTATGTTAAATACACTTTTTGTTCCCATCAAGCTTGCTTTCAGAAGTATCCGTTCCAATCTTGGTCGGACGGTTTTGTCGCTCCTTGGAATCGTCATTGGCGTGGCTAGCGTGATTTTAGTTTTATCTTTTGGCTCCGGGGTGAAGCAATATCTAGTGGATCAGGTTTCTGCTTTTGGATCGGATATTATGGAAATCGAAGTGAAGGTGCCAAAGGTTTCGAAAACCTCGGCTCAAAATGCCGGTGGAATCGCAGGTGGAATGCAGATAACCACTTTCAAGCTGGAAGACGCGGAAAAAATCGGCAAGTTGCCCAATGTCAGCGCTTGGTATGCTTCTTTTATGACTCAACAAGTGGTGAGTTACGGCGGAAAGAATAAACAAGCATATATTATGGGCGTGACGGCCGGCGTGACGGAAGTGGACAAGAAAGTTATCGTCGAACAAGGAGTAGGCTTTACTGAAGATGACGATCGGAGCTTGCGCCAAGTAGCTGTCTTGGGCAGTGAAATGAAAAATGATTTTTTCGGAGATGAAGATGCGCTGGGGAAAGATATTAAGATCAAGGGGCAGAGCTATCGGGTCATCGGAGTTTTGAAAAAAAGAGGCACAGTCGGGATGTTGAATTTTGACGATGCCATCTATTTGCCGCTCGAAACTACTCAAAAAAAACTGGCCGGCGTCGATTATCTGCAGTTTGCGATTTTCAAGCTGCAGGATATGAAAAAGCTCGATCTGAGCATTCTTAGCGCGACGGATGTTATGCGCGACCAACATAAGATCATTAATCCCGATGACGACGATTTTTCAGTCAATTCTATTGTGGAAGTGCTCGATATTCTCAATAAGGTTTTCACTTCTGTCAATATTTTGCTTTTGGCACTCGTGTCCATTTCTTTGGTAGTTGGCGGGGTAGGGATTATGAATGTAATGTATGTGACCGTGACCGAGCGGACGTATGAAATCGGGCTCAAAAAATCAGTTGGTGCGCGCGAAGGCCAGATCCTTTCCCAATTTTTGTTTGAAGCGGTTTTCATCACACTGCTCGGGGGGATCAGTGGGCTTTTTCTGGGACTGGGGATTTCCAGATCGGGCGAGATCGTGGCGGCCAATCTCGGCTACGCTTTATCCTTTCCGGTGACCTGGTGGTCGGCCGCCATCGGCCTCGGTTTTTCCGCCGGTACTGGAATAATCTTCGGCTATTTCCCTGCCAAAAAAGCTTCCAAACTTTCACCGATGGAAGCATTGAGGAAGGAATGAGGCATGTGATAGCATGAATGTGATAAAATAAAAAAAGTTATCCACAGGCAAAGGAATTGCCAAGATAAATGTATAGTGGTAGAATATCATTATGATTATTTAATCACAAAAAAAATGATACAAAAAACATTACAAAAATTAGGCAGTGTTTTGAAAAAAGATGAACGGCTTTTGGCGGATGATGGCAAAATTTTGAAAAACCAAACCGTCGAGCTGGCGAACAAATTGGATGAAAATCTGATTAGTCTTTTGGCTGATGACAAAGATCTCAAGAAAATATTTTTCAAGTCTGTTGGCGATATGACGGTTTTTGACAAAGACAAATTCATCGAGTTTGTGAGCAACAAGGAATTTTTGCCTGATTCGTATACGGCATTCAAAAACAAGATCGGTTTTGAGTCGAACGGAGCATATTTGAAATCTCAAAAAGAAGTGGTTTTGGTGTGGCCGTATAAAGATTGCATCTTGGAAGGCGGGCAAACCAAGGAAGACGCCAAACGTAAGGAAATTTTTTGGAATGAAACTTTGGCGCCGGACGACATCAGTCGTTTGCTTGAAGCCAAAGTGCTGACGAATTGGAGGAGATATGACAAGGACAACACCAAAAACGGACACGTCGTCAAAGAGATCAAAGATACCGACAATCTCATCATCAAGGGTAACAATCTTTTAGCGCTTCACTCACTGAAAAAACGTTTTGTCGGCAAGGTGAAACTGATTTACATCGATCCACCCTATAACACTGGCAACGACAGTTTTGGCTATAATGATTCTTTCAATCATTCCACTTGGCTGACGTTTATGAAAAATCGATTGGAAGTGGCGAGGGAACTTTTGAGCAATGATGGCGCGATTTTTATATCAATTGATGATGATGAAAGCCATTATTTGAAAGTAATTTGCGATGATATTTTTGGACGAGAAAATTTTGTGGCAAATATTGTGTGGCAAAAAAAATATTCTCCACAAAATGATGCAAAATATTTTTCTGATGATCACGATCATATCTTGGTATTCGCGAAAAGGAAGGAAAATTGGAAACCAAATTTATTGCCAAGGACAGAAGAGATGAATGCGAGATATAAAAACCTCGACAATGATCCTAGAGGTAATTGGAAATCAAGCGACTTATCAGTTAAAACGTATGCAAAATCTTGTGATTATAAAATTACAATTCCTAGTGGCAGAATCGTTAGTCCTCCAAAAGGGTATTCCTGGAGGGTTAATAAGAAAAAATTCAATGAATTAGTGGAAGATAACAGAATTTGGTTTGGTGATGACGGAAGTAATGTGCCCTCAATTAAGAGATTTTTATCGGACGTTCAAGATGGAATTGTGCCAAAAACTCTTTGGCTTCGTGACGACGTCGGTGATAATCAAGAGGCAAAAAAAGAAATTAATGCGCTAGGATTTGGTGATATTTTTGACACCCCAAAGCCAGAGAGACTATTGCATAAAATTTTAGGAATTGGATCTAAGGAAAGCGATTTAATTTTAGATTTTTTCGCCGGTTCTGGTACGACTTTGGCGGTGGCGCACAAAACCGGTCGGCAATATATCGGCATTGAACAAATGGAGTACATTCATGATCTTCCAGAGTCAAGATTGAAAAAAGTCATCGAAGGCGAGCAGGGTGGAATTTCCAAGGCGGTCAATTGGAAAGGTGGCGGAAGTTTTGTTTACACTGAACTGATGCCGGTCAATGAAAGATTTGTGCGTGAAGTTGAGAAGGTGAAAAACAAAAAAGAAGTCGCCGATCTTTGGAAAAGGATCGAGAAGAATGGATTTTTGAGCTATCGCGTGGACGAAGAAAAATTTCACAAAAACGCCAAAGATTTTTCCGACTTGTCACTAGAAGAGCAAAAAAAATTCATCCTCGAATCACTAAACAAAAATATGCTGTATGTGCCAATCAATGATATTGAGGACAGTACTTATAAAGTGAGTAAAGATGATATCAAGTTGAATGAAGAGTTTTATGGAGAATAAGGAAGTATGAATTAGTTGGAAAATTATATGCTTGATAATGAAATAAAAAAAGAAAATGTAGCTTATGTTTTTGTTGATGCTTCAAATCTTTGGCAATCTCAAAAGGTGAAAGGGAGGCTTTTTGATCTGGAGAAGCTAAGAAACTTTCTTAAAAATAAATTTAAAGCTTCTGAAATAAAAGTCTTTTATTACACCGCTTATCCGGCTGACGGAACAAGAAATTATAGCATGGATGGGAAACATAAATTTTTTACTTTTCTTAATAAAGGACTTGGTTTTGTGGTGAGGAAGAAAGAATTGAAAAGAATTACAATAGTTACTGAAATGGGGCAGACAATCGAAGAAAAGGGCAATATGGACGTGGAAATGACAATCGACGCGGTGCACTTTATAAAAAAATATAGCACGGCGATTTTATTTTCAGGAGACTCTGACTTCTTGGCATTAGTTTCATATTTGAGAAACAGAGAAAAAAGGGTATATATTTTTTCTTCAAGAAACAACATATCTGAAGAGCTAAGAACTGGCGGAGATGGATATTTTGATATTCTCAAAATAGAGGAAGATATTTGGGGTAAAGAATTGAAACACAGAAATAAGAGATAAAAAAGCAACCCTCCTCGCGGAGGGTTGCCCTTGGATGTAATACCCTTTCAGTCATGACTAACCGAAAGACATTATAAGTATAGCAGTTTTTGACGGATTGTCAACACTCACCATACTCGCTTAATAATACGTTTATTTAAGAAGAATATTTCAAAAGACTTTATGCTTCACGAAGAATTTAACAGTACGAGGGATGTTGTTGAGAAGGACTATTTTGAGAAAAGAGTCCCTGCTTTTGTGACGGAAAATTTGACGGAGCGGGCGGAGTTGCGCGAATATCAAAAAGAAGCCATTGGAAGATTTGCGTACTATCTCACCAAATATCCCAAAAAGAAAAAACCGACGCACTTGCTTTTCAATATGGCCACCGGCTCCGGCAAAACTTTGATTATGGCGGCGGATATCTTGTATCTCTATGAAAAAGGTTATCGCAACTTCATTTTTTTTGTTAACAGCACCAACATCATCGAAAAAACCAAAGAAAACTTTTTGAATCCCTATTCCAATAAATTTCTTTTTGCGAAAAATTTGAAATTTGGCGATAAGGCTGTGAAGATTACGCCAGTGGAAAATTTTGAGACGGTAAATCCTGAAGACATCAATATTCTTTTTACAACTACCCAAGGATTGCATACGCGACTGGCAAATCCCAAAGAAAACGCCATCACATACGAAGATTTTGCGGAAAAGAAAATCGTGCTCTTGTCCGACGAGGCGCATCACATCAACACACTTACCAAGCTCAAGAAAAACGGACAAAAATCTTTGCTTGACGACGGAATCGGAAAGATTGAAGGATTGAAAAAAGAAGAAGAAACAGAATTGCGTTCGTGGGAAGGGACAGTTATGCGGATTTTAAATGCCGATAAGAATAATATCTTACTGGAATTCACTGCTACGATCGATCTAAAAAATCCTGGCATTGCGGAAAAATATGAGGACAAGATAATTTTTGAATATAATCTGAAGCAATATCGCTTAGATGGATTTTCCAAAGAGATTGAAATTTTGGAAGCGGATTTGTCTCGAATGGATCGTGCGCTAGTAGCGATCATTTTGTCGCAGTATCGAATGAAAGTGGCGCAAAAGCACAGAATTTTTCTGAAGCCAGTGGTGATGTTTAAGGCTAATCGGGTGAGCGTACCCAAGAAGACCAATGCTGAAGCAGTTGTTTCAAGTGAATTTAAGGAAGAATTTTTGGACAAAGTGAAAAATTTGAAAAGCGATGATTTGAAGCGATTGGGAAAAATCAAAAACGAAACATTGCGACGTGCTTTTGAATTTTTCAAAAATAACGGCATCGCACTGGGCGCATTGGCAAGGGAACTGCAAAATGATTTCACGGAAGAAAAATGTATTTCCATTGATTCAAAAGATCAAAGTGAAAAAAATCAAATACTGGTCAATTCGTTGGAGGATCCTAGTAATGAAGTGCGGGCGGTTTTCGCGGTGGACGCGCTCAATGAAGGTTGGGATGTTTTGAATCTGTTTGATATCGTGCGGTTGTATAATTCAAGAGAACATAGGCCTGGCAGTTACACGATGGCGGAAGCGCAACTCATCGGACGCGGCGCGCGGTATTATCCATTTGCGACCAAAGAAAAAAGTGACAGATATTGTCGGAAGTTTGATGAGGACGTCGAAAACGAATTGCGAATTATTGAACAGCTCTATTATCACAGCGCGCAATATTCCGGGTATATTTCTGATATCACCAATGCGCTCGTGCAAACCGGTATAATGCCGGAGAAAAAAGTTGAGAGAGAAGTGAAAGTTAAAGACAGTTTCAAAAACACTGCTTTATGGAAAAATGGAATAATTTTCCTTAACTCGCAAATCCCGGATGATCGAGCGGGAGTGAAAAATTTGAAATCGGTGGACATTCCGCTTGAATATGAATATGATTTTGTGACAGGGTTCATAGAAGAGCATGAAGTGCTGAGCGATAAGTTGCAGATGAAAACGCAAGCGGGGAATGTGGAAATGAGAAGAATAAAACTTTTGAGTTTGAGCCGCGGCGTGGCGCGCGAGGCCATAGATCGCATTGATTTTTATAATTTCAAAAACATCCAAAAATATTTTCCGCCGGCTGATTCGGTTGAAAAGTTTATCGATGAATATCTGAAAGATGTGTCTGTGAAAGTTTCCAGCCAGAAAGATTTTCTGGATAGTTTGCGGCAAGAGGAAAAACTTGATATCGCGGTGAATGTCTTGGAGCAGATTGCCGTGAGCGCGCAAATCACTAAAAAGGAAAACAAAGGATCTTTCGAATTTGGAGCGCATAAAATTTCAGATATTTTCAAAGACAAAATTTTGCAGATTGCCAGCGACAGTCCGAGAGCCAAAGAGATGGCGGAGATTGATTTGTCCGCGCGGAGCTGGTTCGCGCAAAATGAAATTTGGGGAACTGGAGAAGAAGAATTATTTTTGAAATTTTTTGATGAGACAGTGGACGGTCTCAATAAAAAATATGATCAAGTGGCGGTGATGCGAAATGAAAGACATTTCAAAATTTTCAACTTTGAAGATGGTCAGCCATTCGAGCCGGACTTCGTTTTATTCCTTAAAGAGAAAAAAACAAAAAAGGAATTGCTCTGGCAAGTTTTCATTGAACCAAAGGGTGATCAATTTTTGGATGAAGATGGTGGATTTCAAAAAGGCAAAGAAGGTTGGAAAGAGAAATTTCTCTTGCAGATTGCCGATAAGTATAAATTGGACTTGGATAAATTTAAAATTGAAAACAAAGATTTCAAATTGATCGGATTGCCTTTTTTCAATGAAAGCCTGAAAGAAAAATTTGAGAAAAGTTTTTTTGAGTTGGTTAAATAATTTTAAAACAAAAATATGGGAATGAAAATAAATATGCCAATTGGGGCAAAAGTGGCAGTTAAATACGAGGATTTGGAAGAAGGATGCGGTGGAATAATTTTTGGAAAACTGACTAATATTTTCAATGGGCTGGTTGGAAAACAATTTGATTTCGACCAAGAAGAAGTGGCGGGCGTTTTTGTGGAAAAGTGGATAGAAAATGGAAGAGAGTTAGAAATAAAGCGAGGAATAAATGATAAAACTAATATTTTTAAACAAGATAGTGTATGTCTTACGTAAAATTCCAACACAAAACATACGGCGCGATGACAACTACGCCGGAAAATTGGATCCAGTATGAACTTTTTGACGCGGCGGATGAGATTGGCGACACTATGCCGGTTTACAAAAGTGATTGCGAAAGCCCGAAATATATTGAGGAATAATTAATTACGTAATTATTTACTTACATACAAAAACTTGATTTTTACTTCTACTCTTGCTAGAGTGCGGATAAACATTGGCGGAGGGGCCTTTAGTTGGCTGCTCTTTTTATTTGAATGAAGCAGATAAGGTAAAATATTTTGCAGGAGGATGATATGTGTTGGAGAGATAATGAAGCGGTTGGAAGGAGGTGCTCTTTTTGTGGGCAAGTTTATTTTGGAGATCTTGGTCATAAAAACTGCCCAGCATTTAAAGAGGAAAAAGAACCTGAGGAAAAGTTTGTTATACCTAAGGAGTTCCTCGAAGACCCTGATGCCAAAAAGGCAGGAGGCGGAAATGAAGATACAACGAAGTAGTCTAGCGGCGGATCGGTTTTTGGAGATAGCGCGTTTTCAAGAGTTGGATAGGCTTGGTGAATTATATGGTGCTCTTTCTCCGGATGTAAATTCTGTGATAAGAAAATTGTCACCCGTTGTGTCTGAAATTGTCTGGTGTCCGGACAATGGCAAGTGGCGATGCGTGGCTGGCTTGTTCGTGGATAGTGGCCAAGTGGCAGTCTTTTTTCCTTGGATCGTCCCGCCGACTTGCGAGAATGGTTCAAAACTGCAAAGACCGATCGAGATTGGCGTTGCGGGCAATGTGAGGCTGGAAAGTATCGTGCGGCTTTGCCAAAAAATCAGCAACATCTTTGAGGAAAGAGTTTTTTCGTGAAATAGAAGAGACGAAGAATGAAGACAAAAACGAACCCTGTCGGCCATATGGCTGCAGGGTTCTTATTTTTTATAAATAATGATTTTTATTACGCCCCAAATCTAAAAATCCGCAAGATTGCGGGGTTTTTGGGGATGTGGTAAATTTATGTAAAGTAATTATCTTTTGCAAAACATTATGGACAATGAACAGGCTGAAAAAAATGTGGTTCACGAAGCGGAAATTTTGGCGAAGGAAAAGCCGACCGAACCAACGGTGACAAAAATCAGGAAGAAGCGTAATGATTTTTATATCGAATTGGCGCTGTTTTTCATTTTGGGCATCCTTATCGGAGTGGCGGTGAAGAATGAGGCGGTCAAAAAAATCACAATGGGTTTTGATGATTACAAGATGAAAATATATAAACAGGATTATGACCTGAATGCTTTGCAGACGAAAATGATCCAAGACGCGGCTGATGCTCAGGCGGCCACGGCCGCGAAATCGGCGGATACGAATGGTGCTGCCAAGCCTTCCGACCAAGCGGCGGCGGGTGCGGAGGGAAATGTTCCGACAGGAAGATAGTTTGCCTAGGAACCATTATTGAAAAATAACTTTAAAATAATTAAAACTCAAAGCTATGGAAGAAAAAAAAGATTTTGAAAAAAAAGAGGAGGGTCGGCCGGAAAGCATCCAGGGAGGATTATTCGGGGAGGAGAATATAGGGGCGGAAGAGGCCAGCTTGTCAGAAGCTGTGGCAGAGGATGCTTTGCAGACTGAAGATGAGCGGAAAAGCAAACAGATGAAAAATTTGATTTCATTGGTGATCCTTCTCGGCGGACTTTTGATCGGTAGTCTTTTTGTGGATGTGAGCCAATTGGTGCGTGGTAGCGGTTATTCACAAAAAAATCTGAATAAATCCGATATTTTCGAGGCCAATGGAAAAACATGGGTAGCCTATACCGAGCCGGCTGTGCCGATGAGCGTCATCAGTGATGATGCTTGCGAAAAATGCAACCCAAGCGAAGTTCTGGTCTGGCTCAGGAGAGTGATGCCGACCGTCAGCGTAAAAAAAGTGAGCGCTGATTCGACGCGTGGCAAGGAATTGATCAGTCAATTCGAGGTGAAAACTTTGCCGGCCTTCATCTTTGACCCGGCGGTGGAAAAGACCGAGCTTTACGCGCAGGCCAAGGGGTTGTTCGCGAATAAAAATGGCCAAGATATCTTGAACGCTCAATTATTGGGACTTCCCGTCGGCAAATATCTTTCTTTACCGACGGTCAACGCGGATGACGCCACTTTAGGCAAGGGTGATTCCAATGTCAAAGTGGTCATCTTTTCCGATTTCCAATGCCCCTATTGCAAAACTTTTTTCCCGGTACTGCGAGGAGTTATGAACAAATATCAGGACAAGGTGCAGTTCGCTTTCAAGGAATTGCCTTTGGAAGCTCATCCGCAAGCGGCAGACGCGGCTCTCGCGGCGACTTGTGCCCAAGATCAAGGAAAATTCTGGGAATATGCCGATAAGCTTTATAGCGCCCAAGCAGAATGGGGGAATGCCAAAGATATCACTTTTTTTAAAAAATACGCCGCGGCTCTCCGGCTTAACACCGACGATTTCAATAAATGCTTGGACGGCAAGGCACATCAGGATAAGCTTGACGCGACTAAGGCTGAAGCTGAAAGTTTTGCAATTTCCGGTACTCCGACGATTTTCGTCAATGATAATGTGGAAAGCGGAGCGATTACAGCCGATCAATTGAGCAAAGACATCGACGCGCAACTGGCGAAATAAATTTTTTTGTCAGATTTTACTGCGGCTTAAAGTTAAAAAACAACCCTGAAAATTAGGGTTGTTTTTTAATTTAAAATTTCTATGGTATAATTCAGCTGTCAGTCTGTATAAATAATGTTAAATGTGTAACGTATAATCTATGAAATACCATAAAGATATTTTTGAAGTTATTTTTTTCGCGCGGGGCGGGCAAGGAGCCAAAACCGCGGCGGAAATTCTGGCGCAAGCGGCCACGAACGAAGGCAAGTTCGTGCAAGCCTTTCCCAGTTTTGGGCCGGAACGGAGCGGCGCGCCGACCAAGACGTATTTGCGCATTTCTGACGGAGTTATCCGTACCCATGAACCGGTCGTCGATCCGGACGTGGTGGTGGTGCTGGACGATACGTTGCTTGGGTCGCAGGATGTGGCCAATAATCTGGACAAAAAAGAAGCTCTGATCATCAATACGGAAATGGCTGAACATGAAGTGCGCAGCCAGATTGCTGAGCATGGCGGAAAATTCGAAGGCAAGATCCATCCGCTTGATGCCAGCGGGATCTCACTTTCGATTGTCGGTCAACCTCGGCCGAACACGGTCATTCTCGGCAAATTCGTGCAAGTGACTGAAGCGGTCAGTCTGGAAAGTTTGGTGGATGAGTTCAGGAAGATATTTGAACCGAAAGTGGGCAAGGAAGCGGCGGATAATAATATTGCGGCCATTGAGAAAGCGTATAATACTATATAAGAAAAATTTAAAATTCTATATTTATGGAACACGGAGCAGTTATAAAACATGATCAGAAAAAAGCGCCCAAGACGGGCGCGTGGCGGTATATGCATCCGGAAGTGGACAAGGAAAAGTGCATCGGTTGCGCCACGTGCGTGCCATTTTGTCCGGAGGCTTCAATTTCGATGAATAAATATAAAGAAGGTCAGAAAGATAAGGCGGATATCGACTATGATTATTGCAAAGGTTGTGGCGTTTGCGCGGAAGTTTGCCCGGTGAAAGCGATAATGATGAAGAAGAAATAAGAACCACTGATTACACTGATTTGAAATGATTGCACATGAATGGTAAAAACAATTTAAATAAAATTAAGAAGTTGACTACTGATTGTATAAAAGAGTGATGTTTCATGAGGATTTTAATTCAGTGAAATCATTATAATCAAGTGATAATCAGTGGTTCTGAATTTTATGAACAAAGAAAATATAATCAAAAAATTAGCGCTAACCGGAGGTGCGGCGGCGGCCGAAGCTTTGAAGCAGATCGAGCCGGAGGTGATGCCGATCTATCCGATCACTCCGCAGACGCCGATCATTGAAACTTATGCCAAATTCCAAGCGGACGGTGAGGTGGATACTGAAATGATCAAGGTGGAATCAGAACACAGCGCGATGAGCGCGGCCATCGGGGCTAGTTCGGCCGGGGCGCGCGTGGTGACCGCCACTAGTTCACAAGGCTTGGCTCTCATGCACGAGGTGCTCTACATTGCCAGTGGCACACGTTTGCCAATTTTGATGCTTATTTCGGCGCGCGCTCTTGGGGCACCGATCAACATCCATGGCGATCATAGTGACGTGATGGGTTGTAGGGACGCCGGTTGGGTGCAAATTTTTTGTGAGAATGCGCAGGAAGTTTATGATAAAACGATCATTGGCATGAAATTGGCCGAAAAAATCAATTTGCCGGTCATGGTCATTATGGATGGTTTCAACACTTCGCACTCGGTGGAAAATTTGGAAATTCTTGAAACGGAAATGGTCAAAGATTTTGTGGGTGAGCGCACGGCCATTATGCCACTTTTAGACACCGCCAACCCGGTTACATACGGTCCGGTGGCACTCCAGAATTCCTATTTCGAATTCCGGATAGATGAAGAAAAAGCCATGCTTGACGCGGCGGCAGAATATCGGAAAATAACGGAAGCGTATCAGGGCATCAGTGGCCGGCGCTATGATTTTTTTGAAACATATCAGGCGGAGGACGCGGAACGCATCATGGTGTTGACGGGTTCGGCGGCCGGCACAGCCAAGGTGGTGGTGGATAAACTGCGAGCTAAGGGAGAGAAGGTCGGCTTGATCAAACTTGAACTTTTCCGCCCGTTCATGCATGCGGAATTGGCGGCAGCTTTGAAAAACGCGAAAGAAGTTTTAGTTTTAGACCGGGCCCAATCGATTGGCACGACCCCACCGTTCTATACAGAAATTATAAATAGCTTATACGGTAGTAGAGACGCAAGATCTTGCGTCTCTACGGAGAGAGAAATCAAATCCTTTGTCTACGGTTTGGGTGGTCGGGATATTTTCCAAGCACAGATTGAAGATGTGTTTATGGGAAAAATTGAAGATAAATATATCAAATAAAAAAAGAACCACTGATTACGCTGATTTGCACATGATTACACATGAAGTATAAAAACAATTTAATTTAAGAAATAACTACTGATTATTACCAACTTTATATTGTTTCCATGTGAATTTTTATTCAGTGAAATCAGTATAATCAAGTGTTAATCAGTGGTTCTGATATTATATGAATAAAGAACTGACAAAACATTTCGCTCCCGGGCACAGCGCTTGCGCCGGTTGTGCGTTTCCTTCAATCGTGCGGGCGGTTTTGGGTGAAGTCAAAGATGAAGTGGTGGTGGCCAATGCGACGGGGTGCCTCGAGGTGACCTCTTCGCTCTATCCGTACACGGCTTGGAAAACGCCGTGGATCCATAATGCTTTTGAAAACGCGGCGGCGACCATTTCCGGCGTGGAAAGGGCTTATGAAATTTTAAAAAGAAAGGGGAAGCTTCCCAAGGATAAAAAAATTAAGTTTGTAGCTTTCGGTGGAGATGGCGGAACTTATGACATCGGTTTGCAATCGTTGTCCGGCGCGCTAGAACGGGGGCATAATTTTTTGTATGTGCTCTATGATAATGAAGGTTATATGAACACCGGCAACCAAAGATCGAGTGCTACGCCCTACGGCGCGGCCACGGAAACGACGCCCTCCGGCCGAGCGTCATTCGGCAAAACAGAAGTGCGCAAAAATTTGATGGACATTGTTGCCGCGCATCACATTCCATACCTCGCGCAAGCCAATGTGGCCTATATGGCTGATCTCAAGAAGAAAGCGCAAAAAGCTTTGGCCGCCTCCGGTCCATCATTCCTCACGGTTTTTTCTCCGTGCACCAATAATTGGAAATTTCCCACCTCTCAATATGTCGCGATTGCTAAGTTGGCCACTGAAACAAATTTCTGGCCACTCTATGAAATTGAGAATGGCAAACATAAAATCACCTTGGAGCCGAAGAATGTGAAGCCAATCAGTGAATTTTTGAAAACGCAAGGCCGCTTCAAACATCTGTTCAACGAAAAAAACCAGCCGGTCATCGAAGAAATGCAACGCTTGGCCAATGCTGAATTCGCGCGCTTGGTGAATTTGACGGAAAAATGAATTTGAGCTAAAGTCGCTTAAGCGACAATTAGCGCCATCTTAGCTCAGTTGGTAGAGCGACGCACTCGTAACGCGTAGGTCATCGGTTCGATTCCGATAGATGGCTCAATTGTAAAATACGATAAGGATAAACTAAAAAAATGAAACTAATCAAAGACGAAATTACAATTGATGAATTGCGAGAAATGTCAGGAAAAATGTTTGGCAACTTGGTTAAAGCTGTGGTTGATATTGAGAAAAAGATTATAGCAGTGGATGCTGATTTGCATGCTGATGAGGAGGCATTGCTTTTAGAGAATGGCTCGGCGCAGAAGGACTTGTGGGGCATCAACTTTTATCCGGAATTGACCGGTGAAGATTTTGTGGAATTTGATTCAATGATCAATCTGCGTCCGGCACAAGGCAATCGCAGCCGCGGAGTGGATGATGTCGAGATTCAGAAAGAGATTTTAGCGGTGGTTGACAAATTAGTGAAAAAATAATTATGGAGGTGCAACATAAAAATTTAGCCGCTGGCGGATGGCAAAAACTTTCCTTTTTTGAGCAAATGGCCAATGTTGGCAGTGAAGTCGAGCGGACAATTAAGTGGAAAAATAAAAATAATAATGAATATAGCCGGATGGCTTTTGATCGCGCCTTGGAACTTTTGGATTTCACGATTGCCGACAAGAGAAATATCGGGCGGTTGAAAGAACTTATGCGTGTGCGAGAAACTCTGGCGGATTATTTGGCTTTTGATAACGACTATCATTCAACGGACAAAAGTTGGCAAAACTATTTTTATGCTTTCAATTTCGCGGCGCGGATAAATTTGTAAAAGATTTGATTGTGGACAAATACCAAATTGCCTGGGAAAAATTCCAAGAGAAAATGAACAATCTGCGCAAAAAACAGAAAGAAGTTTTGACGCGAATTTTTGAAAAACTGGATCAACAGAAACTGGAAGCTATCCGTAAGAAATTGCAAAAATAGATGGATAAAGAACAGATACAAATCAAATCTAAAGAAAGTCAGGCAGAAGAAATTGAAAAAAATATTTCTCCGGAAAAAACTGCTGAAGAAACGAGGGAAGAAATGATAGCTACATCTGAAAAGGAAGTGGCTGGTTTTGAAAATGAAGGAGAAAAAGGCTTGCAAGCTGCGGAGCAAAAAGCCGAGGTGGATGGTTTTGAAGTTGGCGTAGAGGATAAAACAGCATTGAAAGAATTGGATCAAAAAGCTGAAGTGGCGCAGGGTGAATTAGAAAGAGAAATCACCCCTAATGAGCTTCCGGAAAAAGAAAAAGATGTAGAATCTAAAATTGAGAAAGCCAATATTGTGGGAATTACGAAAGATCGCAACTTTCCAGGCTCGGTAATCATTAAGACTGAAAATGCAGAAGGTCGAATGATGGGATATGCTATACGCAAAGATAGCCAGGGAAATTTAGAAGGAAATGAAATTAGATATATGAAAGATGGCTCCATCGGCCCCGTGTATCAACTGCATGAATCAAGCTTTGCTAAACTTAGGGAGCAGGGCGTGCTTGAGGCATATGAAAATATTCCTACAATGAAAGATCGAAGTGCTCAAGTGCCGGAATTATTGGATAAGAAGGAGGCGTCAAAAAAATTTTTAGCCGAAGAGCGCGAGAAGCTTGCACAAGAGATTTTAGCGGAACGCAAGAGGCGTCGTGAAAAAATGCAAACATTAAAAAGTGAGCTTGAAAAAACCGGAAAAATTATTGAAAATCTGGATGATGCTGCCGGAGATAGCCAATACGGAAAACTTTCGGAAATGCAAAGCGAGGAAGCTAGTGCAACAGCGGAAGCATTTTTATCTGAGAATGGAATGGATCAGCAAGAGGCTGAAGATGAGAAAGATAATCTAGAACAATTAATTGAAAATAGTGATGGACTCGAAACAATCAAGCAAAAACTAGAAGCACATTATACAAAAGCGGACAGTTTAGCAAGAGAAAAATTTGAAAGCATACAAAGAAGCGTTGAGCAGACAGCGTTGAGAAGCGGCGTATTTTTTGTGCATACAATACAAGAAAATGAGAGATTTCGTCATAATGAACTCTCAAATGTTTCAAGTAATACAACATATAAAGATGATGCTAGCATATTGCTTGCTCTTGAGCCTACGATTTCTGCTTCGTCCGTATTTTCTGGTCGCTCTGAAGATGGCAAGGTCAGTGGATTGTGGAGTGATGCTAGCGGTTTTCTTTTGGGCGGAGGAGATATTCGTTACGCCAGTAGAAATGACCTTGATTCAAAAAGCGAAGGTATTAAGAAACGCATAGTAACAAATACTCGCGAAGAGAAACAATCAATTGAAGATATAGACACGGCTGTTTCAAAGCGCGGGGAAATGGAAGCTGTATATGTGGAACACAATGGAGTAAAGGTTCAAGAAATGGGGACTGTTTATAACGAGTTCATTATTGATAATCCCAAAGTATTCGGATATTATCAGTCAGTCGGAGTTGTTGAAGATAAACTATTTGCAGATGGTAAGCATTGGGTGGGTGATGAGAGTACTAAATATAAATACCAGGAGCTATCTAGGATGAAAGGTGATCTTGATAGAATAAAATCCGACCCTGATTATTACCCAATTACTCCAGTATCCCAAGAATCATATGATGAGAAGTTATCAGATTTTCAAAAAAAAATTACTGAATACAAAAAAAGATTTGAAGAAATGTTTTCTATGGGCAATCCATTATATGTAATGGATCCGGATAGAAATGTATATGAATATCTGGGAGTCAATGATGATGGAACCGTGAATATTGGAAGGCAACTTACCCCCGAAGATGTTGCAACTGGAAAAGCTGGCTTGCCTGTCGAGAAAAGGAAAGAGCTAGGCAATAATATTTTAAAGAAGGCAGTTTTTAAAGAGGGAAAAACTGCAAAAGAAGCGGAAGAAATCATTGAAAATTTATAATAACTTAATTATTAACCAAAAACCACTATGAAAACATACATCTGTGAGATTTGCGGGGACGCCTACATCGGGGAAGAACGGCCGAGCGAGTGTCCGTTCTGCGGGTCGCGAAAAGGCTTTATTAAGGACGGCGCGGATGCCAATCCGATCACCGAACAACTCTTGGAATTGTCGGAAGCTGATCAAAAAAATTTGGAAGCGACGCTGGAGCTTGAGTTGGATGCCAATGCTATCTATCTCTGCATGGCGGGGAAAGCTGCGACTTACGAGATCAAGGCTATGTATAAACGTCTGGCCAAAGTGGAATTGGAACACGCCAACATCGCTTGTAAGTTGATGAAAATTTCTCTGCCAGAAGCCAGAACCAAACAGTGTAGCGACGAAGACGTTGAAAATTTTGCTGAAACAATCAAGCTGGAAGAGAATGCGACCAGCCTCTACACACAATTCGCCAAAGAGGCGACAGGGAAAAATGTGAAAATTTTCTTCACGGCACTCACGCAAGTGGAAACGGATCACATCAAATTGATTAAGAATTATTTATAATGATCAAAGAATTTAAACTTGAAATTGTTAAACTGAAAGATAAACTCGCTCTTTTGAGCGACTATCTTTGACTTGCCGAAAAAGAAAATCCGGATTGAAAAATTGGAAAAAGATTCAGCCGAGCCGGAATTTTGGAATGATAATCAAAAAGCGGCGGCAGTCATGCAGGAGCTGGAAACTTTACGCGCCGAAATCGTCTTGCTTTCGGGACTGGAAACGGAGCTCGATGAGTTGGAGGAATTTTTGGGTGTGTTTTCTGAAATCGATGAATCAAGTGAAGTGGAGGAAAAAGAAATTAATGAGAAGATAGGTGAGGCCAGGAAGAAATTGGATGAGTTGGAATTCAAGACACTGCTCGGCGGAGAATATGATTTGAACAATGCCATCCTCACCATTATGAGCGGCGCGGGCGGCGTGGACGCGCAGGATTGGAGTGAAATGATCATGCGGATGTATCTCAGATGGGCCGAAAAAAACAATTTTCGCGCCAGCCTGATCGATGAAGCGCGCGGGGCAGAGGCGGGCATCAAGAGTGCCACTCTGGAAATTTCCGGACCATATGCTTATGGCTATTTGAAAAGCGAAGCGGGGGTGCATCGTTTGGTGCGGCTCTCGCCATTCAACTCTGATAATTTGCGCCAAACTTCTTTTGCCTCAGTGGAAGTTTTGCCGGTCATTTCGGAAATCGCGGAAGTGCAAATTGACCCAAGTGAGGTGCGGGTGGATGTCTATCGTTCGAGTGGGGCGGGCGGGCAGAGTGTCAACACGACGGACAGCGCGGTGCGCGTGACACACCTCCCGACGGGCATCGTGGCCACTTGCCAGAATGAGAGATCGCAATTCCAGAACAAGGAGCAGGCGATGAAAATTTTGAAAGCCAAACTGCACAAGATCTATTTGGAGGAAAAAGAGGTGGAAAAAAGAAAGTTGCGGGGCGAAGCCAAAGCCAATGAATGGGGCAGCCAGATCCGTTCCTATGTCCTGCATCCCTACAAAATGGTCAAGGATCATCGTACCAAACATGAAACGGCGGCTGCGGAAGCTGTCCTGGAGGGGGACTTGAACAGTTTTATGGAAAGCTACTTGAAACATATTCAAAAATAATTTATAATATAAAGGTATTATTCGAGTATAAAAATAAAATGAAAAAAGTTAAAGAAAGAGAAGCAGTGGAAAAAAAATTTAGAGAGGTGGAGGAGGATGTATTGAGAGAAGAAGTGACCGAAGAGGTGGAGGGAGCTTTTCCGATTTTGAAATTCGATCATGTAATCAAGACCTACAAGGGCGATGCGTCTGCTTTGGATGATCTTGATTTTGAGATCAAAGAAGGGGAATTCGTGACATTAGTCGGCCACAGCGGGGCCGGAAAATCCACTTTACTAAAACTGATTTACGCCGAAGAAGTGGCGACGGAAGGCGAGGTATATTTCAACGGCGAACCTTTGAGTAAGATAAAAAAACGCAAATTGCCGTTCCATCGCCGAAAAATTGGAATGGTTTTCCAGGATTTCAAATTGTTGCCAAAAAAGACCGCTTTTGAAAATGTAGCCTATGCCTTGGAAGCTTGCGGCGTGCATACGGATGAGATTATGGAAGATGTGCCGCAGATCTTGGATATCGTAGGATTGGGAGACAAGATGAAAAAATTTCCCCATCAATTGTCCGGTGGCGAACAGCAGCGGGTGGTTCTGGCGCGCGCGCTTATCCATAAACCGATGGTGATCGTGGCGGATGAACCGACGGGAAATCTCGATCCGGACAGTTCGGCGGAGATCGTGGAGCTGCTCCTCAAAGTCAACAAGCTTGGCACGACTGTCATTTTGGCCAGCCATGACCGAGATATCGTTGATCGAGCCTCCAGACGGGTAATCGTTCTGGAAAAAGGAAAAATAATTTGCGATGATGCTAAAAGTAAATATCGAGTATGTTAAAAAATATGTTTCTTGTCATCGGTAGGACAATTAAGGAAAGTTTTATAAATTTTTGGAGAAATGGTTGGCTTTCTGTCGCTTCAGTCAGTGTTCTGACCCTCTCACTCTATGTGGTCGGCGCGCTTATGATGCTCCTTATGGTTTCCAGTACGGTCCTCTCGAGCGTGGAAAATCGCATCAATGTCAGTGTCTATTTCAAGGCGGATATCAATGAAGACCGGATTATGGCCGTCAAATCCGATCTGGAAAGCTATGGCGAAGTGAAATCCGTGCAATATGTTTCCAAAGAGCAAGCCTTGGCCGATTTCAAGAAAAACAACGCCGGCGAGCCTGTTATCCTCCAGTCACTGGATGAGATCGGAAGCAATCCGCTCTTGGCTTCCTTGGTAGTGAAGGCCAATGATTCCAATCAGTATCAGAACATCACCGAATATATCTCGAAAGCTTCTTTCAAGGATGATGTCAGCCGGGTGAATTACGTGAAGAACAAGGAAATAATCGACCGGCTCAATAAGATGGTCGGCCAAGCCAGAAAAGTGGGCTTGGCGTTGGCGATAGTTTTTGCCGCCGTTTCCGTGCTCATCATTTTCAACACCATAAGGATCACCATCTATATCCACAAGCCGGAAATCGAAGTGATGCGGTTGGTCGGCGCTTCCAATATGTTCATCCGTTTGCCGTTTTTGTTCGAGGGTGTGATTTATGGCGTGGTATCTTCAATCGTAGCGACCATCCTTTTGCTCATCACGATGCGGTTCGTCAATCTGCACATCTCCGAAGCGATGCTTTCGCAAAGCCTGATATCATTCTATTTCTCGCAATTCTGGTTCATTTTGGGCACTCAACTTTTGGTGGGCATTTTCTTGGGAATTTTCAGTAGCTGGGTGGCGATGAGGAAATACCTGAAGATTTGATTTTTTTAGAAAGGTACAGTATATTAGAACAAGACTGAAAAAGTCTTGTTTTAGTTAAGAAACGATGGAGCGTAGCCAAGTGGTAAGGCAACGGGTTCTGATCCCGTCATGCGTAGGTCCGAATCCTACCGCTCCAACCGACATAAAACAGCTTGAAGGAGCTGTTTTTTCTTGATCGTTTGACGCTTGAGGTGGATTGTTATAAAATGGAGCTATGAAAGAAGAAAAAGTTAAAAGTGAATATATAACTAAAGAATATTTCAACGAGCATCTGGACAAAAGATTGGCTGAGAACAATCAGGTTCTTCTTGGTGCGCTGGATTCTATTTTAACAAAACGCTTTACGGAGATGAGGGAGGATTTGAACATTGATATTAATCGCACTCAAACGATTATTGATGGCTATGTAAAAAGTCAGGAGGATTTCAACCAGGAGTTTTCGATTGCAAAAGAAGAGATTGGACAGATAAAAAAAGTCATTAAGAGTAAACTCGGAGTGGAGATAAGAGCGACCGGATGAGTTTTTTTGTCTCACAGTTCCAACGCAGAGCACCTTTCCGGTGTTTTTTTGTATAAAAAATCGAAAAAATCAAAAAAATCAAGTGAGTATTTATGCCGATTGGCGATTGACATTTTTAAGGGCATATACTATTATGTCTGTATCGGTGTTCATTGCAGTATTGGCTATGTGCGACGGCGGCTGAGGGAAACTTCCTTCGGAGCACATAAGAAACATTCGATGTTTCTGGAAGCTATTCATTGCGAACCGTTTTTTACAGAAAAAGATTTTTGCTTGATCCAAGAAAAATCACTCTTTCCTTCCACGAAGGAAAAACTGTATGGTTCAAAATGTCGCTTTTGTCTGGTCTTTGATAATCGCATAGTTGTGCAGTAAATAAGGGGCGTATTCAAAAATGAATAGGCCCCTTTTCTCTTGCCTAAAATTCATTTGACATAATGAGAATTATATGCTACAATTATCAATCAGAGCTAGAACCTTAAAAATCCGGTCATTTCTCCATCATCCAGTTTTTATCCTTAATTAGTGATCTAGTTCGGGATAAAAATCGGGTGATGGAGGAAAAGACAGTTTTATTATTAGGGCTGACCGAAGATAGGTAGCTCTTTTTTGTTTGAAAAAAAGAGGGGAGTGGAATTTGTTAGATTCTACTCCCCATTTGACATTGCCATATATAATGCACGGTCTCCGAGTATTTAGTATTTCTTCCGTTTGCTTATATTGACGATGTCTACACTGCCAGGGTCAATGATGCATTCCTCGTGTTTGCAATTTTCGCAATACATAAGTTGACCGTTCCTTATGCAGCTTACTCTCTTTTCGCATACCCTTGATTGTTCTTGGTATGTACGAACGGCAACAAAGATGCTGTAGCGGTTGTTATCTGTCATGGCTTCTCCCTCCTTTAGCCATAGGTTTAATGTACTTCTCCTCCTCTTTTTTCCTCCTTAAAACTTGAAAGCCGATCCCTGAGGGGTCGGCTTTAGTTCGGTTGAAATGATTTTTTGCGTTTTCTCTATCCTTCCATTCCACTCAAACTAAAGCCGGCCTTGGTCTTCGCGACCAAAGAAATAATGACGTGCATCGGGCGATTGGTTTTAGTTCGATTTATGTTCATAGCAATTCCATTCTAGCGCGATTATTTTTCTTGTCAATGGGGGATGATTTAGGCTGAAATTTGACAACCTCCGAAAGTGTAGTAGAATTTGAATTAGCACTCCCTCTTGACGAGTGCTAACGAGTATATTATACTGATATTGTGCTCGTAAAAATACGGTTTTATGCAAAAAATAAGCGATAGACATAAGAAAATATTGGCAGCGGTCATCGAAGAATATACCACTTCGGCTGTTCCGGTCGGCTCGAAAATCCTGTCGGACAAATATGGTTTCAAAATCAGTTCTGCCACCATCAGGAATGATATGGCGGAATTGGAAGAGGCGGGGCTGCTCTATCAGACCCACATCAGTTCTGGCCGCATTCCGACCGACAAAGGCTATCGACTTTTCGTGGAAGAGATCATGGGGGACAAAAAGTTGAGTCTCGTTGAACAGAGGAAGATGCAATCCGAAATGTTGAAGCTGAAAGCGCAGAACAAACAGCTGTCGCGTGTGACGGCCAAACTGCTTTCCTCGCTCAGCGGGAATTTGGTCATTAGCGGTTTGGAAAAAGATTTTTGCGATTTCGGGATGCGGGAACTTTTGGCCAATCCGGAATTCCAGAACGTGGACGAATTCTGCCGCATCGCGGAAGCCCTGGACTACATCGATGAGAATATGAACACGATTCTTCTCAAGATGAAAGACGGGGAAACGAAATTTTTCATCGGGAAAGAAAATCCGATCAAAGGCATTGATAATTGTTCGATGGTGGTGACGCCCTATAAGACTAAAAGCGGCGAAAAAGGCGTGTTGGCCATCGTCGGGCCGAAAAGGATGAAATACGCCAAGAACAAGTCGCTCTTGGATTATGTCAAAAAGATGATCGGAAGTTCGGTGATGATCGCGCTGGTTTTTCACGGAGGAACCATTTTTATCAAATAAAAATTTAATTAGATTAAAATCAATTGCATGGAAAATAAAAAGAAGGAAATTGCAAAAGGTTTTTTCACTCTGACCGCCAAGGCGGTGGTGCTGAATGAGAAAAACGAGATCCTGCTGATCAAGCGCCATAAGGATGATCATCACGGTGCCGGTAAATGGGATTTCCCCGGAGGAAATTTAGAGATGGTAGAAGATTCAAAAGAAGGGCTTGAGCGGGAAATCGAGGAAGAAACGGGATTGAAGGTTGAATTAGAAATTATATTGGGTTTGCATGATTTTGAGAAAAAATATAAGAAAAATTTTAATATAGATGGGGAAAGTGTTTTCGTCAATGGAAAAGGCGTTAGATTTTTGGGATATTGTAAGTCTGGGGAGATTAATCTTTCAAAAGAGCATGAGGAGTATGAGTGGGTGCCGTTGGAGCAGGCGGCGGCGAAATTTGGTAAAGAAGATTTTGAGAAAGACAAGGTGATATCTATAGAAGAAGCGCAGAAATATCTGGAAATGAAGGAAGCGACGGACAGATGGAAACGAGCGATGGCGGACTTTGAAAATTATAAAAAAAGACAAGCGGAAGAAAGGAAAGAAATGATCGCCTTTGCCAATCTGAACCTCATAAGCGAGATTATCCCGGTAATGGACAATTTCCACGCTTCGACCGATCATATTCCGAAAGAACAAAAAGAAAATGCTTGGGTCGTCGGGATTATGCATATCCAGAAACAGTTGGAAAAAGTTTTGGAAGACAATGGGGTGGTGGAAATTCCAGTAGCGGTCAGAGATAGTTTCAATCCGGCGACGATGGAAGCGCTGCAAAATGCGGATGAAAAAGAAGGAGAGGCCAAAAATATCGTCAGCAAGGTCGTACAGAAAGGCTATAAGATGGGCGGACGGGTTGTCAGGGCGGCGAGAGTGGTGGTGGAATAGAATTTCTAATTTTCAATTTCTAATTTCTAAACAATTTCCAATTTTTCAATGACTGAATTTTAAAATTAAATCATTAAAAATTGTTTGAAAATTGAAAATTTCAGTAAATAGTAATAAAATAATATAATTAATTACGCAAAGCTTAGTATAATAAATTATTATTAAGTTATTGCACAAAATAATATGGCAAAAATATTAGGCATCGATCTGGGTACGACTAATTCCGCGATGGCGGTGGTGGAAGGCGGCAGTCCGTCAATCATTGAGAACAAAGAAGGAGTGCGCACCACGCCTTCAATGGTGGCGATTTCCAAATCAGGTGAAAGATTGGTGGGACTTTTGGCCAAGCGTCAAGCTGTGACCAATCCCGGCAACACTTTGTATTCCATTAAGCGTTTGATCGGCCGCGCATTCACGGACGAAGAAGTGCAACGCGACATGAAACTGATGCCGTATAAGATTGAGCAGGCCAATGGTGGCGTGAAGATCAAGATGGGCGATAAGGATTATACTCCACAAGAAATTGCGGCGATGATTTTGGGGAAAATGAAGGCGGATGCGGAAGAAAAATTGGGCGAAAAAATCACTGACGCGGTCATCACGGTGCCGGCCTATTTTGACGACGCGCAGAGAAAAGCCACCAAGGAAGCGGGTGAGATTGCCGGCCTCAATGTCCGACGCATCATCAATGAACCGACGGCGGCGGCTTTGGCCTATGGTTTCAACAAGAAAAAAGATGAAAAGATTGCAGTCTATGACCTCGGCGGCGGCACTTTCGACATTTCCATCTTGGAAGTGGGCGATGACACGGTGGAAGTGAAATCGACCAACGGTGACACGCACTTAGGTGGCGACGATTTCGATCAAGTCATCATCCATTGGATCATTGCTGAATTTAAAAAACAAGAGGGTATTGATCTCGGCAATGACCCGTTGGCCTTGCAACGCATCAAGGAAGCGGCGGAGAAAGGCAAGATTGAACTTTCCACCGCGGCGGAAACGGAAATCAATCAGCCGTTCATCACGACCGATGCCAATGGTCCGAAACATTTGGTCATGAAAATGACCCGCGCCAAATTGGAAGAATTGGTGGGTGAATTGGTCAAGAAAACTTTGGAACCGACCAAGAAGGCTTTGGCGGATGCCAAACTTTCTGTAACTGATATCAATGAAGTGGTGATGGTGGGCGGCATGACTAGGATGCCACTGGTGGTGAAAACAGTGGAAGAATTTTTCGGCAAAAAAGTCAACCTGACCGTGAACCCAGATGAGGTGGTGGCTCTTGGGGCGGCCATCCAAGGAGGCGTTTTGCAAGGCGACGTGAAAGACGTGCTCTTGCTTGATGTCACACCTCTCACTCTGGGAATTGAAACCATGGGAGGCGTCAGAACACCTCTTATAGATCGAAACACTACCGTGCCGACCGCCAAATCGCAAACATTTTCCACGGCGGCCGACAATCAGCCTTCAGTTGAGATCCATGTCCTGCAAGGCGAGCGCGAAATGGCGGCTGACAACAAAACTCTCGGGCGATTTATTCTGGATGGCATTCCGCCGGCTCCGCGTGGCATTCCGCAAGTGGAGGTGACTTTCGACATTGATGCTAATGGGATCCTCAGCGTCAAAGCCAAGGACAAAGCCACTGGCAAAGAACAATCAATCCGGATTGAGGCTTCGACGGGACTGTCCAAAGAGGAAGTCGAGCGGATGAAAAAAGACGCGGAAGTGCACGCCGAAGAAGACAAGAAAAAGAAAGAAAAAGTTGAAGTGAAGAATATGGCGGACACTTTGGTTTTCACTACGGAAAAAGCTCTGCGTGACGCGGGTGACAAACTTACGGCAGATGAGAAAAAACCAGTAGAAGAGGCCGTTGAAAATTTGAAAAAAGTGAAAGACGGCGATGACACTGAAACGATCAAAAAATCGACCGAAGAATTGTCAGTCGCGGCGCAGAAGATCGGTGAGAAACTTTACAAAGCGGCGGCTGATGCGCAAGCTACTTCTCAGACTCCGCCAGCTGGCGAAGTTCCGAAAGAAGGTGAAGCGCCAAAAGCTGAGCCGGAAGTGAAAGACGCAGAGACGAAAGAGGGAGAGGCTGGAAAATAATCTTGCATAGAGCGCAAAAAAGAGCGGGGTGAAATTCCCCGCTCTAAAAAATGCTACAGAGGCGATTAATTAAGTGATAATTTTTTTCAGACAAATAAAAAACCCAACCTAGAAGATGAGCTGGGCAACAGGAAGGATTTGTTGGGACGGAAAGAGGTCTAACCGCCCAAAGTTTTCTTTCTGAAACTCATTATCTAGGTTGGGAGAGTAAGTCTAATTTCGTTGTAGACTTTTAAAAATAAAACTTCAGACTGGAAAGATCAATGAAGGTTTTTGTGGAAATGGGTAAGGAGGAGAGAGAGTCAGTCCTATTTCCGATCTTTCCAGTCTGAGCTGTCTAAAAGCTAGCTGATTTTCGAAGTTTTGTCAAGAAAATAAAAAAAAGGACAGCTTCTCGGAAGAAGCTGTCGAAGGTGGGGCTTGCATTGAAGCTGGTTACGTTACATGCGCAGGAAGTTGCAGAATTCTTCCCCGCAGTGGTTGCATCGATATTTGGGAGTTTCATCATCCTCGAAGCCATCGCGATCTACCTGAAGAGTTCTTGGTATTTGCGTTACATTCGGGTTGAGGATTTCACATTTGGGACAGTATTTGTTTAGATGGTCAATTCCTGGGGTAGCCATTTTACACCTCCACTGTGTATGAGCATTATTTCTCGTTTAGAAACTTTGCAAAAATAGTATCAATGTAAGCATGCTTTGTCAATGTGATAAAAATAGTGTAAAGTAGAACAATTATGGCTGAAAATTATTATGACATTTTAGGTGTGCCGAAGGGCGCGTCGGACGATGAGATCAAGAAGGCTTATCGCAAAGCAGCGCACAAACATCATCCGGACAAATCCGGCGGCGATGAGGCGCAGTTCAAAAAGGTGAATGAAGCCTATCAAGTTTTGTCGGACAAGTCGAAACGCGCGCAATATGACCAGTTCGGTCAGACTTTCAATAATGGACAAGGCGGCTTTTCCGGTGCTGGCGGACAGGGCGGTTTTTCCGGCTTTGACTTCTCTGGTTTCGATTTCGGACAAGCCGGAGGCGGCGCGAGCGGAAATTTTGACGGCGTGGATTTTGAAGATATTTTTTCCAATATTTTTGGCGGCGGCAGCAGCCGAAGTACCCGAGCGCGCCAAACCGGACGGGGACAGGATATCCAAGTGGATCTGGAGATAACGTTTGCTGAAATGGTGAGTGGCGTTCGAAAAAAAGTGCGTTTATACAAAAATGCCAAATGCGATCATTGCGAGGGTTCGGGCGGCGAACCGGGCGCGAATGTCAAAACTTGTCCGACCTGCAAAGGCGCGGGACAAGTACATAAGATCACGCGCAGTTTTCTGGGTTCTTTTTCGCAAGTCAGTGTCTGCTCCGAGTGCGAGGGACGGGGGCAGATCTATGAGAAGAAATGTTCCAACTGCGGCGGAGACGGACGCGTGAAAAAAGAAGAAGAGATTGAAATCAATGTGCCCTCCGGCATCGAAAACGGCCAGACCATTTCGCTCCGCGGTGCAGGCGAAGCGGGCGCACGCAGCGCGGCGGCAGGTGATTTGTATATTTTGATCCGTGTGGCGAATCATCGGAAATTCACTCGTCATGGCTTGGATATTTTGAGCCAGGAAGAGATCAGTTTTTCCATGGCGGCGCTCGGCGGAGAGATCGAGATTGAAACGATCGAAGGCCGCTTGATCTTGAAAATTCCTTCCGGCACGCAGAGCGGTGAAACTTTCCGGATCAAAGGGAAAGGCGTGCCGGAATTGCACGGCCGTGGACGGGGCAATCAAATGGTGAAAATCATCGTGCGCATCCCGACGCGCATCAGCCGTGAACAAAAAAGATTGATCGAAGAATTGAAAAATTCTGGAGAATGAATCTTGGGAAAGTTGTGGTATAATATAAAAACAAAATAAAAAATTTATTTAATTTATGAATTTGAATTCCATTTTCTCCCAAATGGGGATTTCGGCCAGTGTGACGCAGGATGTCACGCTCATTTTGGTGCTCATCCTGATCAGTTTTATTTTCGGTATGTTTGTCGGACGCAGCCGTCTCATCACGGTACTCATAAACACGTATGTGTCTTTCGCGATTTTGACAGTGATTCCCAGAACGTATCTGACGGATTATAATTCAGCCATTTTGATCTTTTTCGCGCTCTTGGTGGTGTTGACCATTTTCGGCAAAAAGATTTTCGAGATTTCCATTTCTGGTTCCGGTCCGGATTTCCTCTGGCGAGTGTTTGGAGTGAGTTTTTTGGAAGTGCTGCTTTTGGTGAGCATCACGATCTCTCTTATGCCGAAAAAAGCCGCTTTGGTGTATGTTTCCAAAACGGCTTATGACTATCTGGCTGCGCCCAACTTCCAATTGTTATGGATGATTGCGCCGATCCTCGGCATATTATTCATCCATAAGAAATTAAACCGATAATCTTGACTAAAGTTAGGAGAGTGATATACTAGCAAAGTTACTTCGTAAAATACGCGCCTATAGCTCAGTTGGTAGAGCAGTTGCCTTTTAAGCAAACGGTCCCAGGTTCGAGTCCTGGTGGGCGCACAAAGCAGAATTTCGAATGATGAATTTTGAAATAGTGTCTAAATTTCGAATTTCCAAATATATGCAAAACCGAAGATGATTTTAAGGCGGCCGGGAGGCTGTTTTTTTAGTCTCAATTTGGCTTTTATTCTTGCTATGGTATAATTAGGTTGTGAAAAGGGGATGTAATAAAAATGAAAAATTTAACCAAATGAAACGTATTAAACTTATAGCGGGAGCGGTTCTTTCAGTGCTGGTCCTTTCGGGCTGCTCTTTGGTGCCGCAGAGCAACACGGGTGCGCTGGCGACATTCACTTTTTCGAAAAGCTTGTGGAAATCGATGGACGGCGGAGAAACATGGAAAGCGCAGATTGATGGAATGGGAAAGGCCAATACGACGAGCGCGAGCGTTTTGAGTTTTGCGGTCAATCCGTATGATGGGAACAATGCCTATTTCGGTTTGAAAAGCGGAGGGATCATGGAAACGGTCAATGGCGGCGACACTTGGCAATTCATCAATTTCCAATCGGAAAAAGTCTATGGTTTGGCACTGGATCCGACTGACGGAAAAACGCTTTATGCCAGCGCGGTCTGGCAAGGTACGGGAAAGATTTTCCGGACTGATGATGATGGAGCCAATTGGAAGGAGATCTATACCAGTCCCTCAAGCGGACCGCTGGTCGTTTCACTGATGATCGACAAGAAAAGTTCTAATACGCTGTATGCGACGACCAGTGATAATGCGGTTTTGAAGAGCGCAGATGCCGGCGCCAGCTGGAAAAATATTTATGCGGCCAGTGCTCCGGTCCTGAAAGTGGCGGCGGACGCGCAAGACGTGAATCTGCTTTATGCTATCACTAATTCCGGCCTGGTCTTGCGGACACGCGACGGCGGAACGACGTTCGAAGATATAACGGCCAATGTCGGCAAAGCCACGAAGAGCTATGGCGCGAGCGGCAGCACGGTCTTGGAAGCCGATCCGACGGTCGCCAAAAGGGTCTATTTGGCTGGAGCAACGGGATTTTTGGTGAGTGATGATGCGGGAGAGAATTGGCGCTCCATTTCCACGCTGAACAACGCGCAAACTTTTCCCATTAAAGCTCTGGCCATCAATCCACGTGATCCGAAAGAGATCATCTGTGGCGCGGCACAGGCGACCTATCGGTCCAAGGACGGAGGCAACACTTGGACCACTTCTCAATTCGACAACAAGATGATCGTGCGTACGCTGGGATATGATCCGTCTGATCCGAGCCAGATCTATTTAGGCTTCAGTAAATAAAAATTAATTCATCCCGTCAGGGCGGGATAAAAAAATATGGTAGATGAAATAATCAAAAGCAGCGAGCCTCAATTTGAAAAAGCGATCGAATATATGAGAGAAGAATTGGGAAAATTGCGCACAGGACGCGCTTCCGCGTCTCTGGTGGAAAATTTGTCGGTGGATTATTACGGCGCTAAATCTATTTTGAAACAGATGGCCAGCATCACGGTGCCGGAAGCGCGCACGATCGCCATCACGCCTTGGGATCGTGACAGCTTGGTGAATATCGAAAAAGCCATCCGTGATTCCCAGCTCAATCTCAATCCGATCAATGACGGACAATTGATCCGTATCAACATTCCGGCCTTGAACGAAGAGCGTCGCAAAGAACTGGTCAAAATTTTGAACCAGAACGCGGAGAACGCGCGCATCGCGGTGAGGAAGATACGCGAGAACCTGTGGGAGGATATCCAAGAAGTGGAGAAAGCGGGACGCATTTCCGAGGACGACAAATTTTCCGGCAAAGAAAAATTGCAAAAAGTGGTAGATAAATATAATGCTATAATAGAAGAAATTAGGGAGAAGAAGGAGAAAGAGATAATGACAGTATAATAAAAAAATATCAAATTACAAATTACAAATGACAAATAAAATCCCACATCCAAATGACAAATTTTGGAAATTTGGATTTTGAGCTTGATTTGACATTTGACATTTGACATTTGAGTTTTGAAATTTACAAAACTATGTTAGCTGTAATCGTATTTATAATCATCCTTGGTGTTCTCATTTTCGTCCACGAGTTGGGTCATTTTGTGACGGCCAGAAGGAATGGGATTCGGGCCAGTGAGTTCGGTTTCGGCTTTCCGCCGCGTATCGTCGGTTTCCAATTCTTGACCGGACAAGAAGAAAAAGAGGAGTTGGAACTGGAAAGTATGGAAGTGGAAACGGCTGATGTGAAAAGTGATGACCGAGAAATTATCACGAAAACAGTGACGCAGAAATTCCGAGAGGTTCTGCGCAACGTGCCGGTGAAAAGATGGAGGATAATCTGGGGTGCGGAAGATGGAGATGATGAAAGAGAGATGATGGATCTGGACGCGGCGCATAAAAGAAAATTGGCAGGCGGTACCATCTATTCTCTGAACTGGATCCCACTTGGCGGTTTTGTGAAAATCAAGGGCGAGGATGGCGGGAATGCCGCAGACACGGATAGTTTTGCCGCGAAATCTGCTTGGGTACGGACGAAAGTGCTGGGCGCGGGAGTGATGATGAATTTTGTCCTAGCTTGGTTCTTATTGAGTATCATTTTCATTATTGGCGCTCCGCAAGCTGTCGACCCGAATATGCCGCGTCAAGATATATCTGGTTTGAAGATTCAAATTTCCGATGTGGCTCTCGGGACTCCGGCCTCTATGGCGGGCATCAAGATCGGGGACGAAATCATTGGCATTAAGCTCGGTACGGGCGAGAATATCAAGCCGCAAAATGTGAAAGAAGTGCAGGAAGTTGTGAATGCGCATAAAGGAGAAAAAATAATTTTTTCAATCAAAAGAGGCGGACAAGCGCTGGCACTGGACATAGTTCCGCGTGTCGATGCGCCAAAGGATCAGGGCGCGTTAGGCGTGAGTCTTGCCGAAACGGTCATCGTAAGTTATCCGTGGTATCAGGCTATTTGGGAAGGCTTGAAAACCACTCTCAATCTGATCGAGATGATTTTTATGGCATTGGTCGGAATCATCTATGGTCTTCTTATGGGTCATGGTGCTGGGGCGGATGTGAGCGGTCCGATCGGCATCGCGGTTCTTACCAAAGAAGTGACGGGGCTCGGCTTGGTCTATGTCTTGCAATTTACGGCGCTCCTTAGTGTGAATCTCGGCATCATCAACATCTTGCCGATTCCGGCCCTTGATGGCGGCCGTATCCTTTTCATCTTGATCGAAAAATTGAAAGGCTCACCCGTCAGCGCCAAAGTGGAGCAGACTTTCCACTCCATCGGTTTCGCCTTGCTCATCGGACTTTTGATCCTAGTCACCTTCCGGGATGTGTTGCATTATGTGAAGTAAGTCTACGGAAATACAAAATTTTGAAGTAACTTTTGCTGATTTGAAAACAAACCTGATGCGTGGCATCGGGTTTGTTTTTTTTGAACATGGTCAAAAGGTGAGCGGAATATTCGGATACATTTTGCCGTAAGTTAACACTTTTCACTGACTTTGACATCGAGCCGGTTTTCCTGTAAACTTATAAGGATAAAATAAACATACAGCACTTAATTTGAAGCAAAAACATTCTTGGTAAGAGAAGGCGATTTTTTGTTTTGAAGAGATTTTAGAAATAAATGGGGAAGATCAAAAAAAACTTGCAGAATTGGATGGGAAAGATGTTTGGCAGTTTTTCCAATGACATCGGGATCGATCTGGGCACGGCCAACACTTTGGTCTATGTCAAAGGGCGCGGCATCGTCATCAATGAGCCGTCCGTAGTGGCGGTCAACAATAAGACAGGACAAGTCTTGGCCATCGGACGCGAAGCCAAAAGGATGGTGGGCAAGACTCCCGGACATATCGTGGCTACTCGGCCATTGGTAGATGGCGTGGTGAGCGACTTTGAAATTACCGAAAAGATGCTCAAATATTTCATCGACAAGGTGAATTCCGGAAAATTCAGCTTTTTTTCCCGACCGCGCGTGGTGATCGGCATTCCATCTGATGTGACTGAAGTGGAAAAGCGCGCAGTGATCGATGCGACGATGAACGCTGGGGCGAGAGAAGCATATTTGATCGATGAACCGATGGCGGCGGCCATCGGCGCGCGGCTGCCGGTGCAGGACGCGGCGGGGAATATGATCGTGGATATCGGCGGCGGCACGACTGACATCGCCGTCATATCTCTTGGCGGCATCGTGGTGTCGCGCAATCTGCGCATTGCCGGAGATGAGATGAATGAGGATATCACGCGCTATTGCCGCGACGAATTCAATCTGTTAGTCGGAGAAAAAACGGCCGAAGATGTCAAGATCGCTATCGGGAGTGCCTGTCCGCAAGAGAAGAAGATGCAGCTTACGGTGCGCGGGCGGGACTTGGTGACGGGATTGCCGAAAGAAATCATAATAACCGGCGAACAGGTCCGAGAGGCGCTGTCCCGCTCAATCCGCATCATCATCAACAACATCAAGACCGCCGTGGAAGAAACTCCGCCGGAGCTTTTGAGCGATATTATGCAACGCGGCATCATTCTGGCGGGCGGCGGCAGCCTTATCCGAGGACTGGACCGGCTGGTGGCCGATCAGACCGAGATGCCCGTACGGATGATGGAGGATCCTTTGACGGCCGTGGTGCGCGGCACCGGAATCGTTCTGGAAGATATCGAAACTTTGCGCGAAGTCCTCATTGAAAATCAGCACGAAAGATCCTTACGGTAATCATATTGACATTTTAACATATTAGCATTTTAACATCTTAACATTTTGAATTTTTGCTAAAATGTTAATATGCTAAAATGATTTTTGATTTTCGTGTCTAATAAATTTTTTTCTCCCAAGCTTACGAAATTATTGGCAGCATTGGCAGTCTGTCTCTTATTGGTCTTTTTAAATCCGAAAAAAATATTCGATCCCGTGCGCGGAATTTTCGTCAATGTCGCCTATCCTTTCCAAAAAACTTTTTATTTCATCAGTGAAAAAACCGGAGATATTTTTTTCTTGCTCTCATCCATCTCAAATTTGAAGAATGAGAACGAAGAGTTGATCCGAGAAAACGGCAACCTTTCCTCGCGCTTGGCGGAGCTTACGGGAGAAAAGAAGGAGAATGAAGATCTGCGCAAGCAGCTGCAGCTTCTGCCGAAGAAGGATTTCCAATTGGAGGCGGCGACTGTCATTGCGCAAGATTCGGAAGGGTTGGGCAGCTGGATAATGGCGGACAAGGGGCGGTCGAGCGGAATAGAAACAGGGATGCCCGTCATCGTCTATGATGGGATTCTGATCGGAAGGACAAGTGAAGTTTTTGAGAATAGCGCGAAGATATCTCTTCTGACAGACTCTTCCAGCTCGATCAACGCCACCGATCTGGCCACGGGAGCCAAGGGGATCATCGCGGGAGAATATAGCTTGGGCATCACCTTGGATATGGTGGAGCAGACGGAAGTTTTGAACGAAGGGGATGATATTGTCACTTCCGGTTTGGGGGGTGCTATTCCGAAAGGCTTATTGATCGGGAAAGTGGCGGAGGTGAGGAGCACGGCCGACAAACTTTTTCAGCAAGCCTTGGTCATCCCGAAGGTGAAATATGCGGATCTCAGCACAGTCTTCATAGTAAAAGGGACTTTTTAGGCCTACTTCATCTATGTATCAAAAAATATTAACATTCAGCCTTGTGTTTCTAACGGCGGTGGCGGAAGTGTCTTTGGCTCCGAACTTGTTCTTCGGTCGCGTCGGAGCGGATATCGTCCTCATTCTGGTGATCATCTGGTCCAGCCGGAAAAGTTTTGAAAGTTTTTGGATCTGGGCGATCATCGCCGGATCGGTCTTGGACGCGGTCTCATTGGGAAGGATCGGGCTCAATGCTATCTTGTTCCTGATCGTCTCTTTCGGGATCAACTTTTTGTCCAAACGTTTTTTTGTCGGGCAACGCAGCCGCAATTTTTTCTGGGTGGCGGTCTTGGTCCTTGCAGGCACCGTCCTTGGCTACGCCTCGGGAGTCGGTCTTAATGCGGCTGTCGGGGAAATGAGCTGGAAGGCTTTCAGCTTTAGGAATATGATTTTCAAGCTGGTCAACAATCTTATCGTCTTGGCGATCATCTATCGGCCTGTGATTTCTTTCAGGAATATCTTCCCCATTGAAGAGAATAAATTGGTCGTAAAATAATTTCAAGCGGAATGTTTAAAAATTTTTTGGATAAGAAAAGAATAGCACAGGGGGGCGAGATAGAAGATTCCATCATGACAATAACCCAGAAGGAAGAAGCGACGATGGAAGTCCCATTTGAGAGAAAGACGCTTTCGGTCTTCTGGTATTTCATCGTCATTTCGATCCTGAGCCTGTTTGCCAGAGTCTTCTATTTGGATTTTTTCCAAGGGGATCATTATGCCAGGATATCCAAAGGTAACAGTACGCGCGAAGTGGTAATCAAAGCTCCACGCGGAACAATCTTGGACAAATACGGGAAAATATTGGTGCGCAACATCCCCAGTATTGATGCTATCGTGATCCCGGCGGATCTGCCGAGCGATGCCGAAGTGCGGCGCAAGATGGCGGATGTGCTGGCTGATATTTTGGGAATGAATTCGGGGAACGCGGAAATAATGTTGGCGAGCCAGAATTCAAAGTTGTTTGATCCGGTGCTGTTCAAAGAAAACATTTCTCAGGAGCAAGCGCTCATCATCGCCGAAAAAAAGAATGATTTTCCTGGCATTGAATTGGAAAAAACCGCTATCAGACAATATGAAAATGGGGAAATTTTTTCTCCCATCGTCGGTTATGACGGGAAGATGACGCAAAGCGAAATGGTTTCCAATCCGGGGTATCTGATGACCGACTATATCGGCAAGGCCGGTTTGGAGAAAAGTTATGAAAAGAAATTGCAAGGGACGGCCGGCGCGACGCAAGTGGAAGTGGATTCGATGGGCAATGCCAAAAGGGTCATCGGAGTGGAGGATCCGATCCCTGGGTCTGATCTGATCTTGAACATCGATTCCGAATTGCAAAAAGAGATCTATGACGATTTGAAAGAAACTTTGGACAAGACAGGCACCAAGACCGCGGCGGCCGTGGCCATCGATCCGCAAAACGGCGGCGTCTTGGCGCTGGTGAGCATTCCGAGCTATGATAATAATCTTTTCGCCAAAGGCATCTCTAATGAGGAATTCCAGAGCCTCATCAAGGATCCGGACCTGCCCTTGCTCAATCGTGCCGTCGCGGGGATCTATCCTCCGGGGTCCACGATCAAACCGGCCATCGCGGCGGGCGCACTCTCTGAAGGAACGATCACTCCGTCTACCATAATCTCGGGCTTGGGCGGGGCGTTGCATGTGGGGGCGTGGAGTTTCAGAGACTGGAAAGCGCATGATCCGTCCGATGTCAAGATGGCCATCGCGCAGAGTAATGACATTTTTTTCTATACGATTGGCGGCGGCTATGGCGGCATCCAAGGACTGGGAATGTCCCGTATGAAAAAATATTATAATCTGTTCGGCATGGGTGATCTGTCCGGTATCGATCTGCCGGGAGAAGTTTCCGGATTCATTCCGGATGAGAAGTGGAAGCAGGATAAAGTCGGAGAAAAATGGTATATCGGCGACAGCTATCACGCGGCTATCGGACAGGGTTTTGTAACAATCACTCCGATCCAATTGGCCGACTATATCGCTTCTATCGCCAATTCCGGCACATTGTACTCTCCTAGATTGGTCAATCGGGTGAAGAACAATAGTGGACAGGAAGAAATCGTGGCGCCGCGCGTGATCCGTTCAGGTTTTATAGACCCCGATGTTATGCAAACAGTCAGAGAGGGGATGCGGATGACTGTGACGATGGGGACCGCGCAAGCGCTCAAGACTTTGCCTGTAGAAGCGGCCGGAAAGACCGGAACGGCCCAGTTCGGTTCTGAAGGCAAGACCCATTCTTGGTTCGCCGCTTTCGCGCCGTATGACAATCCGACCATCGCGATCGTGGTCTTGATGCCGGGGGGCGGAGAAGGGAACAGCGCCGCTCTGCCGGTGGCGCAAAAAGCGTTGCAGCAGTATTTTTCCGAGAAAAAATGACTATTTGACAAGAAAAATATTTCTGCTACAATTTGCCTTAATGTTTTATAATTAGTTTTATCTTAAAATAAAAGCAATGGGAAAATTCATCACGGAATCAGGTTTGCAAAAGATCAAGGAAGAATTAGAGAATCGGAAAGTGACTATCCGTCAATCGATTGCAGCCGCCATCAAAGAAGCTAAGGAACAGGGAGATCTCAGTGAGAATGCTGAATATAGTGAAGCCAAAAGGCAGCAAGCAGAAAATGAAGCACGCGTGGCTGAACTCGAATTTATGCTCAAAGAGTCAACCGTGGTCAAATATGATAAGACTAATGCTATCGTGCAGATGGGTTCGACCGTCAAAGTGAAATTTAATGGGAGCGAAATGGAATTCCAGATTGTCGGCAGCAATGAAGCCAATCCGGCTGAGATGAAAATTTCCAACGAGTCTCCGATGGGCAAAGCCTTTATGGGGCACGTCAAGGGTGACAAGGTGGAAGTGACCACGCCCGTCGGCAGGACCAAGTATGAAATTTTGGATCTGAAATAATTTTTGTTGAGGAGGGAAAGAGAAAATGAACAATTTTCTCTTTTGTTTTTATTTTTTTTGCGAGGAGAAGAATGTGATTCACGAGAATGATGTAATAGGAGATTGGATGCTGGGCGGGAGTGGTGCAATAAAATTGATGGTTGATGGCGCTCCAACTTGCTACCATATTGTAATCAGGAGGGATGAAGAAAGTGGTAAGAAGGAGATAAAAGTTATTCCGAGGACTGAATTGATTGAAGGGGAAACTATTATGGTTCCCGGGGACAAAGATTTCAGCCGGCGGAAGCACGATAAACGTGTAACCGTAAATGAATTGGAAGATTTTCTAAATCTTTTGGCAAAAATGATCAGTGAATGATTCTAGGGGGTAGTCTATATAACATGGACTACCCCTAAAATTTTGTCTAGAAATTGCCAAATCAGGCCGAATAAGCTAAGATTGAAGCATAAGAAACGGGTAAAATTTATTATTTTAACTTTATGCGCGAAGATATAATGCAGACCAAATTGGATAAATTGGAAAAAATTAGGGCGGCGGGGATGGAGGCGTATCCGGAAAAATGTGAACGGACTATTAATAATGCTGAGGCGTTGGAAAAGTTTGAGGAATTGAGTGCCAGTGGCCAAGAAATTTTTCTCGTCGGGCGAGTGAAATCCAATCGGCCGATGGGCAACGCCTGCTTCACGCACATCGAAGACGGTTTTGGCAAAGTCCAACTTTTCTTGAGCAAGCAGAATGTGGGCGATGAAAAATATAAATTGTTTGTCAAAAGCGTGGAGAACGGTGATTTCATCCAAGCCAAAGGCAAACTTTTTCTCACTAAACAAGATGAAAAATCTCTGCAAGTGTCGGAATGGAAAATGCTGTCGAAAAACATCCGACCGATCCCGACGGAATATTTCGGTTTGAAAGATGAAGAGGCGTTGCTGCGCAAGCGCTATTTGGATCTCATGATGAATCCGGAGACGCGCGAGCTGTTCGTCAAGAAGAACATTTTTTGGCAGACTGTGCGCAACTTTTTGGCCACAGATGGCTTTTTGGAGGTGCAATGTCCTGTTCTTGAGCATACACCGGGTGGCGCGGACGCTGAACCCTTTGTGACGCACTACAATGCCCTAGATCAGGACTTCTACCTGC
>JBAYUI010000009.1:0-39278 GCA_041675165.1 Parcubacteria group bacterium | reverse complement strand
GATCGTTTTCAAGGGCGATTCTGAGGCCTTGGAAGAAGAGCTGAAAAGATAGCCGAAAATGGAAAATAGACAGAAAAACACCTCCTTCAAAGGAGGTGTTTTTTGATGAAAAAATCGTGGTTTTTAGAGTAGAAACACTTTCTTAGTAAGACCGATATTTGACAAAATAGTCAAGATGTGCTAGTATTTTCGGTCGACCTTAATCAGGATAATAATCAGATAGTAATTAATTAATCGAAAATATATGAAGAAAACAATAATGATCGTTATGCTATTCGGCGCATTCTTGACGGGAGCGTCTGCTCACAATGCCTATGCCGAAACGGCAAGTTTTGGAAGTGATGGAAGTATGTTCGCTCCAAACTGCCATTGTCCGGCTGATGTAGCGCCATACCATCTGGCTACCTATTGTGGCAATCAGAACACTTGCAATGGCGAATCCAGCACTCACACAGTCAATGTGGCGGATGGAGATTATAAAGTGAAGGTGAATTTGGGAGGCCTGACCGATTATCAGAAATATGAAGTGGCCATAATCACCATTAACGGAAAAGATTATACTGTTCCGGATCAAGGAGGAAACGGTTCTTCGACTGGAACAGCCAGCTATGATTTGGGCACGATGCACCTTTCTGGCACGGTCAGCGTGAAAGCGAGGCATAAATATGCCGACACATTTACGGGGTTATGGTATCCAGATAATTATTCCAGATGGGGTTCTGCCAGCGCGGTGGAAAGCATCGATGTTGTGAGTGTAGTTTTTGATAGGATAGTCACTCCTACACCCACTCCTACACCCACTCCGACGCCTACTCCTGCACCTACTCCTACACCTAAACCTACACCCATTCCTACACCCACTCCGACGCCTACTCCTGCACCGACACCTGAACCACACGATGATGACGAAGAGGATTGCAATGGCACTATCGGTGATTATGTCTGGCTGGATGTCAACAGCGATGGCGTGCAAGATGCGGGAGAACAAGGTCTCTCCAATATTACGCTTAAATTGAAAAATAGCAGCGGAAAAGAAATCGACAAGACCCACACGAACAGCAAGGGCAAATATCAATTCAATGATCTTTGCGAAGGAACGTATGGCGTGTATATAAGTGATTCGGATGTGTCGAGCTATGTCCAGACGTATGATCTTGATGGCAATAAGAATAACAAGACCGATGTACGCTTACACGGAAATAGCGATGATTACAAAAAAGCCGACTTCGGTTATAACAAGGTCAGAACAGCACCTGTTACGGGTACTGGTAACGCAGCCATATTTCTGTCAGGGCTTCTGTCATTGGCCGGACTATGGATATACAGGAAAAAGCTAAGCGTAGGACTTTAATAAAAAATTGTTCTAATCAACACAAACAGAAAACTTGAGAGCCTTTATTCGGAGAATGAAGGCTCAAATAGTTTAATGACATAATGTTTAAAGCTATGTGGGAGAAAAGGAAAAAATTAACAATGATTCTGATAATCGTTTTTGCGGCAATCATTTTGCCGGTGATTATTTTTTATCTCTTGAATTTTGATTTCAAGGGCAGTCTTAACTCTGCGCGCGTGGCGATTTGCGGAAGTTCCGATGTTTCCGAGGATGTGATTCCCACTTCTTGGCTCAATCGTTATGGGATAAGATTGGAAAACGATGCCGATTTGAAAAAAGATATCGATGGTGACGGATTGGATTTATCGGAGGAATATGCGAACTCTACCAATCCTTTGGACCCCGATACGGACAAGGACGGCTATAATGACGGCAAAGAAGTGCGCGACGGTTACAATCCGGTCGGAGCGGGGATGCTCGATCTAAATAAGGACAATTTGCCGGATTTCTGGGAAAAGAAGATGGGATTGGATATGGCCAAGAATAATTACGCGTTGGATAATGACAATGACGGATTGCCGAATCATTTGGAATTCGTGCATCTGACCGATCCATTGAAAAAAGATACGGATGGTGATGGTTTCAATGATGGCGGTGAAATTAAAAACGGTTATGATCCGACTGCTCCGGGGGATGCCAAGCCGGCTTATGAAATAAGCATCAAGAAAATCGGCGTGAAAACACCGATGATCTGGTCGCTCAGTTCGGACGAAGCAGCTCTGGAAGCGGACTTGAAAAATGGAGTGGTGCGCTATCCGAATACAGGCATCCCTGGGTCTCGCGGAAACGTGGTCATCTCGGGACATAGCAGCAACTATGCTTGGGCGACGGGAAGTTACAATTTCATTTTCAAGGATCTGAACGCTCTGCAAAATGGAGATGAACTCGTAGTCAAGGCGACACAAAAAAATGGTAAGTCGTTCGAATATGTTTACAAAGTTATCGGCAAAAAGGTGGTGGCTCCTGATGACCCCGGTATTTTTGAAGAAAACGGCCAACCGATAATCACACTGGTTACGTGCTGGCCTTTGCGGACTGATTGGAAAAGATTGGTCGTCAAAGCGAAGATGCTCTAACTGCAAAAAGGCTAAGAAGACCTGAGTTACAAAATCAGGTCTTCTTCCGTCCATCGCTATTGACAAATTTTACCATTTCTGCTAGTATATCCTGTTAAATACTAATTATTTTTAAAGAAACTATGACTACGGAAAATATGCTTAAATTGGCCAAAAATCACTTAAAAACAGCGCTTCTCTTCGGGCTGTTCGTGGGCGCGCTTTCGTTTTTTATCTTGGTGATGACCCAGAAAAATTTTAGTTCCAATACGGATATCCTGATGTCACAGAGCCAGTCGGGCGCGACGGATTATTATGCTTTGTCGCAATCGACCAATTATTTGACCAATATTCTTTCCCAATCCATCTACAGTGAAAAATTCATAGAGGAAGTGGAAGCGACCGGAAAAATCTCGAATAATTTTTTGACGGGAGACAGCGCGCAAAGATTGAAAGAATGGAAGCGCATCGTGCACGTGAAGAACAATTCCAGCGTGGGGATCATGAATGTCCAAGTTTTCGGTGACACGCAAGCGGGGACCTATCAACTTTCCCAATCGATCCTGGATGTCTTGATCAACCGCAATTCTTTTTTCTTGGGGCAGGATCAGAACGTGAATGTGCGAGTCTTGTCGGGACCGATCGTGGAAAAAAATCCTTCCTTTGTCCAGATAATGTTGTCCGGTATCGGCGGATTTGCGGTCGGAGTGTTTTTCTTCTTGTTGGTCGTGATCTATCGAGCAGAATTTTTCAAAAAAGAAGAAGCGGTGGGGATCAAGTTCACGACTGAAAAAGAGGACATGACGGATGATGAGATATTGCCATTTGAAAATTTACCGATCGAAAGCATATCTCGAAGAACCGATGTTTCCGACGAAGACTATCTGGCGGCCAACAGCGATTATTGGAAGAATAAATTGGAAAACAATCATAATTAGAAATCGCTTTACGTCCAATTCCGTTTCTTGCGAAAAGGGATTGGCGCAAGGTTGTTAACGGACAGCACTTTGACAACTGAATATATGGAAAAATTCGTGCGAAATGGTTTCGCGCGGAAAAAAATACAGACGGGGGAGCAAAATGAAGACAATGGTTTTGGCATTACTAACGGCAATGGCGATTTTGGCCACGGCAAGTTTTGCCGAGGCCAAAATTATAGGTGAGTTCCACGATTTGTCTACAGGTGAAAAAAAGAAAGTATACAGGGTCGAAAAAGGCGATACTTGTTGGGGCATTTTCCGGAAATTATTTCCGGAAGAAAAAATTAATCCTAATAGTGTTGCCAAAAAAATCATGCAACCCAATGGCATCCTTGCTCCGCGGAAATTGGCCACCAGAACTGTTCTGGAGGTGATAGTGGAGAAAGCCCATCCGTTGCCTGAGGCGACTGTCTCGAAAGAGATGGAAGCGGGAAAGGCCGAGTCCGAAAAGAAAATTGCGGACCTCGAAAGGGAAAATGCCGAGCTGAAGCAGGAGGCAACTCGGATGCATAAGATCATTTCTGATCTTGAAGCGGTGCTTCAGGCGTCTTTGCAGGAAAAGGAAGAGGCTCAGACGATTCTTTCCAAAATGGAAGAAGCGTTTGAAAAAAGAGAGTCGCGAGGTATTTATATCTCAAAACCTCCGCTCGGATCAAGTATCCTTTTTGCCGTCGGCAGCTGCATCCTTGTATGGATGCTCTATTTAATCTGGTACGAGAAAAGTGCCAAGGCCACGGATGTATGGTTACTCTCGAAAGAGGAGGCCAAGGAAGCAAGGAATCTTTTCAGGACTATCGATCGAGAAGTTTTTCTTGATGAAGAAATCAAGAGGCTTATCGATGGGATAGGAAAAGAAGATTATCATGAATGTGAGTCGGAATTTTTCCGAACAGGAGATGAGGGAGGCGATTATGAAAAATGCAACTAAGCTTTTTTCAGTCATATGCTTTTTTATTCTTGCATTCGGATTGTCCGGATGCGGAACAGAGTCGACAATGCAAAATGTCAATTCTGGAATGACGCCTAACGCGACAGAAGCGAAGGTGGAAAAAATTAATGTACAGATCGAGCGGCATCAGGCCTTAGGGCTTGAGCCGACACCTGACATTTGCAAAGGGAACATCTCAGATTATCTGATGAATTTTCCATTACGTCTGTTCGGGGAATATTTCCCTGGGCGCCTGCGATGGAATACGTGGACGATTTTGGATGATGGCTCTGAAAGACGAGGCCAGATTATGTTTTCCGGAATGCATCTCTCGGGATATTATTACGGCAATAACATCATTGACGGCCAAGTTTCTTCCGGTGCAACAGTCATTCTGTCTTCGGCTGTGGATTACATCTATAGTCCATTAGGCAAAGAACTGGCGGTGGAGCGAGGAAAATTCATGAGTGACGACGCAGCGTATCGGCGAAAAAAAATCCTGGAGGTGAACAAAGATGAAAATGGAAAAGTTTTCAATCTGAGTTCGCTTACGCGGATTGAGGGATTCCAATGGGTGATAAAGGGATATAATCAGATCCAATACCCCGAAGGCTATCTGCTGTCCCCGTACGGGTTTAAGGAAGTAGGGGATATTCGGGCAATCAATCCGCAAGATTCTTATTTCCAAAAGCTCGTAGGCACTGGAACATTCAGTGTCAACCCAGTTCCTGAGGTGACTGGATTTGCCATATCCAATGCAGCCAGCCTGGCGATGGATATGATTCGCGCAACATCTGCGCCTTCACACGGCGTTGATTACAAGTCGGAAGTGTTGTCACTGAGAGATGTGTCATTCACCATGGAGTATCTTTTGTCCTTCGCTCAAAAAGAAGTTCAGAAGAGAAACAAGCTGAATGCGCAAGCATTGCAAAAATTAGAGGCGCCGATTGCGGCGTCAAGGAGGTAAACCATGAAACGGTTTCCTTGTATGTTTTTGGCGCTTCTATTGGTCTTGGGCGCTTCAAGCGCTTGGGCTGATCAGATCCGCCATCCGGTCACCAAAGGTGAAAGTCTTTGGAGAATCGGTAAGAAATTTGGAGTTCCTTGGCAGAAGATTCAAGATGCCAAGGGGCATAAGTTGCAGTCGACAAAAATCAATCCGGGTGATGTATTATTGATCCCGGAAACGAACAGCACCCAGCGTGTTGTTCGCGAACCGAGTAAGAAGAAGGTTGCGCTAAAAGCTGAACGGAAAGACGTTCATAAGGCAGTCAATTCTAATTTCGTCTGGCGAAAAGTCGGTGGTAATCCCTACAAGGGAACCGCTGAATGGGCCATAGATCATTCAAATTTACCTGCTGATATCAAAGTCAAAGTTAAGGACAATATCAAACAAGGCAAGTTTGCATGGTATGAAGGCGGAATTGGCACTAAGCAGCATTTTGACTGGATGACTTTCGGCAAGAATGAAATTCGTGAGAATTTTTCTACCGATTGGGATCTGACCGTTGTCTATTCAGCCAAAGATTATGGCACGGATGGTTATCATGTGCTGCATGTACAGAAATGTAATAATTGGGGCGGTTGGGAAGAAAAAACTCCGACGCCGATTGTTACCGCACCTCCGACTGCTGAACCTGAACCCCCGCCGATCTTCAAGGATGAAGAAACTCGAGTGGCTTATGAACATGAGTTGGATGCGGGTGGCGGTCTCTGGCGGAATCAAGATGATTCGGCTGATGGGGCTTGGTGGTTCCTCCAATACAAACTCTTTTTGCACAAGTATGAAAAAGATTTGGCTGGTGGCACCCTTATTCCCGTAGTCGGAGTGTTTGCCCGAGGTGACTCGGGTGAAACATCCGCGAACTATGAATGGAACAATGCAGGTATTGGTCCGCAAGTCGGTTTTATGTGGACCGGAAAAACAGCAGCAGGTTATCCGCAGCAAGTGCAGATAATGTTCCGCGCACTTTGGGAACATTTGCATGGTGCGAATTCTTCGTCCGGATACAAAAAGGATGAAGATCACATTTTGCTGGGGGAGTATGCTGAATATCTGCGACAGTTTGCACCTGACTTGATGTTGGTGTTGTATGCTGAAGGGTGGGTGGACGTTTCTGAAAGCTTTAGTTCAACTTGGAGCGGAGACAAAGCCTCTTCTCGGACGGGCATCAATGTCGGTTTCAAGCTGCACAAAGACTGGAATGAAACTTGGGCTAGCCGTTTTGGGGCCCAGATCGGTTATTCAGAACAAGACAGTCAGTGGATCGCAAATGCTAACATTGAAATGCGATACAATGATTGGTTGATTTTCGGACCGAGCTTCGATTATACACTGGCCTCCGCAGTTAAGGGTGCGGCTGGTGGATATGCCTATGGTCCGTTTGTCCGAATCGAATTGAAGCATATAATTCGAGAACAGTATTCTAAGAGTCGGTCGGAAGAAGTGCAGCCGGCTGATCACGAGTTGCTGCAATATTGATTTGCAGTATAGCAATTCAATGAATTATTCGTTTTAGTTTTTTGTCTATCTGAGTAGGAAATTCTTTAAAGGGCTCAGGGAATAGGAGTTGAAAGACTTCTGATAAATAAAAACTACAAACGATTAAATATCGTATCTGGAGCTTCTCAACCGAGAAGCTCCAGATATTCCTAATTTTTAGCCCTTTACAAAAATAAAGAAGTATGCTAGGCTGTAGTATTAAAAATAGAGAGGATGAATTTTCTCGCAACGGGCGTTGTGGGAAAAGCAGTTCTATTTATTTTAGAGGGAGAAGTTGCAAAACAAACAATCATAAAGTTCCAAGGAGGAAATTATGAGAAAGACAATGATGGCAGTATGTTTTTTGGCAGCATTCTTATTGGTCAATTCTATTTGGGCCGCTCCGCCGCCCAAACATGCCGGAATTGAACCCATGGGGAACGAGGCTACTCGGGAAGTGACAATTCCAAAGCTGCCGGTCGGAAAGTTATTGAATGTCGTGGTTTGGAACGATTGCAATCGGACCAAGGCCAAATATCTCGGACCGGTGCAAAGCCTTACCCTGAAGACCTGTGATTCGTGCAGCTTCATCTGGGAAGATTCTGACGCAACGCAGCCCTGGCAGCTGGTTACGCCGACGACCAAACCTGGTGGTGACCTGCAGGCCATCTATCATCCGGAAGGATGGAAGTATGGCTTCAAGGATGCCGACGTCAACAGGAAGTAGATTCCCCATCGCACGTCCCAAGTCCACAAAACATTGTGGCACCAAGCCCCTTAACTCTAATGAGTTTCGGGGCTTGCTTTTTTTTCCGGATTGTGCTATAATTTAAAGTTAATTATGGACTAGATTCCCGTCTCCACGGGAATGACAATCGTAAAATTATGCCTAAGAATAAGCCCAGATTCAGTTTTCATATTGAAACCGTCAGCGCGATTTTCATCATAGCCGCTGTGGCGGCCTTTATCATGTCCAATTTTTTCATCGGTTTCAATCTGCCGATCTATCTTCTGGCGATGAGTGTGGCTTTTTTCCTATCAGTTTTCTATCCGAGAGCGGGACTGTATGCCAGTGTTTTTCTGACCATAATCTTTGAAAGATTCTTCACGCTCTCCGCGATCTATATCGGGAAAGTCGAATATAAATTCTATCCGCTTGATGTGATCATCTTGGCAATGTTTCTCGGTCTGCTTTTCGAATTTTTGCGCGTCGGAAAAACTGAACGCCAAAAATTCAAAGTATCCGGAAATGATCAGGTGCTGCTTGGTTTTATCCTGCTCAATGTTGTATATTTTTTATTTAGTGTCTTTGTGATCAAATCAAGCGTTTATTTGGCCTTTTCTTCACTCAAGAATTATGGATTTTACAGTTTGCTATATTTTCTGACTTTCTGGCTCGTGCGGAAGCGTGAGGATGCCCGAAGACTCTTCCATTTTTTCTCAGCGGGAGCGCTGGGGGTGATCGGGTTCATAATTTTTGGCATTGCCAATGGCAACGGACTTTGGACCGAATTCACGCCGCTTTCGACCTCAGGCGTGCGCATCTTGGCTTTTACTCATGGACTATATCTGTCTCTATCGTTCGTTGCCTTGATCGCCTTCCTGATTACAAAAAAAGAACAGATCGGGAAAAATTATCTGTCTCTGATCGCATTGATCTGGATAGTTGGCATTGCCGGGACAATGATGCGACATTTGTGGATCGGCGTCATCTTGGCTATTTTTGCAATTTATTTTTTCATCCCGAGGGAAGAAAAAACCATCCTCCGAAAATCGCTCGGGCGTTTTTCCTTGATTTTTGCCGGTGCTATGTTGCTCCTTTTCTACTTGACCGCCATAACTCCACATTCAAAGCCAGCCGATTTTTCACAAGACGTGGTCAGCGCGCTGGCGGAAAGAGGCAGCTCTATCGCGCGCGCCAGCTCGGATGAAAGTTTTGCTTGGCGAGAATTGGTCTGGAGCGCCGCGTACCATGATTTCAAGAACGATCCGCTTTTGGGCATTGGCACGGGAAAAATGGTTTATGTCGAAACCCGTTCGTATCGAGATTTCATAGAAGTGCGCAATATCCACAATTCCTACCTGGCCGTTATGATTCAATTGGGTCTTTTGGGGTTCGGAATGTTAATAGTTTTTATCTATAAGAATATGCGGAATCTACAGGGTGCATTAGCAAAGAACAAGGATCGATTTTATGCACTAGCCATCCTAGGCGTACTCGTGACTTATTTGGTAGCGCTCTTCTTCCAACCATATCTCGAAACAAATCTATTGGCGATTTTTTTCTGGATGAGTCTGGGGTTGTCGAGAAATATCACTCTCGGCAGATATGAATAAAAATATGAAAATTTTAGAAATCAATAAATTTAATTTTGCCAACGCCGGGGCTGATAAGCATTTTTTGGATCTGGTGAAATTGCTGCGTGCCAAGGGGAATGATGTGGCGGTTTTTGCCATGGATCATTCCAGAAATGAATTTTCTCCTTGGAAAAAATATTTCTTGAGCTATGTCGGATACAATCACAACGATTCCACTCTTTGGCAAAAAATCAAAGGCGCTTTCCGGATGTTCTATTCTTGGGAAGCCAGAAGAAAAATCGGAAAATTGTTAGATGATTTTCAGCCGGATATCGTGCATATCCACAATATCTATCATCAAATTTCGCCGTCCATTTTGTCGGAAATCAAAAAACGCGGCCTTCCCATCGTTATGACCGTGCATGATTATGCTCTTATCTGCCCGGATTATCTGATGGAATGTAACGGGAAAAATTGGGAAGAAATCAAAAAGGGTGGCTGGTTGAGTTTTGTCACGAATAAATGCTTCAAGGATTCTTATGTGAAAAGCTTGATAGCAATTTTGAGATTCAATTTTCACAAATATTTGGATATTTACGATAAGAATATCGACCTATATATTTCTCCTAGTATTTTCACTAAAAATATTTTGGTGCAAAACGGCTTGGCGGAAAACAAAATAATTGTCCTTCCTCATTTTCACACGATGGAACTTTCTGATGGATGCGATAAGAATGCCAACAAAGAAAGATATGTATTTTATGCCGGCAGAATCTCCGCGGACAAGGGAGTTGGCGAGTTGATCGGCACGTTCAAAAAACTGGAAAATATCACACTTTATCTGGCTGGAAAAAAAGACGAGAATTTTATTTTGGAAGAAACGGAAAATATCAAGTATATCGGCTTCCTGTCGCATAAGGGAATTATGCGATATATAAAAAATTCTCTTTTTGTGGTATCTTTTTCCCGCTTGCCCGAAACATTCGGATTGGTTGCTTTGGAAGCGGCCAGTCAGGCCAAACCTTTTATCGGTTTCGATAGCGGTGCCTATGGAGAAATTATAGAAGATGGCAAGGACGGTTATCTTTGTCGAAACACTGATGAGATAAGGGAGAAAATAGAAAAATTATCCGAGGATGAAGGCCTCCGAATCTTGTTTTCGCGTAACGCCCTTAAGAAAGCCGAAAGATTCGACCGCCGGCAATATTATCTGAATATCATGGATATATTTTCTGATAGCAGCCGGAAATCGAAACGGGCTTGACTTATTTTTGATTTAATGTTAGTCTTTCCTGTTGAAAACAGTAGGGAAAATCAAGGAAAAAAACTATGAAAATAGCCTTTATAGGACAAAAAGGAATACCGGCCAAATTCGGCGGAGTGGAAAGATATACCGAAGAAGTGGCAGTGAGAATGGCGAAAAAAGGCCATGACGTTTTTGTCTATACGAGAAAAAATTATACTGATCCAAAGCTGAAAGAATATCGGGGAACGAAGCTCATCAGTCTGCCCAGTTTCAATACGAAAAATTTGGATGCTATCAGCCACACTTTTTTTGCGACGATGCACGCCATATTCCAAGATTATGATGTGATCCATTATCATTCGATCGGACCGACTTCACTCAGTTTCTTGATCAGGATCTTCAAACCTAAAGCGGCTCTTATTTCAATCTTCCAATGCCAAGATTATGCCCACAAGAAATGGGGCTGGTTCGCCAAGGGATATCTCAGATTTTCTGAATTTCTGACGTGCAAAGTTCCGAATGTCACGATCGTAGTGTCAAGCATCCTCAAAAAATATGCTGCTGAAAAATATCATCGGGAAACCGTTCTGATTCCGAACGGAACTGAGATAAAACAAGTGGAAAAAACCGATTATCTGCAAAAATGGAATCTGCAAAAAGGGGGCTATATCGTTTGCATTGGCCGCTTGATTCGCCACAAAGGCGTGCATTATTTGATCGAAGCATTCAAGAATTTGGAGGATAAGCATCTGACGCGCGGAAAAAAACTGGTCATTGTGGGAGATGGATTCCACACGGATGATTACGTTAAAGAATTGAAAGATACAGCGCGTGGCCGAGAAAATATCATTTTCACCGGCAGCCGGAGCGGAGAAGAATTGGATCAATTATTCGCCCATAGCTATCTATTTGTTCAGCCGAGCGAGTCGGAAGGTCTGTCAATGGCGCTTTTGGAGGCGATGGGACACAGCAAAGCCATTCTTTCCAGCGATATCAAAGAAAATATGGAACCGCTCAATGATGAAACGGCTGTCTTTTTCAAATCCGGTGACGCGCGGGATCTGGAAGAAAAGATGGTTTTTCTCATCAATAATCCCGTAATTGCCAGAACGATGGGAGAGGCCGCGATGCAAAAAGCGCGGAAAGAATATAGCTGGGATACGATCGTTTCCCAGATTGAAAAGGTGTATATCGATACTTTGGCGAAGAAGCATAATCCTAAGACGGAATTGCATGAAGAAAATATTTAACCTAAAATCATTCTGGATAGTTTTCATCCTCGCAACCATTGCGATTTTTGTGGTTGGCATCAACGCTAGGCGCGCTTATCGGTCTGAAACAACCATCCTCATCATTCCCAAGAGCGAAGCGGCGGCGCGGAATTCCGATCAAATCATCGAAAATTTGAGCCAGCTTCCCACAACCCTTTCTTTCTATGCCAGAATGACCAAGGACAATGAAGATGCGGCCGATGAAACTATCGCGGAACTGCCGGACTACAAGAAAAAAACTTATTGGAATTCTGAATTGCGGGTCGCGCGCGTGGGCACGAGCGGAATTTTAAAGTTCATCGCAACAGACAGTGATCGCTATCAAGCGGAAATCATAAGTTCTCAAGCGGCGGCGTCTTTGATCGGTATGGTCGGGCTGTATTATGATATTGAAAATGATCTGGATGTCCGGATCATCGATCCGGTCATAACGGATTATGCCAATGGCGCTTTCGATCTATGGCTTTTCATCGAGAGTATACTCGGATTTTTCCTCCTGGAAACTATCTTGTTCTATTGTGGAACGGTTTTTTTCAAAAAAGAAAGAGTATTGCAGATCGGCCGTCCTAAATTTTTCTTTCCCTATGGAAAAACTGACGCTGTTTTGTCGCCCGAGCCCGAAAAAGAAGAAAAGAGAGAAACTGTTTTGCCGTTGGATAGAAAATGGTCCATCGAAGACAAGCCATATACTGATTTTGTGAAAACGCAAAAAACATCCAGTGCTCCGGCCAATCTGCCGGTGGCTGAGAAGGATAATTTTCCAATGCAGTCAGAGACCGAGACATCCTCATTGGTTGAGACTTTGGCGAGCGTCGAGGAAAATCAAGTTCCTGAAACGGAAATGAAAGCGCCACAAGCGGAAATGCCGATAACCCGAGAGGCGACCGCCGAAGAAGTGAAGGCACGCCTTAATAAACTTTTAAGCGGACAACTTTAAAAAAACCATATGAGCAAAGCTCGTTCGAAAAAATTCTGGATAATTTTCTGGTCAGTAGCGATCATTTTTCTGGCCGGTTTCTGGCTGGTTCTTGAGGTGAAAAACAATCCGACCGGCACGATAAGCGCGGCTATTGATTGGGTGCCATGGCTCAGTAATAAGGAAGAATTGAAATCAATGGCCTATTTCGGCAACTATCTTTTAAAACAAGACGACCGCGAAAAAACTTTTATGCTTATTTTCCAGAACAATATGGAACTGCGTCCCGGAGGGGGATATATCGGAACTTTTGGGATCCTGAAGATGAAAAACGGGCATATCACGGGACTGCAGACGCACGACTTGTCCAATTTTGACGGACGCGTGCCGAATGGAATTCCGACGCCCTATCCGATGGAAGAAACCTTGAAAGTTGCTGACTGGAAGATGCGCGATTCGAATTGGTCGCCAGACTGGGCCACCAACGCCGAAAAAGCTGAGTATTTTTACCAGCTCGGCCAAGGTCAGGAAAAATTTGACGGTATCATCGGCATCAACACCGATGTGTTGGCATCATTTTTGAAGGTGACAGGGCCAATCACTTTAGCGGATTACCCCGGAACTTATGATTCTGAAAATGCCATTCTTGCTTTGGAATATCAAGTGGAAAAAGGCTATGCCACACAAGGCATCGACAAGGGAGACCGCAAAACAGTAATGAATGAATTAGCAGAAGCGATTATGCAGCGCGTTGAAACTTTTACTATTTCACAAAAAATCGATTTGGCCAGAATAATTTTGACGGATCTGAACGAAAAAGATATCCAATTGTATTTCAAAGATGCCGCACTGGAGAGCTATGCTGAAAATGTCGGTTGGGCGGGCAATGTCGATCAGAAATGGCAGCAGGATTATCTGGCGATGGTGGATGCTAACTTGGGCGCGTTCAAGAGCGACTATTATATGCAGCGCAGCTTTGATTATGTCATTGATCTATCAGGTGACGTGCCGAAAGCCAATCTGAAAATCACTTATACGCACACCGGCAAAGTGAAAGATTGGATGACGCGCGACTATCTGAGTTATCTGCGCGTCTATGTGCCGAGTGGCGCATGGCTGGAAAATTCCACTGGTTGGGACAATAATAATGTCCAATTTGGCACGGAACTTGGCAAGAAATATTTCGGTTCGATCGTGAAAGTGCCGCTCGGCGAAACGCGCACAGTGGAAATTTCCTATACACTGCCGACCGACATTGCGATCGGTTACAACTTGCTCATCCAGAAAGAATCCGGCCTGCACAATGTTCCGGGGAAAGTTACCATCATTGGAAAAGATGGCCAATCAAAAGTAACAACAATCGATCTGCAAAAAGATTGGAAACTAGATCAGTAATCTAAGTATTCTTAAAGCCGAGCTTTAGGAATAAAAACTTATCTTTGTCATTCCTGCGTAGGCAGGAATCTAGTGTAGAAACTTAAAGCTTTGCGACTAGATTCCCGTATACACTAGGATGACAAAAGGGATGAATAAATAATATCAGACAATGTTTCCGGTATTTGCTTTAATTTTCAAAAAGCCCCGCCAGGCATTATTCTGGCAGGGCTTTTATGTTTCGCAAGTTTTTATCCTCCAATGCCAATCCGGCCGAGGATGGAAGGTTTTTCCGGGAAGATGATGGAGTTCAGGTCGGTGGAGGAATTTTGGGTGTCAGTGAAAAAAAGATTGCCCAAATAGCTGTTATAGATCATAAAAGGATTTTCCAAATTTGTGCTGATGATGTCCATACAATTCTTGTGGTCGCGCGGATCAAGTTCGATGATTTTGGCGAAGCGTCCGACGGTGAAAACGATATGTTCATAGTCATAAAACCATTGGACGTTGGCCACTGATTGCGAGTAGCGCGTGATGTTTTCCATCGTGTCCTCGTTGCGGACGGGCTGGGACAATTCGTCGCGCAAATAGTAGACGGAAATTTCGTTATCCGACCAAAAGAGCAGTTTTTTGCCATCATCGGAAAAATGCGCTTCAAGGATCCCATCGTTCAATTCGCGGAAATAGTTGTTATGTTCGCCCTGATTGAAAATGAGAAGTGTATGATCATCCGTAATCATAGCGATGCGAGAATCGTCATAAACGACCATACTGGTGATTTTCGCGTCAGCTTTTCCTGGAAAATTACTAGTGATCTGTGATGGCTCCGACCGGCCGTCCAAGCTATTTTTGAAAAGCAGATTATTGGGCGTCAGGGCGTAATAGACGGTCGAACCGGACAAGTCATAGGCGCTGACATTGGAAGCAATAGTGACTAAATTGTCCTTAGCGTTCAAATTGGCCCTGTAGAGGGTATTTTGACTCAGGAAGAACAGATAGCCATTATCCTTAGGATCCCAGCGGACATTGGAAATCGAGTCTTTGCCTAAAAACTGATTGAGGTCAATCTGAGTTTTATCCGCGAGCGTGACGATGAAATAGTCATAGGTAGTTTTTCCGTCAGCATCATTTTTCATCGGTACGGAAAAGGCCGAAGAGTCCGGCGACCACTCGATGTTTTCTTTTCTATCGGTGCCGGCAAAGCTCCATCCGGCGAAATCAAAAGTGGCGGTCATTTTTTTGGCGACGATATCGAAAACGCTCACGGAAGTCTTTTCAGCTGTCGGTACGGTATAGACCAAGAGATTATTTTTGGGAGAGAGGAAGAATTTTTCTATGCCTGTCGCGCCATAATTGATCCGGTCGTAGTTCTTCCTTGTCAGAAGAATGTTCCAGAATTCAGTGGCCAGACCGCTATGCACCGATACGGTCTTGCTCCAAGTTTGGAAACCGTCGGCGGAAACTTGGAAATTATACGTATTGGGCAAAAGACCCGTAATATTATATGAGCTATTGATCCGGTCGAGCTGTTTTGAAGCGGCTAAGGCGCCGTTTAAACGCACGTCGACTGTCTGTGGGTTGGATTTGAAAGTGAGCGTTCCGCTATACACGAAAACGCCACGATGATAGTCGAAGCGATAACCGCGCGCCCGCAGGAGTACCAACGGAACGGTCAGGAGAAATAGGGTGACAAAACTCCAAAATAGGATGAGTCTTTTCCATCTTTTCATATCCCGAATACTAGCGCAAAAACCGCTTATTGACAAGTGACGGCGATTCAGATATAGTATCTAGGTAATATTTTACTTAAAACAGTTATGTTAGCTATCATAAAAACAGGTGGAAAACAGTATAAAGTGGCTGAAGGAGACAAAATCAAGGTAGAAAAGTTGGAAGGCGAAGAGGGCTCTAAAGTAGTTTTTTCCGAGGTGCTTTTTGTCGGAGATGAGAAAGATGTTAAAGTCGGCACTCCCGTCATTTCCGGCGCTACCGTGGAAGGCAAGATCTTGCAGACTGCCAAACAGAAAAAAGTGGTCGGGATGAAATTCAAAGCCAAGAAACGCTATCGCGTCAAATTTGGACACCGCCAGACAATGACGGAAGTCGAGATTACGAAGATATAGAAATTTTTTGCAAAATGAAAACGAGCCGGAAGGTTCGTTTTTTGATACCCTAAGATGCTTAAGCGGCTTAAGTAACTTAAGTTTCTTAAGATCTATTCATTATCGCCGAGCTCAACGTCAATTCATCCGCGTATTCAATGTCTCCGCCGGTGGACAGGCCGCGGGCTAGGCGGGTGACTTTGACACCCGAAGGCTTAATGGCGCGAGCGACATAGAGCGAAGTGGCATCACCTTCAGTGGTCGGATTCGTGGCCAGGATTATCTCGTCGGTTTTTTCGTCTTTGATCCTTCCTTCCAATTCAGCGAGACGCAATTGATTCTGGTCGGAATTTTTAAGGCCCCCCAAGGTTCCGCCGAGGACATGATAGAGGCCGGAATATTTTTTGGTCTTTTCAATGGCTATGATATCCAGCGGTTCTTCCACCACACAGATTTTTTTCCGGTCGCGATGAGAATCCAGACAGATGTCGCACAAATCATTCTCGCTGATGTTGGCGCAACGCGAACAGAGACGCAGGTTTATCTTCAGATTGGCCAGCGTTTCTCCGAAATCCGCGAGAGCGATCTTGTCCTGTTTGAAAAGATACAAAACCAGCCGCTCAGCCATCTTGGGGCCAACCGAAGGCAGGGAGGCGAAATAATCAATAAGTTTTTTGAAGGATTTGGGATACATTATTTTAATGATCAATGCTCAATTTTCAATAATCAATAAAAAAATTTTAATCGAATATTAATTTATTGGATATTGAATGAATATTGAGTATTGAGTATTGAAGATTGAATATTCTACTCGGTGTGTACTTTTTCCAGCGATTTGAACGTCGTCGAATTTTCATTGAAATAGAGCGACATGCGGCCGATGGGGCCGTTTCGGTGCTTGGCGATGTGGACTTCGACGATGTTCTTGTTCGGTGTGTCCGGTTTTTCGCGGTCTTCGCGGTAGAGGAACATTACGATGTCGGCGTCCTGCTCGATGGAACCTGATTCGCGGAGGTCGGACAATTTCGGAATCTGCGGACTACGCGATTCGACGCTGCGGGACAACTGGGAGAGAGCGATGATCGGGATGTTGAGCTCGCGTGCCAATTGTTTCAAGGCGCGGGAAATTTCCGACACTTCGTTCACGCGATTGTCGCCACCCCCGCCGCGGCGGCCTTCCATGAGTTGCAAATAGTCAATGATGATCACGCCGACATTGTGTTCGGATTGCAAGCGGCGCGCCATCGTGCGCATTTCCATGACGTTGGCACTGCCGGCGTCATCGATGTAGATCGGAGCCTCGGACAAAACGCCCATGGCGTCGCCGATGCGTTGGAAATCGTTGTCGCCGTCGCCGGTTTTCAAGCGTCCGGTTCTGAGGCGCCACAAATCCACGCCGGACTCGGCGGCCAGCATCCTGTCGACCAACTGGTCGGAGCCCATTTCTAATGAAAAGATACCGACCGGAATTTTTTCCTTGACGGCGATTTGACGGGCGAAATCAAGAGCGAGAGTCGTTTTTCCAATTGATGGACGCGCGGCCAGAATGATTAAGTCAGATTTTTGGAAACCAGCCAAGATGCCGTCCAAATCGGGATAGCCCGAAGGCACGCCGCGCAATTTGTGGTCGCCTTTATGCAATTCATCGATGCGATTGAAAGCGGATTCCAAAATGGATTTGATCGGCACAAAATCTTGTTTGATGAATTTCTGCGAAACAGAAAACAGTTTTTGTTCGGCTTCGTCCAAGATCTTTTCCACGTCTTCACCTTCTTCATACCCTAGACTGACAATTTCCGAAGCGGCCAAAATCAATTTCCGCAGTGTGGATTTTTTCTGCACCACCTTGGCATAATGCACAATGTTAGCGCTGGATGGCACACTGTTCACCAGTTCGGTCAGATAACTGGAACCACCCACAGCGTCCAGTTGGTTCTTTTCTTCCAGACGATTGGACAGTGAGAGCACATCGATCGGTTCGCGCTTTTCATACAACTCAATCATCGCTTCATAGATCAAATTGTGATCATCGCGATAGAAATCACCTTGGCGGATCAAGTTGGCGATCTTGATGACCGCGTCCTTGTCCAGCATTAAAGACCCCAAAACTGATTTTTCAGCCTCGACATTCTGTGGTGGGAGTTTGATATTTTCGTTGGAGTTTTTAGCCATAGTTAATCAATTATACCAGTCTGGTAAGATAAATCAACTTGCGCTTTTGCACAAGTTATTATGAAATTATGCACATTTATATTGCGCCTAAAATGACGGTGATTTCCTCCAAGCTTTCCGCTGTCACCAATTTCTGACGCAATTCTGAAGCGCCTGGGAAGCCTTTGACGTACCAAGCTAGGTGTTTGCGCATTTCGAATTTGCCGGTATCGCCTTTGTCGGCATAGATCAGGCGTGCGTGTTCAAGCATGATTTTTTTGATGCGAGGGAAATCAAATGGTGTTGCGTCACACAACCCCTCCCCAGCCCTCCCCTGATTACAGGGGAGGGGGCTTTTTAGGAGAGCCTTGATTTCTTCAAATATCCACGGCTGACCCCAGGCGCCGCGGGCGATGCCGAGGCCGTCGATGGTTGGATAATCATGCAAAACTTTCACGCCAATGGCGGCGCAGTTGATGCCGCCATTGGCCAAAACAATCTTATCCGGAATGATTTTTTTGATTTCATCGACAATTCCAAAGTCTACTTTTCCAGAAAATCCGCCCTCATAAGTTCGGCCGTGCACCATTACGGCCGAATAGGGGAGATCCTTAGTGTTTTCGATAAATTCCAGCGCCGTCATATCTCTCAGCCCGGCTCGGATCTTGATCGACACCGGCAAATCAGTGTTATCGCAGACAGCCGAAATGATTTCTCTGGCCAATTCCTTTTGCGGCATCAAAGCACAGCCGCTCCCATGCCCGAAAACTTTTTTGGCCGGACAGCCGAAATTGATGTCGAGTCCGTCAATTCGCAACCCTTCCGTCCCGCCGCTGGCGGGACACCTCTCCTGAGTACAGTGGAGGGGGTTGGAAAGAATACGTGCCGCCTTGGCAAAATGCTTCGGATCCTTGCCGAAAAGTTGCACGACATATGGCCGCTCACTAGCATTGAATTTCACCAGTTCCAAAGTTTTTGCCGGCTTGAAAAACAGCGCGGAAACACTGGCCATTTCGGAATAAACCACATCCGCCCCATGACGCCGACAGATCTCCCGGAAGGCACTGTCGGTGATGCCGGCCATGGGAGCGAGAGCGAGGATGGGTTTATTAAGTTGAAACCAAAAATTCTTCATATAAAAAAACTCTCGACATCGTCATCCTGAGCGGAGTGATTCACCGTTAAGGCGAAGAACGCAGTCGAAGGATCTGCGTTCCATTATTGCTAGTAATATTATATTCACAAAGTCACTGGTGACACAAGGCAGATCCTTCGACTGCGTCCGAGTACGGACTTCGCTCAGGATGACGGACACTATTTTAGCCTTTTATTTTGATGCCTTCTTCAGTCTCTTCAATATCATAGCCTAGGTCTGTGATGGCTTTTTTGAGTGAAGCAAGTTTTTCCTCAGTCGACTTGCAATCACAATCATGCCCTTCTTCTTTTTCGTCATCACATCCGCAATGACCACATTCACAATGTCCCATATTATTTTTTGGTTAATTTATAATTATTATCTTTTAGATCCTCAATAATGTAGCCGGCTTTTTCAATTTCTTTACGCAATTCATCGGATTTCTGAAAATCTTTGTTATCTCTGGCAACTTTTCGCTTTTCAGCTAGTCTAATAATCTCTTCCGGAAAATTACTAATCGCAACATCACCAATATTTCTTTTTAATGTAAATGTGGTAGTAACAAATATCTTAACTTTCAATCCTAGAACTTTATTGATTTTTTCCCAAAACTTCAAAATATTTTCCGCCGTAGCGATACTTAGTTTGTCTTCGGCTAAAAATTTATTGGTCTCGGTGATGAGTTCGTATACGACTGAAAGGGCGAGAGGAATGTTCAGGTCGTCATCTATGGCTTCTTCAAAACGTTTCTCATAGATATGCACAAAATCAATTCCATCTCCCGTAGAGACGCGATTAATCGCGTCTCTACTTTCAATATTTTTCAAATTATTCACCCAAGCGGAAATTTTTTGCAAATTGCTCTTGGCCTGCTCCATCACTTCCCAGGTGAAATTCATCTGGCTTCTGTAATGGGAAGAGAGCAGGGCTAGGCGCAGCTCCATCGGCGAATAATTTTTGTCCAAAATATCCTTCAGGATATAGAAATTACCTTTGGATTTGGACATTTTTTCGCCGTTGACCAAGAGGTGCCGGTTGTGCAGCCAAAAATTGACAAACTTTTTTCCGCTAAAGCATTCGCTTTGGGCGATTTCCGCTTCATGATGCGGAAAGATATTGTCTTCTCCGCCGGTGTGAATGTCGACTGTGTCACCCAGATATTCCATACTCATGGCGCTGCACTCGATGTGCCAACCGGGATAGCCTTCGCCCCAGGGGCTGACCCACTTCATCAGATGTTCTTTCGGAGCGGCGAGCCACAACGCGAAATCCCACGGGTTTTTCTTGTCCGGATGTTCTTCCAAACGGGCACCGACTTTCAAATTGGCCAGAGTATTGCCGGAGAGTTTGCCATAATCATTGAATTTCGTGACATCGAAAAAAACATTGCCGTTTTTTTCGTAAGCAAAACCCTTTTTGATCAAGCCCTCAATCATCTTTATCATAGCCGGCACATGAGCCGTAGCACGCGGAAAATAGTTAGCCGGCAAGATATCCATCAACTCCTCGTCTTTTTTGAAAGCATCTTCATAGAAGCGGGCGATTTCTTCGGGAGTCTTGTTTTCCGCTCCGGCTTTTTTGGAAATTTTGTCTTCACCGCTGTCGCCTTGAGCGATATCGTCCTCGGTCAAATGTCCGACATCGGTGATATTTTTGATATGGCGCACTTCATAGCCGCAATAGATCAGATAACGCCTCAGGATATCCGCGTTGAGATACGCCCGGATATTGCCGATATGGATGTAATTATAGACGGTCGGTCCGCAAGAATATAGGCCGACCTTGCCAAGAACGACCGGCTTGAATTCTTCTTTGGTTTTAGCGAGGGTGTTATATAACTTTAACATAATAATGATAGGAATCCGGTTACAACCATTTGCGCATCTTAAAGACAGAAATTGTGACACTGGAGAGGAAAAACATAATGGCCAGATGGATCCAAAAAGCATTGGGATTGTTGCCGAATGGGATCTGGGCGCTCATAGCCAAGATATTCGAGTACACTGTCATCGGTAGCATCACCGCTGAGAAAATCGTGAGCACCTTCATGGTCATATCCAGCTTATTGGAAAGAAGAGAGTTATTGGTCTCTTCCAGCGACTCGATCGTTTCCTTGGCGGATTCCAAATTGTTCCAGATGCGGATATTGGTGCCGATAAGATCTTGGAAATAGGTCTTGAGTCCGGATTCGATCAGATTGAAATCTTTTTGAGCCAAGGATTCCAAAACAGAGCGTTGCGGTTTCATCGTGCGGCGGAAATTCAAGATATCACGCTTGACCAAAGAAATTTCGAAGACCATCTCTTTTTCATGCCCGGCAAAAATTTCCGTTTCGATATAATCGAGTTTTTTGGAAATATGATCCAATTTCGGGAAACAAGTTTCCAAAAGCATCTCTATGATGTAACGCAGAAGCGCGCCGGGAGAGCCATTCATGTACAACTCCCGCTTCTTTTCATCCGATTTTAGCCCGTCGAAAAAATCATCCAACTGAAAGATATCTTTGTCGTGAGAAGTGATAAGGGTGTTTTCACAGATGACGATATCGATTTCCGCGGCGTACGTGGTTTTGATCTCGGTGTCATAGAGGGGAATGTGGATAGACATGAAAAGGCAATTGTCATATTGGGTCGCCTTAGGACGCAAAGTCGGGGTGGAAAATTCTTCAATGATGAGCGGATGGATCTTGTATTTTTTCTGGATCTTTAGGACGTCATCGGCATTCGGTTCTTTGAAATAATGCCACGTTAGATTTTTATATTTGACAGTGTGCATAGAATTTTTGTTAGTTGATGATTTTATTATACCAGCAAAAGCGTAATTGACAAACTGTCTTTTTTTCGCTAGAATGCAGAGATGAAAAGAATCGCATTGCTTTTGATAAGAATATATCAAAAAACCCTTTCTCTTGATCATAGCTGGCTGTCTTATGTCACCTCCGAACGTTTTTGCCGTTTTCATCCCAGCTGCAGCCAATATACCTATGAAGCCGTGGAAAAGTTTGGGGTTCTGCGTGGCAGCTGGTTGGGTTTGAAAAGAGTAGCGCGTTGTCACCCCTGGAACGATGGAGGATATGATCCAATCCCTGAGGGAAATTCAAAAGCCCAAATTACAAATGATAAATGAGGCTAACTGCTAAATTTCAGATTATTTGTTATTAAGATTTTGGATTTGATTTGACATTTGATATTTAGATTTTGAAATTTACAAATTATGTTAACAGATGAAGCAAAAATTAAGATCCAGGCCGGAAAAGGGGGGGATGGCATCGTAGCTTTCGACAAAGTGATGATGAGTCTTGGTCCGACCGGCGGTCGTGGCGGAAACGGCGGCAGCATCTACTTCGAAGGCGTTTCGGATATTTTTGCACTGAACAAATATCGACACATGAAAGAGCATTATGCGCCAGACGGCAAGGATGGCCGTGGAAATCGCTCGGACGGACCGAATGGCAAAGATCTGGTGCTGACTGTTCCGGTCGGGACGCTATTGGTCAATGTGGCGAATGGCCGGACACAGGAAATCACTTCGGTCGGGCAAAAGATCTTGGCGGCTAAAGGCGGCATCGGCGGACGAGGAAATTTTTTCTTCCGGAGCGGCTCGTCAACAAGCCCGACAAAATTCGAGCTTGGCAAGCCGGGCGAAGGGTTTGACTTGTCCATCGAACTGCGATTGATCGCGGACGTGGGCCTTATCGGTCTGCCAAGCGCTGGAAAATCATCTCTTCTCAATGAACTTACCGCTGCTAATGCCAAAGTGGCTGCCTACCATTTCACGACCTTGGAGCCCAATTTAGGCGTGATGGATGACATCATTCTGGCGGATATCCCGGGATTGATCGAGGGTGCTTCCGCCGGGAGAGGATTGGGGATAAAATTCTTACGCCACATTCAGAGGACCAAAGCCCTATTGCATTGCATTTCTTTGGAATCTGAGGATTTGGATCGCGACTATAAGATCATCCGCCAGGAATTGGCTAGCTATGATCCGGATCTCGTGAAGAAAAAAGAGTTGGTCATCTTGACCAAGAATGATCTGGTCACGGAAAAAGAGCTGAAGAAAAGGCGAAGAGAGCTGAAAACCAAAAGCGAAATTGTCAGCGTGTCCATCCATAATCTGGAAGAATTGGAGGCGCTTAGAAAAAAAATCCTCGCATTATTGTAGTAACTTGTGACGCCGTGCTATTATTGGAAATATTAACCGAAAAAATCTCCCCGGTATGCCAAATGAAAAAATTGAAATTATCATAATTGCTCTTGCTTTGCTCTGGACCATCCCGTGGAAGGGCGTAGCGCTTTGGAAGGCCGCGCAGAACAGACACAGGGTTTGGTTCATCTTGATCCTTCTCGTCAATACCTTGGCTATCTTGGAAATTCTTTATATATTCATCTTTTCAAAAAAAATGTCGGAAGAAAATCAACCACTGACCAGACTCAGAAGGATCGTCTGATCCTATGGGTCCAAAGCTATGTACTGGATTTTTTTAATCATCTTCACGATAACCGTCCTGATCCCTGACCTCGTCAGGAACAACATCTTTTTCTTGTCGGAAACCCGCGCCGAAGAGATCGCTATCTTCCTTATGGGAGCGATAACTTTCATCATCATCTTGAAAAATGAACAACAGATACTTTTCCACAAGAAAGAGAAGGAGAAGGATGAAAAAAGGATAGAACAGACAGTGAAGGATCTGGTGGAATCGTACAGCTACATCGGGGAAGTGAATAGAAAGATGGACATCTTGATGGGGATCGCCTTGGGACTTTCAGACCGGACAGTCTTGAGCAAGACCCATGAAAATGAAACCTATGCTTCCATCGTCAACGCGGCCAATTCTTTGCTCAAAGCTGATTTCACTTCGCTCAAATTCGTAAACACCAAGACGCTCAGGACCAGTCGAGAATTTGTGCCGGAAGGAAGAGAATCGGTTAAAAATGCCGTTCTGGTTTCAATGAAAGAAAATGTGCATATCAAAAAACAACGCGATTTTCTAGTCGTTTCTTCCAACCAGGAGGTTAAAGGGATAAAAAGTTATCTGGTCATCCATAATTACAATACTGAAGAAGAAAGCAATCCGAAAAATATGGAGATCCTGAAAGTCTTTGCTTCACAAGCCCTGTTCCTGTATTCCTTCGCGCATAGCAGCCATGGCGAAGCCTAATCGACTGCCAGCTCGAAGCCTTTCTGCTTCCAAGTATTGAGACCGTCAGAAAGAGCATAGATATTCAAGATTCCCGCGTCAAAAAGCCTGACAGCGCCTTGAAAAGCTCCGACTCCATTATCATCGCAGAGGACGATCTTTTTGCCGGAAGGGATTTCGTGACGCCGATTCTCTAGCTTCTCCAAGGGTATGTTTATCGCCCCCACAACGTGGTCTTGGGAAAAAGCCATCGCGCTCCTTACGTCTATGATGTAAGGAGATTTTTTATCGGAAATCTCTTTTTTGAGATCATCGCTTCTTATGTATGATACTTTGGATTGATCGACCAAAGAATAAGGGTCGCCGGCACTGATAGTTCTTTCATATTCGTTTTTCCATCGGGTGAGTCCGCCTTCCAAATAGGCTATGTCAGTGAAACCATTATCCTTGAAAAATTGCATCACTTGGATCTCGTCAGGTGTCAGACCTAAGTCATCCACGAAAAAATAGGTTCGGCCTTTGTCGAGATCGGGTACAATTTTCTGCAGATCTTCAATGGATAAATTTCTGGAATCAAGGATATGCTCGAAAGAAAAACTATCGGCGTCGCGCAGATCAAAAACGAACAACTTTTCATTCGCACTAATTTTTTTTGCAAGATCAGAAACGCTTATACTAGAAAACTTATCCGTCTGGATTGCGTTTGATCGACTGGCATCATTCTGCGAGCGGCTGTTTTGGAAATAGTTTTTCATAAAAAACCCCGCGCCGACCAAGAGGACGAGAGAAAAGCCTATAAAAACGATTTGCAAGTCAGTCTTCTTATGAATTGGAATCATTTTGGGATGTTTTATTTTAAAAAGCTTCCGATAAAGCTGGGATAACCATTGATAAAATCTTCTATCGTGGTCTTATTCTTGCCTTCCAACTGGACTTCCTCCAAAAAGATCAGGCCTTCACCGGTTTGTACGGCCACTTTTTCATCCACTTTGAAAACTTCTCCGACCTGATGCTTGGTTTCTGGCAAGTTCTGAGTTAATGATATTTTATGCAATTTGAGCCTTAGGTTGCAATCATCCTTTTCCCAATAGGTGAAAATTCCCGGCCAAGAAAAAAAAGCGCGCGCGCGGTTATAAATGGAATTGGCGCTATCCATCCAGATTATTTGTCCGTCCGAACGTTCGATCAATTGGCAATAAGTGGCTCGTGAATCATCTTGCGCCAGCGGAGAAATTTTCCTTTCCACCCACAAAGGGAGGACTCTCAGGAGAAGTTCAGCGGATATGGCCGCAACATTTTCCGATAATTCCGCGTAAGTCTCTTCCGAATCGATGAATATTTTTTCCTGCATCAGGATGTCTCCCGTATCGACCCCTTCGTTCATAAGCATAATGGTTGTGCCGGTCACTTCATCGCCCTCCAAGAGAGCGTTCTGAAGAGGAGAGGGTCCGCGATATTTTGGCAGTAGCGAGGGATGGACATTCAAAGCTCCGAATCCGGGAATATCCAATATTTTTTTGGGCAAGATCCGTCCATATGCGGCAATAATGAGAATATCCGGCTCTTGCGCGCCCAGTTCCGCAATCGCGCCGTCATCGAATTTTTCCGGTTCGATAATTTTCAGATTATTTTTCTCAGCTATCAATTTGACCGCTGATTTTCCGGCTTCTTGATTGCGGCCGCTTTTCTTATCGGCACGGGTATAGACAGAAACTATGTTATAATGGTTTTCCAGAAGCGATTCCAAAATCTTGGCCGCGAATTGCGACGTTCCCATAAATACGGTTTTCAATTTGATCGGGTCTTTCATAAAAATATTTGTTATATTATCTGTCAATAAAAAGTATTCCGTCCAGATGATCGATTTCGTGCTGCAACGCTCGGGCAAAGAGCCCTTCAGCCCGCACTATCACCTTCTCTCCCTTTTTGTCGAGGGCTTTCACGGTCACTTTGAGATTCCTTTTGACGGGGATGAATTTTCCGGGAAATGACAAGCAACCCTCTTCGGCCACTTCTTTTTTCCAAGAGCGAGCCGTTATCTTGGGATTGATCAAGATGTATGTCTTCCTGTTTATCTTGATGATGCACAGCCGGACATTCGCGCCGACTTGCGGTGCCGCCAGACCCAATGCATTTCCACTGGCTTCCATAGTTTCCAGCATATCCAAAACCAACTCCTTGATTTCAGGGCTTTTCGAGTCTTTTATTTTTTCATTCTTCTTGCGAAGAATATCATTGGGATAAGTCAGGATAGGGAGAATCATATGATAAAATTTCTAATTAAGAATTTCTAATTTCTAATGCAGGACTAACAATTGAAATTTTTTAACATTAGTCATTCAATCATTGGGATTTGATTCGGAATTAGAAATTAGAAATTCTTAATTTATCTTTATGTTATTGACACCGGATCTACATCGATACTCCAGCCGGCACCGAGTTTTTTCAATTCGGTTGTCAGTTTTTCCGTAATGATCTTTTTTTTGCATTTAATCACGATTTGTTTTCTGAACCGGCCGCGAATTTTTGGTACGAACGAATCTTGGACTTCCATAACTTTGATATCAGGAATATTCTTAAGTGCTTCAAATGCTCTTTCTGTTTCAATAGCAGTTTTTTGCGCGGCATAATCTTGAAACACCAGTTTGATAAGGCGCCCAAAAGGGGGGAATGACAACGCTTTTCGCTCCTTGATCTCGAATTCGAAAAAAGCTGTGAAATCTCTGGTGGCGGCAAATTTGATCAATTTGTTTTCCGGCTGATAGGTCTGAACGATGACCATACCGGGAAATTTGGCTCCAGGGCGTGCTACGCGACCTGCCACTTGCACCAAGTTTTCATAGAACTTTTCGCCCGTCGCAAAATCGGGAATGGTTAAAGCATTATCTGTATCTATTATACCAACCAGCGCCACACTCGGCAAATCCCAACCTTTCGTGACCATCTGTGTACCGATAAGAATGTCAATTTCGCGCGCGGAGAATTCTTGGTAGATCTTATGTTGATAGTCGGGTTCTTTGGCCGCCTGACTGTCCAGTCGCGCCACTCTAGCGGCGGGAAAAAGGTTTTTCACTTCACGCTCCACTTTTTGCGTGCCGAGGCCGACGTTCTCGAAAATAATATTCCCGCACTTGGCACACTTTGGAGTGATGGAAGTTTTATTGGCGCAATGTAAACAGCGATAATGGCCTTTCTGGTCGTAGGTCAAAGAGCGATCGCATTTCGGACATTTGAGAACAGTTTTGCAGCTCTTGCAGACCGAGAAACTGCTCATCCCTTGGCGATTGATAAAAAGGATAGATTGCTGATCATATTTCAAGGCATAGGCAATCTCACTTTTGAGTTTTTTCGAGATGCAAGAATAATTCTTCGCCCATCTCTCTTTTTTCATATCGACAATCTCAACACTAGCATTTCCTCCCCTGTACGGAGGGGTGGTGCCCCGTAATCGGGGCGGAGGGGTTGAGGAACGTGATGGTAACACTGTCAACGGTGGCAACTCCAGCAGTATCATTTCTTTATTTTGCGCGCGCCAATAACTTTCAATGGCTGGCGTGGCTGAGCCTCTCACAAGCGGACATCGATTGATTTCCGCCAACACGCCCGCCGCTGTCCGTGCATCATAGCGTGGATTCATATCCCATTGTTTGTATGACATGTCTTGTTCCTCATCAATGACAATCAATCCCAATTTTTGAAATGGGGCAAAGACCGCCATGCGTGTGCCGATAATAATTTTGGCTTTACCTGATTTGATGCGCTGCCAATAGCCATAGAATTGCCCCTTGGTGATATTACTGCTCAGCATCACGATTTCTTCTGGCGAAAAATATTGCCCATAACGCTCCAAGGCTTGTGGCGTCAAAGTCTTTTCCGGCACCAGAATGAGAAACTGCGCGTCCGGATTTTTCTTTTTGATGCCCAAAATTGAATGGATGTACACTTCAGTTTTGCCAGAGCCGGAAGGACCAAAGAGGAGAAATTTTGTCATCGGTAATTGGTCATCAGTAATCTTCCGAACAGCATTTTTTTGTTCCTTGGCGAGGACGATATTTTTGCCCCCTCCCCTATACTCAGGGGAGGGCTGGGGAGGGGTTGCCCTGCGTGCCTTCGTCCGTGCCGGCACGAAATTTTTCATCACAATTCCAAGAGGGGAGATGTAGCAATCCGAAATGAATTGCGCCAGCCTGATCTGACTCGCGCTCAAAAAACCTTCCTCTAAAACTTTTTCAATTTTTTTCAGTTCAATATTTCCCAATCTCTCAAAATCATGGCGCACGCCCAAAACGATTCCTTCGACTTGGCGATGAAAGAGGGGAATGGACACTAATGTGCCGATTGACAATTCCTTTTCCGACAAATAGGAAAAAGATTGATTGCCGCTCATGGGCAACCTGGTCAACGGCACGATGTCGAGGATGAATTTTTTAGGAGGGGTTGCCATATATATTATTACACTTTGTCATTCCCGCGCAGGCGGGAATCTAGTCACTAAACTTAGTTTAATTCTACCATTTTAGTAATTTTTCCGCTATTTTTTAACCCTTTCCGTTCGTTTGACAAATCAGTATAAATAATATAAAATATCATATTAGTCCTTTTTATTTTTATGCAGGCAAAAAACAGCGGAATAATTGATGATAAACCCTCAAATGAAAGAAAAGGAGAATGCCATGCCGAATATTCAGATGTACGGAAAACATCCAGAAGGATTGAAGGAACGCATTGAACTTATAATGCAGAAAATGGGATTAGGAGGTGACGCCATTACAACAGATATGGCATCAGAACCGGAATCCTGTGACGGCGAAAGGCGACCAATGCCTTTTATTAGAATCTGTGCCTCAAAAGTTTCCGACATCGACAGGATTGTTGAAGAATTCAAAAGTGCAGGCCTGGAAATAGATACGGAGACCCTTTTGCTCAATAGCTTCATTCCGGCCGATAAGATGAAGTGACGTGGTCACTTGCTTTAGTGGCCATCGGAAAAGAGAATCTTGTAATTTAAAATGGGAGGGTTGATTATGTTCGAAATTAAAGCTCTTGCAGGCAAAGACTTGGACGCAAATATGGTCATAGGTGGAACTTATGATTTAAAAGAACGACTGGTCATCCGCATTCGGATAGGCGATGAAGAATCTGTAATTTCTGTGGAGAACTTCTGTTATCTTGCAGGAAGATATTTACAGGGTGGAATTTTTGGTTGGCAATCAAAAGAAAATCCTAATTCCCCACCTATGCCTGAGTACGTCAAGGAAACTATCAAAGGACTTGTTCAGTGTTTGTAGCTGTGGCAATTCCTTGCATTGTATTATAGACGGAGCGTCCCAATCGGAACTCTCCGTTTTTTTATATCAAATTAAGTTGAGGACGCTCCTCGACTTAATTTAATTGCCAAAACCTCAGAAAACCGCTAGACTTCTTTATATGAAACGAAAAATTTTTATCAGTTTGAATATTCCTGAACGAGACCGCAAGAGGTTGGCGCGCTTGGCTGAAAAATGGCACGCTTTGCCGGTCAAATGGACAAAAGAAGCCAATTTGCACATCACGCTGGCTTTTTTGGGTTTTGTTTTGGAGTCTGATTTGCCGGAAATCTGCCAGAAAGTGGCTCTGGCCGCCCGAAAAAACACCATTTTTGACCTGGAATTTGATGAAATCAGTCTTTTTCCGAGCGTCGAAGAACCGCGCGCCGTGGCGCTTATTGGGCGACCGAGTGAAGAATTGAAAAATTTGGTGAATGACTTGGAAGATACCTTGGGCATTGCCTATGCCCCCAGAAAATCTTTCCGCGCGCATGTGACGCTGGGACGAGTGAGAAAAAATAAATGGGCGGAATTGGAAACTGAACCGCGCATCTTGCAAAAATTTGCCATCAATCTGCCAGTGGACGCCGTGGAAATTATGGCCAGTGATTTTGACGGCGGAGAAGGGGAGTATGCGGTACTGGAAAGCTGCCCACTAATATAATACTAAAAAAAATTTTCAATTTTCAATTTTCAATTTTCAATAAATTTTCAAATGTTACAATTATCAATTGAAAATTATTTTATTGAAAATTGAATGAGTATTGATTATTGATCATTGGAAATTGATGAAAGTTTTCAATGTCAGAATAGATAATCTTACCAAAGAAGAAATTCTTAATCAGATAGAATTATTTTTAGCCGAGCCGCGCTTTCACCAAATCACCACCATCAACCCGGAATTTATTCTGGAAGCCCAAAAAAATTCTGAGTTTAGAAATGTTTTAAACGCCAGTGATTTAAATGTGGCGGACGGGGTGGGAATCGGGCTTGCCTTTTGGCGGTTTGGAAAATTTCTAAAAACTCGTTTGGCCGGGGCCGATCTGATGTTGGAAATTTTGCGGCTGGCGGAAGAAAAAAACCTGAAAATTTTTCTGGCGACTAATCGGGATGGGCTAAGTTCTTTTGAAGAAACTAAGGCAGCCATCCTAAAAAAATTCCCCAGCCTAAAAATCTCCGGGCATAATTTTGACATAAAAAATCCTTCCATACGACCACATAAGGAAGGATTGGAAAAGCAAGGTGGTAAGGGTTGTGAAGTACTCTTTTGCAACTTTGGCGCCCCATTCCAAGAGCTCTTCATAAATAGCCAAAAATGTGATACAATTAGACTCGCCATAGGAGTCGGAGGTTCTTTCGAATATCTCACTGGAAAAGTCCGCCGCGCGCCCAAATGGATGAGAAAAATTGGACTGGAATGGCTCTGGCGGCTCATTTTGCAACCGAAAAGAATCGGCCGCATTTTCCGCGCCGTCATTGTTTTTCCGGTCAAAGTAATTTTTAGCAAATAGCTTTATGCCACAACAAATCTTAGTCATTCATGGAGGAGACTCATTTGATACATATGAAGATTATTTAAATTTTTTGAAGAGTTATGAAATTACTCCCGATAAATTCGATAAGCATGTAAAGGGTGGCAAGAGATGGAAGGATGGATTGCAGGAAAAATTGGGCGATAAATTTGATGTTCTTTTGCCGCTAATGCCTTGTGCTAATAATGCCAGGTATGTAGAATGGAAAATTTGGCTAGAAAAGTTCTTCCCATTTTTGAAGGGCGAGGTAATTTTAATTGGCCATTCACTTGGAGGATTATTTCTAGCTAAATATTTATCCGAAAATGATTTTCCGGTTAGCATAAAGACTGTTTTTTTGTTGGCAGCACCGATGATGGAAGGAAATTTTAAATTACCTGAGTCATTGGAAAAAATTGAACAGCAGACCAAGAAAATATACCTGTATCATTCTGAAAATGATCCAGTAGTGCCATTTGCCGACGTGGAAAAATATGCCGCTAAGTTGCCAAGTGCTGAAAAAGTTATTTTCGAAGACAAAGGACATTTCATCGATGAAGAGTTCCCGGAGTTTGTGGAAAAATTAAAAAATCTTAAATAATAAATATAAGCATATGACCACTAAAACAAAACTGATCCGCAGTGTCTATTTGTATCTGGCGGCGCTCATCAGTTTGATTTTTGTGGCGGTCGGGACAGGAAGACTGCTTGATACCGCGTTGAAATTCTATGTTTTTCCCAAAGCGGAAAAAGGCGGATATAACCAATGTAATCAAGCTCCGCCAGTTTATAATTTGGACAAGAACGCTTACGTCAACGTTGCTACGGCAGACCAAAAGATTCAACTGGAAAATTTGCTGCGGGATTATGACGAATGGAAGAAGAATAACACTGGCGAAGAATGTTACAGCGCACAACGCCAATCGGAAACTGTGGACGCCATAGTGATGTTTGTCATTGCTCTGCCGATCCTCTTGGTTCATTGGAGAATAATTAAGAAAGATAAAGAAAAAAAGGATGATAACGAAGAATAAAACACGCGTCAGATTCGCACCCAGCCCGACCGGCTTCATGCATATCGGAAATTTTAGGAGTGCATTATATGATTATCTTTTCGCCAAGAAAACTGGTGGAGATTTTATATTGCGTATCGAAGACACTGACAAAAAAAGATTTGTCGAAGGGGCGGTGGAAAGCCTGCTGAAAACTTTGGATTGGGCAGATTTGAAATATGATGAGGGAGTGTTTCAACAAGCTGGAATAAAAAATGACAAGACTCCGGTAACAGAATCCAAAAGCTATCCCGGCGTTCTGGAAGTCGGAGAATTCGGACCATACATCCAATCAGAAAAACTAGAGGTGTATAAGAAATATGCCGAACAGTTAGTAGCTTACGGCCACGCCTATTATTGTTTTTGCGAACCGGAAAGACTGGAAGAGATGCGGGCGGAACAAACGGCCGCCAAGCGTCCGCCGATCTATGACCGTTATTGCCTCAACAATGTCACGCCGGAAGAAGTCAATGCCAAATTGAAAGAAAATTGCAGCTATACCATTCGCCTCAAAATTCCTAAGGATGAAACTCTCGAATTTGAAGACGCTGTGCGGGGAAAAGTGAAATTCGAAACTAATCTGGTGGACGATCAAGTGCTTTTGAAATCCGACGGCTTTCCGACCTATCATCTGGCCAATGTGATTGATGATCATGATATGCAAATCACTCATGTCATTCGCGGTGAGGAGTGGCTATCAAGCACGCCAAAACATCTTTTGTTGTATCGTTTTTTCGGTTGGACACCGCCGGTGTTTGCTCATCTGCCGCTCCTTCTGAATGCTGACAAAAGCAAATTGTCCAAGCGCCAAGGCGACGTGGCCGTGGAAGATTATATCAAAAAAGGCTATCTGAAAGAAGCCATTATAAACTTCGTGGCTTTTCTAGGTTGGAACCCAGGCAACGGGGAGACTCAAGAAATTTTCACGCCAGAAGAATTGGCGGATAAATTTGATATGACTCACGTGCATAAAGGGGGGGCGGTGTTCGATCTCAAAAAGTTGGATTGGATCAATTCGCAATGGATCAAAAAAATATCACTGGATGATCTCTATCGACGCTCATTGGAATTTTTGGAACAAAAAGATTTCTATATCGATACCGTGCCGGAAAAAAAACTGGAAAATTTTGTCAAAAAAGTTTTGTCCGTCGAACGCACTCGCCTCTTGAAATTGTCAGAAGTGGGGGAGGATGCCAAATTCTTTTTCAAAGACAATTTGCATTATGACACCGAACTGCTGCGCTGGAAGGACTGCGAAGATGCTGAAACGAAAAAATCCCTACAACTCTCCAAAGAAACTTTGGAAAAGATTGGCGACAGAGATTTCGAGTTTGATCCGGAAAATGAGACCAATGAAGCTTTGCAAAGAATTATGCAAACATTTATGCAAGTAGCGGAAAAAAACTTTACGGATGAGAGCGGAAAAATAGATCGCGGAAAGCTGTTGTGGCCGCTGCGCGTGGCTCTCACCGGCGAACAAAGATCGCCTTCACCTTTTGAGATCATGCAGATCCTTGGAAAGGCCGAGAGTTTAAGCCGCTTAGGTGTCGCGATCAAAAAATTAGACTAATCCTTCAGTAAATGTTCAATCAAAAACAAAAAAATAATTTGGTCTTGTCTATTCCGTTGGCCGTCACCGTTTTTTTAGGCAGTTCATTTTTTGCATTACCAGTATCAGCCAGCGATTGCAAAGTGGCGTGTGACGAAAAATGTGCCTATATCACCGATTCGGATCTGAATCAGAACTGCCAAAACCAATGCAAATCCGATGAACAGAAATGTGAAACTTTGAACAATCAGGCAGCTACATACAACAAGCTTCTGAAAATCAATAATCAGACCCAGAACCTGTTGTCAGATCAGCTTGACAGCATCAATCAGCAACAAGTCCAGACGCAGCAAACATTGAAAACCGTGCAGCAAAAAATGGACACTACGGCCGATCAGATAGACAGTTTGAAATCAGACATTAATGAGAAAGAAAAAGAGATCGAATATCAGAAAAAGATCCTAAGCAATCTTATGCAGACTTATTACGATTACGATCAGCAAGGCGTTTTGGAACTGGTCCTCTGGAACAGGGAAATGTCAACATCTTTCGGGCAATCTGATTATATCGAACAATCCGGGCTCAAGGTTTCGGATGTTTTGGCGCAGATACAAAATACTCAAACCCAGCTTCTGGACAGCCGGCAAAAATTACAAGAGGATTATCAGGCCAACGCCGAACTGAGCGATCAATTTTCACAGAAGAAAGAGGATTTGCAGAGCAGCGAGAATCAGAAACAATATCTTTTGGAAAAGACCCAGGGTGAAGAGGCGAAATATCAACAGATGCTGGCCAACATTGAAAAACAAAAAGCTGAACTTTTTGATTTCAGCAGCGCTTCCAATATCGGCGATGTTCTTGACAGCGTCAAAGATTATCCACAACCTGACAAAAAATATTGGGCTTCCACCTCTTGGTATTTTTCCCAGACTGATTCACGTTGGGGCAATCAAAAGATTGGAAATTCCAGATCTCTTATGAGAGATTATGGCTGCGCCGTCACGTCCGTGGCGATGGTGCTTAAAAACTTAGGCGCCAGCATCAGCCCTAGCAGTTTGGCCAAGGCCAAGGTTTTTTCCGGCGATCTTATTAATTGGCCGGGCTCCTGGAATCCCGACATTGAACTGGTTTCATCAGTCGGCCATGGCAATGTCAACTGGACGACGATCAAATCGCAAATTTCCGATGATCACCCAGTCATCGTTCACATAAAAAAAGCCACCGGTGGGGGAGGGCACTATGTGGTCATTACGGGACGCGATTCCAAGGATTATATCGTCCACGATCCATACTTCGGAGCCAACTTGTATCTGGGAACTTCCATGTCGCTCATCGGAAAATTGGGAACCAATTCCAGGACCAGCATCGACCAGATGATCATTTATAATTAGAAAATATTTTTACTTTTTGACAGAAATTATTTTTTGGAAATATTTTTTAAAATTTTTGCGAGGATAAACTCTGACAGGAATCTAGTTGCGTATCATTAAACTTTTACACTAGATTCCCGTTGCGCCTGCCTTGCTGTCAAAAGACGGCGGGCAGGTATGCACGGGAATGACAGGTAAAAACGACCTTCAAAATTGAGCTATGAGAGCCTTGGCATGTCATGGGATAGATGTACCTATATGGCAATATGTCCAAAGCTGGAGCAATATGGAGGTGATTAGGACGTATTAAGTAGGTGGTATAGATTAGCTATATAATCGCTTTATCTAGGAATTAAATAATATACAGTGTCGCAAAAGTTACCTTATGCGACACACTAACTATTTCTTTCCCACTCTCCCCTTATGCTTAAAAACCGGTCTGGCGTGACCGGTTTTTTGGACAAAAATTTTATGGCGCGCACCAAAGCCTCACTCTCCTTTTTCTTTCTCGCGATAATTTTCTATAGCGGCCGTCAACGCTTCACTGGCCAAATTCGAACAATGCATTTTTATCGGCGGCAGACCTTCGAGCGCTTCAGCCACATCGTCGCGACTGATCTTCAACGCTTCATCCAAAGTGCGACCCTTGGCCAAATCTGTGACCATCGATGAGGTGGCGATAGCACTGGCACAACCTAATGTCTCAAATTTGATGTTCTCTATCACCTCTTCCTTTTTTTTCTTTTTCACCTTGATGTAGATGCGCATCACATCGCCACAAGTCGGATTGCCGACGATGCCTTCGCCACTGGGATTTTTAATCGTGCCTTGGTTATGCGGATGCATAAAATGCTCGAGAACTTTTTTTGAATATATCATATGATTAAAATCTGTCATTGTGAGAGTAAACCTAAAGCTCGGCTTTAGGAATTTCCTAAAGCCGAGCTTTAGGTTTATGGCGACTCTCCGCGATGACAAAGTGTTTTATTTATTATTCTTATAATAATCGCTTAATAAATTCCCAGAAATTTTCCGCAGATCAAAAATTATTTTTTTCAACTGCTTCACTGTTTCGTCAATCTCTTTTTTGGTCGTCTGCTTTCCAAGCGTCAGTCGCAGCGATCCATGAGCTTCTTCCGCTTTCATCCCGAGTGACATGAGGACGTGTGACGGCGCCAGTGATCCGGACGAACAAGCGGAGCCGGTCGAAGCGGCAATGCCAGCCGCGTCCAGCATGATGAGCAGACTCTCCCCTTCCACGTCAGAAAAACTGAAGTTGGCATTGTTCGGCGAACGTTTTATTTTTGATCCGTTCAATTTAGTTTTTGGAATTTCTTTTAAGACTTTTTCAATCAGATAATTTCTTAATTTCTCAATAGAACTTTTCACTCTTAACTTTTCACTCTTAACTAGCCGCAAGGCTTCTCCTAGACCTACGATTCCGGTCGAATTGATCGTGCCGGCCCGCATCCCGTTTTCCTGCGCTCCGCCATCCTGGATCATCTTGATGGGCGTACCTTTTTTGACATATAACGCGCCCACACCTTTTGGTCCATATATTTTATGCGCTGACATTGATAATAAATCTACACCGAGCTTTTTCACATCGCAATCAAAATAGTTGACGGTTTGCGTCGCATCCGTGTGGAACAATGGATATATATTTCGTACTTTCGTATTTCGTATTAATTTCGTATTTCGTAAAGCCTTCCCAATTTGCGCAATCGGTTGCACGGTGCCGATTTCATTGTTGACATACATCACACTCACCAGGATTGTATTTTTCCGGATGGCTTTTTTGACATCTTCCGCTCGGATAACGCCGTCTTTTTGGGGAGCAATACAAGTCGCCTCGATCAAGCCTTCTTTCTCCAATCTTTTGACCGTATACAGGACGCAATGATGCTCAAAAGCGGTCGTGATGATGTGGGGCTTGACTATTCTGGACACCGGATGTCCTGAATGCATTTGGACATCCGGTGTCCCAACGCCTTTAGCGTAATACGCTTTGACCACGCCTTTTATTGCAAGATTATTCGCTTCTGTGGCCCCACTAGTAAAAATGATTTCTTCTTTTTCATCCGCTCCGAAAAAATCAGCCGTCACTTGACGCGCCTTTTCCACTGCCTCGCTGGCTTCCATACCGAAGTTATGCAAGGATGATGCATTACCGAACTTTTCCGAAAAATATGGCAGCATACTAGCCAGTACTTTTTTGTCGACCGGCGTGGTGGCGGCGTAATCGAGATAGATTTTTTTCATAAAAATTATATCGTCATTCTGAGTGAAGCGTAGCGTAACGAAGAATCTTCTTTGCGTAACCACTGGTTTAACTATAAATTATAAGTCTTGTGGTAACTACTAGCAGATCCTTCGTCCGGCTAGCGCCGTCCTCAGGATGACGATTTAAATAAAAAACTACTTTATTAAATCTGACAATTTTATTCCATACAATGTCTTCCTGATCTGTTCTCCGAGCTTTATCCAAACGAAACTCGATGAACATTTTTTGACGTGAGCGCAATGAGTGCTAGTGCACTTGGAGGTGAATGAGCCTTCCATTGTCTCTATCACTTCCCCGGCTGAAATATTTTTTGGTTCTCGCGCCAAAATATAACCCCCGTCCTTGCCTTTGAAACTTTTGACAATTTCTTTTTTCCTGAGCTCCCCGATCAAGCGCTCCAAATATTTGAGCGAAATATTTTCTTCGGTGGCAATATCTTTGGTATTTTTAATAGTCGGATAGCTCCTGGCCAAGTTCACCGCCAGCCTGAGGCCATACTCCCCTTTTGTGGAAAATTTCATTTACCCTGTTGGATAATTTTTTAATTAAGCTTTTGGCTTATTTAAAAAATAAATTTTAAAATTTTTTACACTTTTTCCGCCCTGTTTAAAAATTTTAAAATTTTATCCAACAGGGTGAATATCCTACTCAATTAGTATGATATAATATTAGCATAGTCTGAAAAGTTGTCAACAAATAAAAAAACAACCTATAGCACCATTCATTGGTGCTATAGGCAATCATCTGAGCAGATGTTTAGATCCTCCATTTAAAAGTTGATATACTTTGGGTGAAATTTTAGAAGCAAGAAAGAAGACTTTTTTCTTGCACTCCGGACAAGGAATTTTCCAGCCTGGAAACCTGCTTCTCTCCTTGCGGTTAAAAAAAATACTAACCTCAGCTAAGGGTTCGTCTTCGAGAGTCTCCAGTTCCGCATAACAAAAATTACATTTTTCCACAAGTCCTGCAGGCGGTTTATCTGGGAAATCATATTCCGCAGAAAAAATCCCTGATTTTGTAACTTTTGGCAAAATACACCTCCTTTTTATTTTGAAATTTTTTGATATTTCTTCGCCTCTAAAAAGAACTACTTAGTTGTCAATTATATATTAAAATGATAATTCTTGTCAATTGGCTGGTTAAAAAATGGGGTCGATTGCCGCAGCAATCGCCCCATCAACGAAAAACAGAATGATCCGTGATTACACGAGAATTGCTCATTCCTAATGCTATTGTATATCCAGATAATTTCAATTGTCAACGCACCCCTAATACATTATACTTGATGTGTAAGATATAGCATTTTAATTTTATGAGAATTTCATATTCCGCCTTTGACACCTATCAAAATTGCCCGCTGAAATATAAATATCAGAATATTGATAAAATAAAAACTCCCAAATCCAAGGAGGCGGTTTTTGGGTCGGTGTTGCATGATACGATGAAATTTGTGCATACGCCGGGCATCTTGTCCCCTACTTTGGATCAAGCCATGGAACATTTTTCCAACATTTGGAATCCGGTCGTGTTCGAAAATGCCGATGAAGAACGGGCGGCTTTTTCGCAAGGCGTGAAGATTATCCAGGACTATTATCAGAAAAACAATCCGGCCGATTTCAACATTGTCACTTTGGAATCGCGCTTCCAGATCGAAATTGGGCCGAAGGATAACAAGCATATCATTTCCGGCATCATCGACCGTATCGATCGGGTCGGTGATGGATTTGAAATCATT
>JBAYUI010000008.1:0-40077 GCA_041675165.1 Parcubacteria group bacterium | reverse complement strand
CTCTTCCGGTATCCCCACTCCGTTATCCTTAACTTCAAAAATGACATTCTTCTTCTTTTGAAAAATCCTTATCTCGACTTTCCCTCCGCTGGTTATATACTTGAAAGCATTGCCTATCAGATTGTCCAGGACCAGCTTTACTTTTTCCGGATCTCCCAACGCATTCGGAAGGTCCTTTTCCATATCGGAACTCACGGAAATATGGCGGGAGCTATAAGCAGGGATGATCTCATCCAGAATATCCCGCGTCAATTTTGCCAGATCAAAACTTTTTTTCCGAAGGATCAACCGGTCTTGATCGATCCGCGCCACATCCAAAAGGTCGTTCACCAAGCGGGTCATCCTCAAGCTGAGCTTGGAAATATTTTTCATCTTTTCTATCTGATTCTGGTTCAGATCCTTGTTCAGCTTGGTAAGCAGGAGCTCCGTTTCCCATCTGATAGCGGAAAGCGGGGTGCGTAACTGATGCGAGGCTACTGCCACAAACTCGCTTTTCATCCGATTCAAGTTAGCCATTTGTCCAACAAACCGGCTGATCGACGTACCTGTGGAAAACACAATCATAACCACTAAGCATTCCGAAGCCACCAATACTTGCGGATTATCATAGCTCTTGGAAACAAAATATGTGGCCGCCATAATGATCATCGCCACAAATCCCATAATGATGAAAAGGGCTCCGGGAGTCTGCCAGATCCTGATTCCCAATTCATCGGCTTGTTTTTTCAAATTGAAATCATTAACGATCTTCATTATAAATTTTTATTTTAGTTTTAATATCTTATACTATTATACCATAAAAAAACAAAAAAAGAGAGTCTCGCTATGCGCAGGCCCTATTTCCCCGATGCAAATGTTTTTCAATCGGAAATAGCCTCGACTAGTCGCTTTTGGAACAATTTATCCATCTCCAAGCTGTGCGCATGATGGAAAAAAATTAACGCTTCGGAGTCAGCCATAATGATGCTGCCGTCTTCTTTAGTACGCGGATCCCTAGCAATGCGTCCAGTCTGCCATTTCTCAAGCCAACTCTCCAGCAAATTAAAAACATTCCGATCGAAGATATTTTCCAAGACGCCCCTTACCTTTTTTGCTTTGCCGGCCTCGCAAAGCATCTTCAGACCAATCACATCTTCCGGACAAAAATTTATCTTGAATTTTTTTATCCAAGCATTCTTATGCTTGAATTCTAAAAAGATCCGCTGTCCCAACAGAGGCACGATAAAAAAATATTCTGAAGCTGAGAAGACGTCCTGCAGGCGGCTGGTCAGCGACTCATCAGTCAAAAAACAATTCAGACATATCCGATTAGCGATCTTTTTGCCATATCTCCTTTTGCCCATAAGATGCACCAGTGCGGTCACGGCTGTGCGGCCGAAAAAGATCCGGCCCTGACGGATGACTACCAGAAGATCCAAATCACTGTTCTTGCCGGCGTTTTTCATAGCCACTGTCCCTGTTACCGCCACCATCCGCACATATGGCAAAAATCTTAGCCAAAAAACCACTCCTCTGATAATTTTAAGTTTTTGTTGCGAAATCTTGTTTCTCTCCAATCGTTTTTCCACTAAAAACCCGCGACCACGTAAAAAATAGAACCCTTGGAATTGTTCGATCTGACTTTCCAATTCCTCGCTTTCCAAAGCTTGGACAACTTTCACCAATCCAATCCTTTCCGCTTCAACCTTCTCACCTTTTCGCTCATCAACGTTAGTTAAATATTTCCAGACTTCAAAGGCCGTCATCGGATAATCCAGAATGTCGTAGTAGATTATGGTAGCTAAGATATTTTTAGAAAGAATAGTCACTAATTTTCAATCTTCAATAATCAATCTCCAATCAATGCTCAATGATCAATTTTCAATTCTAAAATTTATTAATTGAAAATTCATTGAAAACTGTAAATTGATAATTGAAAATTTTATAAATATTTTCCCGTCCAACTCCGTTTACATTTTTTGAGTCCCGCGGGCGCGCCGGCATAAACGATCTCTCCGCCGCCTTTTCCCCCTTCCGGTCCGAGATCGATCACCCAATCGCCATAAGCGATCACGTCCGTGTTATGCTCGACGACCACCACGGAATTGCCTTTTTCCACCAGCGCGTCCAAAATTTTCAAAAGTTTCCGCACATCTTCAAAATGCAGACCAATGGTCGGTTCGTCCAAGATATACAGTGTCTTGCCGGTGGATTTGCGCGCCAATTCCGCCGCTAACTTGATACGTTGCGCCTCCCCGCCGGACAGATTGGTCGCGCTTTGCCCCAATTTCAAATAACCCAGACCGACCTCTTCCAAGGTTCGCAATTTTTCCACGACGAGCGGCGTCTTATGAAAAAATTTCAATGCATAAGAAACGCTCATATCCAGCACGGCGGCGATGTCCACGCCTTGATATTCAATGTCCAGCGTTTTTTGGTTGTAACGCATCCCATTGCACGCTTCGCATTTGACATACATATCTGGCAGGAGATACATCTCGATCTTTTTCGTCCCATCGCCCTGACAACTTTCACAACGCCCGCCTTTCATATTAAAGCTGAACCGACTGGCATCATAGCCTCGGCTTTTCGCTTCTTCAGTCGATGCGAAAAGTTCTCGGATATGCGAAAATACACCCGTATATGTAGCCGCGTTCGATCTGGGCGTTCGACCAATTGGAGATTGATCAACATTAATCACTTTGTCGATCAGATTGAGACCAGTGATTTTTTTGTGTTTTCCCGCTTCCGCTTTCGCACGGAAGAAATGACGGGACAATGCTACCGCCAAGATGTCCGAGACCAAAGTTGATTTTCCGCTACCGGAAACACCCGTAATGGATACGAATCTTTCCAAGGGGATTCTCACATCAACGTTTTTCAAATTATGCTCAGTCGCACCCAAAATTTCAATATATTTCTTGGCTGCGGGACGTGATTTTTTCCGCGAAGAAATTTTTTCCTGTCCGGACAAGAAACGTGCCGTGGAAGTTTTGGATTTTTTGAGCTTGGCAATATCACCTTCAAAGATGACTTCGCCCCCTTCCAGTCCCGCTCCCGGACCCATATCAATGATCCAATCCGCGTTCTCAATGATGTCGCGGTCATGCTCCACCACCACCAATGAATTGCCGTTGTCCCGCAAAAATTTCATCGTCTCGATAAGTTTTTTAGTGTCACGGCTATGAAGACCCACTGACGGCTCGTCCAGGACATAGATGATGCCGGAAAGTTCTGAACCGATTTGGGTCGCCAAACGGATGCGCTGGCCTTCCCCGCCGGACAAAGATTCAGCTGAACGGAAAAGCTCCAGATATTCCAAACCGACATTTTTGAGAGCGGCGGCTTTTTGCGCCATATCTTTCACCAGTGGCCGGATAGTTTCTTTTTTAATACCGGTCAGTGGCCAATTTTCAAATTCTTTCAGAAATTCCAAAAAAGCCTCAATGTCCATCCTGACGATATCCGAAATAGATCTGCCCATAGCCAAAACGGCAGCATATTCTTTTTTTATCCGTTTGCCTTCACACTCAGAGCAAACTTTTTGCAACATATATTTTTCAATCTCTTTCCGGAAAGTGACCGCGGTGGATTCGTCATATTTCTTCTTAATGATTTCCACCACGCCGGCAAATGTCGTTTCCTGATTTTCATTTTTGAGTCCGTAAAGCACGATATCCAAATTTTTTTCGCTCAATTTTTTGATCGGATCATTGATGGAAAAACCTTTTTTCTTCCCGATCTCTTCCAACTTGTATAAATAATTGCTTGTTCCTCCCGTACGGCCGCCGGATTTGGACAGCGGTAAAATAGCACCTTCCGCCAAAGACAGATTGCGATTCGGAATGATCAGTTCCGCGTCCACTTCGCGCACCACCCCCAGTCCCGCGCAACGAGAACAGGCTCCTTCCGGACTGTTGAAAGAAAAATGTTTCGGGGTGATTTCCGGAATTTTGAAATAGCAGTTGCTGCAGACGAAATCTTGGTTGTAGATGCGGCTCTCTTCATTATCGATGCTTATCGCCATAAAACCCTTGCCCAAACGGAAAGCAGTTTCGATCGAATCCAAGATCCTTTCTTTGTCTGGCGTCTTCGTCTTAAAAGTTATGCGATCAACGACGATCTCGATGCTCTCCGCCAAAAAATCTTCTGAGGAAACCAAAGCGTCGGCAATCAACATAATTTTGCCATTGATGCGCGCCCGCGCATAACCCAGCTGGCTGATATTTTTCAAGATCTGATGCGTATCTTTGCCCTCCTCGCGAAGACGTGCCAAGATGCCGAGCTGCGTATTGTCCGGCAGTTCAAAAATTTCCGCCAAGATTTCTTGATTGCTCTTTTGCGTCATCGGCAAGCGGCAATGCGGACAATAGGGCGTGCCGACCTTGGCAAAACACACACGTAAATAATCATAGATTTCCGTGATCGTGCCCACCGTCGAACGCGGACTTTTACTGATGCTCTTCTGGTCGATGGAAATGGTCGGACTCAAATTTTCAATCTTGTCGACATCAGGCTTGCCGGAAATTTCCAAAAAGTGCCGCACATAGCTCGACATACTTTCGAGGTACCGCCGGTTGCCTTCGGCGTGCACCACGTCAAAGGCCAAAGAAGACTTACCACTACCCGAAAGCCCCGTCACCACCACCAACTTATCCCGCGGAATTTCTAGACTGATGTTTTTCAAATTATTCACCCGTGCGCCGAAAATTTTAATTTTATCCCGCTTGACTTTTATTGGTGCTTGCCCCACAGTCGCCCTAGGCGACTTTGCGGAAGCCTGTTTTGAATTTGGCATGATCATTTTTGAAGAAGTGTTATACTGATTAACGATTTTACAGGAAAATTTCAGTTTTGTAAAGGGAAGGGTTTTGGGGTGGTTTTTAGGGTAAATATAAGGAGGAAAAACGTTATGATAATGATTAAATTTTAAAAATTTATTTTTTGGAAAATAAAAAAACTGCAGGGTGAGTGTTTCACCCTGCAGACAAAGCTATACAGAAGATATTTTTCATTTCTCACTGAGATCGAAAAATATTTCTTCCAACACAATGGCCCAATGAAATGCTTCTCTTATTTCTCCCCCAAATGGAGGTCTAGCTCCATATTTTTCAAGCATGCACTGTATGGCTGGATTTCTAGATCTTTCATCCATTTTATATGGATATCCCTTTTTAATCACAGCCGCTTTTTGAAGTCCCCAAGGGAGTGCCATTGTTCTTGCCACCCAAATGACATCATCCTCGTTAAAAGACACTTTGAGACCGATTGATTCTCCATAAAATACAATCTGGTTATATTCAGGAAAAACATCCACGAAACCGCCAGCTGCGACAAGCCCTGCATTGATTTGTAAAACACCACCATCTTTGATTTTCTTAAGTATATCCCTGTGGTCGCATACATCTTTATTTGCACTGCCCACTGCGAGAAAATACTGCCATTCATCTTTATGGATAATAAGAAATCTCCCGCGAAAATCTTTGTCTCCGACATATTCAGTCGTTTCAACAGATTCTTCGTTTTCTTTCCACAAAAATTTTATCTCATCTTCCAGCTTCAGATTTATTTTATCCATCTCCATTTCCTCCATTATATATTTGACTTCTTTTTATAACATCTCCCTTGGTCGCACATCTTAAAGTTCTGGCAAAAACCCTAAAATTTACGACCAAAAAATATGTTATTTTTGTTAATGTACTCGACTTAAGAGTGTAGGATATTTTTGGGAAAAAGTCAAGAAAAAAAAGAAGGGATGTCTCGCGCGTTGCGCAAAACATCCCCTAAAACTCTCAGCGTCGCGTAATTACAATTACTGCGACAATGCCTCTCTGACGTGACTGTCAAGAAAACTCGCCACATCATGTTTTGGGTATTGGAAACAAACTTCAGCAGCCAACGTTGTTGGTCGCTCATTGTTATCAAATACGCTCAAGAGGCGATAAAATTCACTCTCGGCTTTTTGTAGAAGAATATCAGGCGCCGGTTTTTTGCCTTTTGATTTTTTCACGAAATTATCCCAATTTACTCCTATGGTCTCCATCCTCTAAAACTCCTTTTCAATTGTTTTTTTGTTATGTGTTTTTGCCTCTTTGACCGAAATCACAGCTTAGCATAGCCAATCGATTCAGTCAACTATTTATACAAATCAAGTTTTACAATTATTCCAAACTCCCCTTCCTCCTTAATTTCCTATGATACCCAATAGCAAACCGATGGGCTTCGTCGCGGATCTGAGCAATGATGTTTTCCGGAATTTCCGGCACGCTGCCGAAAGTACGCAGGTCTAATTTTTTGCGCGTCGGGCCTTTGGCTACGGCCAAAATGGGGATGTCGAGGTGCAATCGGCGCAAAACGCGGCGCGCGATGTTCAAATGTCCCACGCCGCCATCGAGCAAAATCACATTCGGCCGCAGCCAAGCATTTTTGAAACGCCGCGTGAGCACTTCTTCCATCATGGCCACGTCGTTCGCGCCTTGGACAGTTTTAATTTTAAATTTGCGATATTCGTTTTTATTTGGTTCCATTTGTCCATTAGTATTATCAAACACCACCATCGAACCGACGGCATATTGACCGCTTATATTGGAAATGTCATAACCTTCAATGCGGTAAATCCTCCCCTGTACCCAGGGGAGGTGGCTCGACGTACTCGTCGAGACGGAGGGGTTGTGGTCGCTGGAAATCATCGCCATATCTTGCACGTGTTGCAACGCAAAAATCTGATTGCGGAGACTCGCCGCTTTTTCAAAATCTTCTTTCTCCGCCGCCACTGCCATTTCTTTTTTCATTTTAGTAATGAGATTTTTCTTCTTGCCTTCTAAGATCATCTTGATGCCGCGGATATTTTTGGCATAATCGCACTTGGAAATTTCCCCCGCATACGGCCCCGGGCAAAGTCCCATCTGATGATCCAAACAGCCTTTCTCTGTCTGTTGCGGCTTCGCGTGATAGGGAAAAATCTTACGCAAAATTTTCAGTACGATTTCAATTTGTTTCTTAGAGGTATATGGTCCATAAATTTTTGCAAATTTTATATTTTTAAATTTAGAATTTGTAATTTGGATTTTATTTGATATTTGTAACTTGGATTTTGAAATTTGAGCAATGTCTGTCCCGCGCAACATTTCAAACCTAGGAAAATTTTCCTTAGTAAGGAGCACATATGAAAATGACTTATCATCCTTCCCATCGACATTATATTTCGGCTGGATCTTCTTGATGAGTTCTTGTTCCAAAATATACGCCTCCAAAACCGTATCAGTCTTTCTGGTTTCAATGTCCGCCACTTCCGCAATCATAATTTCAATTGGACGGACGTATTGTAGGGACAGGTCGCGACCTGTCCCTACACCGACAAAATACGACCCCACCCGATCTTTCAAACTCGTCGCCTTCCCCACATACAAAACCTCCCCAGTTTTGCCCTTGAAAATATAGACACCGGGGGAAGTTGGTAGATTTTTTAATTTTTGAGAAATTTTTGACATATTTTATATTATAACGCTATACTAGATAAAATTTAAGCTGATTAATGTTCTTTCCCGCATCCCATAGAAAACAAGGAGAAAAATCATGACTAACACTGCTTCTAAAGTTGTATCAAGAAAAAGAATTCCTCGGTCTAGCCCCAAAAAGCAGACTCCTGATAACGCCACTCCAAAAAATCGAAGTTAAGCTGTATGAGTTAAAAAGAAAGAGGCGAACAATATCAACAGAAATACAGCACCTAGAGGAGGAGTACCGCAGACTGGGAGGTATCCTTGAAGTACGTTATTAACATTCCCTCCATCTCGGACGACAAATCGCCACACGATTTGTCGTCCGTTTTTTTATTTTAAATTTATATTTTTTAATTAGATGTAGAGGTTTGATTTATCAAACCTTTTTTCGTTACGGGTTCAATAAATTGAACCTCTACAAAATACCATCCCGCATTTGCATTCTGCCTTTTTACATCAGTGTAATCAGGATAATCACGTGAGAATCAGTGGTTCAGACATTCCTTCAAATACCGTCCCGTCCAACTCTTCTCCCAATGCGCTGCCACTTCTTCCGGCGTGCCAGAGACCACCACTTTCCCGCCATTGTTCCCGCCTTCTGGGCCGAGATCGATCACGTAGTCGGCCGTTTTAATGACATCCAAATTATGTTCGATGACCACCACGCTATTGCCCGCGTCCACCAAACGATTCAAAACTTTCAAAAGTTTTTTGATGTCATCGAAATGCAAGCCGGTGGTCGGTTCGTCCAAGATGTAAAGCGTGTCGCCAGTAGCGCGGCGCGAGAGTTCCGTGGCCAATTTGATGCGTTGCGCTTCCCCGCCGGACAAAGTGGTGGCCGATTGCCCGATTTTGATATAGCCAAGACCGACATCTTCCAAGACCGCCAGTTTATCGTGGATGTCATGAAAATTTTGGAAAAATTCGCGCGCTTCAGTCACAGTCATGTCCAACACTTCCGCGATATTTTTGCCTTTGTAATCCACTTTCAAAGTTTCGCTGTTATACCTTTTGCCGCCGCATACGTCGCACGGCAGATAGACATCCGGCATAAATTGCATCTCGATCTTATTGTAACCATCACCTTGGCAATTATCGCAACGGCCACCACGAATATTGAAAGAAAAGCGCCCAGGACCATAGCCTTTGGCGCGCGCGTCACGAGTCGAAGCAAACAGTTCGCGAATTGGTGTGAACAGTCCGGTGTAGGTGGCTGTGTTTGATCTGGGTGTGCGCCCAATTGGCGACTGATCAATCATAATGATTTTATTGATGTGATGCGCGCCCACGATTTCACTATGACGCCCCGGACGATCAAGCGACCGCATAATGCTGGCCGACAGAGATTTGAAAAGGATGTCTTCCACCAAAGTCGATTTGCCCGAACCGGAAACTCCGGTCACGCACGTCAACACTTTCAAAGGGAATTGCACGGTCACATTTTTCAAATTATGTTCGCGCGCCCCGCGCACCGTTATCCATTTTTTGTTCTTGACCGGTCGGTGCCCCACTGGCGTTTCAATCTGCAATTTTTTGGTGAGATACTTTGCGGTCAAAGATTTCTTGCTTTTCATCACTTCCGCCGGTGTGCCACTCGCCACGATCGTCCCGCCATGCACTCCCGCGCCGGGTCCGATGTCCACCAAATAGTCCGCCGCCAGCATCGTTTCTTCATCATGTTCGACCACAATCAGCGTATTACCGATATCGCGCAAGTGAAGCAGCGTTTCGAGTAGTTTAGTATTATCCCGCATATGCAAACCCACTGACGGCTCATCTAGGATGTAGAGCACGCCAACCAATTGCGACCCGATCTGCGAGGCCAGGCGGATCCTTTGCGCTTCGCCACCGGCCAAAGTGTTGGCCGCGCGCCCGAGCGTCAGATACCCGAGGCCGACATTTTCCAAAAATCCGAGCCGCGCCACAATCTCTTTTAGGATCCGACCAGCAATCAATTTTTCGCGCGAGCTCAGAACGAGCGCACGGAAAAATTGTACTGTTTCAAAAATACTTTCCTTAGAAACTTCTGAGATGTTCTTATTCCCCACTGTCACCAACAGTGCTTCTGGTTTGTAGCGTGAACCGTGGCAGACCGAACACGGATTTTGCGACATATATTTTTCCGTGTCTGTCCGGACTGCGTCCGAAGTGGTTTTTTTGTAACGCTCCTGCAGATAGCCGACTACCCCGCGCCAGTGCATATTATATTTCCACATCGAACCGGTTTTCGAGCGCAATGTCACTGGGATATCCTCAGCTTCGGCTTCCGAAATAACCTCAGTCGCTTCTTCGGCGCCAAACATCAAAATGTTAAACTTCTGTTCCGACAGATCGCTGAGTCGCACATTGTCAGAAATATGAAAATGTTTGCACACGGCGGAAAGAATCGTGCCCTGCCAATTATTCTTTTTGTAGCTCCATGGCATGATGCCGCCTTGAGTAATGGTCTTATTCTTGTCCGGCACCACGAGTTCCGAATTGATTTCTTTTTTCGTGCCTAAACCTTCACAAGCGCTACACGCTCCAAATGGACTGTTAAAAGAAAATAGGCGCGGTTCCATTTCCGGAAACTCAATCTCATGTTCCGGACACGCCAATTTCTGATTGAAAACCACCTCTTTGAATTTATTTTTTGATTTTGGAATTTTGATTTTGGAATTTATTTGTAATTTGTCATTTGGATTTTGAAATTTTATTTTCACCAGTCCTTCTGCCAACTTCAAGGCTTTCTCCACGCTCTCAAAAATTCTGGAAATATTTTCACTAGAAATTTCCACGGTGTCCACCACAATATCGATGTTATGCTTTTTGTAACGCGCCAGCTTCAATCGCTCGCCAATCTTGGCATCTAATTCATATTTTTCTCCGTTGACATAGGCGGCCGAAAATCCGCGGCGGAACATATCAGCCAACAAAGTCGAATATTCTCCTTTCCGCGCCCGAACGACCGGAGAAAGAATTTCAATAGAGCACGACTTCTGTAGAGACGCAGCATGCTGCGTTTCTACAGAAACATGCTGTGGGTCAACTGTGCACACCTCCACAATCCGATCCACGATTTCATCCACCGAAAGTTTTCTGATTTCCCTGTTACAAATGGGACAATGCGGCAAGCCGATCTTAGCATAAAGCAAACGTAAATAGTCATGGATTTCAGTGACCGTTCCCACTGTGGAGCGCGGATTGTGCGAAGCGGCTTTTTGATCGATGGAAATGGCCGGCGAAAGCCCTTCGATGTAGTCCACATCCGGTTTGTCCATCTGACCCAAAAATTGGCGGGCGTAGCTAGATAGACTTTCCAAATAGCGCCGTTGCCCTTCAGCAAAAATAGTATCAAAAGCCAGCGTGGACTTCCCACTGCCGGAAAGCCCCGTAAACACGATGAATTTGTTGCGCGGCAATTCCAAATCGACATTCTTCAGATTGTGTTCCCGCGCACCTTTTATGATTATTTTATCCATTTTAATTTCTTTACTATCATAGAGGACGCCAAAAACTTCCCCTTTGGAGGTACTTCTGGCTTAAATTATATTTTCAATCAGTACTACACTTTACTGCTAAAATATATTCTTGGCAATGTTTAGTTAGAAATCCCAATGACAAAATCCAAATGTCAAATCAAATCAAAATGACTAAAATCCAAAAGATACTACTTTTTTTTCCCAATAATTGCGGAAAATATCAATAGTAATTCGTGAGATTCTCTGTACAAATCCCTACATTCATCTTTTCTGTTCTGGTTTGCATGTGCAATTATTCTTATCCAGTGCAATGTCTCCTTGGCTTCTTTTTTACAAATTGTCATCTTGTGAATGAAATCTTTTTTTGACTCCGCACAATCAGCTTCCATGTAATTAGCACCTACACTCGTTCCTGATCGCACTAATTGTGATATCAAAGTTTTATTGATTTCATCTCTTGGCAAAGTTTTAACAAAATCAACGACACCCTCTCCAAACACAGACGTTCTTTCAATCAAGTCGTATACCTTTTTTGATTTTGGATTTTGAGCTTGATTTGTCATTTGGATTTTGAAATTTGGATTTTTCTATAGGCTCACAAATTTCACCGGCAGCACTTTTTTGAAGACACCGGCAATCAAGATAGAGTCGTTGGAGTGGATGAAGATCGGTTGATGGATAGTGTTGGTGGAATGAGGAAAAAGCCCGATGATATCATCGCTCACTTTCTTATATTTCTTGATGGTCGCCATCCCGTTGATGACCGCTACCACGATTTTTCCTTCCAATTCTTCGCCACCATTTTCATATTTTTCAAAAATGACATAATCACCGTCGTTCACGCCGTTTTTGTCCATCGAATCTCCCAAGGCTTTCACGGCGAAAAGCTTGGCCGAATCGACTTTGCGGAAAAGGCTTTGTGAGATGCGCAAGAACCCGTCCACATTATCCTCGGCGTAGGCCAAAGCTTCTCCGCAAGAAGCCAAGCCATAGACAGGGATGGAAAAAATATTTTTCAGATTGGCGAAGCTGTTGTTTTCAACCAGATACAATTTTCTTTTTTTGTCCCTTTTCACTAGGTCCTTTCTTTCCAAGGCTTCGATGACCTGCATAACCGACTTCAAGCTATCTCGTCCACCACAAGATTCAAGATGCTTCTGCAGTTTATAGCTGGTCGGATTTTCCTTTTCCTGCTCGATGAATTCTCGGATCGATTCGATGATGGCCTGCTGTTTGGCCGTGAGCGCTTGTGGTTCCATATGTTTTGTTTTCGATACAACATCTTACGCAAATGTTAAAATGCTAAAATGTCAGTATGTTAAAATGCTTATAGTGTTATGTTAGCATTGTTCTACTATCACTGCAACCCTGCGCTTGTGGATAAGTCCCCGCACGTACAAAAAAGACGCGTTTTATCGCGTCTTTTTGGCTTTTTTCAATCAGTTCCTAATTTCCACAGCTGCCGCCTTGGGAGGCATCGGCGGTGTTAGAAGCTAATGTTTTGGAACATTCCGCGGGAGCAGTATTGAAAGCGCTGCAGATGGTCTGCTTGTATGTTTCTGAATCGCCGTATTGATAGACCTTGCTCGTCGTCACACCATTCACGAGCATCGTCGGTGATCCGCTGGCGCCGGCATCAGCCGAAGCTTTTTCATTCGCCTTCATCAGATCCAAGCCGCTCGCGGTGACGCAAGCAGTTATCTTGGTCACATCGATACCCAGAGTCTTCGCCCCTGTTTCAAAGCAAGCGCCATCACTGCCGCATTTATCATTCACATAAGTGGCGATGGCCATCCATTTATCATTGCCGTAAGTTTTCAAGACACACGCTTCTTTTTCATCTTCCGTCACTTCTTTGGCACCATGCAACGACTGGACATCCGTGCCGTTGACTGAAACGATGTAATGGAAATTGAAAGTCACCTTATTCTTGAGCAAATCATAGACCGGCTTCAAAGTGTCTTCCGCTTTATTGCCATAAGGACAGAAAGCCATCACATACAGATCTACGACCGGCTTATCACTCTTGGTAATTTCTTTGTCAGGTGCTGCGGCTGGCTGATCAGTCTTGGCCGCGGCCGGATCGGCATTCATATCCATGGCGGTCGGGAAAAATTGACTGCCATCCTTGGTCATATAGGCTTCGATTTTTTGACCACTAACATTTATATCCAGCTTATACAACTCCCCCGTGAGCGTCACCCCGGAGATATCCACCTTGGTTCCCGGTTGCACCAGATTCTTATCGATAAAATCAGCGGCTTTAGCTTTAGCTTCTTCTGCCGTCAAAACTTTCTTATGTTGGAAAAAAGCCATCGGATTTATTCCTTTGAATTTATATCCCGCCACCGCGATAAGCACCACTATGATTGCCACCGCCAAAAGCGCCATCTTCTTGCGCTCCGGAGTGCACCAATCTCCACATGCTTTACTGCAACAACTCGCCTTTGATCCTTCCATAATTTCTGTTTTTTGTCCTATGTTATCTTCCGTCGAAGTTTCCGGAATTTTATTCTCATTCTCCATTTATTAATCTTAAATTTATTACCACTTCATTTTACACCCATAATTGGATTGTGACAATTACCCATTGCCAAACAAAAAAACAGCTTGCCAAAATCAGCAAGCTGGGTCAGACCGATCAATTTCAATTAGGAAGCTTCTTATAGGAGGCTTCTTCTCCTACGATTATTTTAGCCCAGCCAATCCACTCGTCCAGTATGTATTCTTCCGGGCCTCTCTTTTCCAGATCCACGTCCATCTCGATCCAGTTGAACAATTTGCACCACGCATATTGCAAATCATTGTCCACTGGCATATTTTCCGAAAGATGTTGCACAAGATGCTCCAGCGTCAGTTCTCCCAGGCTGACTAATTTTCTTCTAGCGAAAGAACCACCGAATCTTAGTTCGAGTATTGCCGATACGGCAGCGGTATCATTCTTGCGACTTCCAAGAATGTCCTTCTCGAACTCCCTAATGAGTTTTTTGATTTCCTCTATAGAATTGTCCATAGAAGCCCCTCCAGTTGAAAAATAATATTTCAAAGTACCCTTCCCTGCTCCTATATATTACCCTTAAAAATAGTCCTCCGTCAAACGGCCAAAAGTTTGCACCTATTTCCTCTGCATCTTCCTGAGTTGGGAAATTTCATCGCGGATGACGGCGGCCTTTTCAAATTCCAAATTGCGCGAGGCGTTTTTCATTTCTTTTTCGCGCTGTTTGATGTAGCCGGCGATATCTTCCAAAGATTCCAGTTCGGTGAAGTCGCGCGATAGTTGTGGGTTGACTTCATGATCAACGATTGATTTAATTTTCTTAATGATAGTTTTAGGGGTGATATGATGTTTTTTGTTATAAGCTGCTTGCACCGCGCGGCGGCGATCCGTTTCGGAAATGGCGCGCTGCATTGAGCCGGTTACCGTGTCGGCATAGAGAATCACTTTACCACGCACATTGCGCGCCGCGCGGCCGATAGTTTGGATGAGCGAAGTTTCACTGCGGAGAAATCCTTCTTTGTCCGCATCCAGTATGGCCACCAAAGAGACTTCCGGCAAGTCCAAACCTTCCCGCAAAAGATTTACGCCCACCAGAACATCGAATTTCCCCCGCCGCAATTCTTCCAAGATCCGCACACGGTCGAGCGTATCTACCCCCGAATGCAGATATTCAGACTTCACTTCCGATTCGCGCAAAAATTCCGACAAGTCTTCAGCTTGTTTTTTAGTGAGCGTCGTGATGAGCACTCGTTCATGGCGTTTTATGATTTTTTTAATCTCCTTCGTTACGTCTTTCACCTGTCCGCGCGTCGGCTTGATCTCAAGTTCCGGGTCAATGAGGCCAGTGGGACGGATGATCTGTTCAACGATGCCCCCTCCCCTGTACTCAGGGGAGGTGTCCCGTAATCGGGACGGAGGGGTTGTGGACGATTTCTCTATCTCCCACCTTGCCGGCGTCGCACTAACAAAAATGGCTTGATTGATTTTCTTCTCGAACTCCGGAAATTTCAAGGGACGGTTATCGTAGGCGCTGGGCAAACGAAAACCATTATCAATGAGGGAAGTCTTGCGCGCGTGGTCGCCGTTATACATCCCATTGAGTTGTGGCACTGTCACGTGTGACTCGTCAATAACCATCAGGAAATCTTGAGGAAAATAATCAATGAGAGTGTACGGCGCTTCGCCAGACCTCCGGTCAGTCAGAAATCTGGAATAATTTTCGATACCATTGCAATAGCCGATCTCACGCATCATTTCGATGTCTTGCTTGGTCCGTCGGCCGAGCCGTTCCGCTTCCAAAAGTTTTCCATTGTCCCGAAAATGTTTCAGTTGTGCATCCAATTCTTTTTGGATTTGGCCAAAGGCCTTTCCCATGACCGGTTCCGGCACCACGAAATGCTTAGCCGGATAAATGACAGTCTTTTCGAGCGTCGCCAATTCTTCACCAGTAAGGACATCATATTCGACAATTTTTTCAATACCATCTCCCTCAAAATTTATACGCGTAATGATTTCTCTTCCTGGGGTAATGATTTCCAGAGTTGGTCCAGTCAGACGGAAAGAACCCCGCGCCAGAACATCAGTGCGATTATATTGCATCTCGATAAGTTTGTGGACGATTTTGTCCCTTCCAACTGCCCCCTCCCCTGTATTCAGGGGAGGGCTGGGGAGGGGTTGCGAACCGCGCACCGCCAATTCCAACGTAATGTCCCGATAATATTCCGGGCTCCCTAAACCATAGATGCACGATACTGACGCGCAAATAATGACATCTTCCCGACTCATGAGTGCCGCCGTGGCGGCGTGACGCAAACGATCAATCTCATCATTGATCTGAGACTCCTTCTCTATATATGTGTCCGAAGAAGCGATGTAGGCTTCCGGCTGATAGTAATCATAGTAACTGACAAAATATTCCACCGCGCTCTTCGGGAAAAACGTGCGGAACTCTTGCGCCAACTGCGCCGCCAAAGTCTTATTCGGCGCGATGACCAAAGTCGGCTTCTGCATTTTTTCAATGACATTGGCAATGGTGAAAGTCTTGCCCGATCCCGTCACGCCCAAAAGCGTCTGGAATTTTTTCCCGCTTTCCAGCCCCGCCGTCAACTGCTCAATGGCTTGCGGCTGATCCCCTTCCGGCTTGAATCTTGAATTAATTTTAAATAAATTTTTTGTCATAACATTATATACAACCAGCAGGCTCGCCCCGCGGTCGCCCCAGGCGGCCTTGCAAGGTCTCCCCCCTGTTTGATTTTGGATGAAATTTTGAACTTGTTCGACATAACGATCTTTATCTTTTATAATTAAACCATATCCGAAATAGGAATACAAAACTTAAAAAACCACGAAATTAAAACCGGCAGCAGGAGTATTACACACTACGTGTTCCGGATATTCTTGGAAAAAGTTATTAACTCTTAAAAACGGGCCATTGACTTTCCAACCGGCTTTTGCTATTCTATTATGAGTTTCGCAATGGTCAGTTTTTAGCTCAAATTGCTCGGCCAATCGGCCCGAATTATATGGAAAAGATAATTAATATTGCTGAGGTCATCGTTTCAGTCCTACTCATCATATCCATCCTGCTACAAAATCGCGGCGCAGGACTCTCGGGCGCCTTTGGCGGAAGTTTCGGAGGCTACTACACCAAGCGCGGCTTTGAAAAGTTTCTCATTTCCGCTTCCATACTCCTTTCCGGATTGTTTATCATTTTGGCCGTAGCAAGTTTCACGCTGGCAAAATGACGAATAATAATCATCTGACCTAAAACATATTAGTAACTTGCCCGAAAAAAACAGCCTCTTCCTAACAGTTTCCAAATGGCTGAAAATAAATAAGACTCTAAACTTGAAAGAAAAGTTTCTTTTTTATTTTCTTTGGCTCGTCCTTATTGGCTCGACCATCAGTTGCGCTTTTCTTTTTTATCATTCAAAAACCAAGGCTATCCCTGCGTATGGCGGAGAATATATCGAGGGTATCGTCGGTCAACCGGCGCATATCAATCCGTTACTTTCCAGCTCCAATGAAACCGATGCCGATATGGCTCGCCTCATCTACTCCGGTCTTTTCAAATATGATTCCGCGGGCCAGATTTCACCCGATTTAGCTTCCGGCTATGACTTGTCCGAGGACAAAACCACTTACACCGTCCATCTGCGGGAAAATGTCGTGTGGCATGATAACGAAAAGTTCAACGCCGATGATGTCGCTTTCACCATCAATCTTTTGTCCGATCCGGTCTATAAATCGCCCCTGCGGAGCAACTGGCAAGGGATCCAGACCAGCGTCCTTGATGATCGCACCATCCAATTCAAGATTGACAAGCCCTATGTAGGCTTCCTGAGCAATCTTGTTTTTGGCATATTGCCCAAACACCTTTGGAATTCCATCACCCCGAGCAATTTCGCTTTGAATCCGATGAACTTGAAGCCGATCGGGACGGGACCATACAAATATGACAGCGTGCAGAAAGATTCCAATGGCAATATCGTTTCCTACAAATTAATTTCCAATCCGGCCTATTTCACCGGCAAACCCTACATTTCCAAAATGACTTTCAATTTTTATGCGGATGAAGACTCCGTCCTCTCCGCCCTCAATCGCAAAGAGATTATGGGCATCGGCGGGCTTTCTTCCGAAAAACTGAAAGACATCAAAGTACAAAAAAGCACCGCCATTTATGACCTTGAGTTGCCACGGTATTTCGCCGTTTTTTTCAACCAGACCAAAAGCATCCCCGTGGCCAGCGATGAAGTGCGCGCCGCCCTCAGCTTGGCTACCGATCGCCAAGAAATCATCAATGCGGTCTTAGACGGCAATGGTCGCCCCGCTTTTTCTCCTTTTCTCCCGGGGATGATCGGCTATTCCGACGGATCCGCCCAAGCGGAATTCAATACGGATAAAGCCAACCAGCTCTTGGATTCCAAAGGTTGGAACAAAGGAGCTGATGGATGGCGAGCCAAAGACGAAACACCCTTGGAAATTGATTTGGTCACGACCGACTGGAGCGAATTGACCCAGACCGCTAACCTTTTGAAATCTCAATGGGAGAAGATCGGAGTGAAAGTGAACATCAGTTCGCTTTCCATCACCGATGTGCAAGAGAATTACATCCGTCCGCGCGAATATGAAGCGCTGCTTTTCGGACAAGTGGTCGGGGCCGATCCTGATCCGTTTTCCTTCTGGCACTCCAGCGAGAAAAAAGATCCCGGGCTCAATCTTTCCCTTTTCGGCGATGACAATTCCGACAAATTAATCGACGACGGACGGATGCAATTCGACACTGACAAAAGGACCCAAGACTACATCGACCTGCAAAAAATCATTACCGATGAAATTCCGGCTATCTTCCTTTACAGCCCCAGCTACATCTACCCCGTGAGCCGCAGCGTCCAAGGAATCAACCTCAAGAATCTGATTTCCCCAGCCGGTCGCTTCAGCGACGCCAACAATTGGTACATCAAGACCAAAAGAATAAGCAAATAAAATAATAATTACGAAATACGAATTTAATACGAGATACTAAAATACGAAAACAAAGCAGATTTTAACGTTTAGTATTTCGTTCATTTCGTAGTTCGTAAAAAAAACTATGAATATTGATTTCACCAACGTGCCGAAACATTATGCGGCGCGCACGCACGAAAAAATGCAAGAAGTGTTGATGGATCCAAATGGCCAAGGTCCTGCCATCCACTATTATATGATCCGTGGCGGGAAATATCAGAAAAACATCACCGTTTGGGAACCGGGGACCATTTCCGGTGAGTACATCAAGACCTATGGACATTACCACGTCGGCGAATTAAGCGAAACTTATTGGATCACTTATGGCACCGGCATTGCCCTGCTCCAAAAATTAGTCACTACGGAAGACGGCGAAATGCTGGCCGACCAAGTGGCAGAGTTTCGAGCTATCCCAGTCACTGCCGGCCAAGAAGTTTTTATGCCGAGCGGTTTTGGACATTTGGTGGTCAATACGGGAGCGACCTATTTCGCCACCGCGGACGACAGTCCGGTAGATTTCGAAGATCGTGATCCGGCCAGTTTCCCCGGCCACGCCGACTATGCACCCGTCAAAGAGATGCAAGGCTTCGCCTATTATGTCGTGGAAAATGACGGAAAACCGGCCCTAAAGAGAAATTCTCACTATAAAGCCGTCTTAAAAGAGGATCTGGGCGGTTTGCCGGTCATAAAGTAGGATTTACCCACGTCCTATGTACTCATCCTGTACAAGGCCTTGACAGAATTACTTTCTTGCTCTATACTTATATGTTATAATAGACTTAGGTCAAATTCTTCTCACGAAATCCCTCTCTTTCACTTTATTACAATCCTTGTCTTGACAGGTGTATTTTGGATAATAGGTCCAAACATTCAGAAGTTCGATTCTTCTACAGGACGCATTTTTTATTTATTTAGACTTTAATCTTGGGGAATTTTCCCTTTAAAGTTTATTTTGCTTGAAGCCGGTGACATTTCAAATACCCCCTCTTTATTTGAAATCAAGAAAGTCTTCAGGTGTCTTTATAAAATAAAATACAATTAATCAGAATTTAGAAAATCGCTCATATTAAGTGAGCTTTCTAATGAAACAATTCAAAAAAATTATGAACAAAAAAACAAACGAGGGTGCCGCGAGGAACCATTCGCGTTCCCGTCACCAAGGCGTACCTCGGAAGAAAAGGACGCAAGAATCCAATGGTGCCGCGGTGCCAAAAATTGAAAAAAACAGATTGCGAATCATTCCGCTCGGCGGCAATGAAGAAGTGGGACGCAATATGACCGTCTTTGAATATGGCGAGGACATCATCATCTTGGATATGGGCATTATGTTCCCTGAAGAGGATATGCCAGGCATCGACTATATCGTGCCTAACGTCAATTATCTGCGCGGCAAAGAAAAGAATATCCGCGGAGTGCTGTTGAGCCATGGCCATCTCGACCACATCGGCGCCGCGCCGATCCTCTTGGAAAAACTCGGCAATCCGCCGATCATCGGACGCGATTTCACTTTGGCCTTGGTGAAAAAAAGGATGGAAGACTTCAATAAAGGTTCCGCGGCCAATTTGCGGACCATGCGTATCAATTCCATCAATGATAAGATCCGATTGGGAAACTTCCATATCAGTTTCTTCGATGTGGAACATTCCATTATGGACGCCGTCGGTGTGGTGCTTTCCACTCCGGCCGGCACGGTCATCCATCCGGGTGATTGGACGATGGATCACAATCCGGACAGCAATCAAAAATTGACCTATGACTATCTTTCCAAACTGCCCAGCCCGCGCATCTTGATGCTGGAAAGTCTGGGTGCAATCGACGTGCGGGCTGCCGCCACCTCAGAAAAAGAGATGTTTATGAATCTGGAGCGGATAATGAAGGAATCTAAGGGACAAGTCATCATCGGCACTTTTTCTTCCCAGGTCAAGAGGATCGGCAAATTGATCGAGTATGCCGAAAGTATCGGGAAAAAAGTGGCTCTTGATGGATACAGTATGAAGATGAACATCGAAATCGCCAAAGAATTGGGATACATCAAAGCGCACAAGGAAACGCTCATCACCGTGAACGACTTGCATAAATACCCCAAGAACCGAACCGTGGTCATCTGCACCGGCGCGCAAGGAGAAGGCAATGCCGTGCTCTCGCGCATCATCACTGACAATCATCGCTTCATCAAAGTGCAGCGGGATGACACCATCATCTTTTCCTCTTCCGTCATTCCTGGTAACGAACGGACCGTTCAGCGCCTCAAGGACAACCTCTATCGGAAATGCGACAATGTCATCCATACTGACATTATGGACGTGCATATCAGTGGACACTGCAATGCCTTTGACATCAAGGATATCCTGCGTCAGATCAAACCGGACTTTTTCCTGCCGGTTTACGCCAATCACTATATGTTGAAAGAAGCCGCCAAACTCGGGATGGAAGTCGGCATATCGAAAAATAATATTTTTGTCCTTGATAATGGCTCAGTCTTCGAAACTGAAAACGGCCGAGCTGAGGTGCGCAAAGAAAAAGCTGATACCAGCTATGTTATGGTGGACGGTCTGGGCGTTGGCGATGTCGGACAAGTGGTTCTCCGCGACCGCCAAGTGCTGAGCGAAGACGGTATGTTTGTCATCACCATTCTCTTGGACTCGAAGACCAAAGAACCGGTCGGCAACATCCAGATCACTTCCCGCGGCTTCATCTACGTCAAAGAAAATTTTGACCTGGTGAACGAGACCAAACGCAAGATCCTGAAAGTCATCAAAGATACCACTTCCAAAAAAACTTCCGTGGAAAAGAAATTCATCGAAGACAACATCCGCGAAGTGGTCGGCCAATATCTCTTCACTAAGACCCAAAGAAGACCAATGGTGCTACCGGTAATCATTGAGGTGTAATAATATTGGACTGTAGAGACGCGATTCATCGCGTCTCTTTCCGCGATTGAGCCTTCTATCGGTTATCCATTATTGCTTCAAAACCATCATTATCAAAAGACACACGTTTTAAGTGTGTCTTTTTAAATTCAGTGTAATCACGTGGTCTCATGTGCTAATCAGTGGTTCTGACTTTTACGTTATCTTCTTAAACGTAATCTTATAAACCGGTTCATAATTATTGTCATATTCATCTTTCAAGGCGATTGTTTTTCCCGCCATCAGTTCCGTCATGGCAATATCAGTAAGCATTTGCGCCAATTCATCCGACTTGGCCTTCAGTTTTTCCAATTCATCCCAACGCGCGCCCAGACGCCCTTGCGTCATCGTCTCAATCTGCTTTTTCTTCTCGCGCAACTCCTTCAACTTCTCGGTCGTTTCTTCATATTCATTGGCGCTTAGAAGTGCGTCCTTGTATTCCCGTTTGATATCTTTCTGGTTTTTTTTATTCTCCAACATTTCATTATATACCTCTTGGATGTCCCGCATAAATGTTTTTTTAAAAAATTAAAATATAGCCGTCCGGCTACTTAATGATTTTAGCACAAATGGAACAATTAACAAATGCCGTGCCAGTGGAACGAGTTGCGCGGCCTAGCTGATTTTGGTACAATAAAGTCAATACTAACCAAACCTTATGCAGATCAAAGAAATAATGACTCGGGATGTCATTAGCGTTTCACCCGAGACGGATATTTCCAAAATTTCCGACATACTATACACCAACCGCTTCCATGGGGTGCCTGTGATCGACAAAGACAAACTGATTGTCGGTCTCATTACGGAGTCGGATTTTTTCCTCAAAAAATATGACGATATATATTTTCCGACATATATAAAGTTCATGAAAGAAAGCCGGATGACGCGCTATTTGCCGGAAGAACTTAAGAAAGACATTGAGGCCCTTCTGAAATCTGCCGCTAAAGATATTATGACAGCCGATCCGATCACTTTCTCTTCCGAAGATGACGTGGCCGCTCTGATGGAAAAAGTCAAAGAGACGAAATTCACTACTTTTCCGGTTGTTGACGAGACCAAAAGGCTTATCGGTATCATCACTCTGGCGGATTATCTGGGCACTGTCCGGAAGAATTCGCGCCAGATGGAAAACCGCCTGCAAAATGATTCCGTCAGGAACATTGATCGGATGGCTTCTGGATTAGGAGATTTTTGGCAAGACCGCGTAATGATCGTCAGCAAGAAGAAAATCCGGACTTGGAAAGGCTTAACCTTTTTGGGATTGGCAACCGTCATTCTCCTCGCCATATCACTCGTCTTCATCACTAAAAATCAGGTCAGCTGCGCCCCTGAAGGAGGAAATTTTTCTCCCTTAGAATGTCAACAATACATTTATGGAACTTGGAGCCAATGCGGACCACAGAATACCCAGACTAGGGAGATTGAGAAAAAATTTCCGCCCAATTGTTCCGGCGGAGCTATCCCAATTTTGATCCAACCTTGTCAACAATGAAAAACAGACCCTCGGGTCCGTTTTTTTATGGCAAAAAAATTTATTCCTAAAAACCGACTTTGTGACAGCCATCTTGGCTGCACCAGATGCTTTTGCTCCCGTTTTTGAGACCATAACAGAAACTGCCACTGCCAGACGATTGCCCACAGACACCATCGACCAGATTCCCGCATGAAACCGGAGATGGATTATTGCTCAGATTGCACCAGAAAAAACCATCACCCAAGAACGAACCATTTCCATAGACCCAGCCGTCCTTGGCGACTATTGGCCAAGCAGAGAAGCCCACCACGGGAGTGGCGCCACTCATACACAAAGAGGGCAACGTGGCGTCAGTCGGAGTGGATAACCTGATCCCAGGAGTGCCGGTCAAGAGACACATATAGGCCGCTGTGGCCGCGCTCTTAAAGCTGGTAAAGGCGGAATTGTCCCCAGCTTTAGTTTTGGCAAAATAGATATTCACCAAAATAGCTGTCAGTAGGATCCCGATGATAGCAATGATTATTAATAATTCTATCAGCGTAAAGCCTTTCCCGTTCTGTCTTTTTGATTTTATTTCAAGTCTCATTTGATTTCTTTTCATTATGTTTCTATTTTATCTCAGAAAATCAGCAAAGACAAGCTCACTTGAAACTTAAGGATTAATCCCCTATACTAAATACTAGGTACGAGATACTAAGCACTATTCATATGAGAAAAAGAATTTTTTCCGGCATCCAACCATCCGGTAACCTCCACATCGGCAACTATTTGGGTGCCATCAAAAATTGGGTCGCGTTGCAAGACACATACGATTCCATCTTTTGCGTGGTCGACCTGCACGCCATCACTGTCCCCCAAGATCCGAAAGAATTGCGAAGACGCACTTTAGAGGTGGCTAAAATTTATTTAGCCGCCGGCATTGATCCAAAAAAATGTGCACTTTTCATCCAGTCTCATGTGCAAGAGCATGCTGAGTTGGCGTGGATTTTAAATACGATTGCCAAAATTCCAGAACTGGAAAAAATGACGCAATTCAAAGACAAGAGCGCGAAAAATGAAAAAGAAAGTGTCAGTGTTGGCCTTTTTGATTATCCAGTATTAATGGCGGCTGATATTCTTTTATATGACACGGAACTCGTCCCGGTCGGAAAAGACCAGAAACAGCATGTCGAGCTGACACGGACTTTGGCCGAAAGATTCAATCATAGATTCGGGGAAACTTTCATCGTGCCCAAAGCCTACACCACGGAAGTCAGTGAGAACATCATGGGCCTCGATGACCCGAGCAAAAAAATGAGTAAGTCTGCCAAGAGTGAATACAACTACATTTCCCTGACTGATGACGCTGAAACCGTGCGCAAAAAAATCAAGAAAGCCGTGACTGATTCCGGTTCGGAAATAGTTTATGCTTCGGATAAGCCGGCGCTCAAAAATCTGATCAATATCTATTCTCTGCTGTCTGAAAAGTCGCCGGCAGAAATCGAAAAAATATATGTCGGGAAAGGTTACGCCGATTTCAAAACTGGCCTTGCCGAAACCATTATCGCTTTCCTCGAACCGTTCCAAGAAAAGATGGCCGAACTGACCGATGAAAAAGTTCTGGAAATCTTGCGGGCCGGCGCCGAAAAAGTGCGGCCGCTGGCCAAGAAAAAATTGGACGAAGCGAAGGAAAAAGTCGGGTTTATTCTATAGATAAATACTTTTCCAAGCCAAAAACAGGCCGAAAGCCTGTTTTTGCTATTGACATTTTTCAAAAAATGCGCTATAAAAGTCAATAGGGAGAGGAAAATGAACTTTGAAAAATTCAACAGAAGAATTGAAAAGGAGAAATATATGGATTATGCAGAATGGCGGAACCGTCTTCCCAAAAACCCCTTCCCCTCAATCGATGTAGGAGATGGCGGAAGAAGTGCAAAAGAAACTTCAACAAAAAGAGTTCCTGTTTTTGACCCGAAAAAACACGCTTACAGTGGCACGCTCTTTGGAAAAGCGCTCTCTAGAGAGTCTAAACAAGATCAATAACAACTGTCCTTTGTAGATATTAAGAGCATTGGAAAATCCACCTATAGGGATTCTCTCGATGTCTCACAAAGGATGAGTTCATTCTCCTCCCCCTCCACCTAGCCGCGTAACCACGGCGACAAAAAGGGATAAGTCATAACCGACTTATCCCTTTTTTAATTTTTTCAAAAAGTTCCTACCCCCTGATCATCCCTAGCACCTCATCCCGCTTCTCTTCCATTAATTCTTTCGTCTTAGCTTCCAAATTCAAGCGCAGTTTCGGTTCGGTATTGCTGGCACGCACATTGAACCACCACTCCGGAAAATCAATGCGGATGCCGTCCAGTGTGTCCAGTTGGCCATCAGCATATTTTTCTTTAAGACTAGTCAGTACTACGTCCTTATCGGCCACCTCGGAATCGATCTCACCGCTTTGGAAATATTTCTTAAGTTCTAGGGATAGCTCTGAAGCTTTCTTCCCACTTTCATTTAAAAGATTAAGGAGCGTCAAAACGGCCAAGGTCGCCATTTCCGCGTTGGAATTTTCCATCCAATAATAGTGTCCGGAAAGTTCACCCGCAAAGATCGCACCTTCTTTTCTCATTTGAGCCTTGATAAGCGAGTGGCCCACGCGAGAACGATGTGCCACAGCACCGCTTTCTTCTATCACCTCTTTGACCGCATTGGAACTGCGCAAATCATACAGCACCGTTCCACCGGGATGGCTTTTCAAAACCTCTTTCGCCAGCATGGCCGTGACATAATCCATCGGGATGATCTCGCCTTTTTCGGAAACGAATCCCACCCGATCCGCGTCGCCGTCATAGGCAATGCCCAAGTCCGCTTTTTCGGCCACGACTTTTTGCTGCAAAGCGGCCAGAGTTTCCAGTTTCAACGGATTGGCTTCGTGATTGGGAAAGTTCCCGTCAAAGCTATCATACATATAGACAGATTGGATATCCGCAGCCAAGTTCACATACACTTCCTTGTCCGCAATACCCATCCCATTGGCAAAATCAATCACCACTTTTTTTCGACCCAAGCCTTTTTTGAAAAAACTGGTCACATATTCGAGATATTCTTTTTTCAATTCGCCGTCCTCTTCGACTTGGCCTTTTTCGCCGTCATAGGAAAAATCTCCGGCTACCGCCAAATCGCGAATTTCTTCCATGCCGCTGCCCTCTCCAATCGGCACTGCTCCTTTCAAGCAAAATTTCATCCCGTTATATTCCGCCGGATTGTGCGAAGCCGTCACCATTACCGCCGCGTCCACGGCCAATTTCCAAGAAGCGAAATAGACCATCGGCGTCGAACTCAAGCCCAATGTTACTACATCTGCCCCTTGATCAGTGATGCCATCTATGAGCGCCGCTTCCAATGTCGGCGAAGATTCCCGCATATCGATGCCCACCGCAATTTTTTTCGCCCCGGTATAATTCACTAAAGCCCGCCCGATATTGTACGCCCCATCCTTATCTATTTCTTCGCCATACAACCCTCGTACATCATAGGCCTTAAAAATCTTTTCGTTCATAAAATTGACTTAGTATTTATACCTCTATATTATCACTTGCCCCTTTTTCCCTCAAGTTATGTGTAACCTATTGATTAAAAGCCTTTCTCCCTGTATTATTCGTACATTCGTACTAATTCGTAATTCGTAACTCATGAAAATCGCCATCGTCGGCCTGCCTAACGTCGGCAAATCCACTCTTTTTAAAGCCTTGACCAAAACACCAGTCGACATCAACAATTATCCTTTCTGCACCATCGAACCCAATGTCGGCATCGTGAAAGTGCCTGACACTCGCCTCCTGCAATTGGCAAAAATGTCCCAATCGAAAAAAGTTGTCCCGACCGTCATCGAATTTGTGGATGTGGCCGGCCTCGTGAAAGGCGCGTCTACGGGTGAGGGCTTGGGGAATAAATTCTTGGCCAACATTCGTGAGACAGATGCCATCGTACAAGTGGTGCGGGTTTTTGAAAATGATAAGATCATCCATGTCCATAACAAAATAGAACCGGAGGGCGATGTGGAGATTATTAATACTGAATTAATTCTAGCCGATCTAGAAACCGTCAAAAAAGTGCGCGTGCGCCTTGAAAAGGAACTGCGCGGCAAGAAAAAAGGCGCCGATGTCCAATTAGCTGCTTTGGAAAAAATTCAGAAGAACTTGGAAGATGGTAATTTGGCGAATGAAACCGCCTTAGACCTGACCGATGAAAACGTCGGCCTCATCGTGCGCGAACTGTCTCTGCTCACTATGAAACCATTCTTATATGTCTACAACGTCAGCGACATTACGCAAAAATTATCTGATGATCTGGAAAAAAGAAAGCACGTGAAATTGGACATTAAAATCGAAGAAGAACTGATCGAGATGACCGCTGAAGAAGCGGCTGAATTGGAACTGAAATCCAATTTAGATTCCTTAATATTAAAAGCCTACGAAATTTTGGGTCTTATCACTTTTCTCACTACTGGCGAAGACGAATCGCGGGCTTGGACGATTAAACGTGGCTGGACCGCACCCTTGGCCGGCACCGCTATCCACAACGACTTCAAAGATAAATTCATCCGCGCCGAAGTCGTCCAATGGGACAAACTCTTGGAAGCCGGCACATGGAACAAAGCCCGCGAACTCGGGACTCTCCGCCTCGAAGGCAAGGACTATGTTGTGCAAGATGGGGACGTGATGGAGTTTAAGATATGATACCCGCCCAAGGCGAGGCCTTGGGTCAAGGCCTTGGGTCAAAAAACTTGACTTTCTCCCTGCCTTTATATATACTTAAACCAATCTAGAAAGTCCAGTGATTCTCTCGCTTGCCACGCCAAAGCTCTGAAGGAGCGAAAGCGGGCCAGATAAGAGACTCAACACCCGTCACAAGGACTTTCTTTGGATGGATATTATTTTAATTAAGCCATTAGTTTTTTAGCCATTAGCCCTTAGGTACTTCCCGAGAGAGCTAAAAGCTAAAAGCTAAAAGCTAAAAGCTATTATGCAATACGAATTGTTCTATCTGATCGGATCTTCCAAGGAAGCAGAATTGGCCGAGATCAAAAAAGAAGTAGAAGGGATCGTGACCGTGGCCGGCGGAAAATTCCTCGAGAAGGAAACTCTGGAAAAAAGACGCTTGTCCTATGAGATCAAACACGAGAACCACGGAGTCTATCTTTGTCGCCGATTCGAACTGGAAGAAGTGGAAAATTTGTCCGAAATCATCAAGAATCTCAACCTCAACACCCGACTGCTTCGATTCTTGATCAGTAAAGCCAGTGAATTGCCGGAGCTCAAATCCAAAGAAGAAAGGATGGCGGACGCCGCCAAGCGAGACAGCCGCAAAGAGCAAAAAGAAGTCAAACCGGAAGCCCGCAAAATGACTGAAACAAAATTAGAGGAAAAAACCGAAGCTAAAGTTGAAATCAAGCTAGAAGAAAAGGCTGCAGAAGCAGAAAAAAATGAAGACATCGACAAAAAATTAGAAGAAATATTAAACATTTAATTTAAGCCATTAGTTATTAGCCTTTAGTTATTAGGCAACTGCCTGGAAAACTAAAAGCTAAAAGCTAAAAGCTAAAAGCTAGCTTATGAACTTGAACAAAGTCATGCTTGTCGGTCGCCTTACCCGCGACGTCGAAATAAGAAACACGCCGACAGGGCAAGCTGTGGCCTCCATCTCTATGGCCACCAACCGTTTCTGGAAAGATAAGAATGGCCAGAGACAGGATCAGACAGAATTTCACAATGTAGTGCTTTGGGGAAGACTGGCGGAGATTGCGGGACAATATCTGTCCAAGGGCCAAGAAGCCTACATCGAAGGACGGCTGCAAACCAGAAAATATACCGCCAAAGACGGCAGCGAAAGAAGAGTGACTGAGATTGTCGCCGAAAATATGCAACTTGGTTCTCGCCCGCAAGGCGGCAGCGCACCATCTGCCTATGGTAACAATGCCCCATCCTCTCCAAGCGCACCCTCCGCTGCTCCCCGACAAGAAGCTCCGGCCGAACAGATCCCAACCATCAATCTCGATGAAGAGGAAGAAGAAATCAAGATCGAAGACGTCCCGTTTTAATAAAGTTTAAAAATTAGAAAGTTTAAAAGTTAAAAGTTTTACAATTATGGAAGCTACCCAAGAAAAAAAGGTTTGCTATTTCTGCCAGAATAAGATGGACAAGATAGATTTCAAAGATGCCTATCTTTTGCGCCGTTTTATGAACTCGCAAGGCAAAATCTACCCGACCAAACGCCACAGCACTTGCACCCGCCATCAAAGGATTTTGGCCAACGCCATCAAAAAATCCCGCGTCATGGCCCTCGTCCCGTTCGTGGCTAGATAGTTTATCCAATTTTCAATAATCAATTTTCAATTTTCAATCCGGTTTTTGATTGATAATTTATTCATTGAACATTGGAAATTTATTGAGAATTGATAATTCGAAAATTGATAATTTTATTATTATGCTAGGAATTTCAGAAATAAAATCAGGCAGAAATATCATCCTGAACGGAATGCCTTTCGCCGTCCTCTATCATGAACATTCCAAGACCGGACGCGCTGGATCAGTGCTGCGCACCCGTCTCAAAAATCTCGCCACGGGAGCCGTTTTGGAAAAAACCTTCCAAGGCTCTGAAAGCGTCGAGGAAGCCGACATCAACAAGTCCAAAGCCCAATACACATACAAGGAGAACGACACCTACAACTTTATGGATAATGAAAGTTATGAACAGTTCTCACTTTCCAAGGAAGCATTGGGCGATAATGTGAATTACCTCAAGGAAGGCACGGAAGTGACCCTGCTCAATTTCAATGACGCGCCGATTAATGTAGAGCTCCCCGTCAAGGTCAAATTGAAGGTCATCCAAGCTCCTCCCGGAATAAAAGGCAACACGGTTTCAACCGGTGGCAAAGTAGTCACCTTGGAAACCGGCCTGAAAATTTCCACGCCGCTTTTTGTCAAAACAGATGATGAGATCATCGTCAACACCGAAAAAGGAGAATATGTTTCTCGCGCCTAATATCTTTGCAAAAGAAGAAAAAGCCGGAGGACTATCTCGGGCTTTTTTATTTTTCGAAGGTTTGCTAAACTAAAAATATGACTACCTACGCCACCAATAAGCGCGCTCATTTCGATTACACGATCCTCGAAAATTACGAGGCCGGCCTTGAGCTGCTCGGAATGGAGGTCAAATCGATCAAGACCAAGCACGTCAGCCTGAAAGAGTCCTTTGTCACCATCCATGATAATGAACTATATCTGACTAATGCTCACATCCCCCTCTACATCCATGCCGGGCGCGTGCCCAGCTACAACCCGACCCGTCCGCGAAGACTCCTGGTTAAAAAATCAGAGATCAAACGGCTGATCGGAGCGATCCGTGCCAAAGGCTTGACATTAGTGCCCATTAAATTGTATACTAAGAGACGACTCATTAAGCTGTCATTTGGCCTGGGTAAGGGCAAAAAGGAGATTGATAAACGCGAAAAAATCAAGAAAAGAGAGGATAATCGAGATATGTCAAGAGCAATAAAAACCAGGTGAGTTTAAAAATTTTCAAGTTTCAATATTCAATTTTCAATCAATTATCTAATTTTCAATGATTTAATTATCAATTGAACATTTAGAAATTGAATATTCATTGAAAATTGTAAATTGATTATTGAAAATTTTCCCGAAGGGGATGACAAGTTTCGACAGTTCGTACATTTAAAATATGCAAGCCGAGGATGATACTAGCTCTCGTAAATTATGTATCAAAGTTATAAGTGCAAACTTCATAACCAAAGCAAAAAATGTGATGGCGCAAGCTTTCACTTCAAATTTTGCGACTGTCCTAGCTTAAACCGCTGGGGCCATCGAACCGCCGACTCCTGATGGGCGATCTTCGGTGTTATATATCAGGATAGCAACTGCTGTCTTTTCCAAACAGTGGAAGCGAAGCTAAATTGGAAATAGGCTCAAGATAATTTTGTTCGCTTTATATTCTTGGCCGAAACACTAAACGGACTACGCTTGTAGATTGTTTTAAATGAATGATTCTGGACATGGGTTCAATTCCCATCATCTCCACAGTTACGAACATACGGATTAAACTAAAATACGAAAAAATCATTTTAAACGTTTCGTATTTCGCTCATTTCGTAGTTCGTAAATCAGTAATAATTTTTTAACTCACAAAGCCATAAGACGCACATACAAAAAACATTTTCCGAAAAAGAAGGAATTGCGCACCAGGATCAATGAATATATTTTTGCGCGCGAGGTCCGCGTCATCGGAGAAAATGGCGAACAGCTCGGCGTTATGCCCACGGAAGAAGCGCTGCGCCAAGCCAAGGAACAGCTGCTTGATCTGGTGGAAATCTCCCCCAAAGCCATCCCTCCGGTGTGCAAAATTATGGATTTCGGCAAATACCAATACCAGAAATCCAGAGAAGATCGTCAGAACAAATCCAAACAGAAAAAATCCGATATCAAAGGCATCCGCCTCAGTGTCAGGACGGACGATCACGATTTGGAGTTCAAGAAGAATCAAGCCGAAAAATTCTTAACGAAAGGCAGCAAGGTCAAAGTCGAAATAATGCTGAAAGGGCGAGAAAAGGCCCATCAAGACTTGGCTCGGAAAAATTTGGAAGATTTCGTGAAAATGATCGCCATCCCCAACAAGATAGAGCAAGAAATCAAGAGATACCCAGGAGGCTTCAATGTCATTCTGGCACCAGAATAAATATAATAGCAGCTATTAGCTATTAGCTATTAGTCTTTAGGAAAATAAAAAAAATCCTGAAAGCTAAAAGCTAGAAGCTAGAAGCTAAATAAATATGCCTAAATTAAAAACCAAGAAAGCTTTAGTGAAAAAGATCAAGGTCACCAAAGGAGGAAAAGTTACCAGAAGAAAAACCGGACAAAACCACTACAACTCAAAAGAAAACGGGAAAGAAGGTCGAGCAAAAAAAGGAGATGTGAGATTGTTCCGCTCCGACGAAAAAAATGTATTGAAAGCATTAGTAAATTAATAAACCAGTCCTTAGTCTTTAGCCATTAGCCGTTAGACATGAAAACCTAAAGGCTAGCAGCTAAAAGCTAAAAGCTAAAACATATGACACGAGTAAAACGCGGAGTAGCCGCATCAAAAAGAAGAAAGAACCTCTTGGAAGACGCCAAGGGATACCGCTGGAGAAGAAGCAAAGTTTATGCTGCCGCCAAACAAGCCGTGACCAAGGCCGGTGTTTATGCTTTCCGCGACAGACGGACCAAGAAACGCACAGCCAGACGGCTTTGGATCACCCGCCTCGGCATTGCCCTCCGAGAAATCGGCTTGAAATACAGCTCCTTCATCAAATCTTTGTCCGACAAAAAGATTGAAGTGGACAGAAAAGTGATGTCCCAAATGGCTGTCGAAAATCCAGCGGTGTTCAAAAAATTCGCTGAAAGCGTGAACACGAAATAAGACCACTGATTGCACTGAAAAAAAATAAAGACCACCCTGCCGGAAAGCGGGGTGGTTTTTATTTCAATTTCTTCTTCCGTTCAATATTTTTGAAATTTTTCCTAGAAACAACTGAACGTCCCAACTCTTTTTCCAATTCTTTTTTGGCGTTGCCTGCAATCCGCCCGCCACGATTGGCATCTTTTTTCAATTTTGGCACTCCCAATGAATTCTCTTCACGATGGATTTCCGCCGTGGAACGTTCACCAAGCATAGTGAAAATCAACTCAAAATCATCCATGTGATCGCGTAAGTTTTCTCTTTTCAAGCCTTTCAATTTTTTATACTCATTCGGCTTCAAGCCAAAAGTCGCCTCAGAAATTTCTGACGTTAGAATTTCATAATCATAACTATGTTCTGCGCCACGTTTCCTCCATTCGTCAGTCAATTCTTCGCGAATGACAATCCCCCGCATCCGCATCTCGATCCATTCATTTGAATAGCCTTTTAGTTTATACGTCATCCTCATGCGTTTGGCTGCCAATTCAGGATTTTCAATCTCTTGGATCCTTTCATAACCGGTTTTAGCCAGCCAGCGTTTCAATGGTTCGGCCTTGGGTGAAGGGATTGATTGAATAATACGAAAAATTCCTTCCGTGTTAGCGCAATCAGTTTCACGCATTTTGCCGTCTGGAGCAACCAGTTTCAACCCGTGACAAAATGTCACGACTTCACTTCCTTCTTCTAAGAGCCTCTGTTTTAACTTTCTCCAATAAGCACCCGCATCAGAACTATCTGTTAAAACACCACAAACATCTACCACTGAAAACCACCATTCATTTTGGTAAATTATTTTTCTAATCTTTTTGCCCTTGAAAATGGCAATTTGATTTTCTATTTTATCCATGATTTTTATTTTAGTTTATTATAATGATATTATATCATCCCATCTATCCCCGTCAACAAGCCGACCTGTGGATAACTTGCAAAAAAGCGGAGTCCTCTTGCGAGAAACTCCGCCGAAAAATACATTTCATGCCTAGGCACTTTATATACCCAACACTAGACATGCTTAATCTCACTACATAAACAAACCCTTCAAATATTTCTCCGCCTCCACTACATCAATCTTCCCTACTGATTTTTCTCTTTTCAATTCTTTGACTAGTTGCGTACCTTTCAAATCATATTTGTCAGAAAAATATTGCAAATTGCCGCTGATATCGCCATCCGATGTTTTTACTTCAATAATTTCAAGGATTTTATCATTTTCCACCAAGGCAAAATCCACCTCTTTACCCTCCTTAGTACGCAAATATTTCAATTCGTTTTTCTTGCCGGTATAATCTGTTTTTCCCAGCGAGTTTTTCAAAAGACTGACTGCTACAAAATTTTCAAAACTTGCACCATCTGAGCCAATCACCAGACCATTATCAAAAAAATATATTTTTGGTTCTTTGAGAATTGAACGGGCAACATTGCGAGAAAAAGGAGAAACTTTGAATATAATAAAAAGTTCTTCCAGGATATCAATATATTTCTTCACCGTAACGGGAGATATTTGAACATCTTCAGCAATCGACAAATATGAAACGGGCGAACCAACTTTTCTGCGGAGTAATTCCAAAACCATTTGAATAGCTTTTAAATTATGCACCACTTCGAAATCCAAAATATCAGTTCGAATGAGGCCGTCCAGATATTGGCTACGCCATCTTTGCGATTCAAAATCATCTTCCGCCAAAAAAGGTTCAGGAAATCCTCCGCGTTCAATCAATCTTTCGATATTATTAAGACTAGATTTATCTTTTTGAATTTCCGCCAAAGAAAATGGCATGAGCCGATGCAAAAAAAATCTGCCGGACATAGCATCTCCGGACTGCCGAAAAGTGTTCAGTCGAGCACTTCCTGTTACTAAAATTTTTAAATTTTCATTTTTAGTATCATACACGCCTTTTAGATAGTTTTTCCAGCCTTTCATTTTATGCAGTTCATCCAATATTAAAAACTCCGTTTTCTGCGGCCAGTTTTCTTTTTTGATGATTTCCCTGTCTTCCGCACGATCATAATTCAGATAGACAGTTTCCTTGAAATTTTTACCTATTTCCTTAGCCAGCCACGTCTTGCCAACTTGGCGCGGACCAACAACAAAAACCATCTTCTTGGCCAAATCTTTGATTATTTGCTTAGTTTGTTTTCTTTCCATATATGACTATTATACACGATACTGTAAAAAAGTCAAGACTATTATACATTTGAATATACAATAGTCAGAATGTACTTTATTTGGCTGATACAAAGCATTTTTTATTTGACTGGAATTTTTAAAAAGCTCATCTGTACAGTCTTATCCTAGGATTGGAATATACTAGCGGAGTCCTCTTGCGAGAGACTCCGTCTAAAAGATGCTCCATTTGGGACTAAGTCCCGAAGCTTCGGGACTTAGTCCCTTTCTTACTATTAAAGTTTGGTAACCCATCAGAAGTTGAGCTTTAAGGGTTGTTCCTCTCTCTTCAAAAGCTCAACTTCAAGGCTGTCTTCTGAGAATTCCTAAGGTCCAACCTTTGGAATTCTGCTCACAATTTATCGCAAAGCTATTCCCTTCTCTTCAAAATCTTCTTCACCTCTCGATCAAAATCAGACACATAATTTTTATCCTGCTTCTGGCGATATTTTTCATATTCATCTTCCGCCAAAGCGACTGCCACTTCATGAGAAACCTTGCCAGCGTTGGTCAAAATTTCGTATTCAGTGAATTTGAGAAAAGCGTTGAGTTTTTGAGTCCAATCTTTCATAGTCATTACTCGACCGCGCGCCGCTTGCAACTCAGCATAATCCAAATACATATTACCAATACTATTGAGATGGGCTAATTCTTTTTTATCCAGATAATTTTTGGCAATCACTGCGTCGCTGGGCATAATCTTTCCATCCGGCGAACGTCGCCAAGAAGTCAGCCCCATTTTTTTCCTTCTTGCTATTCGCCCGATTAATGATAATTTCGGCGGCTGTTTTTCCAGTGATGGCAAAATGTAATTTATTTTGTACGGTCGCAAAAAATTCCTTGCTTTCACGAGTATTGGGAGAATAATCGATAGCTGTCTCATATATATCCGTAATTTTTTGATAGATTCTCCGTTCACTGGTACGAATGTCTTTGATTTCTTCGTACAGTTCGTCGAAATACCTGGCACTGAAACGAGAACCATATTTCATCCGATTGACGTCCAATGCGTAGCCTTTGTGGATATAATTTTTCAAAACTCCCGTCGCCCATTGACGAAATTGCGTGCCGCGTTCGGTATTGACTCTGTAGCCAACCGCAATAACAGCTTCGAGTGAATAAAATTTGGTCTTGTAATTTTTGCCGTCTGCGGCAGTTATTAAGAAATCCTTAATAACTGAATTTTCTTCTATTTCCCCTCTTTTAAATAGATTTCTCAAATGCATATTGACATTTGGCACTGTGGTCTCAAAAAGTTCTGCCATACGTTTTTGTGGAAGCCAAATATTTTCCTCAGCATAAAAAACTTCAATATTAACCCGAACCATCCGGGGTTTGATAAAAAACAATTTGATCATCAGGCAATTTACTTTTTTTCATAATTTTTTATTACGTACTTATACTGATATTCTATCATCTCCACTATCTCCGTCAACCACTCGGCCTGTGGATAATTTCACAAAAACCATCAGAAGTTGAGCTTTAAGGGTTGTTTCTCCTCGTCGGAGTCTCTCTTTTTGAACGAGCCTGCGAAGTGAAAAAAGAGGACTCTGACGGCGTTGCAACGGCGGAGTCCTCTGCGAGAGACTCCGCCTAGGAAATAAGGAATTGTAAAATTTAAAATCAATATTTTTAAACCTCGCTATGTCCGTCAGAGAAATATAGGCATTTTCCCGAGCGTTGACATATTTCGCATTGTTTGGTAGTATTAATATATAGAAAGTTCCCGGCCCAGGGTTTCCACACCCTACTACGGCGGGGGATTTTTTTATTTTCAAAATTATGAAGGCGGGAAACAAGACATGAAATATTTGTGTTTAGTTTTAGAATCTTCTTTGATCTGGACAAAAAATAGATTCTTTTCCGCTGTCAGTCCAGTAAATCTATAGAAAAATTCTTTCGATTTATTTGGATTACTTTTAACTAATGGTTTATTTTTTGAATTTTTAACCAAGTCAACTGCCGCTCCAAAATATTTAAGTCGCTCCAGTCTATCTTTGTACGGTTTCTGCCGCAAATGGTCCCAGAAATAATCAAAGAATATTTTTTCTTTTTTAAAATACGCGCTACGGATATATGGCCGCCTTTTGGTAGCTTTTTTTATTTCTGAAAAAATAGTTAGCGCACCCCGATAAACTTCCGTTCGACTGGTACCGGAAATCTTTTTTGCTTTGGCTTGATAAGGGATTATGTCCATTTTTTTGATTTTTATTTTCTACTGTTATTCTATCACTACCCTGTTTTTTGTGCAATATACAAAGTAGAGACGAGGCAATGCCTCGTCTCTACGTTGTGTATATTCATTCTCATTCATCCCCTTCGCCTGTCCTCACGAAAAAACGGAGTCCTCTTGATGAGAGATTCCGCCCAGGAAGCAATATTGATTATGAATTGAAAATTTATATTTTCTTGCGCCAAAAAACTCGCCATTGGAAAGCGAGTTGTTTTTTTGCAGACATGCCAAGCTAAATTTTTTAGTTGTAGTGGAAGCTCCCACCACCACCCAAAGTGAAATGGGCGAGGCCGGTGTGGAGGTAGCCAGTGTACCCGCCAGATATTCCAGCCCCCGTGCAGGTGACATCTATATTTGTCACGTTAGCGCTGGTGACCGTACCGGTGCCGTTGGTCACTGTGCAGGTCTGCCCAGCGGGTTGAGTGGAAACGGTGACAGCATACGTATTACTACTATGGAGAGGTCCAGCAAAGGTGAAAGTGTCGTTAGTAGAATGCGCGAGTAATTCTATTCCATTATCTTCCAGGATAACTGACCCCACGAGACCCGAGATAGAGCCACCGATTGTGTAAGTAGTAGTGTCCGCAGCCCACGTACTTCCAGTATATCCTATAGATGGAGCTGTGCCAGACCAATGAATGCAATTAGTAAGAGAAGAACCACCATTGTCATCTGCCTGGGCACAAGTTATTCCTGGCACGAATACTCCTGCGTTTTTTACCGGAGATGTTGGAGACAACAAGAAGTTATTAGTTAGTATGACATTTGACGCCCATCCCTGAACCTCAAAACCTGTTCCCACTTCGCCATTTCCTACAGATCCAGCAACAGGAGTGTCAAGGGCCGGAGTGAAAGTTATTGTCCAATCTGTTACGCCATCACCGACTGCAGTTATTTGCCGACGTATTCCATCAGCATTTATCTCGACGTAATGCCCGACAACAGGATTTGGCCAGGGAGTGAGGGCACAATTAAAAAGTGTCAGGGTATTCCCAATGGCAGTGCCTGTTCCCACGGATTGCCAATCCCAAACCTGAGCGGGGCTAATTAACAATGGATCAATGGACATCGGATTGGTTGCGGTTGCATAAATGTATGACCCTGCGCAACTATACCCGCCTGACAATAGAGTATTAAAATAACCATTTGTGTATTCAGTTGTTGTAAAATGTCCAGACAATGACCCGCAATTTGGGTTTATGGACAAAGAGCTGACATTGTTTGGGTCATGAAAAAGATCTGAGTTGGTCATTTCTGTCCATATCGAATTCCCTACGGTTCCCGGATCTACCATATAATATTCAACTCCTTTGGATAGCCCCAGGATTGAGTTTCGTAAATAAACATGCGATGAATCTGATCCATCCACCCCGCCACGGGTGTTTTTGAGATCATCTTGGCCATTGCCCCACAACGTCGCGTTATCAATGTATGTATGCACAACGTCAAATGCGCCAGTGGATTTTAGTCCAGTCTCTGAATTTCGATACGCCAATATATCGGAATAATGAACCGTTACTCCACCTACTCGCAGACCAGACTCTCCCCAAACCTTAAAACCACAAGCACCATTGTCGTGTGATATAAGGTGGTGTCCTTCGATAATTCTAGATTTGAAATCAATGCCATCTTCCTCGGCCCTTGAGGCCTCAAGATTGTACAGATACAAATGTTCCCCAAATTGATCACCCCAGAAACAATCAGCATCGCCTTTTTCATCCGCTGTCCGACCGTCCCATATACCACTACAGGTTGAATTTTTTATCGTCAGGTTATCATTTATGTGCCATGTGTCTCCTCTCCACCCAACGCAGACGGAGTGATTGTCTTTTAGATGCATTTCCAAGCAAGTCAAACCATCGATAGTTGTATCCGAAAAGTGACGCATATAAAAGCCTTCACCGCCATCATGGATATAAAAATCCTTAAAGATCATTCCTCTGTGAGTATAGTCATCGCCAACTGTCCCTATCTGTGAATCTAAAACTGAAACATAATTTTTGACCTCAAAAGGTCCAATGAAATGAAGGTAATTATGACCATTTCCCACAAATTGTATCAGATAATCATTGTTGCCCATTGATCCATCAAATACGACCGTATCCCCCGGATATGGCCTTATTTCAATTGGATGCGCTGCCGTTCCATTTTGCAAAGCTGCCGCGCTCATCCAGAATTGCCGACCAGTCCAGGTTCCCCCGCGAAGATATATCGTATCTCCCGCTTGCGGGGCATTCCATCCATAATATACTTTATTGAAAACACTGCAAAACGGATGATCAACTGCTCCCGTTCCATTATCACTACATCCATGCCCACCAATATTTTGAGGATCAAAAACCCAATCCTGTGCGTGAGCTTTAGGGCATACAGATAAACTTATTACACACACCAACGCTAGAAAAAATATCTTTTTCATAATTATTGTACGCTTGGTTTCATTGTTATATTATCGATGTACCACGTTTGTGCCGCAGGACCACTGCCAAGATCTTCCCCGAATCGCATACCCGTAGCACCCGGTGTGAAATTAGACACCGTTTGCCCTGTTGATGTGCTAGATGTTCCAAGAAATGACGCTGATAATTGCCCAGTAGTTGCCGATGCGTCCACTATAATATGATACGTGGTATTAATATCCATTGTTGAATATGTTCCGGATGGAGTGTTATATCCGACAGATGTGGTTCCGTTGATGTAAGTAATTTTCAGGCGGTATGCATTTCCTGTTGTTTTCTGAATTTGGGCGTATATCGCAGTCGGTCCATTGGTCCAATCAAACATATCCCAAAGCCCTACGGTCGGCAAAGTGCCGCCTGTGTGCAAATTAAACTCAGCATGCATATTTCCAGGAGTTACAGCGCTCGGAACAGGGATATCGGCATAATGGTTCTGCGCACCATCATTTTTCAAGCTATTTCCAGCTCCCCAGTCAGTACTAACTGTAACTCCTGTGGTTAGAGTCACTGTTGAAGTCCCTCCAGATATACATGCCAATAGTGATCCAGATGGATTATCAGCATCATAGTAAAGCGAGTTCGAACCTCTTAAGGTATCGCAATTATAGGCTATTCCCTGCGTACTGTTATTCACCACCGCCTTCCCACTAATACTCGCCAATGGCTGTGTACCCGTAGAGTCAGCAATGGTACCGAGAGTGTAGTTCAAACCGCTCGTAACCGTTTCGCCGGAGTTCACCGTAGCCGAGTCGGTACACACCACGGTGTTGGTACCGGTGCCTGAAGAATAGGTCAAAGTTTCTGCTCCAGCGGTAGACATGGTGACGGCGTAGGCGTTGCAAAGTGCCGCAGTCGTACCGGCCGTGACCGCTTCGCTGTAGACAAATGTCCAGTTGAGGCCGG
>JBAYUI010000007.1:0-43857 GCA_041675165.1 Parcubacteria group bacterium | reverse complement strand
GTTCGTGATGGCATTAGGAGAGGTTTCATCCGTCATTCCGGCATTGGTGTACCAAGGAGCGTATTTGACCGCGCCCAGTGCCACCGAGCCTTTGCCAGCCGGATTAGTATCGAGGTAGCTGCCATCACCGGAAATTTTATCTGTTGGACCACTAGCGCTTCCCCACCAATTTTCAGTCGCGTCAACCAAAGGTTTGGTTGAGCTTACTCCATTGACATTTCCGCTCAGCTTATTCTTATGCGCCACCACCACACTGGTATCATTCGCATCATATCCGACAGCGATGCCATCAGTACATTTGGAAATCTTGTTTCCTGTGATTGTGGCTTGAGACGAACTCGGGCCATAGCAACTAGTCACAAGGATGCCCGCAGAAGTAGATCCATCGTAAGCTACACCTTTATTATTTAAAATAGTATTTCCATTTATATCCGCCTTGCTACCGCGACCGACTTCGAAAGCGTAGTCCAGCCAATCGCCCTCGCCTTTGCCAGTATAAACATTGCCAATTATCTTTGAATCCGTGTTATTTCCATTGAATACTCCGATGCGCTCGATATTGTTGAAACTGTTTTCACTGATAGTCATATTTGATCCGTAAAGTTCGATCCCAATACCTGCATATTTGGCGTAATGGATATTATTGAAATTAGTATTTTCAATTATTCCGTGTCCCTTGGAAAATATACCTGCTAAAATATTTTTTTCGCTACCGTCCAAAGTGACTTTGTTCAGATTGAAAGTCTTGCCGGAAACCACCGAAAACCATCCACTGGACGGATCATGGATAGTCCCAGCAGTATCCTGCGCCGGTTTGATTATGGTTTTTGTTTTGCTGTGACCGACAATAGATAAATCTTTATCAATAACTATCTGACCGGTTTCAACATATGTTCCATCTGCCACATTAATAGTTCCTTTATTGGCAACTCCCTTCACGGCGTCTTGAATGTTGGAAAAAGCGTTAATGCCATAATACAGATATGTTGGGGCGTTAAGCACTTCCGGATAAGTGTTTGATGTATCTGGCTTTAATGACACCCAAGCAGCATTCACAAATACAGTCGAGGTATCAATTGATAGCTTTTTGCCATTAAACTTGTTGTTGTCCAATGTGATATCCGTCGCGCTCGGATTTGATTCCAATCGCAAAGCCATCGAATCAGCTCCGTTCTTATGATCCTTGAGATTGTTTATAGTATTTCCCGAAACTTCAGCATCCGGCGTATCAGCCTCCAAACCGATAGCGTGCGACCAAAGTCCTTCTAAGATATTAATTTTATTATCCTCCACTTTAAGATTCTCTGTCTTGTGATTGACTAAAATTCCATACGCTCCAGCGCCGCCGCCATACCCCACAGAAGAACCTTTCCAGCTTGCCGTCGAAGCGTATATCTTGGTCATATCATTGTCAGAAATTGTCACATCAGAAATAGTTTTCGATCCGCCTGAATTCCCGAGATACACTCCTTTGGCGCTGCTGCCATCCGAACCGTTATGTAGCATACTTTTATTGCCAATATTCGAAATATCATTCTTTTCAATATGGACATCCGTCACATCTTTCGCGCTACTCACAATGCCGATTGCTTGAGCTGAGCCATTATCAAGCGTCGTTCCGATATCGTGAATGGCGTTGTTTTTAAATGTCAGATGACTCACGTCCGTGGCAATGATTCCAAAACTATCACCCGAGTTGGTAATGTCCATCCCTTCTACCGTCACGCTGTCGGAGCTGATCGTGAATTGTCCGGTAAGATCGGCGTCCTTTTCGCCGGAAATAGTCACACCCTTGTTCACCGTCACCTTTTCTTCATACTTTGCCTTCTTGACATTGATATTGTCTCCCGTTTCAGTGCTTGAATCATCAACGGCCGCTTGGATAGTTTTGAAACATCTATCTATACTACCATTATGATGTTTAACTGCCACGGTATAGCTGGAATCGGAACAATTAGTGTCAACTGGAGGGCCGACTGCGGTAAACTCCGCCAGAGCCGGACTGGCCAACAGCAAGTTCAATGAACACATCTGCAGCACAAAGATGGGCATCATTATGCTCGCTACGATTTTTTTGCTTGTTTTTGAATTACGTTTTCCAAAAATTTTTCCAATCATATTTTTTGTTTAAGTTTTGATTAAATTATTTAAAAAAATTAAACTATAAGGAATTAAAAAAACCGATGGTTTTTCGTTATACCGCAAACGTAACAAAAAGCGATCGGCTTTCTTGAGCGAACCTATTCTTTTTCACCCCAAAGAATCCTTTCATCACCCGTATTTTCCGAAACAGCCCTCTACTGTCCGTATTTTTATCCACTTATCTTTTCTGATCCATTCTTCCATAAGCCGGATAATAAAAAACCGACCCAGATCAAAAAACTTCTTTTTTGATCTAAGCCGGTTTTGCCATTCGACTCCTCGCGCATCCAGTAGCAACCAATCCTTCCGATCTTCTGAATTTCTTATGCGCGAATCAATGCCTCTTAATGAAATATTGAATTGTAATGCATTTCAAGTATACCCTTCGGCCAAGATAAAGCAAATCTGACTTATCCACAACTCATCTTATCTATCCGACTTCCTTGAGCGATACAACCCCTTTCATAAGGAGTTCCTATCTTTTTTGATTGCCATAAAATTGCGCCTAAAGGCGTCCGTAATTGTCTTCATAGTGGATAATGTCATCTTCGCCGAAATAGTGGCCGGTCTGGACTTCGATTATCTCCAAGTCTTCTTCGGTAGGATTGCTCAAACGGTGTTTGGATCCGGCTGAGATGTAGGTGCTTTCATTCTCATGCAGCGTCAAGAGGTTTTCGCCATTCACCACTTTGGCCGTCCCTTTGACCACGATCCAGTGCTCGGCCCGCTTCTTGTGAGACTGCAAGCTGAGCGATGCGCCGGGAGAAACAATGATCTTTTTCACTTTGTGATTCACGGCGTCGACCAGCACTTCATATTTTCCCCACGGACGATAGCCTACCAGATTGTGCTCCACCTCCTTGTAATCATTTTCTTTCAAATATTCAACGATTTTCTTGATTTCGCCGCTCTGGCCTTTTTTCTGCACCAAGATTACATCATTGTTCTCCACGACATTAATGTCATCCACTCCGACCGTCACGATCAATCGATTATTGGCGGAATTGGTGTAGACATTCTTCGATCCGAATGCCAGATGATTGGTGTTTATGGCATCATTGCCGGAAGCGATCTCCGAAAGCACATCAAATGATCCGATGTCGCTCCAATCAAAATCGCCTTCGAACATAATGACTCTTTTGGAACGCTCGGCAATCACATAATCTATCGCCATCTTAGGCAGAGACGCAAAGTTTTCCAGAAAACTGTCATATGGCGCCGCGTACATCGCATACATCGCCGGATCGCACGCTTTCAATTCTTCCCCGAAAGTCTGAGCATTGAACAGATACATTCCCGCGTTCCAGACATATTTTCCCGTCACCAAAAATTTTTGCGCCGTTTCAACATCCGGCTTTTCTTTGAAAGCGGACACTCGGAAATAGCCATTTTCCCGCTCCCCTTTTTCGATATATCCCAGTCCCGTGTCCGGCTTGGTCGGTGTGATGCCGATGAGTCCGATATTGTTCCCCAGGGCCGCCAAAGCTGTTTTGACCAAAGTCCCATAAGCTTCTTTTTTTCCAATATAGTGATCAGAGTGCACCTCAATGATGGGCGCGTTTTTGTCGATGCCGATCTTGTCTTCCAGATATTTCACCGCCAGCATAATGGCGGGCGTCGTGTCACGCGGGCTCGGCTCAGTGACGATCTGTTCTTTTTTAAAGTCGGGAAAAATCTCTTTGATCTGGTTGAAAACATTGAAAAAATTGTCCTTGTCCGTCACGACATAGATATTCTCCAGCGCAATCACGCCCTTCATCCGCAAAAAAGTCTCTTGGATGAGGGATCTGTCGGAATACAATTTCAAAAACGGTTTAGGAAAATTTTTGCGCGACAGCGGCCAGAGACGCGTGCCGGAGCCACCGCACAATATGATGCTATACATAGGCTTTATCTTAAAAAAGTTGATTATCCACCCACTATTCTAGCATAAGTGAGCCAATATCAAAAACGAGGCTTCCCCGTTTGACTATTCTTCAAATTTTTGTATAATTAAAACACTTGAAAAGAAGCCTTGACGCGGCTACCAACCGCTGAGCTTCCGTACCGACCTGACGCATCTGGTCGAAAGAGCGTCCTGCCAGTCACGACTGACAGGAAATTTGGGTGGAACCACGAGGAAATTTTATCCGTCGATGAGACGCGAAAAAAATAACCCCGTCCCAGAAATCTTTCATTCATACTTTGCATTTTTGCAATAGTATCAAAAGATTTTTGAGACGGGGTTTTCGTTATCCCACATCCTCCTCCCGATTGGATAAGTTGCTAAGGACTTCTTCGGTGAAGAAGACCCCGCATTTCGAACATTTGCCCAATGGTCTGAAACGTATCTCACTAGAGACATCCAGATACATATATACCGGAATACTCCCATCGCAGTCAGGGCAAACCAGAAAAACATCCTCTTTCTTACATCTCTCCTGAATATCCATACTTTCCTCCTCCTTGAAAAAATGGTTTCTAGTAATAAATATTTATCATTAATACAACATTATGTCAAAGAAAAATACCCTCGACAATTTAGAGGTGTTGCGCCACTCAGCCGCGCACGTTTTGGCCGCCGCCGCCCTTGAAATGTTTCCCGAGGCCAAATTCGCCATCGGTCCCGCCATCGAAAACGGCTTCTACTATGATTTCGACCTGCCGAGAACCTTGATTCCGGAAGACTTGCCTATCTTGGAAGAAAAAATGATGGCTATTATCAAAGCCAACCATCCGTTTGAACGCGTGGAAGTTTCGGCCGGCACCGCCATCGAAGATTTCCAAAAAGCTGGGCAAGATTACAAAGTAGAAATAATTGAAGACCTCATAAAGGCCGGCGAGGGAAAAGTTTCCGTGTATAAGACGGGAGCTTTTATCGATCTGTGCCGCGGCCCGCATCTGGAATCAACGGGTCAGATCAGGTCTGACGCGCTGAAACTCACTAAAATTTCCGGCGCCTATTGGAAAGGCGATGAGAAGAATAAGATGCTGCAACGGATCTATGGCGTGGCTTTTGCCACTAAAGCCGACTTGAAAGAATATTTACATATGCTCGAAGAAGCGGAAAAAAGAGACCACCGGAAAATCGGCCGTGATTTGGATCTTTTCTCTTTCCACGATGTCGCTCCCGGCATACCTTTTTTCCACCCAAAAGGCGCCGTCATTTTCAATGAACTCAAAAATTTCTGGATGGAAGCCCAGAAAGAATTCGCTTATGATACCGTGCTTTGTCCGTCGATACTGGACGTTTCCATCTGGAAAAAATCCGGCCATTGGGACCATTACAAAGATGATATGTATTTCGTCTCCAGTCTCGAGGGCGACAAACAATTCGCCTTGCGGCCGATGGATTGTCCTGGCGCCATCATGATTTATAACAACTCGATGAAGTCATACCGCGATTTCCCTTTGCGTTACGCCGAACCGGGACTCATCACTCGCCATGAAAAATCCGGCCAACTGGGGGGCTTGTTCCGTGTGCAACAATTCACGCAAGATGACGCCCACATTTTCATCCGCCCCGATCAAGTGGAAGAAGAGATTAAAAATGTAGTTAAATTAGTCGACAAAATTTACAAGCCATTCGGCTTGGAATACAAAGCCTTTCTTTCTACTCGGCCGGATGATTTCATGGGCGACGTCGCCGTTTGGGACAAAGCCGAGACAGATCTCAAAAAAATTCTCGGCGAACTGTACGGCGAAAATTATGGCCTCAAGGAAAAAGATGGTGCCTTCTATGGACCAAAAATCGATTTCCAATTGAAAGACGCTATCGGCCGCACCTGGCAATGCGCCACCATCCAGCTCGATTTCCAGATGCCGCTGAAATTCGAATGCAACTACATCGACGCGGACGGCCAAGCTAAAACGCCTGTTCTTATTCACCGCACCATAATGGGCTCCTTCGAACGCTTTATGGGCATCTTGATCGAACACTACGCCGGTGCTTTCCCGACTTGGCTCTCCCCCGTCCAAGTGATGGTCCTACCGGTTTCGGAAAAGTTTAAGGATTATGCCGCATCCGTAGAGACGCGATTTATCGCGTCTTCCGTGCGTACCTCCGTTGATGCTTCCGACGAATCCCTCGGCAAGAGGATCCGCACCGCAGTCAAACAAAAAGTGCCGTACATTTTAGTGGTAGGCGAAAAAGAAGCGACTGGTGGCAGCGTCGCCGTACGTACTCGAGGAGAAGAAAATCAAGAGACTATGCAAACAGAAGAGTTTTTGGAAAAAATTAGAAAAGAAATCAAAGAGAAGAAATAGTCTATGCGTTTAGCACTGTAGGAACAGGGCATCGCCCTGTTCCTACAGCGTTTTGGATAATGCGATACTTCATCAAAACCTTCGGCTGTCAAATGAACGTCAGCGATTCGGAACGGATTGCCGGTTTCTTAGAAGCGCGTCAAATCCTGCCAGCCAAAGATATGCCCAAGGCGGATATCGTAATTTTCAACACTTGCGGCGTGCGCAAGATGGCCGAAGACCGTGCCTACGGCCAGATCCACAATCTTTGGAAGAATAATCCAAAAACTAAAATAATCGTGACAGGATGTCTGGCCAATCGGAAAGATATCCAAGAGAAGTTGAAAAATAAAGTAGCTTTGTTTTGTGAAATCAAAGACTTTCCAGAGAAAATTTCGAATTTAAAATTTAAAATTTCAAATCAAATCCCAATTTCTAATGATTTAATTTCGAAAAAAAATAATCATTCAAAATTTGATAATTCAAAATTGAATCGAAATTCAAAATTGAAAATTCAAAATTCCTCCAACCAACCCTGCGACTATCTTGAATTAACACCCAACTATTCCACCCCACACACCGCCTATGTACCTATCATGACCGGCTGCAACAATTTCTGCTCGTACTGCGTCGTACCTTATGCCCGCGGCCGCGAAGTTTCCCGTCCGGCGGAGGAAATTTTAAGTGAAATAAAAAAACTTATTAAATCCGGCGTGAAAGAAATCACACTCCTCGGACAGAATGTTAATAGCTATAAATCAAAAAAATATAATTTTGAAAAATTATTAAAAAAGGTCAACACCCTACCGGGAAATTTCTGGATACGCTTTATGACCCCGCACCCCAAGGATATGACCGATGGATTGATTGAAACAATCACTAGCCTTGAAAAAGTCTGCGAAGCGGTGCATCTGCCGATCCAATCAGGGGCGGATGCGGTACTTAAGAATATGAACCGCAAATATTCCCGGGCGCACTATTTACAACTGATTGAGAAAATTAAAAAAGGTTTTGCTAAAAATAAACCTGATCAAATTTTTTCACTCTCTTCCGACATCATTGTCGGCTTTCCCGGCGAAACCAAAGCGCAATTGGAAAAAACCGCCGGAGTCATGAGAAAAGTCAACTATGATATGGTTTTTTTCGGTCAATTCTCTCCCCGCCCTGGGACGGCCGCGTTTAAAATGAAAGATAATGTTCCAAAAGAAGAAAAAGTCAGGCGCGAGAAATATCTCAATGAAATCCTGGCTGCCTCGGCCCTCAAAAATAATGAGCAGTATCTCAAGAAAATCTTTCCGGTGCTTATTATGAGCGAAAAAAACGGCAACTATTTCGGATATACCAGAACGCTCAAAAATGTGAAGATCCAAACTGGCCGGAAAAATTTGGTCGGAAAAATCATCGACATAAAGATTACGCGGGTTGACATTTGGAACTTGGAAGGAAAAATAGTATAATACCACAACTTAAAAACCCCACGGATATTTCCGCGGGGTTTCATTACTAAGCAAACAGCCTCAAGTCTCCATAAAGTCCTTTTCGTCTATCCGGATATCCTTTTTGAAAACTCCATCCCTCACATTAATATTGAAAAGTTTTTTGAACGATTGCCCGCCCAATTTTCGTCCTTGCACTTTCATCATATATTTTTCATTTTTTGCCAGAACAAAATATCTTCCCAAAATATCACTGATGGAATATGCCACTCTTCTCCCGGCCTCCTCTTTATCATAAACACTGATCATGGTGAATGGCAGTGGTTCGCCGGTTTGGCTGGTTATCAATCCATATTTTTTCACACTGAACAAGAATTTACACGCCGTCATAACCATATACGATAAAACTATGGCTGCATTAAAGATGGAAGGAGAAAAATACAGGATGCCGAGGGAAATCGCGAAGCAAACATAGAAGATGGACATGAAAACATATTTTTCTGCGATAGAAAGGGCCAGCTTATACGCCGCAATTTTTCTTCTGGAAAGTTCTAACCAATCGATCTTGGTCGATTTGAGCGCGATGTTCATCTCCGCCACATCCGTTTCGGTTATGATAAAAATTTTCCCATCATATATTTTCCCATAAAATTCATCTGTGTCTTTCTCAGTGATCATCGCGTAATCCTTAGCTGACACTCTAAAGCTATATTCGCCTTGAGCCGCTAAGAAGCCAAAATTTCCAGAAGCGTTGGTACTCATAGAATCGAGCACCCGTCCTTCAGCATCCAGTATGGAAACCATCACATTGGCGATCGGTTGATGCGTATCATTGTCAAAAACCACTCCCCACTTTTTTTTCTTCTCTCTTGGCGTTAAGATTCCAAAGAAACTGAACCCCTTAGGCAGCCCACTGGTGAAAGGAGCCGATGAAGACAAGGCCAGAAGCGGAATGGCGCTGGTCGCCGCGATCGCTATCGCCCCCATCAAAAGACCCAACGCCTCGACAGCCGCAGAAGATTTCTGGCCGATAGGACTTCCGATGAAATCACCCAGAATATTGGTCTTTCGTACCGCGACGGAATCTCCCTTCTCCTGATCCCTTTTGATTTTGTCCGCCGACACCGGATGACTGCCGCCGCCGTTCGGATCACTGGGCGTTTCGACACTCATAGTCGTATCCGTGGTATCGCTGGCAATGGGCGCGGTATCGATGCTTGAAGCATTGCTGATTGAAATATCCCTGTCAGTCCTAGCCTCTGCCAAATCAGACACTTTAAATGTCCTAGCCGTATCTTCATTGGAATAATCGGAATTGCTATTACCGTCATGCGCCCGCACCCGATAGGTGTATTTGGTGTCCAATTGCAGTTTTTCATCAGTATATGACTCGTGATTTTTTTTGACCGTGACAATTTTTTTAAATCTACCTTTGCCTTTTTTCCTTTCAATTTGATAACTGTCTTCGTCATGGCAATTATCCTTCCATGTCAGTCTGGTTTGAGTAGCTGAGATGCCTTTGGCTATGAGCTTGGACGGTCTACAACTGTCCATGGGATCGGAATTATCCTCTTCGGTGATTATGACTTCACCGGCAGCCAAAGTGGTAATTTCGACTTCCGTTCCATAGGTTGTGCCAGCCGAGTTAGTGGCTTTGGCACGAACAAAGTAAGTGGTTCCAGGGGTGAGACCAGTGAGTACGCAAGAGTAATCGCCAGCACCGCCGGTGCCGGCAGTACAAGATCCCACGGTGTAGACTCCAGTTTCAGTGCCATATTCAATCCCACGAGAGGGGTCTTCACCGCCCGTATCGGAAAGATTGGCAGTGACAGTCACTTCGGTATCGGAAACATTAGACGCGCTTGGCGATGCAGTTGAAATTGTCGGAGCGACGATCAATGGTGTTCCCGGAAGCACTCTGAATATATAACCGACGGAAGTGCCATTATAGTCCGTAACTCCTCCGGCAACGATGATCTTACCATCAGACTGGATCAAGAACGAAAGAATTTCATCATTAGCTCCCGTTCCAACCACAAAAGAACTGTCTAGAGAACCATCAGCATTAATGCGGGCGATATTATTCATCAGTGTCCCGTCATAGCTAGTGAAATATCCTCCGATCATAATTTTATCATCGGATTGGATCGCCAGAGCTCCGATATATTCACCCGTATCGACGCCTTGTCCGGGATCAAATGAATTATCCAGCGACCCATCTGCGCCGACTCGGACAATCCCGTTTCTGGGCGTACCATTGTATTCAACAAAATCACCACCTATGATGATTTTATTGTCAGATTGGATAGCAATGGTATACACTCCGGAACCAACTCCGGTTCCTGAATCGAATGAAGGATCGATTGAGCCATTAGTATCAATGCGCAAAATTCCACCCGCACTCGCGCCACCATATGTAGTAAAGAGTCCGCCCAAAATAATCTTGTCGTCAGGTTGAACCTTGATAGCCATAACCCAATCATTTGCTCCGCCACCAGTATTAAAAGTTTCATCCAAGGATCCATCCGGATTGATCAGAGCCACAGCCGCCGTGCTGTAAGCGCCATCAACAGCGGAAAATTTTCCACCCACGACTATCCGGCCATCAGATAGGACAGAAATGGCATATATTTGCAAGTTCAATCCTTGATTTGAAAAATAAACACCCGGATTGAAAGACGTGTCCAGACTTCCATCGGAATTGAGTCGAGCCACGTGGTTGCGCGCTACTCCGTCATAGACAGAAAAACATCCGCCTATGACAATCTTGCCATCGGATTGGATAGCGGCAGAGTTAATACCGCAGTCAACTCCTGATCCCGGATCGAAAGTGCTATCGATAGAGCCATCGGTATTTATACGAGCAATATTATTCCTTGACACGCCGTCATATTCCGTAAACCCTTCACCTGCCACGATGATCTTGCCATCCGGTTGTTTCACCAGTGCGTCAACCCAGCTATCCGTTCCCGCGCTCCAAGTCGTATCGATGTCTCCAGGCGCGGCATAGACCGTCCTAAAAAGTCCCGAAGAGATAAAAACTATCAAAATCAGAACAATCCTATTCAGTTTCTTCATTTTTTGTTTTAACTAAAATTTATCCATAACTATATATTACTCCCTTTTAACTGATTCAACAACTGAAAAAAATAATTTTCTTGATTTTATCTATATATTATGATACCTTATCTTAAATTAACTTCCAAAGGCCCAGATATCACGCGATTTGACAATTATGCCTACTAAAAACAAGCCCACCTCCTCAAAAATTATCGTCCTTCTTGGCCCCACCGCCAGTGGAAAATCCAGTGCGGCAATACTCCTCGCCAAAAAATTTAACGGCGAAATTTTAAGTGCCGACTCACGTCAAATCTATCGCGGAATGGACATCGGCACGGGGAAAGTAGAGAAGGATTCCAATTCCCTCTCTCCTGTACTCAGGGGAGATGTCCCGATGTACTCGTCGGGACAGAGGGGTGGCTTTTTCATCTCCGAAGGCATTCCTCACTATGCCATCGACATCGTCAGTCCGAAAACTGATTACAGTGTAGCGAAATTTAAAAAATATGCCGACAAAGTCATCGCCGACATTTTCTCACGCGGCAAAGTGCCCATCATTGCCGGCGGCACCGGTTTTTGGATCAAAGCCATCGTCGATGACATAACTTATCCGGAAGTGGCGCCTGATCCGGTGTTACGTAGCATGCTACGTAACAAAACAACCGAAGAACTTTTCGCCCAGCTTGAAAAATTAGATCCCGAACGCGCGAAAAATATCGACGCCAAAAATCCAGTAAGACTTATCCGAGCGATTGAAATATGTAAGGCCATAGGCAAAGTGCCCAAACCGATGCGAAACTACGAAACAACTGCGAATCTACGAACAAAACAAAGTTTCGTAGAGTTCGTAGATTCGCATCCCAAATTCGTAGATTCGAATCGGGCTTATGATTTCCTCCAAATCGGCATCTTGCGAGAAAAAGAAGAACTGCATGAACGGATAAGATTGAATGTGAAGAAAAGATTCGCTGCTGGCATGATCGAAGAAGTCAGCAAGCTTCACGCCGCCGGCTTGAGTTGGAAAAAAATGGAAAGCTTCGGACTGAGCTACAAACTCATCCCGCAATTTTTGCGCGGGGAAATTGGAAGCGAAGAAGACTTGCTGGAAAAAATATATCTGGCCGAAAAAGATTATGCCAAACGGCAAATGACTTGGTTCAAAAAAGACGCGCGCATTGTATGGCTAGAAAAATATCCAGAAATTGAAAAAGAAGTGAAACTTTTTTTGGAAAAATAATAGCTATAAAAAAATCGAGGCGGTTGATCCATTCGGATAACCGCCTTTTCAAAAAGAAACTCATACTCTTTTCATTTACCTTTGCTGTCCGCAATAACACGCTGACAACCCTTATGAATAACAATTGTACCAGCAGACGAACCTTTCATCCCATGTCTGCCTATACAATTTTCAGCAATATCCGCCGACTCTTGCGCAACCTTTTTCAATACATGTTTAGTTTTGGCAAGAGACCCATTAATAGTAGGACATCCTGCGACATTTTCACGAACACAATCCATTCCTAGACACATTTAACACCTCTTTTTGTTGATTGTTTTACACACCATCAGCATCTGCAAAGAATGTCGGGAGACTCAATATGGCTTTCCGGCATTCCCACTTGCACCTCCTCTATACTTACAACCCCATCTCTCAGTTTCGGAAAAACCGCCTTAATAGAATCCAACAATCCATTACCCGAAACGCTTGGCGCAACAACAAGCCATTGCGTATCAGAATTGTCAGTTAACCCACACAAAGGACTTTTAACGATTTGACCGGGAAAATCACTCCCCGCTGGATTAATCATCCCAATAAGTTTTCCGCCATAACACACAAACATCGTTATTCTGAATTTTGTTTTCAGAATTGCTTTTTGACCACTCTCCGTGCCTTCAGCTTCTCCAGAAACCATACTTTTCTCCCCATTGATTGTTAAGGAGCAACTTCCTCCTATTTTATACTTCCACCTAACTTATCATAAAAAAAGCTTTCCGTCAATGGGAAAGCTTTTCAAATGTCATTGTGATAATTTTTCTTTGATCATATCCATCGCACTCTTCGGATTAGCTTTGCCGCCCGATTCTTTTCCGCCAGAGGCGGATCTGACATCTGTATTGCCTGATAATTTCTTTCTGAGTAATTCATTAACAGCCATGGGGTTAGCTCTTCCTTGCGTAGCCGACATTACTTGTCCCATCAGGAATTTCAAGGCATTCTCTTTGCCGGCTTTGAAATCCGCCACGGAGCTTTCATTGGCCGCCAGCACTTTATCCACCATTGCCTCCATTTCATCGCCACCATCCAGTTGCGCTAGATTTTTTTCCGCAATGATTTGTGACGGATCGCCTCCAGTCTTGTACATTTCGGCCAACACGGTCTGTGCCGCGGTGGAATTGATTTTTCCGTCCGCCACAGTGCCGATGAACTCCGCGTAATTTTCCGGCGTAATCTTGATGTCGCTCATACCATGGCCATGTTCCGACAAATGCTTGCGCAGTTCTGTAATGATATAGTTGACTGCCAGCTTGATCGCTTTTTCTTTTTCCGCTTTCACTTCGCCGCTTTCAATCTTTTCCAAAAGTTCGCTCGTTACGTTTTCAAAATACTGCGCCAAATCCTTTTGCGCCGTCAGGACAGTCACATCATCCGCTGGCAGATTGTATTCTTTTTCAAAGCGAGCAGTTTTAGCATCCGGCAATTCCGGCAATTTCTTTCTTAAATTTTCGACGTAATTCTCATCAAATCTGAGCGGCGGAATGTCCGGCTCTGGGAAATAGCGATAGTCATGGGCCGATTCCTTTTTTCGTTGCGACACTGTTTCACCCCGATTAGCATCCCACCCGCGCGTCTCTTGCACGATTTCTTTCCCTTTGTCTAAAAGTTCAGTCTGTCTTTCAATTTCAAAGGCAATGGCTTTTTCCACGAATTTGAAACTATTGATGTTTTTCACTTCCACTTTGGTGCCGGATAATTTATCCTCGCCCTCTTTATATAGTGAAATGTTCGCTTCGCACCGCATCATACCTTTTTCCATATCCGCGTCCGAAATTTCGAGGTATCGGCAGATCTGCTGCAACTTCTGACAAAACAGCCGCGCCTCTTCACCCGTCTCAATGTCCGGTTCAGTTACGAGTTCCATGAGCGGCACCCCGGCCCGATTGAAATCGACCAAGGTATAATTGACGCCCTTCGGATGGATGAGTTTCCCCGTATCTTCTTCCAGATGGATGCGCGTAATTCCAATTCTACGGCCCCCTCCCCTGTACTCAGGGGATGGCTGGGGAGGGGTTGTGGCGGGCACACCAATTTCCAAAACTCCCCCTTCACACAACGGCTGGTCATACTGCGAAATCTGATAACCCTTCGGCAGATCCGGATAGAAATAGTTCTTGCGGTCAAACTTGGAATCCAAACGCAATGTGCAACCCAAAGCCAAACCGGCCAATTGCACAAATTCAATCGCTTGGGAGTTGGGCACCGGCAAAGTCCCCGGCTGACCCGTGCAAACCGGACAGATGTTCACATTTGGTTCCCGCTCCAATCCCAAACCATTTTTGGAATCACAAAACATCTTGGATTTGGTTTTCAACTCCACATGCACTTCCATCCCAATAACTGGTGTATATTTGGCCATATCTAAATATGTCTAACTATTATTCTTCTCTACTATTCTAGCCAATATCTTCAAATTTAGCAATATTTAGCTACTCCACATTGAAAACATTTTCCGTGCCATAATATTCCCGCCAATTTTCATTGTAAAACTTGAACATCCGCTCCAGTCTGTCTTGAGAAAGTTCTTCGAGACCCAGTTCGCTCATCAAATCAAGAATTCTTTGTTTCACCTCAGCTAGACTATTTTCATCTTCGGTTTGGATTTCAAATTCTGACAAATAGCCATAACCGGCATTCTTGTCGATGGTGATGTAGAAATCATCTTTGCCATATTCTTCTCTTTCGCGCGACCATTTAGCTTGATAGGAAAAGCCTGCTTCTTCCAAAAGTTTGTCGAGAGCATCCATCGGAATGCCGGCGGCCTCTTCAAATTCCATGCGCAAGATTCCATTCGACGAAGTGGTGTCATCCACCGAAGCCTTGACCACAAAGAACGCCTCGCCGTTCATCTCGCGCGTTCTCAAGGAATGGTTTTTGCCTTCTTCTAGAATTTTCTTCAGTTTTTCTTTTTTATCATCAGAAAACAATGTTAAAAGTTTTTCTTCCAATTTGGCAAAATCACCATCATTCAAAAAATAATGGTTGAGCTGCTTGTATTTGTTCTTGATTTCAATCCCTTGCTCAGCCAACTTATCCCTAAGTTTCTGCGCATTCTCATTTGTCTGCAAAAGACTTTTGATTTCCACTTCGTATTTCATAAGGTTTGCTAGATTATTTTATTAATTGCGCTTGCTATATCTACTAAATTATCTTCCACGCTATCATATTCTAAAAAATTATCTGTAACGATATTTAGAGATCTGGAAAGGCTCGAACCTTTTTTATAAACAAGTAGTATCGGTACATCAAAAGAATCCGCCCAACCTATTTCAATTCCCGTGCCCAATTTCTGAAAAGATACATCTCCTATGAACAAATCACAATCCTTTATAATTCCCTTAGTTGATTCCATCTCGCCTTCTTTTTCATAAGGAAAAATAAATTCAAAGTCCTTAAGCGTTTTTAATGGAGAGTATAATGTCTCTTTAAAATCCGAGTAATTACTCGCATGAGCAACATAAATCTTTTTCATATTTTTTTATTTCAAAACTTCATACTTCAACACCACCGAATTATCATTAATCTTCTCAATCTCTTTCAGTTTTAAATTCACCTCAAAATCACCCTTGAACAGCGACAATCCATCACCGAAAATTTTCGGTTCAATAGTCACATAAATTTCATCGATCAACTTTTTTTCGAGAAACATTCCATTCACCGCCGCGCCACCGCCCAAAATAGCTGTTCCGTATCCCATTTTTTCCAATTCTTTTAGTACCTCTTCCGGCTCGCCCTTCACCCATTTCACACCTTCTATTACTGGTTGATTTTCTTCCATAGTGAAAACGACATTCAGCCTATCTTTCAAGGGGGATGGGAAAGTGGCAAAAGTTTTCTCGCCCATAATCACCACGCCAGCTTCCTTGGAAACCCGCTGAAAAAACTTTTTATCTTCGCGGCTCGTCCAATCTGGAAAATGATTGCTCGTTTTGGCAATCCTTCCGTCCAGTGTAGCCGCCATGACCAAAATAATTTTCATTGTTTTATTTATTATCCCAATAAACCTCTGTCTTCTTCTTAAGTTCTATTATTTTTTCCAACCCCAGATTAGTTTTCCAAAGTTTCAATGGTCTTTCAATTTCAAAATACTTTTCAATCCATTTCAAGCAGTTCTCCTTGTCAAAATTTGGTGGACAAGCCTCCCAATCCAACTGCGCCAAACCATCGGCTTCAAATATCAATTGTCGATTCAAATCATCTTCATCTATATTGTCATGCACATCATGATTTTCAATCAATCTGCAAATCTCTTCAATATCACCTTCGGAGAATTCGCGCAATTCATTTAAAAACTTCTTAGCAAAATCAGCTCCTCTTTTGGCATGATTATTTTTAGCGGCTATAGATTCCTCAAAATTATATTTCTTCTCAAGCTCTGGATATCCGGTGTCATGAAAATATATAGCCGTAACCATAATTTTCTCATCCGCTCCGGTCTCCTTGACTAACTTTTTCATCCACTTCACCGCAGAAAGAGTGTGTGGGATGTCCCAATTGGGTTTCCCCTTTTCCAAAAGACTAATAATTTCTTCTTTTATCTTTTCTTCCAATTCCTTTTCAAGTTTCATTTAATTTATTGTTCATAAATTAGAATCCCCCAATATTCGCAATCTCGGCTTTGAGCGGCGGATGTGGGTCATAGTTTTCCAAAGTTATATCTTCCAATTTGAAATCATCAATGTTTTTTATTTCCGGATTTAGTTTTACAGTCGGGAATGGTTTTGGTTCGCGCTTCAGCTGTTCATTAATCTGTTCCAGATGATTGGAATAATAATGCACATCGCCGAAACTATGCACAAATTCTCCCACTTCCAATCCCGTCACTTGCGCCACCATTTGAAGGAGTAAAGCATAGCTGGCAATGTTGAACGGCACACCCAAAAAACTGTCCGCACTCCTTTGATAGAGTCCTAGATTTAATTTATTCCCTTCCGTCACGGCGAACTGAAAAGTAGTGTGACAAAAAGGCGGCACCTCGCTCCGATTTTCCGGCGCAGCCATTGCATAGATGAAATCAGGATTCCACGCGGAAACGACATAGGATTTGCGAAAGGGCTTATCTTTGAGTCCTGCAATCACCCAACCCAATTGATCAATCTCACGCCCACCGCTGCCCGGCCAACGCCGCCACATCCGTCCATAGATTGTAATCAGATCACCCCACTTTTTCACAAATTCACTGTCCTCTGGTTCGCTTTTGATCTTAGCAATGAAGTCAGCCTGAAGCATATCTTTATCCAGTTCATTTTCCAAACAATGTTTGTGAAATCTCTTCCAAGCCCACTCGTCCCAAATATGCACATCATTATCAACCAGATATTTAATATTGGAAGATCCGCTCAGAAACCACAGAAGTTCAACGGCAATGCCGCGAAAAAAAGTTTTCTTAGTGGTCAGCAGTGGAAAGCCTTTGGAAAGGTCGAAACGAATCTGTCGCCCGAAAAGAGAGCGGATATGAGGAGCCTCCACTCCTCTGTCTTTATACTGTTCCAGGACTTCCGGCGTGAAAAACAATTCTTTATCCGAACCGTTATCCATAATATCTTGCAAAAGATCCAGATATTGATACTCAGGATGTTTTTTATCTTGTGTCATAAAAATTTTAAAGCTAAATAATTAACAACACTCTTTTTCTCTTTTCTTATTTTCTTTCGAATCAAAGCTTTCTGCTGGTGGACAAAGCACAATTCCCTTGAATTTTCTGACTTTGATTTTTTTCAATTTGGCCAAATCCTCAGATTCAGTCTCTTCTTCAAATTTTTCTCCGCCAGTCTGAGTGCGTAAATATTTTTCAAAGTATATAATTTCTTTTATTCCAGCATTGGCCAAAGCCTTCATACAGTCAAAGCAAGGATATTTCACAGTATAAAGTGTCGCTCCTTCCAAGGATCTCGGATTGGCCGCGTTAATGATACCATTGATTTCAGCGTGCGCCCCGCGGCATCTTTCAAGTTTGCCAGTTTTCGGATTGCCATCTATCTTAGCGCAACCGACTTCATCACAATTATATCCGCCCTTGACCGGACCGTTATACCCGATAGAAACGACTCTGTGACCCGGATCAACATAGACAGCCGCCGTCTTCACCACAATGCAAGAAACTCGCCGCGTCAGCAGCGTAGCCATATTCATAAACGTCTCATCCCAACTTATCCGCGTACTCTTGAACTTTTTTTTGCTTGCCATTTTTTTACTTGATTATTTTTTTAATTACCTCGTCTATTTCCCTATAAAAATCTCTCTTAGTACTATTGTTCAAAATCACGAAGTCTGCCTCTTTTTTCAAACTCCCGATCTGCCCTTCCGCTTCTTTCAGATGGTCTTTTTTGAACTGCGCGAAAGTTTTTTGACGTTCATCACTGTTCTCTTTGCGCCTTCCGATCCGTTCAAATCTTTTTTTCGCGTCAGCTTCGACATAAATCAGTTTCACCGTGAAATCTTTCTTGAGCGCTTCGATGTCGGACAATCGACGCACACCGTTGATGGCGATGATTTTGTTCTTGATTTTAGAAAGATCGAAGGCGGCAACTTTAGAAATAATATCCTTCCCGAAATGCTCACGAATCATCGTGGAAGTTTTTTGCATATTCTCCCGACTTTCCGGAAGATCCAACCTTTGCAAAATATCACGCAAAACTTCCGAGGAACGATAACTGTGCCCACCATATTTTTTCTCAATATAGTCGGCCATTGCGTTCTTGCCGGCGGCAATGTCGCCAGCAATCGCCAAAACAATTTTCTTTTCTTTGCTTCTCATACCAGTTCCCTAATTTTACTATCTTTCACTTAAACGGTCAAAATTGACATACCTCGCCATAATCAGCATAAAAACTAACCAGCTTGTCATAAAAAAACACCTCCTTTTGGAGGCGTTCGTGAATTCGTTCGTACATATTCGTTTCCTATCCGTGGATATTCGTGATTTTTTTCATCATCTCCTCCGTTTGAGCGATGAGTTCTTCAGCTGTGCCATTATTGTTCATCTTGAAATCCGCAAGCCTACCGATCTCGTGGATGGACACTTCGGTCAGGCGCCCTTCTTCTTCCAGAAATTCTTCCAGCGTCGCTTCGCCTTCGCCGGCATTTTGTTTCCGAGCTTTGGTACGCGCATAACGCAATTTCAGATCGGCCGTCACATAGACCAAAAAAAAGTTTTCTCCGAATTCTTTTCTGAAAGGTTCCACGTCTCCATGCATCCGGATGCCGTCCGCGATGATGATGTCCGCTTCAGCTTTTTCCATGTCAGTGATCAAAGAATCAATAATGATGGACGGGCCATAACCTTCTTTCAGGACCAGGGCCAATTTCACCAGATTGTCCCGCGTCACCGGCACATGGATGTCCTCCAGAGTTCGACGTAAAATTTTGCTCGTGCCATAATGCACCGCCCCATATTTCTCAATCAGGTGATCCGCCACCGTGCCTTTGCCGGCACCTTTTTCTCCAATGAGCCCGATAACAATTCTGTCTGCCATAAAATTTCAGTTAAATACTTTCTTGGCTTATTCTAAAACACCTGATAATTTTAGCAGCCTTTTTTCTCCGCGTCAATACAAAAAAACGCCTTTCGACGTTTTTTCATACTAGATATTAGATACTAAATACTGACCTTCATGCCCACTCCCATCGTGGAAGATACGCTTATCCCAGTGATAAGCTTGCCTTTTGATTTGGTCGGCTTGAATTTTTCGAGACTACTGATAAAAGAAGTGATATTTTCAATGAGTTTGGCCTCTTCAAACGACAATTTGCCCACGACTTGATGCACGATGGCGCCATTGTCATTTTTGAAAGCCACCTTGCCTCTCTTGAGAGCCGCCACTGTTTCTTTAATCTTAGTCGTCACCGTTTCAGTTTTGGGATTCGGCATAAGACCTTTTGGTCCCAGAATTTTGGCCACCGGAGCGAGCTTGGGCATCATTTCCGGTGTCGCTACTAAAATATCAAAAGCATCTTTTCCCGCGAAAGCCTTACCGGATTTTATCTTCTCGATAAATTCATCTCCCACCACCGCGTCCGCGCCAGCTTCCTTCGCATCCTTGGCGTGCGTGGTCGTGATGACCACTACTTTTTTTGTCTTGCCGGTGCCATGTGGCAGCTCTGTCGTACCGCGCAGTTGCTGATCGGTCTTTTTCGGATCTATATTGGTACGGATGTGCACCTCTACTGATTCGTCAAATTTGGAAATCTTGTTTTCTTTCAAAAATTTGATCGCCTCTTCCAAAGAATATGTCTTATACTTATCAAACTTTTCGACTACCGCTCGATATTTTTTCCCGTGTTTCATATATTTTCCGTGGTGATAGCGATCCGACGTAACATCAGATCTCCCACAAAATTATTAATTAACCTTCGATCTTGATCCCCATGCTTCTCGCCGTGCCACCGATGATCTTCATGGCCGCTTCAATGTCATTCGCATTGATGTCCGGCATTTTCTTTTCCGCAATTTCTCGGAGTTGCGCTTCGGTAATCTTGCCGACTTTTTCCTTCAACGGACTCCCGGAACCTTTTTGGATACCGGCAGCTTTCCGGAGCAGATCAGATGCTGGAGGAGTCTTCAATACAAAGCTGAAAGTGCGGTCTTCAAAAATGGTGATTTCCGCCGGAATGATGTCTCCCATTTTATCCTTAGTTTGGTCGTTGAATTTCGTGCAGAATTCTTGAATGTTGAGCCCGTGCTGTCCGAGCGCCGGTCCGACGGGAGGCGCCGGATTGGCTTTCCCTGCTTGGATCTGAAGTTTGATGATAGTTTTTATCTTTTTCGCCATATTGAGTAAATTATAATTTATTGATTTGCAAAAAGTCCAATTCTACCGGAGTTTCACGTCCGAAAATAGACACTAGGACTTTGACTCTACCTTTTTCTTCATCCACATTGTCCACCTTGCCATCGAAATCTTTGAATGGTCCGTCGATGATCTTGACTGAATCGCCGCTCATAACATCGATTTTGTATTTCGGTTCAGCCACACCCATCCGTTTTTTGAGCATCTCAATCTCAGCCGGATCAACCGGAGTCGGAGTGGTCCCAAGACCGATGAAGCCCGTCACGTTCGGCGTGTTGCGCACCACATACCACGAGGCATCTGTCACAATCATATTCACCAAAACATAACCAGGATAAATCTTTTCTTCCACCACCGTCCGTTTCGAAGCCTTGATCTTGATTTTCTTCTCGATCGGCACCATCACGTCAAAAATCGCGTCTTGCATATCCATCGATTCGATCCTCTGTTTCAAGTTGCGCGCCACATTGTCTTCATAACCGGAGTATGTATGGAGAACGTACCACGCCCGTCCATGATGTTGAGTTTGCTTGGCCATAATTATTTTAATATAAACATTTTTAATAACGTTTCAAAAATCCAATCTAATCCTCCGAGAAAGGCCGCAGTCGCAATACTGATACCAATCACCACCATCGTATAATTAATGGTCTTTTCTTTCGTCGGCCAATTGACTTTTAGCAGTTCGGCGCGGGCTTCTTTCAAAAATTGGGTAAAATTGTTCATAATTGAAGCTTTTTTAAAAGCCCCGTCTGGGCTTTTTTCTTAATTCCATAATATATGAATTTTGGAATTGTGTCAATGGGTGGATTTTTAGGCGGATTATGATATTGCTAGTTATTCACGAATATGGTTTAATTGAAATTATGAACATCATCGAAGTCAAAAATCTAGTCAAAAAATTCGACAATATCACGGCTGTCGATAATATCTCTTTCAACGTGAAAAAGGGTGAGATTTTTGCGTTTCTGGGACCCAATGGCGCCGGCAAAACCACCACCATCAAAATGTTCACCACCCTCCTCAAGCCGACCAGTGGTCAGATCCTCATCAATGGTTTTGATCCAGTCGAAAATCCCAATGGCGTGCGCCGTTCATTCGGCATCATCTTCCAAGACCCGAGCCTCGACGACGAACTGACCGCCTTTGAAAATTTAGAATTCCACGGCGTGCTCTATAACGTGCCGAAAAAAATCCGGCGTGAGCGGATTGAAGAACTTTTGAAAATTGTAGAATTGGAAAAACGCCGCGATGATCTGGTCAAAGAATTTTCCGGCGGGATGAAAAGAAGATTGGAAATCGCCCGCGGCCTTTTGCATCATCCACAAATAATTTTCCTGGACGAACCGACACTCGGGTTGGATCCGCAAACCAGAAATCACCTGTGGAGCTATATCAAAGATATGAACCAGAAGGAAGGCATCACGGTCTTTTTCAGCACGCATTACATGGAAGAAGCCGACAGAATGTCTGATCGCATCGCCATCATTGATAACGGGCGTATTGTGGCTGAAGGCACCGCCCAAAAGCTGAAAGAAGACACGGTTTCGGCCACGCTCGAAGATGCCTTTTTGAAACTGACCGGCAAGGCCATTCGCGAAGAAGGCGCAAACGCTGTAGATAAATTAAGAACTATGGGACGCGTATGGAGAAGATGATCAAATATTCCAAAGTAATCTATATCCTGTGGTTGCGCCAATTGAAACGCTATTCGCGGTCGCGCGCCAGGATTGTCGGCTCCCTTGCCCAGCCGACTCTCTTTTTAGTGGCGATGGGTTTTGGTTTTGGGCCGATTTATCAGAAGGCCGGCGGTGGCAATTATATCCAATTCATCGCTCCCGGCATTATCGCTATGAGCATTATCTTCACCGCTATGTTTGGCGGCATGGAAGTGATTTATGACCGCCAGTTTGGATTCCTGAAAGAAACGCTCGTCGCTCCGGTCCCCCGCTGGACCATTATGCTTGGAAGGACTTTAGGTGGAGCCACTGTGGCCACTTTGCAAGGTCTGGTAGTTTTCTTTATAGCGTTACTAGTAGGCTTTCGACCGGAAAATATTTTCACCGCTCCATTCGCCCTGATTTATATGGCTCTCATTGCCACGTCTTTCACGGCCTTGGGAACAGCCATTGCTTCCACGATGGAAGATATGCAGGCTTTCCCACTGGTTATGAATTTTCTCATTATGCCCCTTTTCTTCCTTTCCGGGGCGCTCTTCCCACTCACCGGCCTTCCCAAAGCCATCCAGCTGATCATCCGCGTCAATCCCTTGTCTTATGGCGTGGACGGTATCCGCGGGATCCTTTCCAACCAGATGCACTTCACGCTGCACACCGACTTTCTCGTCCTCTTGGCTTTCGCTCTCGCGACTCTCGCCGTCGGCAGTTATCTTTTTTCCAAAATTGAAGTCTAAGAATTGCTCCTGATACATTTTGAAATAAATTACGCGCCGGAATGTGCTAGTGGATGACCTGATCCTAAATTCATCAAATTATTCGACCGATGGATATTAAAAAACATTGTCAGAAAATATTTGTCTTTATCGTCAACATGCTTTTGGTGGTTCTGATCGTTTTGGGCATTAAAGAGAACGCGAAGAATAATCTTGCTACGGAAATTGCCCAAAGCGACACTACGACGCCCTTAGACAAAAACATCTTGCAATCACAATCCGATATTGCCACCGACAGGGAGAACAAGTTGCGCAGCCTGAACAATTCTCCAAAAAGCATCACTCAGAGCAGCCGAACAACCACCACCGTCCAGCCGCCGGCGCCAACCACAAGTTCTGCTGCGACCCCCAGCCGGAAAACTAAAACGTCCTAATCTTTTATTATGGAAAAGAAAAGAACATTCTTCCTGAGCCTGTTCGTCCTCGTGGCCATTTCGGCTTTTGCCGTTCAATTTTTGGCTAGAGCGGAAGACGATGAAGGCGACGATGATTATCAAGAAAGCGTGGTGAAAACGATCCAACCCGCAAGCGTTTCCACCTCCAAAACGCAAACGACGCCCACGACATCCGTTTCAACAACCACCACGACCCTCCGCGATAGCGATGGCGATGGTCTTTTGGATAAAGACGACCCACACCCGACCATTCCGGAAATATACATCGTAGAAGACAACAACCGGAACGGCATCGTAGATCAGTTTGAAAAATAGCTATGGCGGAAAAAACTTTTGAAAAAGAATGGCGCGCGCTCGGCACGGATATTTATTTACAGATTATTGGAGATATCCGTCAAAAATCCGAGATGGAAAAAATATTCTTAGAAGTGAGCGATATCTATAAGCGGCAAGAGAAAATTTTCAGCCGCTTCGATAAGGAAAGTGAGCTGTCGAAAATAAACTCTCATCTCGGAAAATTCTTTGATGGTTCTTCAGATATTTTGCGCGTAGCCGAAAAGTCTTTAGACTATTTCAAAGAAAGCGATGGCCTCTTTGATCCGAGAATTTTGGAAACATTGGAAAAGATCGGTTATGACAGAAGTTTTTCCAAGGAAGATTTTTCATCCGATGGGATTGCAGCTATAATAGAAGTGGAAAAAGCTGATCTGAAAAATGATCTGGTTGTAGAAAATGGTAGGATGAAATTCCTTAAGCGGCTAGATTTTTCCGGCATTGCCAAAGGATATATCACTGACCGCGTCGTAGACTTTCTACAGTTGCAAGGTTTCCGGAATTTCCTGATCGATTCCGGCGGCGATATGTTTGCCGCCGGGAAAAATAGCTTGGGCAACGATTGGGGCATCGCCTTGGAAGGCTCCCATAACGAGGATGAAACCCTTGTGGAAATTTCTGATGCGGCCGTGGCCACCAGCGGAAATGTCCGGAGGAATTGGCAAAAAGGTGAAAAAAAAATTCATCACCTCATTGATCCGCGCCGGCCGAATGATTTCTCTTTCGCTTTGCAGTCAGTGACTGTAGTGGAAAAGAGCACTGAACGAGCCGACGTGTGGGCCAAGGTGCTGTTTCTTTCGGGGTTGGAAAAAGGAATAGAAAAAGCTCGAGAAAAAAAGATAACCGCTTTTTTTCTCGAACAAGATGGAAACGTCATAAAATCAGTTAAAAAAAACTTATGCGATATAAACTCAGCAGCTTCATTTTCATCCTACTCGCCTTTCTTATGACAAGCTCGAATGTTTTGGCTCAAGTTGAAAATGAGAACAAGTTGGATTATGGGAGCGATGTCGTGATCGACAGCGATCTGGACGGCCTGACGGATCTGGGAGAAAAAAATATCTACAAGACCGATCCGCAAAATCCAGACACAGATAGTGATGGGATCCTGGATGGAGCGGAAATCATTGGAGGGGCCGATGCCTTGAACAACGCTTCTCCGAGTGCCCTAAGAACCATCAGCACCCAAGAAACTCTGGCCAAAAATGAAACCCCTTGGGCTTGGTACATCTCTCGCGCTTCGGGTCTTCTGGCCTACCTATTGCTTTGGCTCGTAATGTTTTTCGGCCTCGCTATCCGGACTCCGGGAATCAAAAAAATCTTCTCGCCGGCCTTTTCCTATCAAACGCATGCCTGGCTCTCAGTACAGGCTTTGATCTTGGTTTTTTTCCATTCCGGCGCCTTGCTTTGGGACAAATATCTCCAGCTTAAATTTCTCGATCTCATTATGCCTTTTCATAGCCAAACCTATACCACTGAAATAACTTTGGGGATTTTGGGGATATATCTTATGCTCATTCTCATCCTCACTTCCTATTTCAGGAAATTTTTCTCACAAAAAATTTGGCGAGCCGTGCATTTTTTGAACATCCTTATGTTCATAATTGTCACCATCCACGCCTTAGCCATCGGAACGGATCTTAAGAGCGGCCTGCTTTTGAGAAACCTTTTCATCGGCGCCAATATTGCTCTAGCTCTTCTGATCGTGATAAATATAATTACCAGAATAAAAACATCTTTCTCCAACGGACAGAATGGCTCTTGACAGCCAAAAGGAGGTTTGATAGAATTTCATCGTATTGCGTAGTTCTTTTTCTCTGCCACCGACCAGTGTTGGTCGGAAAGCTGGCAAAGGATATACTGGAATCTTTTTGTAAGGAGACCTGATCATGCAACAGACGCACAACAAAGGATCCTCGTTTGCATCAATCATGAGCAGCACCACGGGCTTTTCTTCCACTACTTTGGTTAATACGGCAAAGATGGCTATCGAAAAAGCCGCGGCCGGTAATACCTCCCACTGCCTGCAGACCACCATCGGACAATCATGGATCGCAAACAGCTGATACCTCGGTTACCTGGCCCTTACAAGGAGGGTCTAACAGGACTGCCTATTTAGGAGAAAATGAGGTATGCGGCCTCATGCATCGCTCCCGAAAAAAGCACTGTCGCGCTTCGGTTATACACGAAGCATCCACTCAATAATCACCGCAAAAAATATGGACATACCGGTCTCAACTGGTATGTCCATTTTCTTTTCTGAAAAAATAAATTATCTATTCCACAAACCCAAAATGTTTCAGCGTCGGCAGAATGTTCGGCGCCAAATTTTCTTTTTCCAATTCTGAAAGCGACATCCATTTCCACTCGCGGATGTCATCTCCCGGTTGCACTTCGCCAATCCGGCGCGCCAGATAGTGCACTAGGATCACATCAATCTTCCCTTCTGGTGTTTCTTTTTCGGTGTACAAAAAGAATGGCGTTTCATCCAAAAATTCAATGTCAATTCCCATCTCCTCTTTAGCCTCTCTGGCTGCAATTTCCCTAAGTCCCTCTGTTTCGTCCATTGATCTTCCCCCACAAAACTTCCAAAACTCCGTATCTCCGTGCTGATTCAAGAGAACCTTCCCCTCCTCCACGATTACCGGCCCCGACGCAATCATTATTTTTTGCATAGTTTTAAATCATTTTAACATATTAGCATACTAACATCTTAACATACTTTTTACACACTTAAATGTCCTACTTTAAATTGCTAAAATGCTAATATGTTAATATGCCTATATTACCTTCACCATATAACTATCTTTCAATTTATACCCCGCCTTCCGATAATATCCCCGTACTCCGACTCCCGAAATGACCGCAATTTTTTTCATCCCAAATTCATCGTGCGCAATCCTTTCTGCTTCTAGGAGCAATTTTTTACCGAGGCCAATGTGCTGTGGGGAATTCTTGTCTGATTTATCAATCCCCGTCAGTTTGCCATAAGTATGCACCTCCCGAATAAGCGCCGCACCATCAAGAACAGAGAGTTGCCCTCTCCCCCTGTACTCAGGGGGAGATGTCCGGTACTCAGGACAGAGGGGGTTCTGAACGGAGAAGTCCTGAGCATAGTTCACAATCCTCAGCCGCAACAACGAAAAAAGTTTTTGCCTATCAGAGGAAACATATTGCAAAAAAATTTCTTTCCCTCCCGAAGCGTCATAATCAATTCGATCTAAAATGATCTTTTCATTCAGCACATATTCTCCCCGCACTTCCCGACAACGGATGCACTGACAGACTGATTCTTTCTCGATCAACTGACGCAGATTGGAAATGTTCGGCCCAGCTTCGATGGAAGAACCGGGCACATCGCGCACCAAGCGAGCGATCCTGACTACCGGCGGAATGAGATTTTTCTTGATTTTTAAAATAAACTTTTCGAATTCCTTATCGCCCAACGCTTTATATTCCCCTTTTTTCCACATTGAATATAATTTGGTATTTTTAATCACTACCGTCGGATAAATTTTGAGCATATCTGGCTGGAAATCAGATTTAGAAAAAAGCTCTTTAAACATCTGATAATCACGCTTCAAATCCGAGCCAGGCAGCCCCGGCATGATGTGATAATTAATCTTGAAACCAGCATCTTTCAAAAGTCTGGTCGCCCTGATAGTTTCTTGAACATTATGTCCGCGCTTGTTCAGCTTCAAAACATCGTCAAAAATTGATTGCACGCCCAGTTCCACGCGTGTACATCCAAGCTTTCTGAAATTCACAATTTCTTTGGCATCAATATAATCCGGCCGTGTTTCCAAGGTCAGTCCAATGATGCGACATTTCGCCTTTTCGTTTCTCTTTTGTTCTGACGCCAATGTAGAGACGCGATTAATCGCGTCTCTACGGGCGACATTTCTATGAACAGATTTTCCATAATCATTCGCCGCCCGAAAACATTCGGCAATAAATTTGGTCTGATATTTTTTCGGTAAATAGGAAAACGTGCCTCCCATCACAATCAGCTCAATCTTTTCGACTTTGTGGCCATTCAGTTCCAAGGCGCGCAAGCGATTTTGCACTTGTCGATATGGATTAAATCTAGCCGCAATGGCTCGCATGACCGCCGGCTCATTAGACAGATAGCTTTTCGGCATCTCTTTTTCCGTCGGACAATAAATGCATTTCCCGGGGCAAGGATAACTCTTGGTCAACACCGCCACCACCGCCACGCCCGACTGCGTGCGCACACGTTTACTGAACAATTTTTTTTCAAACGCCGGATTTCTCACAATTTCTTTACACGCCACCATTTTTTCATAGAACTCCCGCAAATCCGGATTGGTCGGCGGCTGCACCCCCAATTTCTTGCAGATATCTTTTTTCAGGCGCAAAAAATCCTCAGCTCCCTGAGAAACCTCGCTAATTGCCATTTTTATGAATTCCGCATAGATTTTTCGCATATATCAAGACTAGAGGAATGTTACATATTATGCAAATTAACCAAGAACCAAGGCGAGGCCTTGGGAATTTCCCAAGGCCTCGCCTTGGTTTCGTTGAGTTTTTAACCAATAATTGCTATACTTCCCCATATGAAAAAAGATGCCCTTGAAAAAATATTATCCCAGACCGAAGCCGGCTACGATCAAATGGCGGAAAAATTTTCCGGCACGCGCTCCTTTTTTTGGCGTGATTTGGAATTCATCAAGGACCAAATCAACTCCGGCGATAGGGTGCTCGATTTCGGCTGCGGCAATGGACGACTGTTGGAAATTTTGAAAAATAAAAAAATAGAATATTATGGCGTCGACGTTTCGCAAAAATTAGTCGACCTAGCCAAGAATAAATATCAGGAATTGGCCGGCAATATTGCAAAAACTTCCGGCCGAGCCAAGCTGGATTTTCCCGATGACTTTTTTGACGCGGTCATTTCCATCGCCGTCCTTCACCACTTCCCCGACCAAGATTTCCGCCTAGCTATGGCGCAAGAACTCTACCGCATCACCAAACCCGATGGCAAAATTATCATCACTGTTTGGAATTTGTGGCAGAAAAAATATCGCCAATACATCTGGCGAAATATTTTCCGGCGCCTCATTGGCAAAAGTAGTCTGGATCTTTTGGATTGCGAAATCCCTTTCAAAAACAATACCGGAGAAATCTTCACCCGCTTCCATCATGCCTACACCAAGGGCGAGATAAAAAAAATCTTTTCCCAAGCCGGCTTCAAAGAAATCGAGGTATGCGTGATCAATAATAGGAACCTAGTTGTAACCGGGAAGAAATAATTACCTAGATTACCAGATATATGGACAAATCCATACAATCGTGTATAATAGTTTTTAGTTATCACTTGGCCTATTTTCAGGCTTTTGGGCCCTTAGCTCATCTGGTAGAGCGCCTGCTTTGCAAGCAGGAGGTGATCGGTCCGAGTCCGATAGGGTCCACCTAGTCATTTCAACATTTAAACATTTTAGCATGTCAACAATAACAAGGTTTTGTTGTTTTTTCTTTTGTTAATATGTTAAAATGTTAATATGATTGCATGATATATGGGCGCATAGCTCAGTTGGTTAGAGCGCGTCACTGATAATGACGAGGTCCCAAGTTCGAATCTTGGTGCGCCCACAAAAAAATCCCCGTTTGGGGATTTTTATTTATTTCAATTTTTTGACTGCGGCTTTAAATTTATCCCCCCGATCAAACTCATTGGAAAAAAGTCCGAAACTGGCCGCGCCAGGCGAGAGTAAAATCACATCGCCCTTTTTGGCAACCATTCTTGCTAGCTCCACAGCCTTATCCATCGTTTCCACTGTCTTAAAACCGTGTTTCTCCAATCCTATGTCCTCTTTTTCCATCGCGGAAATTATTTTATCCGTAGCCGCCCCCTTCAAAAAAATTACGCTTTTAGTTTTTTCACAAATAGCCTTGGCCAACTGCGTCATATCCAAATTTTTATCCGATCCCCCAGCGATGAGCACGATTGATTCAGAAAAAGAGCAGATACCTGCTGCGGCCGCTTCCGGCGTAGTCGCTGCCGAATCATTAATATACTTGACTCCATCAATTTCACGCACCATCTCCAAGCGATGAGCTACCCCGCCAAACCCCAAAATAGCTTTCTTGACAGATGCCAAATCAATTCCAACCGCCACAGCAGCCGCACTAGCAGCCAAGACATTTTCTAAGTTATGTTCTCCTCTTAACTTGATATCGGACACATCCAGTATCTTTTTTTCATCTATGCCATTGTTCGAATATATTTTTCCATCTTCAATATATACCCCACGGCCAGAAACTATCTTATTTTTGGAAAATTTGATCAAATGTGATTTTATTTCCAAAGAAAAATCATCCAGTATTTTATTGTCGAGCGATATCACACAACTATTTTCTTTGTTCTGATAAAGACAGATATTTTTCTTGTCTTTAATATATTCATCCAAAGTTTTATAGTAATTCAAATGATCCGGATAAATATTGGTGATAACCGCAATTTGCGGACTAAGCTTGGCGTGTCCCAACGCACTCAATCGCCAACTGGAAAGCTCGAAAACCACAATTGTTTCTTTTTTCAAATCTTTCAATTTGTCCAACACTGATGTTTGCCCGATGCCGACTTTTAGCGGTTTCTTTCCGGCCGTTTTCAATATTTCATAAATCAAGCTGGATGTTGTGGTCTTGCCCTTGGTTCCTGTCACTCCAATGATGGGATTCTTGCAAAATTTGAAAAACAGGCTGGAGTCCATTTCTACCGGAATCTTATTATCCAACGCCAATTTAATGTATTTATTCGACCACGGCACAGCGGGATTTTTAACCACCATATCAGCCTTAACAAAATCCTCCGGACGGTGCTGATGAAAGACATATTTAACATCTTTCAAGTCATTTAATTTTTCCAAGGAAGGCGTCAATTCTTCTTCTGATTTTATTTCTGTCACTGTTACCTTCGCTCCGGCCTCAGACAAAAAACGGACGGTGCCGACCGCTCCGCCATGAAGCCCCAAACCCATAACCGTAATTTTTTTACCTTTCAAATCATCTATATTCATATTCTAACGCTTGATTATTCTTCCATATCTTCCCCCCTCAGCCTTTCCATCTCGCAAGATGATCTTTCCATTGATCAGGAGCTGCTCCACGCCCCGCGCGTATTGATAGGGGTTATCATTGGTCGCATCAGCGGATATCTTATCCCTATCCAAAACGACCACGTCGGCGAAATATCCCTCTGCTATCTTACCACGATTTTTTATCCCGAATTTTTCCGCCGGACTTGCGGTCATTTTCCTGACCGCCTCCTCCCAAGTCAGAACTTCCTCACTCATAACATATTGGGAAAATATCTTCATCGTTGTCCCGAACGATCGCGGATGCACCATCTCACCAGTGTCATTGTGCGCCACACTATAGCCCGCCCCATTGGTGGCAATCATCGACAAAGGGCTTTGCAAGGCTTTGCGAATGTTTCCTTCGCTCAAAAGTTCCGCACTGGTGATCACTCGTCCATTGGAAGCAATCAAAATGTCTAGGACTGCATCTTCCACTGTTTTATTTTGAGAAACCGCGATCTCGCTCACATTTCTTCGATTCAAGGACTTATCTAATGAACTAGAAGCAATCTCTATCTTTTCATATTCGAAAACAGATTCTCTCATCTCAGTGATGACCTTGGCTCGAATGACTGGGTCCACGAGACGATTAAGCATCATTTTCCTTCCGCCTTCCGCCACCCAAGGCGGCAAAAACGTATAGAGAACGGAACCAGTGCTAGTGTATGGATAAATATCAAAAGATATTTCCATTCCATTCTGGCTCATCCGCTCTATCGTAGCCAATGCCTCTTCCATTTTCGGCCAATTCTTAGCCCCCACAGCCTTGAGATGAGAAATATGCAGTTTCACTTTTGATTTTTCAGCCACCGCAATCGCCTCTTCAATTGACTCTGATAATTCTTCTGCCTCTCCGCGGATATGCGTGGCATAAACGCCTCCATATTTCCGCACAATTTCAGCCAGCTCGGTAAGCTCGGAAACTGTTGCCATACGAGCGTGAGTATAGATAAGCCCCGTAGACATCCCCAACGACCCCTCCTCCAATGACACTGCCAATTTTTTCTTGATGAAACTTAACTCTCTCGGATTCGGACTGCGCATCTCGTCTTCCAAGATACCACGTCGCATCGTTCCATGGCCAGATAATGTTCCGAAATTCAAGGTCATCCCCTTTTTCTCCAAAAAATCGAAAAATTCTTTCGTGCTCAGCCAATTGACATTCACCTTGGACAAATCGACCCATTTTTGGATGGACTCGATATTTTTCGAGGAGGCCAAAGGCGCCAAAGACGAACCGCAATTTCCGCCGATGATTGTTGTGATGCCTTGATGGATCAAACTATCCAAATCAGGTTCCAAAAATATCTGCCAATAAGTGTCGCTATGATTATTCACATCGATGAAGCCGGGACAAACAATCTTCTCCTTGGCATCGATTTCGATCTCGCCCTGCTCGTTGTGCAATTCTCCAATCTCAACGATCTTATCACCTTTTATGCCAATATCAAATTCCCGCATCGCCTCCCCGCTGCCATCGATGACTGTGCCATTTTTGATTAAAATATCGAACATAGATTTAATTAAAAGTTAAAAATACAAAGTTAAAAATTGTAATTTAAAATTTAAAACTATTCGATTTTCAAAATCAATTTTAAACTGATAATTGCAGTTTTGCATTTTTAATTTTAAACTTTTAACTGTTTGATATGTATTCCGCCATTTCCACTAATCTATTCGAATATCCCCATTCATTATCATACCAAGCAACCACCTTCACCAAGTTACCATTGGCCATCGTAAGAGGCAAATCGACGATCGAACTGCGCGGATCCATCCTGAAATCCATTGAGACCAATTCTTCATCGGTCGCTCCCAAAATATTCTTGAGTCCGTTATCCGCCGCTTCACGGAAATGACCATTTATCTCTTCCGCCGTGGCTTCCTTCTTGAGCGTACAAACAAAGTCCGTAATAGAAACGACCGGGGTCGGAACGCGCAAGGAAATTCCGTCCAACTGTCCCGCTAAGTGCTTGATGACCTTACCTACAGTTTTGGCAGCACCTGTGGTTGTCGGGATAATGTTCAAAGCTGCTGCCCGCGCACGCCGCAGATCACTGTGCGGCAGATCCTGCAGCCGCTGATCATTGGTATAGGAATGGGTGGTCGTCATAAAACCTTTTTCCACTCCGAATTTTTCGTCCAATACTTTGATGACCGGCGCCAGACAATTGGTCGTGCAACTACCATTGGAGATGATTGATTCTCCGACATATTCATGCTCGTTCACTCCCAAAAGATAGACTGGCGTGTCATCTTTGGCCGGCGCGGACAGGACAACCTTCTTTGCCCCGGCATCAATGTGCTTTTGCGCTTTCATTTTATCATTAAAGACCCCACTACATTCCAGAACCACATCCACTTCCAATTCGGCCCAGGGCAGATTGGTCGGATTCGTTTCCATAAAATATTTTATCCTAGTTCCGTCTACAATCAGTTCTGACGCAGCTTCATCCACCAAAACTTCTTTTTCATATTTTCCATAAGAAGAATCGTGGCGCAAAAGATGCGCGGCGGTTTTAAGGTCAGTCAGATCATTGATCGCCACTACCTCGATATCTTCTTTGGCAAAAGCGATTTTGAAACTTGGCCGGCCGATCCGACCGAAACCATTGATTGCAATCTTAGTCATAGAATTATTTGGATTAAGTATTTTACTGCTTCTATTATATCTCAATCTCGGTTATTTTCCAATGATTACCGGCGACTTTTTTGATCTCAAATACAGTCTTTTCAAAAGGCGTATTTTTCGCCACAGTTTCCAGCCCGAAACGCAGATTTTCCTCGCTCAGATCCTCCACATGTTCAGGGTGACCATCATGCGCCAAAGCAATCTGCCCGATTTCCAAATTGACACGCGCAATATATTCAAGTTTTTTCTCTTGAGCGATGAGGACTAATTCATCTATTATTTCTTTAGCTAACAGAAAATCATGCATAAAAATATAAACTACTACCCCTCTTTAATTTGACTTAATTTTAATTCACGTGCAATCAGGAGAATCATGTGTTAATCAGTGGTTCTGACTAACTCTGCCACAATCCATGTACATTGCAATATGCCCGCACACTGATGTTTTCCGCCTCCAAACAAAATTCCGCCACCGGATCAGATCCTGGCTCCAAATGCTTCCGATAAACCCGGTGCTCGGTGATTAATTCTATCCATTCGATATAGTGTTCTGCTTCCATTGGGTGAGCTATGCTTCCGACACGGACAATTACACCTATATCCGTCTTTTCAATCACTGGCTTATGTTTTTCCATACCCTCATCCTCACTTTTCGTCTGTTTAAACTCCATCGGTTGCCCGCAACAGACCAATTCTCCCGCGCCACCATGGACCATTTCCACGATATTTCCGCACACATTACATTTATAAATCTGGTTTATTTCTGTCATTTTTTTATTATTAATTATTATACAAAAATGTTTTTAAACATATTTTAATTCAGTACAATCAGGCTACTCATGCAACAATCATCAGCTCCGATTCTTAGTGAACCGCGCAACTGATGCACGGATCATACGCCCTAATGAAAGTACGCAATTTTTTTTCACGCTCCCTATCTCCCAAACCGACAATATTCGGGATATATTCCATTATATCATCTTCTAGGTTACTCAGAAACTGAGCGGTTGGGGTAATGATATTCACGTTCTTAATATAACCCTTATCATCCACATCCACATAATAATAAAGGGTTCCGCGAGGCGCTTCTATCGCTGCCGCGCCCGTGCCTTCTTTGATCTCATATTTTTGCGTAACAGCCCTTTCCAGATCAGAGTGCAAAAGCTCACGGATCAATTGCGCCGAATTCTCTATAGCGTGGATAACTTCCACCATCTGAGCCAAGATGTTCCCAAATGGATTGTAGTATGGAAATTTCCATCCCAAACTGTCCAGATATCTTTGCGCTTCCGGCTTTAATTTATCACGATTTATGTTAATTCTGGCAATAGCTCCGATCATATAACTTTTTCCCCCATGCTCCACCCGTTTTATCACTTCTTTTTGCTTTTGAAGTTCGTGAAAATTGGCTTCAAATTTACTCACTGGAATATGCAACCCTTGGTTAGAAACCACATCACCATCATAAATTCCATAGTCTCCTTTTTTTTGCAGACAGACATATTCTGTTTCACGATAAAATTCCGGAATCTTAATGCTTTTGAAAAATTTTCCCACCTCCTTGGCAGTTTGTAATATCTTATCAGAATCAACCGACAACTTTCTGAGAGATTCTGCATCTGGCGCTTTTTTGAAACCCCCCAACTCATTAGTCAACGGATGCACCACTCGTCCACCGATAACTCTTACGATTTCCATACCATATTCACGCAACCGGATGGCCATCTTGGTTTCTTCCGGATATTCTTGCACCAATTTTATATCATTATCCATATCTAAAAAATCGGCCAGTGACAAGAAGAAGAGATGCAAAGCATGCGAATGAATGATTTGTCCGTATTCCATGAGCGTGCGCAATTTTTCCGTTTCCGGCGTGACTGCAACTCCCATAGCATTTTCCAACGCCTTAATCGAAGTCAGATTATGTACCACAGGACATATTCCACATATCCGTTGCGCCACTACTGGCATATCTTTGTATTGTCGACCGATAAGCACGCCTTCGATCAAACGGATGCCCTCCTGCACTTCCAGCTTGGCGGATTTTACATCGCCACCTAAAACGCTCGCCATAAAACCAGCGTGTCCTTCCATCTTTGCAATATGATTTATTTTGAGTAACATATTATCCTTATACTTTTTATTTAATTAAAATATACCTATTCTGCCTTACAAATGCCCCCTAGCGCTGTCCTATCTTCCATCGTCAGCGTCGGCTTATTCATGTTTTGATCTCCGATGAGATAATACATAATAGAACTTGAATTATCCACGTGACCCATCCCGATATAATGACCCAGCTCATGTATCAGTGTTAGGCGCAGATCAGTCGTAGTTTTAAATTGATAAATATCAATTTCCCGCCCGTCAAAAATCCCTTTTTCAAACTCTTGCATATCGCCATATTGATCTTTATAAGTTGAAACGGTGCTATTATAGTCAGCCACTATCTGGTTTTCCTTTTTTGCCACGCTGTTTGTTTCCTTGGCTAAAGAATCAATAGCGGCACCTTCTTGATTGATTTTTTCATACTCATCGTCTAGATCGCTTTTTGTCCTTTTCAATTTATTATAAACATCCTCCGGCGCACCCCCTTGACTATTCCAATACTCGACATCTTTGTTATATTTTTCCAAATTACTTTTATACTCAGCTATATCCTTATTATAATCATCTATTCTGTCCTTATACGCAGCACTTAGAGAATTATATTTTTTTGAAAGCGCGCTATTTGCCTCCTCCAAATTTTGCAGATTTTTTTCCATTTCCACCACTGCAGCAGACTGTTCTTGCCGATTGTCATAAACTAAATTTATCTTGAAATCCGAGTTAGGATCATATTCAACAAGAGTCTTTCCCTCAGCTTCATTCCACACCTTCGCCGCCTGAGAAGCCAATTGTTCCAATTCTTCCTGAGAGATGCTGAATTTTGGATCAACATTTCCGATAGCATATTCCAGAGGTCTGGAGCACGGCCGATCGATTCCCAGTTTCTTCTGCGCCACCACTTTGACCTCCTGCACAACTTCGCGCGTCTGTTCCCTGTTTGTCAGCATTATTCCCCAAAAAGAAAACAAGATGACCAACAGCAGATATTGTAAAAATTTCTTCATGGATATTGTTTTGCTATTTTCGCATAGAATCTTCAATATCATCCCTCAAGCCGTAAATTTCCGTCGTATTCTCAAATTCTTCGTCGCTCATCATCTGGCTGAGTGTCGCCCGCATAGCCTTCACATTGCCCGTCGGACGCAGCCCTCGGCAACCTTGACACATCATGCGCGAAGTTGGACACACGGCGTTGCAACCACCCAAAATCATCGGCCCGAAACATGGTTTCTTGTCGAGAAGAAGGCAACGATTTCCCGCTTTTTTACATTCCACACAAACCGGTGAATCGGGAATAGTCGGGATCTTACCAGCTAAAAGCTCTGGCAAATATTTCAAAAATTCTTCCGCATTAATCGGGCAACCCGGAAAAGTGAAGTCCACTTTCACAAAATTATCAATTTCTTTAACTTCCTCATTTTGAATACCTTGGATATATTTATAAACATGTTTTATGGTGCTAGTTTTTTCATGATAATTCTTGATTTCAGGAATGCCCCCCATGGCTGCACAGTTTCCGAGAGCCACCAAGAGCTTGGCGCGCTTCCTCGCCTTTTCCAATGTTTCAACATTCGCCTTGGTCATCGGATTACCCTCCACGAAAACAATGTCCAGATCTGACCCATCATCTTCCTCATCTTCAATCAAACGGAAATCTACCATCTCCACAATTTCAGTTAACTGCAAAAATCGTTCGCCGAGATCAAGGAGTGCAAATTGACAGCCCTCGCAGGAAGTCAGACTGACAATGGCAATTTTGGGTTTCTTGTCTCGCGATTCTGCCGTAGGCAGAATTTTGCGGGAATTTTTATTTTCCATTTTTAAAAATTTTAATTTTATTTTTCACTTCCATATTCTAACATATTTTTTACAATTATAAAATAATTTGAATTAAAAAATGGAACAATCAACGGTTTTCTGCTAAAATTTAGTAAACTTATGGAAACTTTCTCGTTCCCGACCAAAAACAAAAAAACCATCCTCGCCCTCGGCGCTGAATCCGCCGGCAATTTCAGTGTGTATTGCCCTGCCCCCTATAATCAGAAAGAGGCTGGGGTGCATTTCCCCCTCCCCTGTAATCAGGGGAGGGCTGGGGAGGGGTTCCGAGCGATGAACGACACCATCCATTTTTCCCAAGACTTCGGCGACCTTTTGGATGAAGCCAATTTCACCAGATTTAAAAAGTCCGTTCTAGCTTTCCTCAAAAAAGAAAATCTCACACCCGACATCATTCTCACCGACTTACATCCCCTGATGAAAACGACTTTATGGGGCAAAGCGTTAGCCAGAAAATACAAAGCTGGGCATATCCAAGTCCAACACCACCACGCCCACATTTTCTCATCCGTAGGAGAGTGTCTTACCTCCTCCCCTGTATTCAAACAGAGGCTGGGGTGCATTGCCCCCTCCCCTGTACTCAGGGGAGGGCTGGGGAGGGGTTATGGGGCGGATGGACAGAGAAAGATTCCCCACACTTTCTACGGTATCGCCATGGATGGCACAGGCTATGGCGAAGATGAAAAGATCTGGGGTGGAGAATGCTTCGCAATTTCCAATTTTCAATTTCCAATTTCCAATCAATTTTCAAATTCCAATGACAAAATTTCCAAACAAAAAATATGCGTGCAGAGAATCGGACACTTAGAAAATCAAATAATGATTGGCGGAGAACTGGCCATCCGCGAACCAGCCCGCATGCTCATTGCCATTCTGAACAAAGTTTTTTCTGCATCATCCCCCTCCCCTGTACTCAGGGAAGGGGTCTCGACGTACTCGTCGGGACGGAGGGGTTGGGAGCGGGAGAGAAACACCGCACAACAGAAAAAAGATTTAATTTACCCTTTCATCAAAAAATATTACACTCGCAACGAATTTGGACTGCTCCACAATCAACTTGAACAGAATTTCAACTGCGCAGAAACTTCCAGTGCCGGCCGCGTGCTTGATGCCGTTTCATTACTGCTAGGTTTTTGTGGCAATGAGCGAAAATACAAGCACGCACCCATTGAGCTACTCGAAAAAAATTCCACTACGCCCTACAAAGATTTGGAACCAAAGATCGCTCGAGATGCCAACGGGCAATACATCCTCGACACGAGTTACTTATTTAATTACGTAATTAATTACTTGCATAAAAAAGATAAGCGCCGCCTAGCCGCTACCGCCCAACTTTATATTGCAGAAGGTTTGCATGAAATAATTCAAAAGCATTGCCCCCTCCCCTGTACTCAGGGGAGGGCTGGGGAGGGGTTGCGTGAGGTTTGCAACATTTTTTTTTCCGGCGGCCTCGCCAACAACAGAATAATTTCCGACTATCTAATTTCACAAGGCGCTTACACCAATGAAAAAGTTTACCCCGTTAATTCTAATGAATTCAACGGGGTCCCGCGTGGCGACGCCGGACTAAGTTTCGGACAAGTAATTTATTATTTATTTTCCTAACATTGAATGTTGGGAAATTAGTTTTTTGTCAACATATTCTCGGCACCAGCTTCCCCCTCGGCACTTCGATGCGCCGCAGTCCGCCCAGCTCGGTTTTAACATATACCCCCTTGCCACGCTCGGCGCGCCCAATGATTTTGGCTTCGGGATTGAATTTTTTAAGTATGCTTAAAACTTTTTTCACATTTTTGGGTGACACGGCCGCGATGAACCGGCCTTCGGACGCCAGCGAAAAAATGTCTAGGCCAAGAAGCTCGGTCACTGCCACCACTTCTTTTTTATACGGCAAAGTTTTTTCATCCAAAATCACTTTGACCTTGGATTTCTCCGCCATCTCATTCAGATTGGCCGCTAGCCCCCCGCGCGTCGGATCTTTGCAAGCATTGAGATATTTTCCCGCTTTTTCAATTTCGACGTTCAGAGGTCGACAGTCACTTTGAATTTTCGTTTTATAGTTAAATCTCTTGGCCAGAAGCGTCACCGTGTGCTCGCCCAAATCACCGGAAACGATGATGTAATCCCCGGCTTGTATGCCGTTATTGGAAATGACATTTTTCGCGAGTCCCACGCCGGAAGTCGTGATTTCAATTTTGTCGATCTTGCCTTTCTCCGTCACTTTAGTGTCGCCCGTCACGATCGGCACGCCCGTCTCGCGCGAAACTTTCCCGATCGACGCCATAATTTTTTTGAGATCGCTCATCGGAAAACCTTCTTCCAAAACAATGGAAAGTCCGATCCCAATCGGCCGCGCGCCCATCATCGCGAGATCATTGATCGTCCCACACATCGCAATCTTCCCAATGTCGCCCCCCGGGAAAAAAATCGGATCAACAATGAACGCATCCGTCGTGAACACCAGTGCATTTCCCCCTCCCCTGTACTCAGGGGAGGTGTCCCGTAATCGGGACGGAGGGGTTGTGGATGATTTCGAAGGCAACTCAAACACAGCCCCATCATCCCCCGTATTTTTCCATTTCGATTTCACAACAAAATTCTTCCTGATCTCCGCAATAATCTCCGCCGACTTCGCGCCACCTCCTCCCATGTCCAAAGTTATTTTATCAGATTCTTTCATCATTATATTGCTAAAAAAATTAAATTATTGAATTATTGAATTATTTTTGGATTTTTGTCATTTGGATTTTATTTGAAATTTGATATTTGGAATTTGGAATTTAATAAATTAACCAACCAGCACTTAATAATCTGGATCCAGTATTAACCTATGCCTTATTATATCTAAACGCCACGCTACACGCCCCTTCCACCGACACCATACACGGTCCCACCGGATTATCCGGCATGCAGACTTTGCCAAACAGCGGACATTTTTTCGATTCCATGAGCCCTCGAATAACATCCCCACATTTACATCCTGCCGGATCTTTGGAGCGAGAAAAATCCACCTTGGCTAGAATATTTCCATATTTCACTTTGGCGTCAAACTGTCTATATTTATTCCTTATTTTCAAACCCGATTTCGGAATGATGCCAAAACCGCGCCACTCGCCGTCAGCCGCTTCAAAAACATCGGAAATTATTCTCCGGATCTTCTCGTTCCCCTTGTCACGCACGGCGCGGGAATATTGATTGAGCACGCGCGTATCTTTGTTTTTTATCTGATTCAGAAGCAATAAAATCCCTTCCAAGACATCCTGCATTTCAAAACCGGTGATGACCTGCGGGATTTTCAGTTTGACATACGGCGCCGTGCCGATGACCACGCTCACGTGCCCCGGATCAATGAAACCGTCAATTTTGATCTCTCCCATTGAAAGCAACGCTTCCATAGCCGGCAGAAATATTTTATGCGCGCTATAGACTATGAGACCATTTTGGATTCCCCAAGCCGTCATCGGCGTGGTCGTTTCAAAACCAAGGCCGAAAAAAACCAGATTCGGAATTTTCTTCTTGAGTTCCACTGCGTCTGCCACCGAATAGACATCAAAAACTTGTGCTCCTTTTTCGCGCGCCTCATTAAGACTCCCAAAATATCCCGGAACCCGCAGCGCATCGCCATAAGTAGCCACTGGAATTCCCGCCAACGCTAAATTCACAATCGCATCAATATCCCGCTGCGCCGTCACACACACAGGACACCCAGGACCCGTAATCAGTTTGATATTTTTCGGCAGAATCTCCCGGATGCCAAAGCGACTGATGACCTGAGTGTGGGTGCCACAGACTTCCATGAGGTTTACGTCTCGACCAATTTCTTTAGCTAGTCGATCTATTTTTTTGATGAGACTATCCATTCGTGATGTATGATTTATGGTAACCCCTTGGAGGCTCAACCTCCATAAGGGAGGTTGAGCCTCCTTGAAATACGACAGATTTAGTTATTTCAAATATTTTTCTATTTCAGAAACAGTATCCTCTTCCACTTTCTCAATCGCAAACCCGGCATGCACAATAACATGCTCTCCGATTTTGGCATCACTGAGCAAGGCTATATTTACTTCTTTTTGGATACCATCAAAATCAACCTCGGCGATTTGCCCATTGACTTTCAAGATTTTTCCTGGAATTGCAAGACACATACTCGCTTCGCTCAAGGTAAAAGTTTCAAGGGAAAAGGTAAAAAGAAATCTTTTCTTTAATCCCTGTCCTTTTAACTTTTACTTTTTACCTTTTAACTAATTAAGTTCCTTTTGATTTTTACTTTTTACCTTCTACTTTATCGACTGTCCTTCGCCTTTCTCACATCCCCCGGGGCAAATCATCATTTCCAAAAAATCATATCTCTTTTCTTTTTTCAGTTCGGCACCAAGGGCATTTTCGATTTCCGCTACGCCGTTGGCCGCACCGATGGTAAGAGCGCCCTTGATTTTCTCAGCCAGCAACCGGGAAAGTTGTCCATATTTATACAGCTCGGCATATTTAGCGTCTGCCCCGTTCATAAATTTATCCGGAGCAGAGCCGGCAAATTTGAGGCTCTCAATTTTTTTCTCCCGTGCAACGCGTCTCAACTCACGAACGGTCAGGATGTGATCAATGGCTGCGCTTTTAAGCTTCTTTCTGGCCGTGCAAGCCGACACCAACATCACGCGGATGTTTTTCGGATCAATTTTTTCCTGCTTGGCATATTCATTTTTCACCGTTACCGCCATCAGTTCTTCCGGTCTTTTTGTCTCTAAGATATATTTGGCCAATTCTGGATGGAATTTCTTGACATAGAGTTCCGCGCTCGGACAAAAACCAGCCATGAATTTAGAGCGTCCTGCGTGAGCCTTTTTCCCAGCGTGATATGGATGAATCTCTTCCAATGTTTTTTCAAAATACTTTTCAAATCCCCACGTAAGATCAAAAACTTTTTCAAAACCCAACGCGCGCAAATTGCCAACCAAAGCATCGATACCCCCTCCCCTGTAATCAGGGGAGGGCTGGGGAGGGGTTGCGGAGGGGTTTTGAAGGCCGAGTTCTTGCTCCACACTTTTCAAAACAGCCGGATCTACCAGCGCCACTGACAAAATATTAATGTCATCCAAGTCTGTAATGATTTTTTGGATGTTTCCCTGATCGCTGAGTGCCCCTGTCGGACAATGAGCCACGCACGCCCCGCAAAAAATGCAATCCAGCGGCTCATTATATGGCGTGCCGACCACGACATCTCCGGCGCGATGATTGAAACCATAGGAAGACACCGGGCAGATATTGATGCAGCGGCGGCATTCTACGCAATATTGCGAATCGCGCTCAATCACCGGATTGCGATCATCCAGAACTGTCCGCGACCAATTGTCGCGCAACAGCTCACTTTCCTCCGCGCTAGTCATTTCTCCTTTCCGCGGCACGAAATGGAAATTTTCAATTTTATATTCTTCGGCCAGCTTTTGCAATTCGCACCGCTGATTTTTTTTGCATTTCGCACATTTTCCCGCATGATCCGACCACAACAACTCAAGGTTAATAGCTCGCGCTTTTTGAATATTCTCATTTTCCGTTTCCACTGTCATCCCCTCAGCTACTTTAGTCGTGCAAGAAGTCACCAGTCTGCCAGACTCGTTCACTTCAACCAAGCATAGTCGACACACCGCTTCTTTTTTCAATTTGCCAAAAGAACACAGCGTCGGAATTCTGATTCCCTCCCGTCGACACACATCCAAAACAGTCTCACCTTCTTTGACCGCGTATTCTTTTTTATTTATTTTGATTTGCATAAAATCATATTGACCTACTAACATCTTAGCATATTAACAGAATCCAATTTAGGCATTTATTGAAATGATTAAATGTTAAAATGTCAGGATGCCTTTCTCCACCGCATCCCGCATCGCCACTGCCGCGAATTTTCCCAATGGACAAAAAGTTGTATGTTCCAGGGTCCATAATATATCTTCCAAGGCCGCTCTATCCCGCTCAGAAATTTCGCCGTCTTGCAATCTGCTTGCAATTTCATTGAGACGGAGAGTCCCTTCTCGGCACGGCACACACTTACCGCAAGATTCACGCCGGAAGAATTCCGTCC
>JBAYUI010000006.1:0-49434 GCA_041675165.1 Parcubacteria group bacterium | reverse complement strand
CAGATATTCGGTGTTGGACGATGTGTTGCCGATTTTCAATAGCCGACTTTTTTAATTCGGGATACTTTTTTATCATCTCAAACAATTTTTTATGGAATAATTATCGGCAATATTTCGTCCAACTCTTTATATACGTACCAATTGATTTTTGGTTTTTGTTCTGCTAAAATTTGGGTGTAAACTTTAAATCATAAAGCGTTATGAATGAAAGTTACTATCCAAGCCAAGACCCGATCTTGAAACTCAAGCAAGAAATGAAACTGAGAAAATTCAGTCCGAAAACTATCAAATCCTATTTGCATTATATCACGGATCTGCTCAAATATTCAAACAAAAATCCCAAAACTGTCAATTCTGATGATATTCGAGGATATTTGGAGAATTTGGCTGATAAAAACTCTTCTGCTTCGACCCTCAATGGCGCCTATAGCGCTTTCAAACTCTATTTTGAAAAAATCCTTTGCCGTCATTTTTTTGCCAATATCCCGCGCGCCAAATGTCCAAAGAGACTGCCAGAAACCCTCACCAAGGAAGAAGTGAAAAAAATCTTAGGCACCATTCAAAACGTGAAACATAAACTTCTCTTAGGACTGATGTATTCATCGGGGCTGCGCGTCTCTGAGGTTGTAAACTGCAAGGTCAAGGACTTGGATTTTGAAAGCCGCTTGCTCCGCGTCCGTCAAGCCAAAGGTGCCAAAGACAGGATGACTATTTTATCAGAAAAAATGATCGCTGTTTTGCAAAGATACGTGAAAAACAAAGATTCCAATGATTATATTTTTGAAAGTGATCGAGGCGGTAAGCTAACGGAACGAACAGCACAAAAAGTTTTTACAGAAGCCTTGCAAAAATCCGGCATCAAAAAACCAGCCACTTGCCATAGCCTGCGCCACTCTTTCGCCACCCATCTCTTGGAAGCTGGCACTAGCATACGTTATATCCAAGAACTTCTGGGACACGCCCGGCTAGAGACCACACAAATATATACCAAAGTGGCCAATACAAATTTACAAACCATAAAAAGTCCTCTGGACTGACTTGTATATGAAAATCACTATCGCCGACATCCTAAAGAAATATGCCAGCCGGATCGATCGACTCGATCTGGAGCTTTTGATCGCATATATTCTTAAAAAACCCCGCGAATTCGTGTTGACACACCCAGAATATGAGCTTTCGCCGTTAAAAATTAAAAATTTAGAATTAAAAATTACGCGTCGACAACGCGAAGAGCCCTTGGCCTATATTTTGGGTTTCAGGGAGTTTTTCGGCCTCCCCTTCCTCGTATCCCCTGCCACCCTCATCCCTCGTCCTGAGACCGAATTGATGGTTGAGGAGGCTCTGGCAGAAGTTGAAAGTCTAAAGTCTAAAGTTGAAAGTATTATTGACATTGGAACAGGCTCGGGAAATATAATTATTTCAATCGCAAAAAATTTAAACACGGATTTAAAATTCTTCGCTATTGATATTTCTGCCGAAGCCTTGCGCATCGCCAAGCGCAACGCCAAGAAAAATAATGTGGCTGGAAAAATAAAATTCCTCCGTGGAAATTTATTAGAGCCATTCATTAAAAATTCAAAATTAGAAATTAGAAATTCCAGAACGATAGTTCTGGCTAACTTGCCCTATCTTTCAAGAGAAATTTACAATGCAACCTTACCGACAGTGAAGAAATATGAACCGAAGTCCGCTCTCTATTCTCCCAAGGAAGGCTTAGCCCACTATGAAGAATTATTCCAGCAGATCAAAACATTACAAAAAGCAATTTGCTCATCGCACGTCACCTGTTATGCCGAAATCAGTCCGGAACAAAAAGCTCCGATGCGAAAGCTGATCCGCCGATACTTCTCCGGAGCCAAGCTTGAATTCCGAAAAGACTTGGCCGGGAAATGGCGTCTGGCCATCATTACGCTCTAAAATCACCACAGAAACACAGCAAAAAACCGCCCGTTGGCGGTTTTTTGCTTAGCCTTTAACTCTTGCTGGAAAAGGCTGATCAGCACCGACTATCTTTTAAATCGGTCCTGACCGTAACTCCACAAGTAGAGCATTAAAAAGTCAGACTATTTCTTTCTTTTTGTCGCTTTCTTTTTGGTGGTTTTTTTCTTGGTAACTTTTTTCACAGCTTTCTTCTTAGTCACTTTTTTAGCAACTTTCTTCTTGGTAGCTTTTTTCTTTGTAGCCATTTTGGATTTCACCTTCCTTTCTATTTTTATTTTTCAAATTTATAATTGTTGTTTCGACCTTTTGTTTTAAGCGGAAATATTTTTTGATAAAAATATTTCTCACTTGATTGAATTATAAACTATTTATTTTTATTTGCAATAGAAAAAAGTTATCCACAGCCAAAATTTTTGTAAAATTATTTTTCTATCTTAAATTCTAATACATCGGAAAGAGAAAGTTATTTTAAAAATAATTTTTGGAGAAATTTTCAATTCACAATTTTCAATTTTCAATCAATGATAAAATTTTCAATGTTTCAATTTTCAGCACTGATTGGAAAATCTTAAAATTGAAAATTGGTTGGAAATTGATCATTGTAAATTGTAAATTGATTGATTATTACGCCCTAAAAACACTTTTTGTCCAGTTGACGGTAACGGCGGATAACGGTAAAATTCATAGGAAGAATACGCTTCAACGCAAGCACGTTAACAACATTTCCGCGCCGTCACAAGCGTGGAAACATAATAAACTAAAATAGAAAGGAAGGTGAAATCTATGGAATTCAATCAAGAATCTAACGATGAAAAGATGAACGAAGAAGAAACTTCCCAAGGCCGAGCCAAACAATGGATCCAGGACAATCTTAGAATTATCATAAGCGTCCTGATCGTAGTGGTGATTGCGGGCGGGATCTATTCCTATTCGAAACGGACTCAGGCTCCGACAGTTTCCGAAGACACTACCATTACCAGCGAGACGACAGCTGACAATAGCGACAAATCCGCTGATCAAGCCACGGCTTCAGACAAATCGCAAGCCACGGCCAGCAGCTCGACTGCAAAAGAGAACACCTCTTCCGCAACTGCCAATACCAGCCAAGAAACCGAGACTTCATTCATCGAAACAGCTGTAGCGGGCGATGGAATGACAAAACTCGCACGCAAGTCTCTCGCGAATTATCTCGAAAAAAATCCTGACTCAGCCTTGAGCGTTGAACACAAGATCTATATCGAGGACTATCTGAGGAAAAACGTTAAGAATGATAAGGGAGTTTCGATCGGAACATCCGTGGAATTCTCAAAAGATCTGATCAAGACTGCCATTGAAAAATCTAAAACACTTAGCCCTAAACAACTTCAGAACCTGCATAAATACGCAGCAAGAGTGCCGTCCCTATCCTGAGAGATGGACCAAGACCGAACTAAGTGAAGAAAAATTCTGTTGTTCTTTTATCAAAGAAGTATATTATTACTACCTTTCCAAATAACAAAAATCCCTGCCGATAAGGCAGGGATTTTTGTTATTTGGAAAAATTAATATACAGTCACCGAGTCCCCCACTCTAAAGCCATTTTTCTCGCTTATCCCCGCGCCGATTTCCAAAACCCTGTCAGCTGGAACGGCCGGCCTGACAATTTCAGGAGAATGCGCTGAAAAATTCTTCTCTATATATACGATCTTGCCGGAAGATATCCATATTATGTCCAGATCGAACCGCATATCTTTCATCCAAAAAGCATACTCTCCTTTTTGTGGAAAAGTGAACAGCATAGCGCAAGATCGGCAAAGGGTCCTTCTCCCGCCCAAACCCTTCTGATACTCCGCGGGGCGCTTAGGCGTTTCAGCGATAAAATTCCTTCCATCTATCCTGACAATTTTCACCCAAAAAATGTCAGCTGCCAATCCGACTGCCAGAACGGCAACGATTGCCAGAAACAGGAAAAATTTTTCTTTTTTCGTCATATTGGAAAAATCAATTATGACTCTTCAAAGAAGAAATCTTCTTATTCACGATTATCAAAATGCCAGTCATGATCAAGGCGACCGTAAAAAGAGCGATCCCCTTCCCGATCACCCGAGTGTTGAGCGCTATTATGGCAATGACGGCCGTCACCGCCCAATAGCTCCCTACGATCTTCTTCTGTGACCAGCCCAGCTCCATCAGCTTATAGTGCAAATGATTCTTGTCCGGCAAAAAAATCGATTTTTGATTCTTAAGCCTTTCTCCGATGACCCACAAGAAATCAACGATCGGGATGGCCAAGACCAAAAGCGCCGTGGCCACCTTGGCACCGGAAAAAATAGACATGACCGCCAAGGAAAAACCCATGAACATCGCCCCCGCAGTACCGGCGATGATCATCGACGGATTGAAATTGAATATCAAAAATCCCAAGATTGTACCCATTAGAGCGGCGCAAATGATGGCCATGGGCGGCTGATTCACCTCGGGACGGAAACTCAGGATGAAAATAGTGACGGCGGTTATGAAAGTTATGCCGCTGGACATCCCATCTATCCCGTCCGCCCAATTCATAGCATTCATAACCAGGACTATCCAAAAAATCACTAAGACCGCGGATAAGATTATGCCCAGACCGGAATCTAATTTTAAAATTCCGCCCGAAAGAGGATTCGTTATGTAATAGATCCTGATTCCCATAATGAACACTAGAATAGCCACAGCGACTTGGATAAACAATTGTATTTTCCAAAACAATTCTTTCAAGTCATCCAAAAACCCGACCACCAAAAGGATGAGGCTGCCCAAACAAAAACCATACAATTCGGGCGTGGCAAAAAGATCGTGATTTAAAAAAATAGTGGCATTGAAAGCCACGATCATAACGAGCCCGCCTAACCGAGAAACTCCCGGCAGATGGATATGCCGGAGACTGTCTCTCCCGTGCCAATGGAGTTTCTTGGAAATCCAAATAGTCGCTAAAGTCAGGACAATAGTTATCAAGAGGGAGTTAAGGAATGGAAAAAGGTATTTCAACATTATTTTTCATTAAGTATTTTTATTATTTCCTCATTTTTTCCGTTACCCAAAATTCTCCGAAATATTTGCCCAGCATTATCCTGGTCTGCGATTCGATGGCCGGCAAAGACCCGAGGAACGGTGCAATGATTGGCACCAGAGCCCATTGCAGAAGCATATAAATATTTCTCCAGCGGGAATATTTTTTCGGGCGTGGCGGCATCAGGAGAAAACTGAGCGACATCGAAACAATAAGGCCGGCCATCGCCAAAGTCATCAAGTAGCGCGTGATGAACGGCAGGTTATGCGCCAAGACCGATTGATTGAATTGGTCGCCGCCGAAAATGAGCGGCAGCCAGCCGAGGATGGCCAGAATGACCGAAGCGGTCGCCCAGCTATGATGCCCCTCCAGCATTTCGAAAGCGACTTTCACTTTCTTCCGGATAGAAATCTTCTTATTCGGCACGATGGCACGCATAATGACCGGAAAATTTTCAATGCCATAAGCCCAGCGCCTTTTCTGTTTATATTGGTTCTTGATCGTCTTCCAATATGTTTCCGCCAGAACCGCGTCGAGCGAAATCGGCAGATAAATCGGTTTCACTTTGTAATCCCCGTCGTAATAGGAAAAACATTTCCAATAGATGATGGAGTCTTCGCTGATCATATTGAGCGGCCAAAAATCGACTTTGCACAAAGTGTCGAAAGGCTCGGAATGCGAAGAAAAAGTCACCATCCCTTCATCGCGCGTGCTTTGGAAAATATGCCAGAAACTGGACCCTGTCACAATCACACGCACAAAGGCATTGGTGTCCCACAGATTATTGTGATACATCGGGAGCGGCTGATAACTGCGCTGCAAGCGTTTGGGATCGGTGATATATTCATAGGTCAGCGCTGCGAAATATTGCGGATGCGCCACGGAGTCGCAGTCAAAATTGGAAAAGATGACATATTTGCGATCGATGTTTTTTTCTTCCAGATATTTCCTCAGGTACCGCGCGGCGTACGCCGCATTCGATCCCTTGGCCTTCATCTCGTCATCCTTAACGATGTGTGTCGTCACCAGAAAATCTCCGAAAACTCCTTGGAACTTTTCCTTCAGATAATTCACTTTTTCCAATCTTTGCTTTTCCGGTTCCCGCTCCTCCGTGGCCAAAAGGATGATGATCTGATGGTTGGGAAAATTCGAATCGGCAATGGCCGCAATGGCCGGCTCGATGATTTCGGCCGGTTCATTGGCGGTCGGCAGCATCACCACATGCACGATTTCCCGCCAATCAAGGATCTTGTTATCCGGAGATGCGGCGGCTGACGCGGCAATCGCCCTGACTTCCTTCAGATAAGCACTATCTTTGGCGATTGTCTGCCTAATGATCTTCCTTTCGCTTCTGGAACATACTTTGCAACCTACCAGACTTTCCTTCATCTGTTTTATCCGCGCGGCAATCATCTCCATATATTTTTCCGGATAAGTTATGTTCTGGCATCTTTCCCACCAATCGATCTTTTTCCCTTCTTTCAGACGATTATATCCTTCCACTGAATAATAAGCGATGAAGATCGTGCGGTATATCCAATAAATGTCAAAGGCTATGATAAAAACAGCCACGTAGACTGGCAACAAGAATGAAAAGATAAACATACCTAGGAGCGTGAACCAAGTCAGTGTCCCAGGAATGATCTCCAGCACTCTTTGCCAGCGGCGCTGCGAAGGATCTTTGGTTTTAGGATCGGGAAAATTAAACATAGAAGAGTTAGAAAGTTCATAAAGTTATTTGATGAACTTGACGAACTTTATAAATTTGACGAACTTGATGAACTTTTTAGTAATTTATCATCATAACGCTCGCAGCGGCGATAATCAGGCTTATCTGGACCATCAATGAGGCTAACATCAGGATATAACTGGCTATTCTTTCCTTTTTAACAAAAAAATAGGCCGCAAGCCACGCATTCAACACCAATATTATTACCCCGATAATCGGCAGGATAAAGACTCTTTTCCAATCACCCATAGAATCCACCCCGAAATATACATTGTAATGCAGAATAATGTCTCCGTCAAGGCGATTGATGAAGATCGCGATAGCTGCCCAATCGACGACATTTGCAAGCACATTCAACGCCAAAAGCCAAAGGATGATTCTGCTTCGGAAAAATTCCTTTTCCAATATGTATTTTTCAAAAAAAAGTTTGAATCTGTTTTTCAAACTTTCTAACAACTTGGCATTCAGTTTTTCATATGCCTGATTCATAGCGTCTTGAGAAATATTAATCTTCGGTCGGTTTTTCCAAAATCATCACTTCGATTGTTTTTTCACCGTCCGTTATCTTGGCGACATCTTTGTCGATCTTCACAAATTCTTTGTGAGCGGCATTGAAATGATTGACTGAAGTGGAAAGGCTGTTGCCTAATTTTTTCATGAAATCTTCGTAGGAAATCATATGCTTGCCCAATTTTTCCACGTTGGCTCGGATCGACTTCGCACTTTCTTCAATCTGTAAGGCTCGCAACCCCTGCAACACTGTTTGCAGATATGCCAAAAAATTTGTCGGTGAAACTATGATTACATGTTTTTGTTTAAAAGCATATTCTATCAGATCGCCAGCATTAACTTGAGCCGCTCCTCGAGAAACCAGCAAATCATAATATATAGCTTCACTAGGGATGAACATAAAAGCAAAATCCATCGTATTTTCAGCGGGCTTAACGTATTTGGCTGTTTCATCAATTCTATTTTTTAAATCTTGCTTGAAAAGTTTTTCATATTTATCTTTATCTGCGTTATCTTTGCTGCTCAATATTTTCTCATAATTTTCTAGAGAAAATTTAGAATCAATTGGCACTACCTTTTCCTTTACAAATACCACCGCATCTACAATCAAACCATCTTTAAATTTATATTGCATCTGGTAACCATTGGGCGGCAACACATTGCGTAGAGTTTCTTCCAGAAAATATTCACCCAATACTCCCCGTTGCTTTGGATTCTTCAATATATTTTGCAAACTTTGCAACTGCGAAGAAAAATTGACCACTTGTTTGTTCGTCTCTTCGAGTTTAGTTAGGCCTGCCACCACGTCCGCGATCTGCTTGGCCGATTGACCAGTGACGCCTTGCATCGTGCGCATCGTATGATTTATCTGGTCTTGGGTGACTCGATGAGTTTCGGATAATTTATCATCCATCGCGCGCCGCATATCACGATTTTGCTCGGACAAAAAAGACAGCCTTTCCAAAATGGCCATCGATTTGTCGCCTTCTTTCCCGCTTTCCAGCTTTTTTTTCAGATCCAAAACGAACCACACTAAAGCAGCACTGACAACTATGAGAATAATGATTAAAACATTGAGCATCTTTTATTCTTGTGATTTATCCGAAAATTCATTCGTACTTTCGTTAATTTCATATTTCGTAAGGATTACATCTTGCGCTTGGCGATGAATTGCCGTAGACCCGTAATCTTGTTAATGAGTTCCTCATGCGGTCCTTCCAAGAATTCCAAGACGAATTTGTCCAACATATTCAAACGATATTTGAATTCGTCCATCGTCATCAAGACAAAGCTGATTTCCTTGCCGATTTCCGCTTCCAAAGACTGCATCAGATTATTGAGGCGTGCTTTGGAAATGTTGTCGCCCACCAAGATCATATCCGCCTTGCTCTTGTGATAATTGATGAATGCGCCACTGATGACCGCCAATTTGATATTGCCGACTTTCCCCACGCGCGCCAGACTTTTGCAGCTGGGCGACGTATTGGATTTGGCAATCAAATTTTTCAGTTCCGGATAAAAATAGAATTCCTGATTGAGCTCGTAGAAAAAAGCGCCCTTCTTCGTCCTTTTCAAGATGAATTTCATATTGGAAAGATTGGTCAATTCCCTTTTCGTTTTGGCAGTATCGAGCATATTTTTCTTCACGATATCAGGCGTCTCGAAAACCTGCTCGGGATTTTGCAAAAAAAATCGCAACAAGCGCGCCCGCTCCTTCGAACCGAAAAGATTTTCCAATATTTCCGACATGCCATTTTTGTCCGCGAACATCCCCCTACAACCAAACTCGCGGAATATTTTAAGTGATATTTATTATATTTGACCTTAAACCAAGTATAATATCAGGGCGATAAAAAGTAAAGCAGCAGCAGCTGGTGCCAAAACCAACAGAAGGCGCGATAAATCGCGCCTCTACAGAAACACTGCATTTCCTAGCAGGCTCAATCATCCCGATTAAACCTACTAGCTGAATGGGGGGTTAGCGGGGTGAATGCCCAAAATCAAAAACTCCTTATTTGCCATCGTTGAATATATTTACATATTCTTTGTAAATATATGTTTGACCATATTTCTTATCTTTGTTTTTTGGCTGTAATATCTTCATATCAATAAAACGGTCAATCACGGTTTGTGCGCCAGCGCGAGTAAAGCCAGTCCAATTTTGAATTGTAGCAACATCAACGATTGGTTGCCCGAATAGTTTTGGCAAAATTAGACTAGCGCTTTCGGCGGCTCGAGTGCCCAGTTTATGAATTTTGCCAAAATCATTTTCGCGCAGAATCGTAATTTTACCGACAATATCAATAGCTTCATTGGCTATTTCAATCACACCCTCTAGAAAAAAATCAATCCATTCATAAATATAGCCATTATGATAGCCGAGCAATTTAGCATAGTATAGTTGCTGATGTTTTTTGAAAAATGACGACAAAAATAAAAGTGGTTTTTCAAGATAACCTTGCTTCCATAGATAAAATGTAATCAACATTCGTCCGGTTCTGCCATTACCATCCAGAAATGGATGGATAGTTTCAAATTGCGCATGGATTAAGCCTGCTTTGATAATAGTTGGAATTTCATCATCAGTATGGATGAATTTCTCTAAATCAGCTAAGGCGCGATTCATTTCAGGCACTGTTGGCGGCACAAAACTGGCAGTGCTCGGCTTTGTGCCTCCGATCCAATTTTGACTTTTACAAAATTCTCCTGGATCTGAAAAGTGCGTAGCACGAGCTTGGCTCATAAGTTGTTTGTGCAATTCTCGCACAAAACGCAAGGACATAGGAAAATCATCAACAGAAATTCTTTTTATTCCATAATTCAATGCCTTGATATAATGTAAAATATCATCAACATCGCTTGATTTGTTGGATTCAGGTTTAACTCCCGCCTCAATCGCGTCAATCATGGTGGCGCGAGTGCCTTCAATTTGACTTGATGAAGCCGCATCTTTTCGCAAATACATCAATAAAAAGAAGTCTGAATCTGGCAACAGCTTAGTGATGCCATCGAGCTTTCCTAGTAAACGAGTCGCTTCATTGGTGTTTTTCAATGTTTTTGCGTCAAAATCAAAACCTCCTTTCGGCGGAAAAGGATGCGGTATAAAGGCTTTAAATCCCTTAATTTGCTGAATATTAGCGCCTATTTTGATAGTTTTCATAGTTTGTTTACATTTTTTAGTTAATGTATACAAAGTATAGCAGTTTGTATATATTGTGTCAACACATGCATACAAACTTCAATGACTGGAATAAGGAGTGTCCTCATTCCTTTTCCTCTCCTTATTTTTCAAAAAATTATTCTTCGAAACGACTGGCCGGCCAATGCGTCTTTCGATCCAAAGCAATTAATTTCAACCCGTGACAATTTGTCACGATCTCACTAAAAATGGCAATATGTTTTTCTATTTTTTCCATAAAATTATCCTAAGGAGATTATAATGATACCATATCATTATTTACAAATTCTGTCCTGTGGATAACTTTTTATTCCTACACTTCTCGCCATTCTTTCTTCTTCCAAGCCTCATCTTGGCGCGTGAGCAAAAAGGAGGCGCTTTCCGAAGAGGCCATCACTTCTTCCACTACCTTTTCCATGCGCATACCTTGCGAACCTTTGATCAGGATCAAGTCCCCGTCCTGCACGATTTCTTTCAATTTTTTGCCGGCACTCAGCGGGTCAGGGAAGATAAAGATATTTTTTGAGTTGAAATTGTGTTTTTCGAGCTCCTCGGCCGCAAACCGCATCCGGCGACCTACGGCGAAGAACATATCGCCTTTCATCTCCAAAAATTTCTTGGCCACTGTCCGATGCCCCTCTTCCGTGTCCTTGCCCAATTCCAGCATATCGCCCATAATCGCAATCTTGCGCGATGCCTTGATTTCTCGCATGATTTCCAAGGCCGCCGCCGCGCTGACGGGTGATGAATTATAAGTATCATCAATAATGAAACTGTTCCTCATTCCGGCAATCAGCGTCATTCGGCCGCTGGGCAGGGAAAAATTAGTGAGCGCCGCCGCAATTTCCACCAGATTGAGCTTGAATTTGATGCCCACCGCCACGGCGGCCAAAGCCGCATAGATGCTGTGGCGCGCCAGAACATTATTCAATCTGACCGGCAACATCGTACCCTTGTAAACCAATTTGAATGAAAGGCCTTTGATTTCTTTTTTGTCAGAATTTTCTCCATTGGAATAATTGAAATAGACTTCTTTGGCTTGGATATCGGCTTCATCAGAAAAACCGAATGTCAGAAATTCAATGTCCTCTTTCTTGTTCTGATTCTTAAATTTGGCTATCGTAGGATTATCGATGTTTATCGCCGCTAGGGCTCCCGGCAAGGCTTTTTCAATCAATGTCCATTTTTCCTTAGCCACACCGTTCAGATTCTTGAAAAATTCCAAATGAGACCCAGAAATGTCCGTGATAACGACCGTTTCGCAATAGATGAAACTCATGAGATAAGCCATGTCCCCCGATCGATCGGCGCTCAATTCCAAAATCAAAATTTCTGGATATTCCACCGGAAAAATAACCAGCCATAACGCTTTGGCAAAAACTAAGAGCCATTTCAGGATCGAGCTTCCGCCACTTTCAATGCCGATGATCGTCAGTGGCAGCCCAATTTCGTTGTTATAATTCTTTTCATTCTTCCGGACGCGGGCATATTTGCTCATCACCTCGAAAACCGCTTCCTTGGTCGAAGTTTTTCCAACTGAACCTGTAATGCCGACAATACGCGGATTATATTTATCAAGTATCGCCATCGCCAAAAAGCGCAACATCTTTTCCAGCAATAATAATTTTTTTGATTTATGGGTTTGGCTTTTCATCATCAGTTTGTTTTTTATTATCTTGTTCTTCTTCACTTTTCAGAGAATATTTGCTCAGATCGTGCGTATTGTTGAATTTTTCAATATCCGCTTGGGTATATTTTTCCGTAGGTTGGATGTTTTTGTAGTTCAAGAGGAATTTCATAAGCTCCCCCCAGGTCGGCGCGGCGCTCGATTCCGCCCAGTTCACGCCTTTGGGATTATCTATCCTTACCAGAACCGTAAAACGCGGCTTATCAACGGGCGCAAAACCGGCGAATGATCCGATATTCTGTCCTTCTTGATAACCTTTCGAGTCCGAGCTGGCCACCTGAGCCGTACCGGTTTTCCCGCCGATCAGATACCCAGGGACATCCGCCATCTTACCTTCTCCGTTCACCACCACGCTCCTGAGCATTGTCGCGATTTCATTGGCAGTCTGTTGCGTCACGGCACTGCGCACCTCCTGAGGCGCTACTTTTTCCTGTGCGCCATTCGGATAGATGATCCTCTCGATTATCTGCGGTTTCATCAATTTTCCTCCGCTCGCCAAAGCATTATAGGCCGCAACCATTTGCATTGGAGTGACTGTGATGCCTTGGCCGAAAGAAGCGGTGAAAAAATTTATATCTGTTTTGAAATTTTTCAAATTGGCCAGATTCCCAGCGCTTTCCCCCGGCAGATCAATGCCAGTAGTACTGCCGAATCCGAACCGCTTGGCATAGTCCAGAAAATTCGCATTCCCCAACTCTTGCTCTGCGAATATCGCGCCCGTATTTATCGACATATCCAAAACCTGGGTCATCGTCTGTTTGCCATACGCCTTGTAATTGGCATTCTTTATGGAGAAGCCCGCTTCTTTCACTACTCCCGTATCCACAAAGGTCGTATCAGGACTGACGCGTCCGGCATCGATAGCCGAGGCCAGCGTGATCGTCTTGAAGATACTGCCACATTCATAAGGATCGCTGACGGCCAAATTCCTGAAGCTGGCCATATCCTCGCCTTGATAATTATTCGGATTGAAATCGGGATAGCTGGCCATCGCCATTATCTTGCCTGTTCCGGGTTCCATAACGATGATCGTCCCTCTTTGCGCGCTGAATTTGGCGATAGCACTTTTAAGGATCTTTTCTGTTTCATACTGGATGATATGATCTATAGTAAGGACCAAGCCATCTCCGTTTTTGGCCGGAATGATATCTTGATCGCCTGTCGGTATCCAAAAACCGGAGTTTGATTTGTCTTGTGAGAGCCGGCCAGGATGACCGGATAATCGCGCATCGAAATAGTTTTCCACACCATAACGGCCGCCCAGCCCGTTATCCCGCCAGCCGACAAACCCCAAGACTTGCGAAGCCAGATTTTCCGCCGGATAATAGCGATACGATTCGTCTGACAGATGGATCCCTTCCAGCTTCAAATCGTTCAACTTCGCCACTTCATCATCGTTCAAGCGATGTTTCAGGACTTCGTACATATCATCCTGCTTGGAAAGCTTACCCCGAATTTCATTCTCGTCAAGACCGAGGATCGGCGAGACGGTCTTGGCCACTCCGGCTGGATCGGACATTTCTCGCGGCACGGCATACGCCATCTTGGAATCCTTATCCACCGCTACGGGATACAGCGAATCAGAATCTTGCAAAAATATTTCTCCGCGCTGAGGAAAAATATCTTTCAAGATCGAGTGTTGGTTGTCCGCTAATTTTTTATAGTAGCCGAAAGAAGAAACCTGCAAGAAATACAATCTAAAAAAAATACCGCCGGCAAAGATGAAAATCAGAAAAAATAGGACATACACCCGCACTTCGAGGATTTTTCCTTTTTCCGGCAAGCTGCACCGATGGCCTGTTTTGTAGCGATTATTCAGTAAGACTTTAAGCGCCATATTCCGTTATTTTAAATGCCTATTTCATCGCGACCGGTCCGTTAAGTTCGAGATAGGTAGCATTGTTCAAACTGACCAGATCTGAATTTTGCGTCACTTTTTCTATGTTATACATCGACATCAGTTCCACTTCTTGGATCCTGCCTTTTTTATTGGCCTCCTGAAGGCTGAGTAAGCTGTTTTGCAACTCCTTAAGCTCATAACCTTTGGCCGCCAAACTGTTGACTTGGAACAGATAGAGTGCTCCCGAAAAAACAACGACTGCTGCCAGAGCCAACCATGCACTTTTGATTTCCATCTTCAAATTTATCTGTGAGTTTCTTTGATTTGCATTCTTTTTTACGCCCCGAGAACTGCACTCACGCATATTCAAAACGCTACAGTTCGAAACTGCCGTTCTTTTTCTGTGGCCGGAATTCCCTTTGCCGAAATTCCCAAGGCCGAAAATGTCTATGGTTGAAATTCCCAACATTAATTTTCAGTCCCCCTGAAAATTATTTTTCTTTTTTATTTATATTTTTTCGCAAACTCTGAGCTTCGCGCTTCTGGCGCGCGGATTGTCGCCGATTTCTCCATCGCTGGCAACAATCGGTTTCTTCGTGATGACCAAAACGACCGGGCTTTCGCCGCAAACGCATTGCGGAAAAGTCGGCGGACAAATGCATCCCCTTGCATTTCTCCTAAAAATATCTTTAATGATCCTATCTTCTAATGAATGGAACGCGATGACTGCCAACCTGCCTTTCGGATCCAATGCCTGGATAGCTATCGGCAAAAACTTTTCCAAATTCTCAAGTTCATGATTGACTTCAATGCGGATAGCCTGGAAAGTCCGCGTCGCCGGGTTGATTTTCCCATGTTTGTATACGCTCGGCACCGCCGTCCCGATGATTTCCGCCAATTCTTTGGTCGTAACTATTTCCTTATCCTTCCTAGCAGCCACTATTTTTCTCGCAATACTCGTAGCAAATCGCTCTTCACCATAATTCTTGATCAGTCTTTGCAATTCTGCTTGTGGATATTCATTGACGATTTTCTTAGCGGTTGACTCTTGCTGTGCGTCCAAACGCATATCCAATTCTTCCTCCTGCATGAAACTCATCCCCTTGCCGACCAACTGATCGCTCGACCAGCCCAGGTCCGCCAGAATCGCATCCACTTTTTCTATTTTCAAATCGGCTAATATATTTTCTAAATTGGCAAAATTGTCATTGACTAAAATTATTCTCTCGTCCTGCTTATTTTCTTTTCTGAAATTTTCTATCGCTTTTATGTCAGCATCAATGCCTATCAGCTTTCCATTCTTTATTATTTTTAAAATCTCGCAGCTATGCCCGCCTCCGCCCAGCGTCGCATCCACTACTATCGCGTCAGGCTTCAAGTTCAGGCTTTCTATAGTTTCGTTCAGCAAAACTGGTTTATGAATTGTCATTGATTTTTAATCAGAGGAAATTTCTTAACATTCAGTGAAATCATGTGCGAATCAAGTGAGAATCAGTGGTTCTGATTTAGTAGACTCCTAACTTCCCCAATTGTTCCGCAATCTCATCCGTATTCTTTTCCGCGTGCTTCTTGTATTCATTCCATTTCTTCTCATCCCAGATTTCCAAACGGTTGAACAGTCCAGCAATGACCACGTTCTTGTCGAGCCCGGCATAGTCTTTCAAGTAGTCCGGCACCAAGACGCGGCCTTGTTTGTCAATTTCACAATCGGTCGCTCCGGCCAGCATGAGTCTCACAAAACTTCGCGTAGCTGCTTCCCCGACCGGCATCGAACCGAGTTTACCCGCAATCTCTTCCCAAGTTTTCATCGGATAGACGAAGAGGCACTTATCCAAGCCCCGCGTGACTACCACCTTACTTTTCAGTTCAGATCGAAACTTGCTTGGCACCGCCAATCTTTTTTTCGGATCGATAGAATGTTGATATTCTCCGATGAACATGCCAATTTTGCGAGTGTGAATATTTTAAATTTACCACTTCTCCCCACTTTCACACCACGTGACCCTATTTTACTCCACTGGTGTGCATCGGTCAACACATTAACTCCCCGAAAATCCCATCAAAAAAAGCCCATAAAATGGACTTCTCTCAAAAAGTTATACACAGTTTTTACACTACATCTATTGACATGGCATCTCTGCGAGCATATTAATTTTTTATTCAGTAAAATATTTTTTCAAAAAATCTTCTCGCGCCATATAAGCCTGCTTATAAACTCTGCCGTCTTGTGGGTAGAACCTTTCAGGAATATCTTTGTCTATTTCCTCTTGCACAGTAAAGCCCAGTCTTTTTTCAAGTATTTTCGGATTAGAATTCGCTATCCACGATATGGCCTGGATCTTCTTAATGCTCGAGTCTTTCTCAATTATTTTAGCGATTTCACGCAAGCCAGCTATAAAAACTGAAATTTTACCATCCAGCCCACCAGAAAAAACATGGATGTAAAGATAACTGCCTTCAACTTCATATGTCAAAAATTCATTGATTACTTTACAATCATGCTCGCCTGAAAGATTTTCCGGTGAGATTGATGCAATCAACGGCCAAAGCGCCTCAGCAGCAGCTTCAGCGAAACCACGCCTATCTTTGATGTTCACACATTTTTCCAAGTCTCCAAGGATAGTTTTTCTATCATCGGACAGATCTATAACACTCCTGTTGCTTCCTATTAATTCATCTACCCGCTCTCTACCGGTCAGATGAGAACCAAAGACGAACGCCATTTTTTGTTTTAGCACAAGAAACATATTATCTTTCTCATTACCACCTTTCCCTTTCTCAATCGGGCTAGCCTGTTTTTCAAACATTTTTTCCATATGTAAGTATTAGTTAAATTTCTTCCACACTCCTTCAGAAATTACTTCCGTCTTTCCATCCACAATTTTGAGCACAGTATTGTCGTCGATAACATAAAAAGTTTTAGGCGTTTATTCGATATGAATTTTCTTGTCTACATATTCTTCAAATTTTATCTTCTTCCTTAATCTCTCGGAAATAGCATCCAGTCTTTCGTTTTTCATATTAGTTATTTGCTGGTGCGTATAACCCTTTATTTTCATTTCAACAAGAAAATCTATTACCTCATCCAAATCACCATTTTTATAAAGTTCAGCGTATAAGTCGCTCCCGGAGAACAAGCCAACAATTCCTTCTGGATCGGCTGAATCAAATCCGACTCCGAAAGCCTCTCTGAATTCACGCATAGCTTTAGCCTGCGGGGAATATTCTTTCAAAATAACATCCCCCTTACATTCCTCTGGCAGATATTTCCTCAAAAAATCCTCCACATTAATTCTAGTCAGCGCCACCTGAAAAGGAGGTTTTCCGGTCTTCATAAGTTGATCAAGTCTCTTTTTATTGATTTGTCCATCCTTGTCAATAAACTGCCACCAGGTAGAAAAATTATCAAGATCTTCTGTTTTTTTAATCGTTTCGAAACCGATATATTTGGTTAGGTTACTATCGAGCATCCATGATTTCGCAACTATATCGCTCACGCACAAATGATCTTTTGCAATCCGTTCGGCCAGTCCGGCAAGCGATTGCTTGAAGCTTTGGGCAGTAAAGCTTCGGTCTTTTTGTTTATACATTTCTTCTATGTGGATTTCCATAATATCACCCATCTCCCCAATGCCATATTCGGAAAGCCCCTTTTTCGCTTTTGAAACCGTATAATGTAAAATTCCCAAGCGTTCAACTCCTTCCCAGCTCTCCTTCCTTGGATCAAGTCTGTTATGAGCGTAATCCAATACTTCAAGCATTTTTTCTTGCCATCGCTCATTTTTTTCAGCATACATATCGTCTATTTCTTTTTTTATGTTCTCTAAAAATATATCCTCATCATCAAGCTTATCACTCAAACTCCGATCATACCCAGTTTTCAACCTTGAAATTATTCCCGTATTCTGCTCAATAAAATCAGCAAATGAAACTGAATCATTTCCCATTTCAAGCTCTTTTCGATATCGCTCCTCCGCATACGTTAGCTGAATCGCCTCAAGCTTCCTGTTTAGTTCTTTTTCATGGACCTCTACATTCTCCGCCTCAATATTTTGCGTATTTATATTTTCGAAATTGTTCATTCTTATAAATTAAAAACTTACTGAATTAATTCATGAATTAATTATTTGACTCCATTTTACGCCAAAAGACAAACATTGGCAAAAAAATTATTTCCTAACATTCAATGTTAGGAAAGGAAATCTTCTTCGGCCAATCGCTCCATTTCCTTTCTTTCTCTCATAGAATCAATATTCCCCAAGGCAAAATTTTTATATTCCTGCGCGCTATCGAATTGATTAAGTACTGTCTCTTTTTTAAGATTAACAGGATGATTATTTCTACCTTCAACGTATTCCTTAAAACTCGACCAAAAATATTCCTCCGCATGAGAAATTCCGTGCACCTGGCTATTGCAATTCACATAAGCTGAAACGTGAAGCAAATATTCATTACTATCAATATGAGAAGATTTAAATCTTCCTTGAAATAAAGCGCCCGAACGATTATTTCTCTTGTTAAAATATTTCGTATATCCATTCGATAACTTCTGCATAAAAATCTCAATCCCCCTATCTTCAATTTGCTTCAAAATCAAGTGATAATGATTAGGATTCAAACAATAAGCAATAATTTCAACTAACGGATTTTCTTTCCCCTTCCTAACATTGAATGTTAGGAAGAATTGTTCTAGCGTATCGTTAGGGTTTGCTTTTTTGTAATCGCGCCAAGCAATCATTGCCCCATTACTCTTATCATTCATAAGCCGCAAAGAAAATAAAAAACGCCAGTAATCCGATGCATCCATAAAAACTTCACGTTTATCGACACCGCGATTAAAAATATGATAATGTTCTTCATTTACCAAAGGCACTTTTCTCATAATTTTATTTTATCCTAACATTGAATGTTAGGAAAGGGGGCCGCTAAAAAACAGAACCCGCTTATCGCAGGTTCCGGATTTTGTTATCTTGAAATTTTTCCTATTTCTTCTTATTCCGATTGGCTTTCACGCGGTCGCCTTCGTTCAAGAATTGTTTTCTGAGTCGCACGGATTTCGGCGTGACTTCCAGATATTCATCTTCGTTCATCACTTCCAAGCCGCGTTCGATGTTGATGTCCATGGGCGGAGTAAGATGAATGGCTTCGTCCGCGCCACTGGAGCGCATATTGCTCATCTGCTTGCCCTTGGTTGGGTTGACGGCCATCTCATCTCCCTTAATGGCTGTTCCGATAACTTGTCCTTCATACACTTCCGCGCTGGCTCCGATATACAAAGTGCCACGATCTTGCAGATTGGCCAAAGAGAACCCGAGTGCTTTTCCGGTCGCCATGGAAGTCATCGCACCGACTTCTTTCCTTCGGATGTCGCCGACGTGCGGCCTGAATCCGATCACGCGCGAACACAAAATGCCTTCACCCTTGGTGTCCACCATAAATTGTCCGCGATATCCCAAAAGTCCGCGGGTCGGAATTTCAAACATCATCTTAGTCTGCGATCCGTGTGGCGCCATGTCTATCATTGTACCTTTTCTTTTGCCCAGAGTTTCAATGACCGAACCGGACATCTCGCTCGGCACGTCGATCGTCACTTCTTCAAACGGTTCGCTTTTCACGCCGTCAATTTCTTTGATGATGACTTGTGGTTGGGAAACTTGCACTTCATAACCTTCGCGACGCATATTTTCCAAGAGGATGGCAATGTGAAGTTCTCCCCGGCCGGACACACTGAAATATTCCGAGGTGGAAAAATCGATTTTCAGCCCCATATTGACTTCCAATTCTTTTTCCAAGCGTTCTCGGATCTGTTTACTGGTCACAAATTTTCCTTCACGTCCCGCAAACGGCGAATCATTGACCAAAAAGCGAAGAGTGATGGTCGGTTCATCGATCGCAATGGCCGGCAGAGACTCTTGCGTCGCCTCTTCACAGATCGTTTCTCCGATTTCAATGCCAGGGAAACCGGCAATCATGGCGATGTCACCCGCGATGGCTTCCGACACTTCTTTCCGGTTAGTGCCTTCAAAAGTATATATTTTAGTGACGCGTCCGGTAGCGATTTCACCGTTCACTCTTTTCACGGTGAGCGTCTGTCCCATCGCAATCTTACCGTCATAAATCCGCGCCACCGCCAAACGTCCCAGAAAATTGTCATAGCCTAGATTGAATGGTTGTGCCAGAAGCTTGGCATTCACGTCTCCTCTGGCCGGTGCCACTTTTTCCAAAATGACATCCAGAAGCGGCGTCAAATCTTTGGCCACGTCGTCCATATGCCTTTTAGCCACACCCTGTTTTCCGATAGCATAGATGGTAGTGAAATCTAATTGTTCGTCAGTCGCGCCGAGATCCAAAAACAGCTCGAAAACTTTTTCTTGCGCCGCGTCCGGATCAGCCGCCGGTTTGTCGATCTTGTTCAAAACCACGATCGGTTTCAGTCCCAACTCCAAAGATTTTTTCAAAACGAATCTGGTTTGCGGCATCGGACCTTCTTGGGCGTCCACCACTAGGATTACGCTGTCAATGGATCGTAACACGCGCTCTACTTCACTGCCAAAATCGGCATGTCCCGGAGTGTCCACAATGTTAATCTTGGTGTCCTTGTAAAAAATGGAAGTGTTTTTGGAGTAAATGGTGATGCCTCGTTCTTTTTCCAGAGCGTTGGAGTCCATACTGACCGACTCGTCGCTGACCATACCGGTCTGGCGAAGGATGGCATCAGTTATTGTAGTTTTGCCGTGGTCCACGTGCGCGATAATGGCGATATTTCTGATTTCCATAAAATTGTTTTTGTAATTAGAAAAATTAAAAACGCTGTTTCTCAGCGATAAGTCAAGTAACCAATTGATAATAGCAGGAAAATGGAGAAGTGTCAACGACAAAAAACGCAAGTCCGAATGTCTAGTTTTTCGGATATGAAAAAGTTTTAGACTTCAAATTGCAACCTTACACTTTGCATTTTTAACTTTCCACTATTTTTCACGCCGGTTCCGGCTTTTTGGATTCGAATTTGGACTTTTTGCCGATGAAGAAAGCTTTTTCGATCCTGATCCAGAAGATGACCATAAAAGTCAGCCAAGCAGCGCCGGTCAAGATCCGAGTGTCGGGATAATAGAAAAAAATTATCCAGCTCAAAATGATGAGACTGGTGCAAGTCGGATGGGCGCATTTGCCATAGACGCCCGCGCGGATGATCCTCTTCTCCGAACAGGCATCGGGATTGAATTGATCCCGCCAATAAAAAGCACTGACAAGATGATAGACCAGAAAAATCGCCAGCGGGAGAATTATCCACCAATGATTGAAACTTTTTTTGAAAATTATTTCAGGAGAAACGGCATAGAACGCCAAAACCGCCCCCATAGCTATAAGGCTCCACAAGACCAAGTGTGAAATTATCCTGCGGCGACTGAACATATGCTTGGATTATCACGATTAAAAGCCTAATTTTTCTTTGACAAAAATGAGTTTGATCCGGCCGGGAACATATTCTTTTTCCAAAATCAGAATCTTGCCGATCACGCTGCCGGGGTATCCGACGCTTTTCATCCGCGCATCTTCCAAGGGGAATACATATTCATTGAGACGGCGCAAAGCCCCTTCAAAATCCTTCACGATTTTTTGCGCCCCGACGACAAAGATGACGTGATTGCTCGTAAAAGCGGAGGCCGGCAACTGTGAACCGGTGGCACTGGCGATCAAAATCTTTCCACCCTCCGTCACAGCGTGCACCGAGCCCAGATAATAGTCCGCCAAAACACTTCTTTTCCGCAGCTCGTTCTGCAGCTTTTCATCTTTTTCCGCCAACATTTCATCTTTAAAATTTTTCCAAGGATGACTACCGCTTTTCAAGAGATCCGTGAAACCGATTTCATCGAGCGTAGTCGACGCGCCGGTCATGACTGACGCACTATCCGGAATGAGAGTCTGAATTTTTTTCAGCGTCGCTCCCTTGTCTTCCACCACTTCCGCTTCAATATTCCGTTCCTTCAGTGCATCCAGCGTTTTTTGCACGACTTCATCCGTCGATAGCTGTGACCAATTTGAATTTTCCATATGATTTTTGTAAATGATCCAACGCTTTTAATACACCTCACTTTAAAAGTATATTTCGAACAATCAGGCTTAAGCATACCCTCTTGCACGTCCGGGAAAGTAATTGTATAATTCAGGTGTAATACAAACATAAAAATAAAAGACGCCCCAAATTCAGGCGTTATAAAACAATGGAGGAAAAAGACAATAATAATGAAAAAATTCAAAGTCTCCGCGAGATGATCTATAGCGCGGAGAAAACTTTACAAGGAGCCAAGACGATGCTTTTGCAACTGGAAGGCAAGAAAAAAGTCGGTCGCAAGAAAAAATTGAGCGAGAGCGATGCGGAAGACGGCCGCGTCGTCGAAGGTACTTTTGACGGACAAATAATGTTGGGCAATGATTCGAAGCAATATCCCGTACCGGCCAACTACGCCTCCAAATCGAAACTCATCGAAGGAGATGTTTTGAAGTTGACCATCACTCCGGATGGATCTTTCATCTACAAACAGATCGGGCCGGCGGAACGAAAAATCATTCTCGGCATCGTCAGTATCGATCCGGACGGGAACTATTTCGTGGCCGCCGAAGGCAAGGCCTACAAGGTCCTTTTGGCTTCCATCACCTATTTCAAGGTAGAACCGGGAGACGAAGTCACCTTGGTCGTGCCGCGAGATATCGATTCCGACTGGGGCTCAATCGAGAATGTCCTGCAAAAAGGCCGCGAGCACAAGACTGAAGCTGCGCCGCCGAAAAAGATGCGCAACATTGACGACATCATAAACGAAAACCCTCGCTTGGAGAAAAAACTATCCTCAGAAGAAACGGCTGTTTCCCACGGAGATTCGCTGATGGATGAATGGACGCCGGACTTGGAAGAATTGAAATTGGAGCTCAAAAAAAATAGTGCTGATTAAAAAATTAACAATAGAAACAAAAAAAATGGAAACTGTACAACAAGCCGCGGGCACAGAAAACAAGGCTATGCTAACGCGAGATTATTGGCTGGGAATGATAGTAGGCCTGCTCATCGGATTGATGTTTATGCCTGTACTCAAAATGGCTAAGCCCGATCTTTATGCGCAACTTCGTCTGGCCATCATCCCCTTTTTCTTGATCGGTACGCCGCTGGGGCTTGCCATCTGCCATATCCTCAGCAGAAAAATCGCTTTTATGTGGCAATTTGGGAAATTCTTCGTCACGGGTATAATGAATGTCTTGGTTGATTTCGGAACACTGGCCATCGTCACCGTCCTTTTCCGCAATTTTTTGCATCACAACTCCACCGATACGATGCTGACCATCGGAGCAACCATCACTTTCTATTCGCTGTTCAAAGCTGTTTCTTTCACTGTTTCCAACATCAACAGTTATTTCTGGAACAAATATTGGACTTTTGACAAAAGCGCCGGCAAGAAATCCGAATTCATCCAGTTTTTCATCGTCAGTATTGTCGGCTTCCTCATCAATGTCGTTGTTGCGTCGCTAGTCTTTGGCAACATCAGTCCGCTCGGCGGCATGAATTATGACCAGTGGTCCTTGATCGGTGCCGCTTGCGGTTCGATCGCTGGATTGTTCTGGAATTTCTTCGGGTATAAGTTTATCGTGTTCAAAAGTTAGAACTTAGCCATCAGCAATTAGTCATCAAAAACAGACTTCAAAAAAAACCGAAACGTAAAGTTTCGGTTTTTTTGTTTTGAAAAAAATTCCCTCTCCCCTGTACTCGGGGGAGATGTCCCGATGTACTCGTCGGGACAGAGAGGGTTCAGGAGCAAACTGCACTTCAACATTACTCTCTCCCCAGCCCTCTCCCGAGTACAGGAAAAGGGGCACTTCATTCTTATTCCAAAACGATCATCGCCTTCCGACCTTTTTCGATATCCTCCGCTTTTCCCGGGAAATCATGGATAGCATCATACAGAACATTGATGTCATATTCATAACCTGCGCCTCTTTTGGTGCCCGGATCGTTAACGATAATCATGTCGCCATCGTAACCCGTCAACACCAGATTATGATAGAGCGGCCCGGGCGGCGTGAAATATGGGTTGCCGAGCGCGCGGCCGGCGGCGGGAATAATGATGGGTTTTCCCAGCGCCAGATATTTTTTCAAGTCCGAAACGGAAAAATCATAGATGACTTTCAAATTTTGCAAGCCATAAAAATCTCCGGCCAACTTAGCCGTTTCCACGGCCGTCGTATCCTTGTAATCGCCATAATTCTTGATCTCGAATTTCACCATCGACTGGATCTGTTTTTCGGCGTTTTCCGGCGCCAATCCTTTCTGGGCGACGTAGTATTCCAGCATGACGATCGAAGCTTCTTCGCAGGCTTCTTCATGCAGCGCGTCCCATTTCCCAAGCGGCGCTTGAGAAGCAAATGGAACACTGACAGAAATCTTTTCCGGCAGCGGCGCCGCGGCCGACTCCATTGCCTTTCCCCCTCTCTTGTATTCAGGGGAGGGCTGGGGAGGGGTTACAGGCACCGAAGAAATTTTTTCCTTGATCTGTGTAGACATATTTTCATCGGCACGGCTACTGCTACTGCCATTCGGTCTCATTCCGCGGATGAAATTGAGCTCGTGTTCAAGCATATAGCCTAAAGAAATTTTCATTTGCGAAAAAGAGACTTCAAAAGATTTCGTCTCACTCATCATTTTGAGTTCGAGTCCGATAAGCAAGACCACTGACAGGAACAGCACGGCCAGATTTTTCCAACGCAATTTTCTCCCGGCGAAAACCACCAGCATCTCGAGCGTAAAAAGCACGCTACCAGCATCATAGATTGCGTCAATGGTTTTGCCGGTTCGGCCAGTCACGAAAGTCTGGTGGAATTCATCACTCGCCCCATAGAGAGCCGCCAAAGTCAGCGCCCAGCAAAAAGCATAACGCGGATAGAATTTGTGTCCGGCATAGAATATGCGCCACAACAAAAACGCCAGGATTGCAAACTCCACGAAGTGCGCGCCCTTTCGGAGGATGATTTCTTCCGAAGTATTATGCAAGGAATATTGCAAGCTCGGCACGCCGGAAAAATAGAAAATGATCCCGGCCCAGATGAGGGCGGGAAAATAATATCGTAAAAAAAATATAACTCGTTTTTTCATATCGTTTAAATGTTAGTGGAAGAATGTATTTTTGGCAAGGTGCCATCATGTTTTATGATAAAAAAATTAGAGCCCCAGAATGCCGTTGCATCTGGGGCTCAATCGTGACCGAGGGGGGTCAGATTAACAGTTGAAGTATTCAGGAAAGCGCAAAAGTACACTATTGTGAATATAGGCTATGAGCACTTTATGCACATCACCTTCTTTCTCAAAAAAATAAAACACCACTTGTGCCAATCCCAATTTCAAGGCAGCGGGCAGTATTTTCCATTCCGGAGCGTGAACAATATAAGCTTCGCCCTGAAATTCATGGTTTTTTTGGATAAAATATTTATCCAAAGTGAAAACCCTACACTTCAAACTCTTTCCGGTTCCGGCGGTAATTTCCATATCCAGCGCCTCGTGATCCGCTGGTCCGGCACCGGAAACACAACCTGTAAAAATGGCTTTTATCTCCGCTGATCCCTTAATCACCTCTTCTCCTGGAAACTGCATAGCGTTTTCTCCTTTATCTCTTTCGAAAATTGTTTCTCACTTACTTGTTAAACTATCAGCCAACACGACTGACTTACTATACTAGCACAAAACGAACCGGAAGTCAATAGTGACGCAACTCATTAAAAATGTTACTATTCTGACTATAAAGGGGCATCTCTTTGTTTTTTATTTGAAATTTGGATTTTGTAATTTGTAATTTCCTCATTGTTTATGTCTGAAACACTCTATCGCAAATATCGTCCGAAAAACTTTGCCGAAGTCATCGGCCAAGCGCACATCGTGCGCACGCTTTCTAACTCCGTGAAAAACGGGCGCATCGGACAGGCGTATCTCTTCACCGGGCCGCGCGGCACCGGCAAAACTTCCATCGCGCGGATTTTGGCCAAGACGATTAATTGTGAAAGTTTAAAGGATGGTCAACCATGTGAAAAATGTCCAGCTTGCAAAATAATTGATTCCAAAAAATCGCTCGACATCATTGAGATTGATGCCGCGTCCAACACCGGCGTGGACAACATCCGCGAACTGAGAGAAACCGTCGCCCTGGCCAATGCTTCTCTCAAATATAAAGTCTACATCATTGATGAAGTCCATATGCTTTCTACGGGAGCTTTCAATGCACTTTTGAAAACCCTGGAAGAACCGCCGGCTCATGTTGTTTTCATATTAGCTACCACCGAAATCCACAAGGTCCCCGAAACCATCCTGAGCCGTTGCCAACGTTTCGATTTTGAACGTCTACCCATCCAAAATATTATCGAAAAGATGGAACTGATTGCCAAGGCGGAGAAAGTGAAAATTGAGAAAGAAGCGTTGGAAATGATCGCAATTTCAGCTGAAGGCGGCATGCGTGACGCCGAATCGCTGCTCGGTCAGATCATTTCTTTGGAAGACAAAAACATCACCGTGGCCGAAGTGGAAGAACTGCTCGGCACAGCTGATCGAAAAATCATTACTGAAATCACGACCGCATTACTCAAAAAAGATTCTGCTGCGGCTATTGCCAAAATCAATCAACTATTCGAAGACGGATACGATCTGCAAGTTTTCAACAGATCCCTCATCAACTATCTGCGCCAACTCATGCTGCTTAAAATCGATCCGGAACTGAAAAAACATTTTTCTTTCGAAGTGCCTGAGGAACAGCTGAAAGCTATGCTGGCACTGGCCTCTAGCGCCGAACTGGCCGACATCCTCTCCGCCATCAATCTTTTCCTCGAAGCCCAAGGCAAAATTTCCGCTTCCGTCCTCCCCCAGCTTCCGCTCGAAATCGCCGTCATCAAAGCCACACGTACTTTTCCAGCCAAAGCACCGGCAGAAAATATTCCGTATAACGTGCAAGGCGGAAATGATCCTGAAGCAAAAACTACCAGTCAAGAAACAAGAAACAAGAAACAAGAAACAAACAATGTCCAACCAGCAGAGATATCCAACACTAATTCTGAAGAAAGCAAAAACGATTCAACCATTCGGCAATCTGACAATGATTTGCCAAAAGAATCTTCCGATACGGATATAAATTTGGATATGGGCGACGTGAAATCTAATTGGCCGCGTTTGCTCATCGACATCCGCCCATTCAATCATTCTCTTTCCGTCCTCCTCTCCAACTGCCAACCGATCAAACTCTCAGACGCAAAAATCACCCTGGCCACGCCCTATGATTTTTATCGGGAAAAATTGGACGAGCACAAGAACAAATTGACAGTCGAAGAAGTTTTTAGTAAGATACTGAAAGTGCGTGTTCATATCGATATCATCCAAGACAAGACCCTGACCATCAAAAAACCTGATGCGCCGACGATCACTGAAAAGCCCGGCGAACAAGACTCCCTCCTTGATTCAGCTTTGCAAATTATGGGTGGGAAAGTCGTCGAGGAATGAAGTTGACTCATTTAATGCAATGCCCGGTAGCCAAGTGGTAAGGCAGGGGCCTTTGAAGCCCCCATGCGTAGGTCCGAATCCTACCCGGGCAACAAACACAAAAAACAGCTTGAATAGGCTGTTTTTTGATTACCTTTACAAAACAATAGAAATATGCTAGTCTATCATTTAAGTCCTTTAAATCAACCCCTAAATCAAAAAATCTTCCTTTAAAAAGAGAGGTGCTTGTCATGAATTTGCATTCGTTTACAATCCCCATTCTGCTGGCTATAACGCTGATGCTAACAATCTTCATACCAATTCCATCAAGAGCACAACCGGTGGGGAAAAACAATATCGATTTCAATATTGAAATGGAAAAATGTGACGCATTGGCAAACGAGAACGATCAAATAGTTTGCCTGAAAAAACTGATGGACACAGCGGGAAAAGAAAGAGCTCGGATAGAATACGTGCTGGGTATGATAAATTTTCAAAGAATATCCCTCGTAGAGTTGAAACCCAGGGAAAATTTCTTGATTGCGAGAAAGCATTTCAAAAAAGCCCTGAGGCTTGATCCGGAAAATGAAGAATACCAGAAGAGCATCTGCCGGGTCAGTGCCATTTTAGACGAACCCATCAGCCCTGAATGCTCTCATTACATCAGAAAATCAGAATCAGAGATAGGAATGGAAGAGTGAGCTTTATTCCAATCAAAAACCCCATAGGTTGCCACTGCGCCTATGGGGTTTTTTAATATAAAAAAATAGACAGCCTAAAAGACTGTCCACTTTTGCACATTGTGCGTTGTGTTTCGTGCGTTTTCATTTCTGGGCTACCATAACCCATACTTTGAGCTTTGGATTTCCCCATCTAATAGCATCTACATAGTCGTCTATGTAGATATCTATGTGGTGCTTGCCCTTGACGCTTCCGCCTATATCCTTGACCTCAAAAGTTTTATCAATTTCCGGCACGTAAAAAAGCGTCCCTATGGGATAATAACGAAGATCGGCGGCGGCGATATTCTTGCGAATTTTTTTACCGCTCACCAAGGTAACCTCCCCATTAACTTTTTCACCGCTTTTGGTTATGCCCGTGCCGGTTCCGTTCCTTCTTCTGATTTTTTTGTAATTCTTGATCCCTTTGGGGATCGAATCACAAGAAGCATAGGCAGTGACCTTCACATTTTCCACCGCTTTGGGTGGGGCAAGATTTTTCGGTTCGGCCTTTTCCGGATCTTCTTTCAGTGAGTCAGGTCGAATAGGCTCATTATTTATGACACTCTCTTGAGGTTTATACACCTCTCCTTGATCTTGCAAGGCCGGAGCATCATGTTTAATGGACTCATCCAGTTTGACAGTTTGATAAAAAGACAGAACCAAAATCACTGCAATAAGCGATAAAATACCTTTCTTCAAAATTTTTCCCTCCTATTTTTAAAAGAACGATTACAAGGCAATGTGACCGGCAGAAAACTTTGTTTTAAGCCTTTTCCTATTCTACACGATATATACAACTCTGTCCACGAAATGTGACACTTTTTCTATTTTTTCCCCAAAACAAGCACTGTCGCAAAAATGGCTAACATAATAAGCACGATAGTGCCACCGGTGGAGAGGTTGAAATAGAAAGAAGCTAAGATTCCGGCAATGACAGAAAAAATAGAAACTATTTCCGCGTACATAATTGTAGCCATAAAACTTTTCTTGAGCTGCAAGGCCGTCACTACGGGAATGACGATGAGCGCCGCAATGAGTAAGACGCCAACAATTGGGATAGCCAGCGCTACCGTGAGAGCCGCCAGAATGATGAGCACGGTGTTCACTTGACAGACCGGTACGCCGCTGACCTTGGCCGCCTCTTCGTCAAACGCGACATACACCAATGATTTATAAAAAATCAAGAGCATTCCAATGACAACCACCGCCAGTGCCAGAATTATCCAAACATCCGCAGCTGTCACTGTCACGATGCTGCCGAAAAGATAACCGAAAAGATTCGCATTGAAATTATGCGTCAGGCTCAGGATGACTACGGCCAAAGCGAGCGAGCCGGAAAGAAAAAGCGCCAGAGCCGACTCGCCATAGACTCGGCTGGATGTCCTGAGACGTTCTATGCCGAGAGAGGCTGCTACGGCCGTGCCCAAGGCTGTCAACACCGGATTTATGCCTAAAAGCAAGCCCAGCGCTATGCCCGCCAAAGAAACATGAGCCAATGTGTCCGCGATCAAGGAATAGCGGCGGAGCACCAAGAAAATTCCGATAGCCGGCGCGATGACGGCCACAATGATCCCCGCCTCAAGACCCCTGATTATGAAACTGTATTGAAAGATATCCATAGTCGCTTGCCCCGCACCAATTCACGGGTTAAATTTTATTTTATGTAAAAACCAAGCCGCAGGCGATTCCGAGAAAAAAATCCAGGGTTACCTGAGATTGCTTTCGGAATTTGGTGCGGGGTGATGATGATGAGTTATTATTTTGACATCCTCTCCGTGGACATGCAGAGACTTGCTCTCTCTGAGATATTCCTCCGGCGAAACGTGGCACGTCAGTGTTTTGTCTACGCACGCGATGTGCATCACTTCCTGTGTCAATCTCTCAATGTCATGAGACACAAGCACCAGCGTTATCCCCAATTCTTTGTTCAATTTTTGCAGCAGCGCATAAAAATTATCCTGGGTCTTCCGATCCACTCCCGTGGTCGGCTCGTCCAGAAAGATCACCTCCGGGTAGTTGACCAACGCCCGCGCGATGAAAATCCTTTGTTGTTGTCCGCCGGACAGATCCCCAATGAGTTCGTCTTTACTTTCCCACATTCCAACTTTTTCCAAAGCGTCCTTGACCGCAATCCTATCCGTCGATGAAGTTTTTTGGAACATTTTCTTGCTGGAATAACGCCCCATCATTACGACTTCATATGCGCTAGCGGGAAAATTTACATCAAAATTGACTGCTTTCTGCGGAACATAACCAATACGCTGCCAATCGCTAAAATTCCGAATATCAACGCCGAATAATCTGACTTTGCCTTGTTGTGGAATGAGCAGATTCAACATCACTTTGAATAATGTCGTCTTGCCCGCACCGTTTGGCCCGACAAGACCGATAAAATCACCCTGATGGATGGCCAAGGTGATATGTTCCAAAACATTTCCTCGGCCGGCATAGGCGAAAGAAACATCTTCCACTTCGATGATATTTTTATTATGATTCACTGACATTCGAGTGCGGTTCGTAAATTAGTCAAATTATCCTGCATCACGGTCAAATAGTTCTTGCCTCGTGACATATCTTCGGTACTCAGACCCTCCAGCGGATCAAGCACCAGTGTTTGCGCCCCGATTTCTGAAGCCAGCGTCTCGGCCAGCTTCGGACTGGCCAAGCTTTCAAAAAAAATGTACTTCACTCCATTATCCTTAGCAAACTTTGCAAGACTTGCCAATTGAGAGGAAGATGGCTCAGCGTCCGGTGAAAGTCCGGCGATGGAAACTTGTTTAAAACCATATTCCGCCGCCAGATAAGCAAAAGCACTATGTGCAGTAATGATATCTTTTTTAGCGCAACTCTTCAAGCCATTCCTGTATTGCGCGTCCAGTTCCATCAATTTATTTTTCAACCCCGCCGCATTGGCATTGTAGTAATCCTTGCTAACCGGATCGACTTGCACGAAACTTTGTGCAATCTTATCCACCATTTTCTGGGCTAACACTGACGAAAGCCAAACGTGCGGATCAACGCCTCCTTGCCCATTTTCTGTTGCTTGTTGCATGGTCAAGCCTTCACCAGCCACCACTATTTGCGTATTTTTGGGATTGATATTTTTTTCGACATTCTTTTGCCAAGTTTCCAATCCCCCACCATTCAGCACGATGAGCCGGCTGCTTTCCATTTTCACCAGATCTTGCGGAGTCGGCTCAAAGTCGTGCGGCTCCGCCCCAGCCGGCGTGATATTGATCACTTGAGCTTTATCACCACCAATCTCAGACGCAAAAAAATAGAGCGGATAAAAACTGGCAACGACTGATAATTTACCGGAATTGATGTTGCTCGAAGTTGATCGATCATTCTTAACCATCCAAAGAACTAGGCCGGTCAAAATTACTAGGAATGAGATAAGGGTTATATTTCTTTTCATATGCTTTAAATTTAACATGCCAGAGAAAGTCAGTCCAGCGATTTTCTCGGCTTTATTGACATCCTTTTTTGATAATGCTTGATATAAGGATTGCAATCCTTACCAAAATTTTCCCAAATGAAAACCTCGCCATATATTGGCGAGGTTTTTGTGAAATATTGATCTTACGAGAAGACTATTTCAAAGTTACGGTTGCACCAGCTTCTTCCAGTTTCTTTTTCATAGTTTCCGCTTCTTCCTTGGAAACTTTTTCTTTGATGACCTTTGGAGCGGCGTCCACCAAGTCCTTGGCATCTTTCAAGCCCAGGCCGGTGATTTCTCTGACAGCCTTGATCACGTTGATTTTCGAAGCACCGCAAGCGGTCACTTCCACGTCAAATTCACTTTTCTCTTCAGCGGCAGCACCAGCTTCAGCCGCGGCTGGAGCAGCTCCCATCATCATCGGAGCGGCGGCGGACACACCGAACTTTTCCTCCAACACTTTCACGAGCTCGGACAAGTCCAAAACGCTCATTTTTTCAATCTCGGTTACGAGTTTTTGAAATTTTTCCGGCACTTCTACTGCTTCCTTTTTTTCTTCTGTCATAATATTAGTTTTTAGTCTTCAGTCATTAGTTGTCAGCTCTTGACTTTGGCTAAATTTATTAAAATTAAATTATTTAACGGTTACATTTCCTAATTTTCTTTCGACTCGCCGACCGCCTTCAACACTTGCACCAAGCCCCGCAGGTTGCCCGCCAACACATTGACGAATCCGGATACCGGAGCATTAAGCGTGCCGACCAATTTAGCCAGCATTTCCTGCTTGGAAGGCAATTTGGAAAGAGCCACGACTTCTTCTTTGGAAAGAATGTTCTTTCCCAGAAGGCCGCCGACTATTTTCAAATTTTCATTGGCTTTGGCCATCTTGGCAATGATCTTGGCCGCTTCCACTTCATCTTCGCGCGACACTGCCACCGCGATCTGTCCTTCAAACTTCGTCGCGTCCAATTCCACGCCGGCGTCTTTCAAGGCAATGGTGAGTAAGGTTTTTTTGAACACTTTCATATCCACGCCCTTCGCGCTCAACTCACTGCGCAGTTCAGTCATGTTCTTCACGGTCAGTCCCTTGAAATCGGAAAACACGACGGCTTTCGAATTTTTGATTTTTTCAGCCAAGTCTTTGACCAATTCTATTTTTTGTTGTTTTGTCTGCATGAGTTCTTTGCGAATTACGAATTTATACTAATATACAAATTACGAATTCGTTATAATTATATTTTGCCTTTCCTTGCGAATTATTCGTACATTCGTACTGATTCGTAATTCGTAGAGAAAAACAAAAACTGCGTTTCCGCAGTCGACCAAAATTAAAACTTTGTGTTTTAATTTCCTAAATGAGGCTTATTTTTATGCTCACTTTCTGCGGAAAATTGCTATCTATTAAATTATTCAGCTTTCACTTCCTCAGTCTTAATTTCCTTTGCCTCGTCCGTAGCTTTAGCGGAGGCGGGTTCTTTTTTCTCTTCAGCTTTTTCTTCTGCTTTAATTTCTTCCTTCGGATTTTCTTTAATTTTTACTTCTTCCTTCGGGGTTTCTTCAGTCTTAATCTCTTCAGTCTTAACCTCTTCAGTCTTTTTTTCGGCCTTGGCTTCGGCAACAGGAACTTCTTCCACTTTCTTGGCTGGAATCTTGACTGCCCGCTTTTTGTCAGCAATAATACCTTTTGTTACCAAAAGATTATGCGCCGTATCTGAAGCTTGCGCGCCTTTTTCGAGCCAATATTTGATCCTATCTTCTTTCAAAACAGCAACCTTAAGATGTGGGTCATATGAACCTAGAATTTCCACGTGTCGTCCTCCCGGAGCCACCGCTTTTTCCTGTAAAACTATCTTATATTGCGCTTTATTCTTTTTTCCCACTCTGGCAAATCGTATTGCTAACATAATGTTAATAAAACCGGAGATTACTCGGATAAATAAGTTACTTAGATAGGATATAGGATATGCCCAAGTTTGTCAATGGTTTGCGCGAAAACCCGGCAATTATTATCTTTTGGTCACCATATAGATGCCAATAATGATAATGGCCACCCCGAATATCTTTTGCAGCGTACCATCCGACAAATCTATGGCCAGTTTAGCGCCAATCAGTCCCCCGATCAAAAAACCCACACAGATAAGCCCAGCCACCGGCCAATTAATGAAACCGCTCTTGTAATATGTATAGGCTGCCAAAATTCCAACTGGCGGAATCAAAAGCGCCAGAGTTGTCCCCTGCGCCTGATGTTCGGCAAACCCAAAAAGCAGCACCAATGCCGGCACAATAATCACGCCGCCGCCAATGCCGATCACCCCGCTGAACGTGCCGGCAAATAATCCCAAAGTCAAATATGCAATAGTTAGTAACATAAATATTTTTCTATTTTATAATCTTCCCACCTTGGCCGATCTGATCAAGTCTCACAGAGAGAAGTTTCGAGATACCATCCTCGCCCATCGTGACGCCATAGAGCAAGGAGGCTTGGCGCATCGTTTCGCGGTTGTGAGTGATGGTCACGAATTGGGTGTTGCCGGACAGCTCAGTGAGGATGCGACCGAAACGTTTAGAGTTGGCTTCGTCGAGCGCGGCTTCCACCTCATCCAAAACGGCAAAGGGCGGCGGGTTGTGCGAGATGATGGCAAAAAGCAGAGCTAGAGATGTGAGCGAACGTTCACCGCCGGAAAGCATGGTTAGATTGGCGATCTTCTTGCCGGGCGGGCAGGCGGAGATATCAATGCCCGTCTGCGTCTCCTCTTCCTCTTCCGCCAACTCTTCTTCGCTGATTTTCTCTCCTTCCTCTTCTGACAGATCCTTGAGCCGACGTCTGGCACTTTGCACCCGCACCTTGGTCAAGTGAGCATTGCCGCCGCCGAAAATGATGCGGAAATATTTGGTGAATTCCTTATTGATTTCTTCATACGTCGTAGCAAATTCCTTCTCGATTTTCTGATCCATTTCTTTGATCACTTCGCGCAAAGATATCATGGCCTTTTCCAGATCAGCCGATTCAGTCGACAAAAATTCATAGCGCTTATTGGTTTCTTCATATTCATCGATCACCATCGGATCAATCCCGCCAATCTGTTCCATCTGCGTCTTGAGTTTCCCGATTTCGTGTTCAATGATCGGTCGTTCGACCTTTTCCGTGACTACTGGCAATTCTTCCGGTTCAATTTTGATCGCCTCTTTGATTTCACGTCGAAGATCTTCTTCGCGCACTTCCACGCGAGCGAGAGCGATCTTGGCTTCATTGAACCTATCCTTGAACTTGTTGAGTTCGTCTTGAGAGACACGTAATTTCCTTTCCACTTCGAAAAATTTTTGACGACTCTCGCGCCCCTCGGCCGCCGCCTCTTCGATTTTCTTTTCCAAAATCTTCGCTTCCATTTCGTTTTTCGCAATTTCTTCCCGCAGGATGCCGGTGCGCTTGGACATTTCCTCTATCATAGCTACCTGCGTCGCTCTTTCCTTTTCAAATTTTTCCGCTTTTTCTTGATGCTCTTTTTCCGCTTCGATATTGTCTGTCTGCATATCCTTCTTGCCTTTTTCGATGTCAGCTTTTAATTCGAAGAGTTTCTGACTGATAGCCCGCGCGTATTCACGGATATCCTGCAACTCATCTAGACTTTCCACTTCCGCCAATCGCTGGATCAATTTTTCTTGGTCAGCCTTAAGCTCAATGATAGCATTTTTCACATAACCGAAATCCACCGGAATGCTTTCGATCCGGATTTCTTCGATGAGACGCATATTTTTCTGCCTTTCTTTCTCAATCTCAATGCGACCCTCTAAAACGATGAGTTCGCGATCCAGCTGGCTCAGAGCATTTCTCTTCTGCCGCAAATCATTTTCCATCTTCGGCAATTCTTCATCCTTTTCCTCTTGTTTGTTTTCCTTGCTCAGCTCATCGTTCAATTTATCCACTTCCCGTTGGATGTTCATCATGGATCGCCCGATGTCATCTTTGGCCTCGTTGAAAGTCGACTGCTCTCTTTGGAAATTGTGCCACAGATAGGAAAAAAGAGTGGTCTGTTTTTCACGCAACTCGCGCGCCACCGATTCACTCTGCGCGGCTTTTTCCGCTTGACGTTTGAGGAGCCGCATATGCGGCTTGATTTCTTCCGTGAGTTCTTTGACGCGCGCCAGATTCTGCTTGGTCGATTCCAGCTTGCGCAATGATCTTTCTTTTTTGATCTGATACTGTTTCACCCCCGCCGCGTCTTCCAAGACTGTGCGTCGCTCCAGAGGCGTTGCGTTCAAAACCGAGTCGGCCATACCCTGATTTACGATGGCATAGCTTTCCTTGCCTACGCCGGCTTGGGCCAAAGTGTCCGCGATATCTTGCAGCCGCACGCGCGAACCATTGATAAGATATTCGGATTCTCCGGAACGGAAGATTTTCCGTGTGATGGACACTTCCTCGAATTCCAGCGGCATACTATGATCGCTATTATCCAAATAAAGCGTCACACTGGCGCTGCCCAGACGCGCTTTTTTGCCGCTGCCCGCAAAAATGATATCTTCCGATTTTTTCCCGCGCAAATTCTTCATCGACTGCTCGCCCATCACCCATCTTAAAGCATCCGCCACATTCGATTTGCCGCTCCCGTTCGGACCGACGATCGCCGTCGTACCAAGTTCTTTCTGGCTTCCTTCTGTAACTAAAAAATCCAACGTCGTCTTGTTGGCAAAAGATTTAAAGCCTGAAATTTCCAGTTTCTTTAGATACATAGTCAGAACCACTGATTATCACATGAACACACGTGACTGCACTGAAATAAATAAAAGATGTTTTAAAACAAATAATAGCTAATGCAAATATCAGCTATTTTTAATTATACTATATTTCGGCAAAAAATAAAACTCCCCACGAAAATGAGGAGTTCCTAAAAATTCAAGTGTAATCATGTGCAAATCAGTGAGAATCAGTGGTTCTGACTCTACCAACCTTTCGCCTCCAGCCCTTTTTCAGCGGCGTTCCTCTGGGCTTCCTGTTTGGATTTACCTTCGCCTTCCGCCACCAGTTCATCGTTCAAATAGATGCCCACTACGAATTTCTTGTCGTGATCCGGCCCGCTTTCACTCATCACGCGGTATGATGGCGTGACACCGACCGAATCCTGAGCCTTCTCCTGAAAACTGCTTTTCGGATCCATATACAATTTTTTCTCAATGATTTCCGGCAATTCAGTTACCACGTTTTTCATGATGAAATCTCGACATTTTTCATAACCCTTTTCCTTCTGATCAAGATAAATCGCGCCGGTGATGGCTTCAAAAGCATTGGCCAGGAGATATTGTCTGGCTCGTCCTGTGTCTTTGGCTTCGCCGCGGCTCATCATCAAAAATTCTTCCACGCCCAAGCGGCCCGAAATCTTGGCCAGCATCTCGCCATTCACCAAGGCCGCGCGCCAGTTGGTCAATTCCCCTTCCGGATTGGGAAAATTATTATACAGATATTCGGTCACCACCAATTCCAAAACAGCGTCACCCAAAAATTCCAACCGCTCATTGTGATCCAGCTTGTAGCTGCGATGCTCGTTCAGATATGAGCGATGGGTCAGCGCTTGTTGCAGCAGTTCCGGATTGTTGAATTCTACCCCTAGCTTTTTCGCGAAATCGTCAAGCATATGCATTAAAATCCAAAGTTCAAAGCTCAAATTTCAAATCAATTTCAAATTTCAAAATCCAAAATTTTGTCATTTGGATTTATGATTTGATTTGTAATTTGGATTTTGAAATTAGGATTTAAAAAATAAATTATTCACTCTTACTTACAGCTTCAGATAATTTTTTTTCATCACTCTTTCTGCCTTTTTTAGAAACGTCATCTTTCATCGGTTCACCCAGCTCTCGATAGATCGTGCCCAGAACGCCATTCACGAACCGGCCGGAAGATTCTCCGCCGAAAGACTTGGCCAATTCAATCGCTTCATTGATGGCCACTTTGGGCGGTACTTCCTCATAATTACCGAAAAGAAGTTCATATATCCCCAGACGCAAAATATTGCGATCGACGATCGTGACTTGATCCAAGGGCCATTCCGGCGCGCATTTCTCGATCAAGGGATCGATTTTTTTGATATTCTTGATCGTATTTTCCACTAGAAAATGCACAAAAGCAGTGTCCTCCATACCCGGGCCGAACTCTTGGATATTTTTCGTGATAAGATCTTCCACGTGCGCGCCTTTTTTGCCGTTGAAATCCCACTCATAAAGGCATTGCATCGCAATAGAACGGGACAAGTGACGATTCGCCATAACTATTTTTTATTTTTTAGCTTTTTTGTCGATCTTTTTCATCGTATTTACCACTTCCTTGCCCTTATAGAATCCGCATTTCGGGCAGACCAGATGAGGTAAAATTTTCGCTTTGCAATTGGAACAGGCGACCAAGTCCTTTGGCTTGATCTGGTGATGGACTCTGGCACGGTCTCTCCTAGCTTTTGTATGATGCTGTCTAGCTACTGGCATAATTTTAGTTTAATAATGATTATTTGCAATGTTTAGAGCTTATCATTAAATAATAGTCTTGGCAAGAAGCCGGTAAATTTCAGAATTTCTAATTTCTAATTTCTAACTAATACCTAATTAACTAATATTCAATACCTAAGGAGCTCAAATATTGATCACTTAGTAATTGGGATTTGATTAGAAATTAGAAATTCTTAATTAGAAATTATACACGATATCTCCCACTTGATCCGTTCTTTTGATCAAAATTCCGCGCGCTTTCAGCTTATCCAACACTTCTGGTGCCGGATGGCCATAGCGATTGTTCGCGCCGACTGAAATAATGGCTTCTCGCGGCTTGACTCTGTCCAGAAATTCATCGCTGGTGGCATATTTGGAACCGTGATGTGCCACCTTGAGAACAGTAGCAGACAAATCCACTCCCGAGGCGAAAATTCTAGCGTCTTGGGTGGTGGGAAAGTCGCCAGTGAAAAGAAAAATGTTTTGGCCAGTGGTAAGTTTTGCCACAATACTATCCGCGTTTGTGTCCTTAGAATTATTCACTAAATCTGTTCCGGGGTACAAAAGAGATAGCGTAGCATCGTCTAATTTTATATTCATCCCTCCTTCTCCTCGCAAGCGTTCGATTTTTTTGTCACTGATCAGTTGCAAATAATTCTTATACGCTTCAGAATCACCATCGGCAAAATTATCAACCTCTGAACAGACCCGATAGCTTTTCAGAACGCCGATCAATCCCCCGATATGATCCTGATCGGGATGGGTGACAATGACGGTTTCAATTTCCCTATCCCAAAAAGGGATATATTTTCCCAGCTCTTCCAATTCCTTTTGACTACTTGCACCGCCATCAATCAAGATCTGATTGGTGCCCTTTTCAATTAGAATCGCATCCCCTTGTCCCACATCCAGAAAAATGACTTTCAGTTTTTGGTTGCGCGAGCTGAAAATGATGGCCGCCAAGATAAGGCTGAGCGCAAGTAGGCCGGCTATGAGGATATAGATATATTTCTTATGCTTCATCTTTGTTTTCCAATAGACTATTCATTAACAAATCTTGATTATTCAAACTCTTTCTCTTCATCCTTGAAAAAAGGAAAGTTGTGCCTGCTAAAATTATATACCAGAGCATCACTTCCCACCATGCGAGTTTCATAGACACAGCGGCATATTTCAATTCGGATAAAAAATGAATAACAATCGTCTCATATTTCAAAAACACAAATGCTAGCCAAGCAAAAGCAATAGCCAAAGGCGTCCAAATGAAACCTGAAACCGCTGCCAAAAAACCCACGAGCATTGTGAACGGAACAAAAGGCAGGATCAAAAGATTGGCCAAGGGAGAAATGAGCGAAAGTTGATTGAAATTGAAAAGGATAATCGGCAAGACAAAAATTTGCGCGCTGAGAGTGAGAAACAGGATTTCACTGAGGCCGAAGGCTTTGTTCTTCCCAACTAGATAATTATCGAAAATTGGATAAAAATAGATGATGCCCAAGGTAGCCAAAAACGACAGCTGGAAGCCGACATCCCAACGGAGCAACAAGGGATTGGAAAGCAACATCACATCGGCTGAAAAAATGACCGCGTTTTGCGAATTAGCCAAGCGCCCGTTCTTCATCGCCCAAATGAGCAAGATACCCATCACTCCCGCCCGTACGGCGGACGCGCTCAATCCGGTAATAATTACGAACAGAATGATGCCGACAGCCGCAAACCAAAAGGCTTGCCGCCGCCACAAACCGATGGCGATACCGATAATCATCAGATATTCGGCGATGATGGTCACGTTATAGCCTGATACCGCCGTAATGTGGGAAAGTCCCGTGCGAGAAAAATCATTCTGGATATCTTTCGACAATTGGTGACTGCCACCCAAAATGAGCCCGACCAAAAGTCCCGCCTCGGGCGCGGGGATAAGCCGATCGATATTATCTTTGAAATTATTTTTGAGACTGATGAGTCCGGCATATATCTTATTGCCGCCGGACACACTCAGTTTTTCAATTTTCGGTTTTTGACATTGATAATATACGCCCTTGGCCGCCAGATACATCCGATAATCGAAATCCGGTGAAATATTTTTCGGCCTTTCCAGTCCGCAAGACAATCGCAATTTTTCTCCATAGGCAAATTTTTGATAAGCGCTGACATTGACCAGAATTTTTTGATCTTCATCGTTTTCCGGCACGACCGTCAGGCTTTGCGCCATATCATTCAATTCCGGTTCTTTGATGATTTCCACCGTGCCGGAAAAATTTTGTTTTTCCGGACTCAAATTCAATATTCTCTCCAGCCGTGTCATTGTTAGAAACGCACCACCCGCAAAAAATATTACCGTAGAAGAAATCAGCAAAGCTTTTCTGTTTTCATAAAAAACTGCTGTCACAATCAGCGCACCAATCAGGACAAAAAACAGCCAAAGGATCTTGACTGTTTGGGGATAATAGAAAGACATGCCAAAAATTCCGGCTAGAAAACTGAGGCTGAGAATAAGAAAGATTTTTGATTTGGTCATCCTTCTTATTATACCAAATAAAAAGACTGGCAGATCCTCGGTTTGCCAGTCGGGTGAATTTTTTCGGCGTATCACTTGCCGCGGTTATATTCTTTTATCAGCTGCAGTAGTTCCGTGGCCTTGGCAATGATTGGCATAGTCTTATCCATTTGCCCATCGCCTAATCCTTGGACGCTTAGAGTGCCCGATTCAGGAACCCCTTCTGTACTGGTAACACTGATTACGATACTCGATATATCTCTTACTTTTCCTGTTGCCATAGCATTTCTCCTTTAAGAAATTTCCACTATTTTAGTTCTAGCAGACGCGCCGCCGATGATCGCCAAAGAATTTTTGGGAACGTCGAAATGTTCCGCTAATACTTTTATTAGCATAGCATTAGCCTCGCCGTCAACTGGCGGCGCCGTGAGTTTCACTTTGTATTCCCCTTCTGCCGTTTTCTCCACCGAATTCCGGCTCGACCGCGGCAGGACTTTCACATAAATGCGCATAGAAAAAATCGTCATCCTGAGCGGAGTGAGTCGCCGATAAGGCGACGAACGCAGTCGAAGGATCTGCCCATTACCACTTCCAGGCTTGTGCTTTATAGGATAACTAATGGTTACGCTAAGCAGATTCTTCGACTTCGTCCGAGTACAGACTTCGCTCAGAATGACAGTGTAAAATAAAATTCGCCGCCACCCTATCTCCTGATTCCCACCATCCCAAAGTCTTTCTCAATTATTTTTTTGATTTTGTCCAAATCCAGCGTCTTGCCCTTGGTCTTCTTTTTCAGCTTCTGATCCAAAATCTTGAAATCTTCCCGATATTCCTGCAACCAGTATTCGCGCGCGCCGCGGAGCCATTGGGCGATTTTCAGGAAATCTTTTTCTGCGTGCAAGCCCGGCACCACGGTGGTGCGGAATTCATATGGCACGCGCGAATGCATAATCAGGTCGACGCTCAATCGGATGCGATCCTTGTCCACTTTCGAACCGGTCAACTTGTCATAATTCTTGATATCACTTTTAATATCCATCGCGATATAGTCCACAAGCTTCTGATCGATCAGTTTCTTCAAGACATCCGGCCGCGTGCCATTGGAATCCAGCTTCACCGCAAATCCCAGCTTTTTAATCTTCCGGATAAATTCAATAATATCCGGTTGGATGGTCGGTTCGCCCCCCGTAATGCAGACTCCGTCCAATTTTCCCTGACGACTTTTCAGAAAGGCAAAAAAGTTTTTTTCCGATTCGGTGTTGTGCGCCAAGCGCAAATTCACCAACTCCGGATTATGGCAAAACGGACAACGAAAACTGCAACCGACCGTAAAAACGGTAGTGGCGATGTGCCCCGGATAATCGATGAGCGTCAATTTTTGGTAGCCACCTAAAGTCATAATATTTAAATTAACTGAGATAATTAATAATTTATAAAACAAAAATTATCTTTCGTTCAACTTGGCTCCTCAAATTTTCAATACTCAATATACATTCAATAATAAATATCAAAATATTCAATTGAATGTTAATTTATTGGATATTGAATGAGTATTGGTTATTGAATATTGATTATTTGAACAGCGCATGAAATACTAAAGAATTATTAAGCCCCATATCTTTAAATAAGGGCAATAGCTATCAATAATGACAGCTATTGCCCCTCTATCTCTCTTGGTTGTTCTATTTCTTCTTCGTCACTTTTTTCTTGGTAACCACTTTTTTCTTAGCCGCCGATTTCGCTTTTTTGACAACGGTTTTTTTCTTGGCTGGTACACAGCAATTTACATTGAATTCTTTCCTGTCTCCGAATTCCGCTTGTTTGGCACCATTCCATTGAGCAACCGGACGGATGTAGCCGACAACGCGGGAATAGACCTCCGCCTTCTTGAAATTTTTCAGCACCGGATCTTTCTGATAGCAGGCTTTGCACTTGATGAATTTGTCAGACACGACTTCATACAAGACAAATTCATCCCCTTTTTCCAACTCTTTTTGGCAATCATGACATATGAGCTTTTTCATATTTTTTTGTTTATGCCGTTAAAACTTATTTTTAGTTTTTAACGGTATTTATTTAATTATTTTTTCCGCTTTAGAAGCGGTATGGTAAAAAATTTATTTGCAACAGCTTTTTTCTTCTCCAACCACCATAAATTCTGTCACCTTGTTCTCAGCCACGCATTTCGGACAAGTGGTGTGCTCTCCGGCCAGATAACCATGCGTCGGACAGATGGAAAACGTCGGGGTGAGAGTGAAATAGGGCAAGGAATAATTTTCTGCGATTTTCCGTACCAATTTCTTGGTCGTTTCGATGTCCCACAGCCGTTCACCTAAAAATCCATGTAGCACGGTCCCCCCAGTATATTTTGTCTGTAATTTATCCTGTAGATCTAGAGCACTGAAAACATCTTCCGTAAAATAGACCGGCAATTGGGAAGAATTGGTATAATACGGGACAGCTCCTTCCTTTTTCACCGCTTTGTCATTGGCAAAAATCATATTCGGATTCTTCTTGCGATCGATGCCGGCTAAGCGATGTGCCGTACCCTCTCCGGGCGTAGCCTCCAGATTATACAAATTACCCGTTTCTTTCTGATATCCGATTATCCGATCGCGCATATGAACCAGAATTTTTTCTGCCAATTTCTGACCTTCTCGCGTCGTAATGTCCTTCCCGATCAAGTTGAGCATAGCTTCGTTCATACCGATCAATCCGATGGTGGAAAAATGATTGGCCCAATATTCTCCCCGGCGCATTTTTATCGCCTCCAAATAGAATTTTGTGTAAGGGTAAAGCCCATTATCAGTCAGATTTTCCACCAATTTTCTCTTTGTTTCCAAGCTATCTTTGGCAACATCCATCAGATAATCAAGCCGCTGATAAAATTCTTTTTTATTCTTAGAAAGATACCCGAGACGAGGCATATTGATCGTCACCACCCCGATTGAGCCGGTCAAAGGATTGGCTCCAAAAAGTCCGCCTCCGCGCTTATGCAATTCGCGATTATCCAAGCGCAGCCGGCAACACATTGAACGCGCGTCATCCGGATCCATATCCGAATTGATGAAATTAGCAAAGTATGGAATGCCATATTTAGCTGTCATCTCCCAAATCGCATCAAACCTTTTGTCATTCCAATTAAAATCCTTGCCGATATTATACGTCGGTATGGGAAAAGTAAAGATCCGCCCATTAGCATCGCCTTCCGTCATCACCTCGGCAAAGGCTCGATTGATCATATTCATTTCTTCCTGGAACTCACCATAAGTTTCTTTCTGCGGAACGCCTCCGATAATCACCGCCTCCTTGGCCAGATTTTTCGGACAAGTAATGTCCATCGTGATGTTGGAAAAGGGTGTCTGGAACCCAACACGAGTGGACACATTCATATTGAAAACATAGGATTGGATCTCTTGTTTTACTTCGTCGTAATTCAATTTGTCCTTGCGGATAAACGGCGCCAGCAAAGTATCAAAATTGGAAAAGGCCTGTGCTCCAGCCACTTCGCCTTGCGTAGTGTAGGTGAAATTGACCATCTGTCCTAAGATTGATCCCAGATGATTGGCCGGCTTGCAAGCCACTTTGCCGCTCACACCGGTGAAACCGCGCCGGAGCAGATCCTGCAGATCCCAGCCGCAACAATAGGCTGCCAGAAGCTGCAAATCATGGATGTGAAAATCACCACCCTCGTGCGCGTCGCGGATATCTTTGGTATAAACTCGATTCATCCAATATTTGGCCGTCACGATGGATGAAACATAATTGTTGAGGCCCTGCAAAGAATAGGCCATATTGGCATTTTCTTTGACTTTCCAATCGATCTCTTGGATATATTTATCCACCAAGTCAACCGCTTCTTTCAATGATTCTTCCGTCTCACGGATTTTGCGATGCTGTTCACGATACAAGATGTAGGCCTTGGCTGTTTCTTCAAAATCCAAAATCATCAGCACCCGCTCGACCATATCTTGCACTTCTTCAATCTGCGGAATATAGCCTTTCTTGAAATTTTTATTGAGAAGTTTAGCGACTTTCTCCGCCACGCGCGCGGCATCTTTTTCGTCGCCTTCTTTGGTTTCGGCAAAAGCCTTTTTGACCGCTTTGGCAATTTTAGCCTCGTCAAAAGCCACCACTTTGCCGCTTCTCTTTATGACTTTAGTAACCTTATTCTCAGTTTCTTTTTTCCCCTCAATTTTCTTTTTCTTTCCGATCACTTTCCCCTTTTTGATTTTTGTTTTTTGAGCCATGCTGGTTTTGGTTAATTATGTTAAAAATTTATTTATCGAACGTGTCCAACTCTTTTTTGAAACTTTCGATCGAACCGAATGACTTGTAGACGCTGGCAAATCTGACATAAGCCACTTCATCGAATTCGCGCAATTTTTTCAAGATCAATTTGCCAATCTCCCGCGTACTCACTTCTGACTTCTCCAATGATTTGAGACAATATTCCACATCCCCGATGAGCTTCGAAAATTTTTCTTCCGATACGGGGCGTTTTTCCAGCGCTTTTCTCATGCCTGATTCGATTTTCATTTTGTCATAATCAACTTTTCGACCGTCTTTCTTCACAACGACAAGGCGCAACAACTCAACTTCTTCATAAGTGGAAAAGCGCGCGTTGCATTTCAAGCATTCCCGGCGGCGACGCGTCACCTTCCCATCATTAGCCTCGCGCGAATCAACGACCTTAGTATCCGAATTGTTGCAAAATGGACAAAACATATCGTATAAATCGATTTAACCCAATATATTGTGTATTACAATACCATTATACCACAACCCAAAAATCTGCCAACAGCAAAAAAACAGCCTTTTCGAGGCTGTTTTATATTGCTGTGGATAACTTTTTCTACTACGGTGCAACTTCTTTCCAAGAGCAAGGCGGACAAGTCACCTCTTGATCATGACAACTGATGAATGATGAGCATTGACTGATGGGCAAAGTATATTGACTGCCACATCCATTGTTCGGAACATTAGTACAATAAGCCTTCTTTAATATTATCTTCTGATTACAATTATTCTGACCGCAAGAATTCCCCGTATCCGAATATAAACAAGTCTTGCTGTAAGTTGGCGCTTTAGTGCCGGCACAACTACCGCCGCAGCCATCAGCACAAGTGCCTCCCACGCAAGTACTCGCGGCGCAAGCACAATTAGGGGTACAGCAAGATCCCGAGCCAGTACAAAGCGCTCCGCAAGAATTTATATAATTGCCACAATGTTTGCTATCTTCCTTTGAATTGCAACCAGCGATACCATTCTTGCTGCCACCTATTCCACAAGCTCCATTATATCCGCCACCACCTGAACTGCCACAAGCCGATACGGCGATACCGCCGGATATGAACCCGCCCAAAGCCAATTGGGAATTGGTGTCAACATCTGTTTTGAATTTTCCCAATGTCATATCAGCCAAAGACGGATCATTACCAGGGTAAGCCATTGCCCATTCCTCGGCTGTCATATCTCCGGAAATGTCTTTCACCTTTGCAAAAATTTCTTCCGCCTTTTTCGACTCTCCTAAATTGATATAGGCCACTCCAAGATTGTCCAAGAGCCATGGATTCCGATCTCCCGTCTTATCCAATCCTACTTGAGCAATGTTCTTAGTATTTTCAAAATCCTTGTTCAAAGAATAGACCCAAGCCAAGTCATTATAACCTGCCCATTCCGCCGGAGCCCAAGCCACGAATTTTTGAAAATCTGAAATGGCATCGTCATATTTCTTATCATAAGCATTGATAAGGCCTCGGATGTAGAAAGCGCGCTGGTTCTGGGGGTTGATAGCCAATGATCTGTCAATTTCATTTCTCGCTAAATCGAGCTCGTTTCCCACTAAGTGAATACGGGATAATTGATAGTAAGCCGCGTCCGCTTGCGGGTTCAGTCGCAAAGCCCAAGAGAAATAGCGCTCGGATTTTTTCGTATCATAGGCACCATTATTGAAATAATAGTTACCTCTGGTAATAAGACGGTCCGAAGCGGTTTTTCTGATCTGATTCTGGAAGATAAAACCGACTGCCAAAACAAGAACGAAGACGGAAGCTATCGATATTCCGGCAATTTTTAAATTCTTTATCTTATTTTTCCCGAATTTTTTCATTTTGATTTATATATCTTTTTAAAATATTCGCCCTATTCTATCCCCTTGCGCGCCATCTCCAATTCGACATTCTTGATGCTGGCGTCGATCTTATTTGAAACTATCGTAAGTCTTGAAGCCTCTTTGTAGGCGTTCAAAGCTCCTTTTAAATCTCCTTTTTTATCCAATACATCGCCTAGGATCATATACGGCTCCGGTGCTATGCCTCGCTTATCCGGACTGTTGTAGCTTATTTCATATCCCGGCCAATCCTTGAATGATTGATCCAAATCCTGATTGATGACCACGGCTTTTTGCGCATAGACCAGGGCATTATCCAAATCGTTCTTGAGGAAATACATTTTGGCTTTTTGATAATAGAGCATCGTTTTGAAATAGGGCGGGAAAAATTCATTGAAGTTGGAGTCATTTTCCGTCTTGGAAAGATATTCCAAAACTTGTGGCCAGAGACCGGAATTATATGCTCCGCCCGAACCGATTGCATAGTTTTTGAACATTTCTTCCCCGTTTTGCATAATAGAGGTCCTAGCCGGATAGGCCGCAATTTTTCTTTCCGAAATTTCTTTCAGCTTCTCATCCAAATTTTTCGGTTGCACCACGACATAGGCATCGCGTTGATCCGGTTGCAATTTGTTCTCCAATTGATTGAACTCATCAAAAGAGAGTTCATAATTATTGCCCAACCAGTAACTGTGCAGGGTAAGCTTCTGAGCTTTTTCATCGACCCCGATGAGAACGGTGGCAGGATAATATGAAATAGAATCAGGCTGGTCATTGGAGATCGGCAGAAAAAGCATCAATGGCGTCTTGGCTTCGGAATTGACGTACTTCTTAAGATCAGTCAAGGAGAGCTTCATCATTTGAGCAGAAAAACCTTTTTCCTCAAACATCTGAACAAGATTGTAAGGCGCAACAAGTGAAACATTTTCCTGACTGGAAATACCTTCTTTGAGCCTGTCGCAAACAGCCCTGATATTATTCTGCCCGGGATTCCAATATTCCAAAATCTCTAAAGCTGAGATGCAAAAATCTCCGCCCGTATATCCGCACACGAAAGAAAAAGATCCCTTATGATCATACATTCCGAAATATGGAACATTCGGCACCACATAATTTCCCGCGGCGGCGGTTGAACGCTCATTCTTATTGATATTTTTCAACATAAATATAAAATATACTCCCGAAGCCAATAGGATGATCACTAGCGCTACTAACCAAAATATTTTTTTGTTTTTTGTTTCGTTTTCCATAAATACATTGCGAGATGAATCTTATTTTTTAAGAGCGTTTATTATTTCCATACCGTTCTTGGCCGTCGCACTGCTAGGTGCGATACTGAGCGCTTTGACATAATTCTCCTCAGCCTTTTGAAAATCTTTCTGCTGCCTGTATATATCACCCAAGAGGCTGTACGGATCGGAAAGCTGGGATTGACTGCCGGCACGCCAATTGATTTTCATTCCCGACCAATCTTTGAAAGGCTGATCCAGATCCTGATCGATGGCCGCCGCTTTTTGAGCATAGACCAAAGCACTATCGAAATTATTTTCACCGATGTACGCACTGGCCATCTTGGAATAAAGCATCGTCTTCATATAGGGCGGAAAAAATTCATTGAAATTCGGAGATTTTTCCACGCGAGAAAGAAAATCTAAAGCAACGTCAAACATCTTAGACTCATACGCTCCTCCCGACCCGACTGCATAATCCTTGAACATCTGTTCCCCATTCCGCATAATTTCCGTTCTGGCAGGATAGTTTTCCGTCTTCCTTCCTGAAATTCCTTTCAGCTTCTCATCCAGATCTTTCGGCTGCACCACGATATACATATCGCGTTGATCAGGTCTCAGCTTGTTTTCCAATTGATTGAATTCATCGAATGACATTTCATAGTTATTGCCCAGCCAGTAATTGTGAAAGGTCAGTTTTTGCTCTTTCTCATCAAGACCGATCATCACCGCAGATGGAGCATAGGCCAATGCCGCCGGTTGATCGACTGAGATTGGCAAAAAGAGAAGCAAGGGAGTCTTGACTTCCGGATTGATATATTTCTTGAGATCGGTTAGTGGAAGCTTCAGAACCTTCGCGGAAAAATCCCGTCGGGAGAAAAAAGAAACAACCTCATTCATCGCACCGCCTTGTTGTTTGGAAATAACTTCTTGCATATCTGAAGAACTGGATCTCCCCGGTTCCCAATATTCCATAATGGAAGCCACGCTATTGACAGGCACTGACAAGCTTCTATCAAAATGATTATGCACGCCATAGAACGGGACTCCTGAGATAAGATACGCGTTTTTGGTCGAAACAGCGCCGGTCATCGGTAAATCAGAAAGCATATTTTTTTTGGAGATTAAAAAAGACCCGATTGCAAAAAGGGACACTACAACAATAAGTCCAACTATAATCAATATTTTGCCTCTTGGCTTAGATTCAAACATTTCCATTTTTTTATTTTTATTTCAATTTCAAATCAGTTTATCCTTAATAGCCGCAACCACCACCACCATCGTCATCGCCGCCGCTGTCACTACCACCGCCGCTGTCACTACTATCCGAACAACCTTCTCCATCACCGGCACACGGACTCCAACATGAAGCAGGGGGGGTATGGATCGGGGCAGGAGAATAGATCGGAATGGGTGAAACAGTGTCCGCACTGGCCTCGTTTATGCTTAGATTTTCTGTCGCTCCTTTCCAAACTTTTTTAGAACTGTTTTCAATATCTTTCAGATTCATTGTATTCCCCAAGAAACTTTTCCAAAGAAAAGCGGAAACT
>JBAYUI010000005.1:0-51816 GCA_041675165.1 Parcubacteria group bacterium | reverse complement strand
TGCCTTAGCAACTGTTAGCGCCAAAGGCGAATCGCTGGTCAGCCTATGTTATACAAGCAACCCGACTGCTCGACAAACACAAGAAGTTCTCCTGAAAGACGGACGGATGTATTGGGAATTCATTGCTCAATGTGCGATGGAATGGTCAGAAAAACACGATGTACTCGCAAATGCCGGTCTTGTAATGGCAGCAGCCTATGAACGACCCAAGGGCTCCGGAGATATTTATTCTTTCCACCTTTCGCGCGGCCGAGAAATAGTCGGGGATAAGATGTGGTTCCTCGTACCCGGAGTTGGCACACAGAAAGGATATGTCGACGAAACAGTCCACTATGCCTATACAGGATCAGGTTCAATTGCAATCAATTCATCGTCAGGACTACTTTTTAAGAGTATCGACACTGACTACGCCCAGGCTTCAGCCGGCGCTGCAGAAGAACTGCGTGACCAAATCAGAGCAGCAATGTGAACTACTGCTAAACCGCACAAAAAGGAGGATGCATTATGATAAATATACTGACTATGGATAAGGCGCAAATTATTGCGCTCAATCCTTCGGATGTTACTCAGGAACTTACGCGTGAAGAAGTCGTCCATATAGCAACCGTCCTAGATGCTTTTTGGTCTTATGATTATGAAGCAGCCAAACAAGGACGGTCTGGCTTGCATGCATTGCTTAAATCTGGAAGACATAGCAATGGATTTTTCATTTCAAAGGTTATGCTTCGATATCTGAACATCCGAAAAATCATGGCTGATCAAATGGCTATGAAATTAAAGAAATTAGGCGTAAAGCCTGATTGGGTAGGCGGCATTCCTGACGGAGCAACTGGACTTGGTGAAGACCTGGCAGAAGCATTAGGAGCTAAGGTAGCCAAAATGGAGAAGGTTGATGGAAAAATACACTTCCTAAGCGACATTCCGCCTGGCGAAACACTGCTTCTTTGCGAAGATTTTTGCACACGCGGAACCGGTTTCAAAGAGACGGTTATGAATATTATTTCCAAACAACCCAGAACCTCTTTCATTCTTCATGAACCAGTTATCATTAATCGTGGTGGACTTCATTACCTCGGAATCGGCGGAGTTGGTATATTTGCAATTCTTCCTATAGCCGACCATCGCATTGAAGATTGGGAGCCTACAGAATGCCCCCTATGCAAAATGGGCTCCAAGGCAATTAAGCCCAAGGCCACAGATGAAAACTGGCATCTTATTACAACATCACAGCTAATGTGAAAATTCACACCACCCACAACCCCGCGACCTTACAGAAAAAGGAGAAAAAATTCTGTAGGCATCGTGTGGGTTGTTTTTTTATCTAAAAATTAAAATTTGACAGCTTCCCGTTCGACGTGTATATTATAGAAGTAAGTTAGGTTAATTATTAAGAAAATTTAATAGGGAATGAGTCAATTCCTGTGTATAACTTCTTAATATTATCCTTTTCGAGGGATTTTTTTATTTTCCCCAAAGTTATCCACAAGATAATTTAGCCTTATCTAAAGCATTATTTAATTATTCAAGCGATTTTCAGTGCTTATTCGCAAAAAATTCAGATCTACTTTTACTAAGAACTAAAAGCTACCATCTGAAAACTATTCGTATGACAAGCATTCTGGACAATTTGTTAGCGCAAGAAGTGGACAAAATAGAAGAAGAAGTCGCCACTCCGGTCGAAAAAACAACCAAAACCAAAGAAAAAGCGGATAAAAAAGCGGATAAAACTGAAACTGACGGACAAAAGAACTCTCTTATGAAGCAGCTTATGGCCGAAACTTCTTTCCATTTTCCGGAAATCGGTGACACCGTTATCGGAGAAGTGATCGAAGTCTCTTCCAATGAAATTTACCTTGATTTGGCGCCTTTCGGTACGGGCGTAGTGCTCGGCAAGGAAATCAAGGACGGCCTAGGTAACGGAAAGTTGAAATTAGGCGATCAAGTGCAAGCCACTGTTATCGATTTGGAAAACGAGGATGGCTACGTCGAACTTTCCATCCGAGAAGCCTCCTATGAAAAAGCTTGGGATGACATCGAAAGCAAACGCGATACGCAAGACAAAGTCACCACTAAAGTGCTCAGTGCCAATAAGGGCGGACTTTTGGTCGAGATCAATGGTATTTCCGGATTCTTGCCGGTTTCCCAACTTTCCAGCAAAAATTATCCCAGAGTTGAAGACGGAGACAAGAATAAGATTTTGAATCTGCTCAAAAAATTGGTCGGCCAAGAATTGGAAGTCAAGATTTTGGATGCCGATCGTGAAACTGAAAAATTGATTGCCAGCGAAAAAGCGGCGCAGAGTGAAAAAGACTTGGAAGTTATCTCATCTTTAAACGTCGGCGACACCGTGAGCGGAGAAGTCAGTGGAGTGGTGGACTTCGGAGCTTTTGTAAAATTTGCCTTGGCCGCCAAAGCCGGGAAAGAAGAAGGACGACGGATGGAAGGCTTGGTGCACATTTCCGAACTGGCTTGGCAGCTCATTGAAGACCCTCGCTCAATCGTGAAAGTCGGGGACAAAGTGGAAGCTAAAATCATCGGCATCGATGGCGACAAAATTTCCCTTTCCATCCGCGCATTGCAAAAAGATCCTTGGAGCGCCATCGCGGAAAAATATGCTATCGGCGACATCGTAGCCGGAACAGTGAACAAACTCAACCACTTCGGCGCTTTTGTCTATTTGGACAAAGACATCCACGGCCTCGCGCACATCAGCGAAATGTCCGAAGCCTATCCCGGACGGACATTGGACGAACTTTTGAAGGCCGGAGAAAAATATTTATGGAAAATTCTTTCCATCGAACCGCGTGAACATAGAATGGGATTGGTGCTAGCTGACAAGAAAGCGGAGAAAAAGAAGAAGGAAGAAAAGGTTGAAGAACCGAAAGAACCCGCCGCCGCTTCCTCCTCCGTTAAAACTATGGCGGATAAAAAAGAAAAGAAGGAAAAGAAAACAGCCGCGAAGAAAGAAGTGAAAGAACCGAAGGAGAAGAAGGCTAAAAAAGTTGCTAAAAAATAATATTGATAACTCAAGAATCAAAATAACATATTATAAATCAAAATGTTTCTTTGATTTTACTAGTTAAAAATGATTATAACACTTAATGGAGCAGAAGGATCAGGGAAAACAACCGTTGCTAAAAAAATTTCAGAAGAATTGGGATATGTCAGATATACAACTGGCGAGATTTTTCGCGAAATGGCTAGGAAACGAGGTTTGACTCTTGTAGACTATATAAAGTTAGGAGAAAACGATCCACAAGTTGATAAAGAAGTAGATGATTATGTAATTGAATTATCTAAAAAGGAAGACCACTTTATCTTAGACAGCCGCATGGCTTGGCATTTTATTCCAAAATCATTAAAAATTTATCTTAACATCGACCAGCGAGAAGGAGCAAAAAGAATATTCAATGAATTGCAAAAAGATACAGCCAGAAATGAGATGAAAGATAAGCCAAAAACAGTCGATGAAGTTTTAAGAAAAATTCAAGAAAGAAATGAAACTGATGATAAGCGCTATATGCAATACTACAAAGTAAATATTCGCGACGAAAAGAATTATGACTTTGTGCTTGATACAACCAACCTTTCTAGGGATGAAGTGTTCGAGGAAGTGACGAGAGTCATCAAAGAAAAAATATAATCTTTTATTGTGTCATTCCCGCATAGGCGGGAATCTAGTGTAGAAACTTAATAATGTGCGACTGGATTCCCGTATACACGGGAATGACAATGCGATATGTCTTTAGTTAAAAAAGTTCAGAATACCGTTTTTCAGCAGGAACTTTTTAAACGCGGTGACAAAATTATCTTGGCAGTGTCCGGCGGACCGGACAGCGTGTGCCTGCTGGACACCTTTGCCAAATTGCAAAAAAAATATTCGCTGGAACTTCTCATCGCGCATGTGAACTATGGCTTGCGCGGGAAAGACAGCGACAAGGATGAACAATTAGTGCGAGAGCTGGGGGAAAAATATGGGATTAGAATTTCCGTGCTGAATGCGTTCACAACCCCTCCGTCCCGACCTTCCTCAACAACCCCTCCCCAGCCCTCCCCTGAGTACAGGGGAGGGGGCGGTAATGCCCTTTCGGAGAATGCTTTGCGCGATGTGCGTTATGATTTTTTTGAAAAGTTGCGCGCGGAAAATAAATTTGATCTTATCGCCGTCGCGCACAATGCCGATGATCAAGTGGAGACATTCTTGATGCGCGTCATCCGCGGAGCAGGCTTACAAGGCCTGGCGGCCATGCAGTTTAAAAACAACTTTCTTATCCGGCCTCTTTTGGCGGAGTCACGTGCAGAAATCATTGATTATCTCAAGGAAAATAAATTAGCCTATCGCATTGATAAAACAAACCTAAAAAATGATTTTTTGCGCAATAAGATCAGAAACAAACTGCTTCCGTATTTGGAAAAAGATTACAACCCGAACATCAGAAAAACTCTTTTCACTGAGATTCAGGCAATTGCTGCTGATTATGCTTTCATTGCAAGTTCAGCGAAGGCAACTATGCCGGTAAAAGCAACTTTGAAAGTTTCCAGGGTAATGAGCCTTCATCCTGCCCTACAAAAACAAGTTCTGCGAAATGCTCTATCTTGCGTGAAAGCGGATCTCAAAGACATCGAAGCAGCACATATCGAAGAAATTATAAAAATTCTAAAAAGCACGAAAAACAAGCATCAACTTGTATCATTTAAGGGATTGAAAGTAACGCGAAAAGGTGATAAGCTGGAAATATCGTGTAAATCATAATATATAACATAAAATACAGAATATGCAAAAATTATTCAAAAACATCGGTATCGTTTTTCTGGTCTTTCTGCTCATTTCAGGCATTTTTATCCTCTACAGCACACCGCAAAAAGCCCCGACTGCGACCTCTCTTTCTGATCTCGCCAAGCAAGTCACCGATGGTAAAGTCAAAACTATCCAAGTTGATGCGGACAATCTGCAAATCACCTTAAATGATGGCTCGACAGAAAAGACCACCAAGGAAACCAGCTCCAGCTTGGTTGAAACACTTAAAAATTATGGGGTGGAAAGTGATAAGATCCAAAATGTCAACATTGAAATCAAAACTCCATCTTCTGCCAGTTTCTGGCTGGAGAATATCTTGCCTTTCCTCCTACCGCTTCTGCTTATCGGCGCTTTTATCTGGTTCATGCTGAAACAAGCCCAAAAAGGCAACAATCAAGCGATGTCATTCGGCATGTCACGAGCGCGTATGATCGATCCGAAGAATAAGAATCAAAAAGTGACTTTCAAAGATGTGGCCGGTTCGAAAGAAGCCAAGGAAGAACTGTATGAAATTGTAGAATTTTTGAAAAGTCCGAAGAAATTCTTGAACTTGGGCGCTAAAATTCCGAAAGGCGTGCTCCTGCTCGGCTCTCCCGGAACCGGCAAGACCTTGATTTCCAAAGCCGTGGCCGGAGAAGCCAATGTGCCATTTTTCAACATCAGCGGCTCCGAATTTGTGGAAATGTTTGTGGGTGTCGGCGCTTCTCGCGTACGTGATCTTTTCAAACAAGCCAAGAAAAACGCACCCGCCATCATCTTTATCGATGAGATTGATGCTGTTGGACGCCATCGTGGCGCTGGGCTGGGCGGCGGACACGACGAACGCGAGCAGACCTTAAACCAGATCTTGGTTGAAATGGATGGCTTTGACACCACTACCAATGTGATCATTATCGCCGCCACTAACCGACCGGATGTGCTTGACCCAGCGCTGCTGCGTCCGGGAAGATTTGATCGCCGCGTCATGATGGATTTGCCTGATATTGAAGAAAGGGTGGCCATTTTAAAATTACATTCCAAGAACAAGCCACTGGCTAAGAACACTGATCTGCGGCGTATCGCCCAGCGCACCCCCGGTTTTTCCGGAGCTGATCTGTCCAATCTTTTGAATGAAGGCGCCATTTTGGCCGCGCGGAGAAATCAAAAAGAAATCACGCAGGACGAATTGACTGAAGCGATTGAAAAAGTAGTTCTGGGACCGGAGCGGAAAAGTCGCATGATCGATGAAGAAGAGAAAAAAATCATCGCCTATCATGAGGCTGGACACGCCCTGCTCGCCTCGAGCTTGAAAAATGCCGATCCAGTGCAAAAAGTTTCCATTATCTCGCGCGGTAACGCCGGAGGATACACCTTCAGCGCGCCGGAAAAAGACAAAACGCTGCATTCAAAGAACTATTTCCTTGATGAACTCTCAGTGCTCCTCGGCGGATACGTCAGTGAGAAAATGACTTTCGGAGTGGTGACCACCGGCGCCTCCAATGATTTGGACCGTGCCACGGCGATGGCACGAGGTTTGGTCACGCGCTATGGCATGAGTGAACTCGGACCGCGAACTTTCGGACATAAAGATGAGATGGTCTTTCTCGGCCGAGACATCCATGAAGAAAAGAATTATTCTGAAAAGACCGCCGAAGAAATTGATAAGCAGATCACGCTCTTCATTGAAAACGCCTACCAAGTAACAGAAAAATTACTCAGGGAGAAGAAAGAAACATTGGAAAAGATCGCTTCTACCCTTCTAGAAAAAGAAACTATCGAGCAAGAAGAATACAATACACTCGTCGGCCTCACAAAAAATGTAGCTCCTGAAGCAGTTTAAATAAGAAGTATGCCAAAAAACATAACCGCTATCCCATATCTAAGCATAATATGGAAAGCTTTTTCGCTCACTTGGAAAAATCGCTATCTTTGGTGGTTCGGATTTTTTGCGATGCTTTCCAATCTTGGAGGATTGAATTATTTGAGCGGCGAATCGGAAAAAAGCCATCCCCAAAAACAAGTTTTTTTTGAAAATATCTCGCACCATCCTCATTGGATAGCCATCGGGATGCTCGTTTTGGCTATCATAATTATTGCTTTCGCCATCCTAAGCGTCATCTCTCGTGGCGCGCTTATCAGCTCCATCAATAAATTACACCGGCACAACAACACCGATTTCAAAACAGGCTTTCAGGCTGGTAAGAAATATTTCGGTAAGATTTTTTCCATCGCCCTCTTTTCCGGATTCTTCACTCTCGCGGCGCTCCTTATCCTTGCTCCGCCCGTCGTCTTTCTCTTTTTGAATCACAATTATTTCTTAGGTTTCATAATGGTAGTCTTGGCTTTTTCCATTTTTGTTCCGCTTATCATCCTAATCTCTTTCCTGCGGATATTTGGCTATCTCTACACGATCATAGGCAATCTCAATCCTTGGGCAGCCATAGAAAACGCCTATGTCCTTTTCCGAAAAAATATCGCCGCCAGCCTAGTTATGGCTATCCTTTTCATCCCGATCAATCTTTTTTTCTTCCTCTTGGTCATCTTTGCGCTCATCCCGATCACGTTAGTCATCCTTCCCTTGGGCATTTTGCTGTTTCTTTTTGCCGGCACTCTTGGCGCGATGATAGCTGTAATTTTTGGGTTAGCCATCCTAGCAGTCTTCGTCGTTTTTCTCCGCAGTACCTTGGAGGTTTTCACCCAAGCCATTTGGATTTTTTTCTTCTATGAACTGGCAGCGCCACCGGAAAAAGAAATAGCCGCTGAATCAGCCGCAGAGATAAAACCACTACCTGAAGCCGGCCTGTCCACCATCAGCTAGAAGATAGGATAATCACCGGATCAGAACGCAAAAACCATCCTTTACTCGGATGGTTTTTTTCTTTTAGTGGGACTGGCTGGATTTGAACCAGCGACCAAACGATTATGAGTCGTCCGCTCTAACCACTGAGCTACAGTCCCGAGTTTTGGGTGGGTCTATCCCGACTCGAACGGGAGACCTCTACAATGTCAATGTAGCGCTCTAACCAACTGAGCTATAGACCCAAAAATCATCTTATTCCTCTAGCGTAACATAACTTATACTATTTCAAAACCGGCGATTAGTCAATCTTTCCCGATTTTCTCCTTCTGGCGTGGAAGGCCTGATGCACTTCTTTGAGATGAGGGTTGGTGATGTGGGTATATATCTGGGTCGTAGTGATGGATGAATGTCCGAGCATCTCTTGCACTGAACGGATATCCGCTCCATTCATCAGAAGATCGGTGGCGAAAGAATGGCGCAAGGTGTGCGGATGGACATCCTTCACAATTCCAGCTTTTAGCGCGTAATGTTTCACGATCCGCTGCACCGAACGAGGCGTGAGGCGCAAACCGTCACTCTCCGCGGCGGCATTTTTTGATTCAAATTTCTTCAAGCCTTTGACATCCCGCACAAAAAGCGCCGGATCAACATCTGTCCGGACAGTCAGATAGGCAGCCAACGCGGCCGCGGCCGTATCAGAAACGAAAACTACCCGGATCTTGCTACCTTTTCCCCGTACGGAAAGTTCACCGGTTTTAAAATTTATCTTTTCCCGATCAATGCCGGTCAACTCTGAAACACGCAGCCCAGCTGAAAAAAGCAGTTCCAGAATGGCTCGGTCGCGCAAACCCTTGAAATCCGAACCGGAAGCCGCCTCCAAGATCCGCTCTATCTCTTGGTTGGATAGGAATTCCACTTCTCGTTCCGGAGTTTTTCCCACCTCGATTTTTTCTGCCTGCAAGGTCAAGATGTCACGCCGCGAAAGATATCGCAAAAAGCTCCTCACTACTATGATATAATAATTTTGGGTGATTTTCTTGAGATTTTGGCCTTTTTTGTCTTGAACACGGTTAAGATGCAACCGAAAATTGCGCATCAGCTCGCCGTCTATCTGCTCAGCCGATTTAATGTGCGCCCAGGCGAAAAATTTTTCCAGATGCCGGTCATAATTTTCGATGGTTTTGGGCGAACGGTTCTTCTCAATTTCCAAATATTCCAAAAATTGATTTTTCAACTCTCTTATTTCCACAAAATTAGTTTTAATGAAAATATTATGCGACATTCATTAAATTTATTGTACCTCAAAATCCCTCTTCTGAAAACAACCTTCTGTTCCGAATTTCGGTTTGACAAAGGACCTTCAATAATATATACTTCTCTTAAGTTAAAAATTAGGGTTTTAGGCGATAAAATTGCTTTTTTATCTCATTTTCTCCAAGGGCGATTTCTCCCAAAACCACAAGAAAGGTCACTATCTATTAGTAAACTAATAGTATCCACCATAAAAAAATATCTCAGTCCTGAAAAGCTGTTTCTCTGCCAAAGGCTGATCCACAACAAGCAGAAATGTCTTGTCGCTTTTATTAAGGAGCACCGCACTATCAAAGTCTTGCATTTATTCAGAAATTATTCTGCGTTCATCGTAGTTGTTTCTAGCGCTTTTTTGGTTTCCGCCACCAATCTGGCCGCCGGACGGGAATCCAGCGGTTTTTTATTCGGCTATTTGGGAACCGATGAAAACAATGACAGCCCGATAAAAGATATGTTTTTTGCCAAAACTTCTATTCAGAACAATATCGCGCTGGCTCCTCTGGCCGAAGCCAAAACTCTTCCTGATCCGATTTCCGCTGGGAAAAACAGCGAAAGCACCCCCCTCATAATCCAAGGCCAATCGCTGGTCGCCGAAACCAGCCCCGTCAGAAAAGATCCGGAAGAAGATGGGGGCGTTATCATCTATGAAGTCAGGGAGGGCGACACTGTTGGCAGCATTGCCGCGGCCAACCATATCAGTGTTAACACCATTATGTGGTCCAATGAATTGGACAATGTCGATTCAATTATGCCGGGGGATAAGATATTCATCCTGCCGGTTTCCGGCCTGACCTACACTGTCAAAACGGGGGACACCCTTGATAGCATTGCTGATAAATATAAAGCCGACAGAGAAAAAATAATTTCCTTCAATGACCTGCATGCCAATGGAGAATTGACCGTAGGACAAGACATTGTCATTCCGGACGGACAAAAAGAGATCACCGCGCCCAAACCTACCGCTCCTTTGGGTATTGCTCCGCGTCCTTATGAGTCTTTCGAATCTACGGGACGCACCCTTGATGGAAAAGCCGGCTCGGGACATTCTTTCCCTTATGGTTATTGCACTTGGTATGTCGCTCAGAAGAGATATGTCCCGTGGGGCGGAAATGCCGGTACTTGGCTCTATCATGCCAAGGCTGCGGGTTATGCCACAGGACGGACTCCGCGTCCCGGAGCTATTTTAGTAACAAGTGAATCATGGTGGGGACATGTCGCGATTGTTGAAAAAGTTTCCGGCTCTACCATAACGGTTTCCGAAATGAACTACAATGCTTGGGGCAAAAAAGATTTCCGCACAGTAGATGTCCATTCCCGCGTGATCAAGGGATACATATATTAGCTTCTGCTATCTAAAAAAGCTTGGAGGTAATCCAAGCTTTTTTTGTTTTATTGTATTCAATTTCTAATTTCAAATTTCTAATTTTTAATGAATTTTCATGCTATTTATTCATTCGGAAATTGGGTTTTGATTAGAAATTAGAAATTCTTAATTAGAAATTTTATTAGCTTATTTTCTTCAGCGGTGCCATCGTCACGTCCAATTTTTTCAGTCCCGCACCCTTAAATGCAACGGTAATGATACTCCCTTGTGTCGCCACAATCAGACCCTCACCAAAAAGTTCGTGTCGCACCCGTTCTCCGCCTTTGAAATTCGTATCCAGCGTGGCTTGTCTTGTATTTTGGTCATTTGGATTTAAGATTTTATTTGGCATTTGATATTTGGAGTTTGAAATTTGTTTGGTGATTGCCGTGCCTGCCCGCTGTCCAGCGGACGGCAGGCAGGCTTCTTGTATCTTGGAGATTGCATCTTCCATCAGTTCTGCCGGAATATCATCCAGAAATCGCGACGGCGCGTTCACTTGTGTCGAACCGAAAATATTGCGCTCGCCGGTGAAAAGCAAATACACTTTTTCTTTGGCGCGCGTAATCCCGACATACATCAACCGTCTTTCTTCTTCCATCTCACTGGCTTCCAGCATGCTTCTGGAATGCGGCATGATGCCTTCTTCCAGTCCCGCGATAAAAACAATTTTAAACTCCAATCCTTTGGCCGAGTGCAACGTCATGAGATGCACGGCGTCTTTCTTTTGATCAACATTATCTGTGTCGGAAATCAAAGCCACTTCTTCCAGAAAAAGTTTTAGCCCTTCATCATTTTCAAAATCATCATATTTCTTGGCCACCGTCAAAAGTTCTCGCACATTTTCATGCCGCGTCTCACCTTCATCCGTGCCGTCCAGAAGAAATTTTTCATAACCCGATTCGATAAAAACTTTTTGGATAAGGTCAGTCAGGGATAATTTATTCTTAATCGTCGCCATGCGCTGGATGAACTCCGAAAATTTGGCGATGGCATCCAATTTTGATTTTGCCACTGCCAAATCGTGCGTCGCCAATTGCAACCCGAAATCAACGGCATTCAGACCATTTTTCCGTGCCGCCGCCGTCCATTTGCCGAGCGTGGCCGCTCCGATCCCGCGCTTTGGTTCATTGATGATTCTTTCCATCGCCACTTCGTCACCAAAATTTTGGATCAGGCGCAAATAGGCGATCATGTTTTTGACTTCTTTCCTTTGATAGAATTTCACGCCGCCGATGATGCGGTACGACATGCTCGCGCCCAGCATGGCTTCTTCAATGATGCGCGACTGCGCGTTGGTCCGGTAGAGCACCACGAAATCGGAAAAGTTGAAATCTTTTTCACGTTTCAATTTTTCAATTTCTGAAATTATGAATTCCGCCTCCTGTCTTTCGTTGTCCGCTTCATAACTGGTCACCAAATGGCCACCCTTATTTTCCGTCCAAATCTTTTTATCCTTACGATTGGCATTTTTGGAAATGACGCCATAGGCCGCGTCAAGGATCGTCTGCGTGGAACGATAGTTCTGTTCCAATTTGATGACACGCGCCGCCGGATAATCTTTTTCAAAATCCAAAATATTTTGGATGTTGGCGCCGCGCCAAGAATAGATTCCTTGCCAGTCATCGCCCACCACGCACAGATTGCCGAATTTCTGACTGAGCAGCTTGATAATGGTGTATTGAGCTTTGTTGGTGTCTTGATATTCATCCACCATGATGTAGCGGAAAATGTTTTGATATTTTTCCAGCACTTCTGGAAAGGTTTGCAAAATTTTCACCACCAGCATCAGGATGTCATCGAAATCGACTGCATCCTGCTCTTTCAGCCTTTGTTGATAGACCGCGTACACCTTGGCCACCATCTCTTCCCAATAGCCACCCACACTGGCCACAAAATTTTTCACGTCCAACATTTCATTCTTGGCTTTGGAAATCGCCCCTAGCATGGCGCGCGGTTTGAATTGATCGGTGTTGATTTCCAATTCCTTCATCACTTTTTTCATCAGCGACAATTGGTCTTGATCATCAAAGATGGTGAAACTGGCTTTATAGCCGATCTTCTCAATGTCCCGCCGCAAAATTTTCACACAGATCGAATGGAAAGTGCCCACGACAGGCAGATTATAGTTTTGAAAATTACCACTGGAAATTTTCACCCTGAGCAGCTCAGCAATTCTTTCTTTCATCTCCGCCGCGGCTTTGTTGGTGAACGTCACCGCCAAAATCGCCCCCGGTTTCACGCCCTTCACTTGGATGAGATAGGCCACACGGTGGGTGAGTGCTCGGGTTTTTCCCGAACCCGCCCCCGCAATCACCAAAACCGGCCCCTCCGTGGTCGTCACCGCTTCTCTTTGAGGCACATTCAATTGTTGCAAAATTTCTTCCATAATTTACTCATTATAGCACAACTGAAATTTTACTGGACAAAAACTTAATTCTATTATATTATCTATTTATAATAATTCTAATAGCCAACACTGGTTTTACCTGACGGGGGATCCCGCAACGAGTGTTTGGCCGAAAAAACGTATGGCCCTCAACGCCAAACAGAAAGAGAAAGTAACTAAAGAAGTGGTGCGCCACGATAAAGACACCGGGAGCCCGGAATATCAGATTGCGCTTTTCACTGAACGCATCAAGAAATTGACTGCGCACTTGAAAAAGAACGCTAAAGATTTCCATTCCAGACGAGGACTTTTGAAAATGGTGTCCAAAAGGAAGAAACTCATGGGCTATCTGATGAAAACCAACGAGAAAGCGTACAAAGCGCTGATTAAAAAATTAGGTCTAAAAGGCTAATATTAAAAATTTGTCTATTTACAAAGAACAAAGGGTCGGCGTGCTCGTCGACATCCAGAACTTGTATTACTCCGCCAAAGTGCTCTACAGCAAAAAAGTTAACTTTGGAAATGTCCTGAAAGATGCGGTCGGGGACCGAAAACTCATCCGCGCCATTGCCTATGGCATTAAGACCCTGGAAGGTCAAGAAGAAAAATTTTTCGAAGCTTTGGAAAAGGTCGGCTATGAAGTCAAGACCAAGGATCTGCAGATCTTCCCCGGCGGCGCCAAAAAAGGCGACTGGGACGTGGGGATCGCGGTGGATGCTATCAAGATGTCCAAATCCTTAGACGCGATTGTGCTCATTTCCGGTGACGGCGACTATATTCCATTGGTCAAATACATCCAGTCCACTACGGGTTGCCGCGTGGAAGGCATGGCCTTCGGAGAGTCCACCAGCAACAAATTGGTCGAAGAATTGGATGATTTCACCAATTTAAGCGAGAATAAGAAGAAATTCCTGATAAATGCCTAACCCAGTCTGAAATTTTTGCCTCAAACAAGCCAAGTCCCCTCGTGGGGCTTGCTTTTTTGTTTAAAACGTGATATAATGGACACATAGTCGATAAGGGCTCGTTCCTTGTCAATAAAATACGCAAAATTCTCTAGGGATTTTGTGTTTTGTTTTTTAAAGAGGAGGTATAGTTATGGGAAACTGGGCAGAAGCGAGTCAAATCGCTATGGACATTTTTCATCACTCTCCTTTTCAAGGAAGGTTTTCTTCCGAAGAAAAGGCGGCTTATCTATTGGAACTCTCCCAGACACAATGGAAAGAGCTATCCAGAGCCAAGAGAAAAGAAGCTACATCACCAAAGTCAAAACAAACTCATTAAACCAAAGGAGATTGCCATGCGTATTTTAATCAAAATCTGCCCTCGCGCAGTCCGCTGGTCCAAGCATTGAAGTGACTTTTCACTTCATCCTTGCGCCAGCGGTTTTTATTTTGGGGAAAGAATTATCTATATGCATCTGTCATTCTGAGCGAAGCCCGTACTCGGGCGAAGTCGAAGAATTTACCTGGTGTAGCTACTAGTTTTACTATAAATCACAAGACAAAAGGTATTACAAAGCAGATCCTTCGACTGCGTTCATCGCCTTGTCGGCGACTCACTCCGCTCAGGATGACATATTATTTCACCCCAAAAATTGACATAATCATAGAAATAAGCTAGAGTTCAGCTAATAAGCAAGTAATTTAAAATTGCGCATCAAGCCAAAAAGGAAGCCTAGCAAAGCCACAATTCAGCATTTAAGTCGTTGAGTTTTGAATTGTAGTTTTGCCTTTTACTTTTTGACTTTTTTGCGCGACAAGCAAAAAATGGAACAAAAAAAATGGTCTCTCCAGATCGGAGGACGCATCTTGGAAATTGAAACGGGTCTTTTAGCCACTCAGGCTAATGGCGCCGTGACTGTCCGCTACGGCGATACGGTCGTTTTGGCGACGGCTGTTATGAGCAAAGGGGCTTCCCGCGTCAGCGGTTATTTCCCTTTGATGGTGGATTTCGAAGAAAGATATTATGCCGCGGGAAAAATCAAAGGCTCTCGTTTCATCAAACGTGAAGGCCGACCGAGCGACGACGCCATCCTTTCCGGACGCGCCGTGGATCGCACCATCCGCCCGCTTTTCAACCACCGTATGAGAAATGACGTACAAGTCATCTTAACTGTCCTGTCTTATGACGGAGAAAACGATCCGGATATCATTTCTATCATTGCCGCTTCCACTGCCCTTTCCATTTCCAACATTCCTTGGAACGGACCAGTGGCCGCCGTACGTGTGGGACGTCTAAAAGGAGAATTGATCCTTAACCCGGTAAATGGCGAAGTGACTGAGGGAGATTTAGACCTGCTGCTCAGCGGCACCCAAGACAAGATCAATATGGTAGAATGTGGTTCCAAAGAAGTTTTGGAAGATGATATGATCAAAGCTTTCACTTTCGGCCAAGAAGCCATCAAAAAGATTACCGGCTTCATCGCTGAGATCCAAAAAGAAATCGGGAAAGAGAAGATGACTCCGACGCTAGTGGCTGGATCCGCTGAATTTGAAGCTAAGATCAAAGAAATTATGCTGGCTGAAGGTTTAGCCGAGGCTCTGTATGACAAAGACAAACAAGTCATTGAAGAAAAAACTGCTGCTATCCTAGCTAAAGTCAATGAATATACTAAAACCACTTTCCCGGAAGAATTTGACAAGCTGAAAGAAGTGGCTGGCATCGTATTTGAAGAAGTGTCCGATGAAATTGTCCACACTAATGTTTTGGAAAAAGAACAGCGTCCAGACGGCCGCAAGCTGGATGAAATCCGCCACATCGATTGCCGCGTCGGCATTTTGCCCAGGACACATGGCACTGGACTGTTCACGCGTGGCGAAACGCAAGCCCTGACCGTCACTACGCTCGGTTCGCCTGGAGATGAACAAGTCATCGACACGATGGAAGTAGATATGAAGAAAAGATATATCCATCTTTACAATTTCCCGCCGTATTCCGTGGGAGAAGTGCGACCGATGCGCGGCCCAGGGCGACGCGAAGTCGGTCATGGCGCACTGGCTGAAAAAGCTTTACTTCCAGTCTTGCCTCCCAAAGAAGAATTTCCTTACACTATTCTTTTAGTCAGCGAAGTCCTCGCTTCCAACGGTTCTTCTTCCATGGCTTCCACTTGCGGTTCCACTTTATCCTTGATGGACGCCGGTGTGCCGATCAAGCGCCCGGTATCTGGCATTGCCATGGGCATCATTGTCGGAAAAGATAATAAATTCAAAGTGCTGACTGATATTCAAGGCTTGGAAGATCACTATGGCGATATGGACTTCAAGGTCGCTGGCACCGCGGAAGGCATCACCGCTTTACAAATGGACGTGAAGGTGGACGGCGTAACAGTAGAAATGCTGGCGGCCGTCTTGACCCAATCGCACGCCAATCGTTTGCAAATCCTAAAGAACATTACGGATGCGATTCCGACTCATCGAGCTGAAATGAGCCAATATGCTCCGCGCATCATTGTCATGCACATCAATCCGGAAAAAATCAGAAACGTCATCGGCACCGGTGGCAAAATCATTAATGAAATCATCGATGAAACCGGTGTGCAGATAGACATTGAAGATGATGGTTCCATTTTCATCACTTCTACTGACAAACAATCAGCTCAGAAGGCGCAGGAATGGATCGATAACTTGACGCGCGAAGTGAAAGCCGGTGAAATTTTCAATGCCCGCGTGACCAAGATCATGGCTTTCGGCGCTTTTGCTGAAATCCTGCCCGGTCAAGAAGGACTCATTCACATTTCAGAAATTGCTGAGCGTCGTATTGAAAAGGTGGAAGATGTTCTCCATGTCGGAGACATCGTGCCGGTCAAAGTTAAAGAAATAGATTCACAAGGCCGGATCAATTTGTCCGCCAAAGCGGCCGCCAAAGAAGCGTAAAAATTCTTGTAGCCAAAATTTGGATTTTATTGTAAAATAGAAGTATCAATATTTGATACTTCTATTTTAAATTTAAAAATAAAAAGATGTTCGAAAACAAAAATGATAATAATGAAAAAACTGCTGCCTCCGCTCCGACATATCCTTCCTCGAAAAGCGACTCGGCCAAAGTGACAATCAATGTCGCTGACTTTCCCGTACATACGATGAAAGATGAACTAAAGGAACTTGAAGCTAAGAAAAATCCAGCCAATTTCATAATCGCGAAAAAGACAGTGCCTCTGCCGGTGCGAAATCCCGGCAATATGATCAATTCGCCCCAGATAAGCTCCTTCCGTTCTTCCATCCAAAAAGATGCCGAACCGGAGAAGAAATCAGGATTAAAAAAAATATCAGCGATAGCCATAACGCTATTTATCATTGTCATCGTCATAGCCGGAGGATATTATTTTTGGATGACTCGCGTAAAAGACTCATCAGTTGCCAATGATCAAAATGCGGTTGACGATTCTATCGGAAGATCTCAACAAACCGCACCAAATGATTCCGCCTCTCAAACACCCAGCGCCTTTTCCCAAACCCAAGCCAACTATCTCAGTGTAGATATGCAAAGTGTAGACGCGGCCGGCCTGAAAGAGGCGTTGAAAAAATATACCGGCCAAGTTTCTCAGATGAACTCACCGGGAGTGATAGAATTTATTATTACCGACAAACTGAACAACCCCGTTTCTTTCCAAGATTTTTCTCAGAAACTAGGCTTGACCCTTTCACCAAATATCTATTCTCGTTTGGGCCAAACATTCAGCCTTTTCATCTATCTTGACAATTCATTTCCACGTTTCGGCCTGATGATTCCGGAAAACAACAGTGCTGCACTGAAAGCGAGCCTGACACAGGAAGAAAAGACACTAGCTCGTGAACTTGAAGCCCTTTTCCTCAATCCTGCCTACGATTTGACCAAGGTTCCCGTCTTTAATACATCTGTTTATAATGGGATCCAGCTCCGTTATGTGAACATTCCTTCTTCCAGCAATCTTTCCGTCGATTATGCCATTTCCAACAATAGTTTGATAATTGGCACTAGCAAGATGACCGCGCGTGCCATTTTGGACTATCTCTCCAAGGCCACTGCCGCGCCTACTAGATAACTTTTACGCCCGATCGAAGAAGAAATGCCGCTAGCTGTGGATAACTTGTACAAAAACTGCCAGAATGATCCTCTTTTTCAAAAAGAAAGTTACTTTTTATTTTCCTTTTAAGAAATATATTTCGATATTTTTGAATAGCAACCATAAAAAACGATTTTTTGCCAGCGAATGACTGTTTTGCGCCCACAATGATTGACTTTTGTCCAATTTCTTGCTATAATGAGATTACAAGAACATTAAAAACCTTTCAGACACGGCAGAATAATTTTCAATCGCAATTTCCCCCTATTTGCGATTGAAAATTATTCTGCTGTCCAAGTGTTTCGATCAATGTATCGAAGCCGCTCCAAGATTTCTGACCTTGGAGACCATAAAACAAAAACAAAAAATTTTTTATTAAAATAAAAACAAAAAATAAAAAATAAAGTTCTTTATAAATCCAAAGGCTAAATGCCAGAGGATGGCAGAAGAAACGACACTTAATAAAAGTCAGAAAAGTGCCAAACACAACGTCGCACATAAAATACACGCGATCTGTCTAATCTCGAACTTGCAACACGCCTCTCACCCGGGCTACTTGCTATAAGATTGCCGATCCACGTGTTAGTGAGACAAAATGCTGTGGGCGTTCCGCCTATAATTTTTCTTTATCGGGCGCTTGAACGCCCACGGTTTCCAACCTAGAATTCATTTCTAACGAAGAGCCGTGAGGCTGTTTTTTTGTATTTACAAATTACGAACTTATACGAATGTACGAATGCTTTTTATTTTTATACATCTAATCAACATATTTATAGTTATATATATTTGAGTTATAATGAATATATGACTATTACACAAAAACGAAATTTCGGCGATCTGGGCGAGAAATTGGCAGCCAGATACCTGAAAAACAAGGGCTATCACATCCTGGATACTAATTTTCAAAATGCGCTGGGCCGCCGATTAGGAGAGATTGACATCATCGCTCAAGATAAGCAGGAGCTGGTTTTTGCGGAAGTAAAAACTCGGGAGCTGAATAAATATATCGATACGCTACCGGAGGAAAACATTACCCGTATGAAACTCTTGCGCATGACCAAGATTGCTGCCGCTTATATCCGCCTTCGTAAGTTAGAAGAAATGGATTATCGTTTCGATGCCCTCTCAGTCTGGCTCGATCTGGAGACGAAAAAGGCCAAAATAAAGCACATTGAAAGCCTTTGATTCCCGATAAATGGACACTGGACGGTTTTTTTGCTAGAATTGTAGTATAATTTAGAAAATTATCAAGCTTTGAAAATAGTAGCTTATTATTTTTGAGCTTTTAAAAAAATGCCTATCGACAAAAAAATTATGGAGGAACTGAGAGCGGATCTTGAAAGAGAAAAAACGGAATTGGAAAGCAATCTGGGAAAGATCGCCCGTCCCGTCGGCAAAGAAGAAGGGGATTATGAAACTTCTTTTGAAGATATCGGGACAGACAAGGACGACAATGCCACCGAAGTCGATCAATATACCCAAAATCTGGGCGTGGAAAGCACGCTGGAGAAAAAGTTGCAAGACATCATTGAGGCGCTCGAGAGGATGGATAATGGCACTTATGGCCTCTGCGAAAATTGCCAGAAGGAAATCCCGCTGGACCGATTGCAGGCCAATCCCAGTGCCAAAACTTGCATCGTTTGCAACTAATTTTACAATGACTCCAACCTATCGACTCTACATCCATACAACACTGTTTGCAGGTTTGATTTTCATCGACCAGTTTTCTAAATATATCATCCGCACACGAGGCGGATTTTATATTTGCAATCAGGGGATAGCATTCGGCATCAGGATTTATTGGCCGATTGTCTTGCTAATACCCATTATTATCTGTCTACTGCTATTCTTCAATCACCAGGATACAAGAAACAAGATACGAGCAAATTTCAATCCGCCAGCTGGCGGACAAAATTCAATATTTAAAAAACTTAGATATTTTGCTGATTGGTTATTGGATTTCGTTTGTTCCTTGTTTCTTGGTGATTGGTTATTGCGAACAGGAATAATCTTTGTCGCTTCCGGCGCCGTGTCTAATATCCTAGACAGGCTGCGTTTCGGCTGCGTCATCGACTTCATCGACCTGCCCTTTTGGCCGGTCTTCAATCTGGCCGATATTTATATTACAATAGGAGCAATGGCGATCGTAGCCAGAAGCCTATCTAAAAAAGATAAATTATGATCCTAAATTAAGAATTTCTAATTTCTAATCAATTTCCAATGTTTTAATGAGTAAATTTTTAAACTTTTTTAATTTCAAAATTGAAAATTGAAAATTCTTTGTCTGGCTACGCCAGATCTGGCGTAGCCAGAAAAATTGAAAATTGAAAATTGAAAATTCTATTCAAGTGTCTTCTAAAGTTTTTTCCGCCACCACTTTCGGGCTCAAAAGCGAATTGGTTGAAGTGGAAGCTGACACGGTTTCGGCCGGTCTGCATCATTTCAATATCGTTGGTCTGCCCGACACGGCCGTCAAAGAATCCAAAGATCGTGTCGGGGCGGCCATCCGCAATTCCGGTTTCAAGCCGCCACACCGGGCCGGCCGCGTGACGGTGAATCTGGCTCCCGCCGACCTCAAAAAAGAAGGCCCCATTTATGATTTACCCATCGCGCTCGGTTTTCTTTTGGCTACCAAACAGATATCTTTCGATTTCGAAGGAAAAATATTTTTGGGGGAGTTGTCATTGGATGGGAAAGTTAGAAGCGTCAAAGGCGTATTACCTATGGCTATTTTGGCCAAAGAGAAGGGTATCGGCGAACTTTATGTACCGGAGGATAATGTGGCTGAAGCAGCCGTCATCGAAGGCATTCGGGTTTTCCCGATCAAACATCTTTCGGAAGTCATCCGTCATTTGAGCGGAGAAACTAAGATCATTCCGGCCGAAAAGATAAATTTGGAAAAACTTTTTTCTTATGATGATGGCACGGCCGATATGGCCTATGTCAAGGGACAAGAACACGCCAAACGTGCCTTGGAAATCGCCGCGGCGGGAGGACATAACGTCATCTTGAACGGTCCCCCTGGGAGCGGCAAAACACTGCTTGCTAAGGCGATGGCTTCCATTCTACCGCGCCTCACCATTTCTGAAGCTTTGGAAGTAACCAAGATTTTTTCCATCGCCGGACAACTACGCCGGAACACCTCCCTTATCACCAAAAGGCAATTCCGTTCTCCTCATCACAGCGCTTCAGCCGTATCTTTGGTCGGCGGCGGGACATTTCCCCGCCCCGGAGAAATCAGCCTGTCTCATCGCGGGATCCTTTTCTTGGATGAATTTCCGGAATTTTCCCGTTCAGTCTTGGAAAATCTGCGCCAGCCATTGGAAGATGGAGTCATCACTATTTCCCGTGCCCAAGGTACGCTGGAATTTCCCGCGCGCTTCACGCTTGTCGCCGCTATGAATCCTTGCCCTTGCGGCAATTCAACTGATCCGGAAAGGACGTGTACCTGCTCTCCGGCGGGAATCATAAAATATCAGCAAAGAATTTCTGGCCCGATCCTAGACCGCATCGATCTGCACGTGGAAGTGCCTCGCATCAAATTTGAGAAATTGTCACAGATCGCCAATGCGGAAAGCTCGCGGGTCATCCGTGAACGGGTTGAAAAAGCACGCACGATCCAAAAAGAAAGGTTTTCCGGCGGAACCACCATCTCTAACAGCGAGATGGAAGGCGATCAGATCAAAAGATTCTGCCCCCTGGACAACGCCTGTTCCGATCTGATGCGACGCGCTGTTTCCAATTTCCATCTCTCCGGACGCGCCTATTATCGCATCATAAAAGTCGCCCGAACGATTGCCGATCTGGAAGGAGAAGAGAACATCACCCCTTCTCACATCGCCGAAGCGGTACAATATCGCTTCAAGACAGAATAGGTGTAAAAATTATCAATTACCAATAATTAATTTTCAATTGATTATTATAACATTGAAAATTTTAAATGATCCTACTTAAAAAAAACAAATTCTACTATACGTTTTTTATCATAATCGGACTCACTCTCTGCGCTTTTAAGGTTTTTGCTTTCTTCTCCGATGCGGCAAGGACTGTTGATTTTGAAAATTCCGCCAAGCTGATAGCTCTCGATGATAATGGTTCCAATTTCAAGCTCTCTACGACCGCCAAAACTGTTTCGGAGCTCTTGGAAGAAAACAAAATGATCCTGGGTGAACATGATAAGATAACTCCCGACAAAGATACGCGGCTTTATTCCGGAACACACATAGAGATCCGGCGAGCGGTCAAAATAAAAATCACAGCTGATGGAAAAACAAATGATACTTATGCCCTTGGCCGAACAGTCCGTGAAGCTCTCACTGAGAACGGGATAGCCCTTTCCCGACTTGACAAAACCATCCCCGAAATCGATTCCCTCTTGCAAAACAATTTGCTCATCACCGTAACTAGGATAAACATCGAAGAAATCACCCGCGCAGAAGATGTCGCCTTTAAGACTGCCGTGCAAAATGATGCCAAGCTGGGCTGGCAAGAAAAAAAAATAACCACGACTGGACAGCTTGGCAAGAAAGAAGTCAGATATAGGATCACCTACAAGAACGGCAAGGAAATTTCGCGCGTCATGCTGGATTCGAAGATAACTCAAGAGCCTGTAACCCAAATAGAAACACATGGCACGTATATGCAGCTTGGGAAAGCGGCAACCGGCCAAGGCACTTGGTATTCCTATCAAGGCGGACTGTTTGCCGCTTCGACGACCATTCCCAAGGGCGCCTTTGCCAAAGTGACCAATATCCAAAACGGCAAATCAGTGGTCGTCCAGATCAATGATTATGGCCCGCAAGGCAAAGGCCGCGTCATCGACTTGGACAAAATCGCTTTCGCTAAAATTGCGTCACTGGGCGCGGGCGTTATCGGCGTCAAAGTCGAACCGATCTTGAATTAGTTGAATCTGCGTAATCATTATCATTCAGACACAACATTATGCAACCAAAAAAATCTCTCGGCCAAAATTTTTTAAGAGACGACGAGGTACTGGAAGAAATCATCCGCGCCGCCGGTCTGACTCCTGCCGATAATGTGCTGGAGATCGGACCAGGAGAAGGCGTTCTGACAAAAAAGATGGTCGAAAAAGCGGGGAAGGTAATCTGTGTCGAGAAAGATGATGTGTTGGCGAAAGAGCTGAAGCTTATTTACAAAAACAATACTACGGCTGAAATTATCAATGCCGATATTATGGAAATAAATCTGCCTGAATTGATTAAAAAAAATAATTTTCAAGTCTACAAAATCATTGCCAATATCCCGTACTATATCACTTCACCGATCATCCGGCTTTTCCTCGAAACAAAATATCCGCCACAAGAAATGCTCCTGATGGTGCAACGCGAAGTGGCCGAGCGGATCTGCGCGAGCGCGGGACAGATGAGCATCCTTTCTGTCAGCGTGCAATATTATGCCACGCCAAAAATATTATTCCACGTGGACAGAAAATCTTTTTGGCCGGTGCCGGCCGTGGACAGCGCCGTCATCAGGATCGTTCCGGCCGGAAAAAATCCTGACAAAAAAGAAATTGACAATTTTTTCCGGACAGTCAAGGCGGGCTTTGGCGCCAAAAGAAAAACCCTCTCGAACAATCTGAGTGCCAGTTTGCGGCTGGACAAGAAAATCATAGGAGAAAAACTCAAGACGGCCAACCTCGCTCCGACGATCCGCGCGCAAGAGCTTAGCATAAAAGATTGGAAAGATCTGTCACAAAAGATCAACGCATAAACACTATTCGGACCAAGATCAAAGTATATATGGAAACTATGCCCAAAACCCAAGCCGGTAATGCTCTGGGTTTTATTTTTTCGTTGGTGACCACCTTAAAAGTCACTGCCGCGAAAATCAAAGCCCAGAAGAACAGTCGCATCTCATTCAAGAAGAAAATCGACAACATATAGGAGATGAAAATGCTCGTAGCCACGATCAAACGGCCTTTCCGTTCGCCGAAGATGACCGGCACCGTCCAAACACCGTCCGCCCGATCACCTTCAATATCTTTGAAATCTTTTATGGGCAGAGAAATCGTATAAGCAAGCATAAGCAAGATGATTATCCGCCAAGACAGGCCCGTCAGCGTCTGGTCGCTTGAAACAAGGATATACCCGAGGAAAAGGATGCATAATGACGCAAAAGAGCTGATCAGAGTCGCCAGAAAGGGAAATCTTTTGAGACGATAAGGCGCGGCGGAATAGAACCAAGCCAAGATTTGATAGACCAGAAGAAGAACGGCGAAAGGCAATCCGATCGTCAAACCGCCCAAAATGGCCAGCGCGAAGCAAGCCAAGCCGAATTGGGAATATTTCTCTAGCGTGAATATTTTCTTGGGAAGGGGCCGATCTTGATTGGAAATCTCATCTATTCTAAAGTCATTCATATCGTTGACCACAACAGATGCCATCCAAGAAAGACAGATACTGCCGAGCAGAACCGCCACGGAAAGGGTTGAAAATAAGTCTAGTCGGAAATTTTGGCCATATTGCAAAAAACCCAAGCCCATTCCGATGAAAAACATCCCCGCGTGATAGATTATCTGGGGCAATCTCAGGTTTTTCACCACTGCCACAAATTTTTCACGACTGATGAGCCAAAACATCCAAGACAAGAGGCAAAGAAGAAAGATGAAATAAATATAATCCAATTTGTACGCCAAAGTATATTTGAAACTGGGAAAGATTACTCCGAAAATATGTTTGGGAGAACCGAAAAAACTGGCAATTTCAAAAGAATGGACATCGCTTATCCTGCCCGTTCTGGTCAAGAAAGTATAGCCATAATAGAAAAAGGAAGGAAAAGCCCCCATAAAGAACAGAATTGAATATGTTCCAAGCGTGGCAAAAAAGGTCCTTATGGCACTTTTTGTTGTAAGCCAAACCAAGATTGCCGCACAAAAGACCGTGAGGATGAAAGTTATTTTCGTCCCGAAATAGACCACGCCGGAAGGCAGATGTCCAAAAATAGAAATATATTGCTGGAAAAGATCGCTCGGACTGCTCAGAAGATAGAAACTCCAATATATTACACCTTGGGTCTTCAGCATATCCATAAAAGACGGCATAACGACCAATACCAAAGAAAAAAGGAGGAGATAGGATAATTTTTGCGGTTTGACCTTGATGATAAAGCTCAGAAAAAGCCAGATCAAAAGGCTTGACAGGGAAAAGAAATATAAATTATGGATGAATTCCATTATCGTTTCCAGAATTGTCAGTGGCGTGGAAATGGCCAGAAACTGCTCGACAAAAGAGCGTAAAAAAATCACGCTCAAAAAAACTGACAGCCAAGTGAGCAGGTCGGCTCTTTTTTCCAATAAATGCTTGATCATTCTTTCCGCCTTTTCCATATATTATCAATCTAGCAGCGCTATCATTTTTAGGCAAATGGAAAGAGGATCTTTTTTATTTATGTTATCCACACCCAACTACTGAAATTTAATTATTTGTGGTATAATTCGAACGAAGAAACTGTTTGAATTTTTTTGAATTCGACAGAAAAATTTTGTATCCGCTAAAGCCTATCTTGAATGAAACTACGCAACGTCAATCTATCCACGCTCATCCTTATGGCCTTGCTTTTGTCGAGCTTCGCTTTTTTTGTGGCCGCCCAAGAGTCTTCCATCACCACGAACAATATCCTTCTTGATTCCGACCAAGACGGATTGACGGACGCAGAAGAAAAACTTTACGGCACGGATCCGCGAAAACCTGATACCGACGGAGACAGCTACTCGGATGGAGCGGAAGTGCGGGCCGGCTACGACCCCCTGAAGCCCGCCCCTGGGGATAAGCTTACGGGAAACACTGGACCGGACGTAACCAAAAACAACTCGACAGTCACGGCGGAACCTTCCGCCAATATGACCGCGCAATTAGCCCAAAAAATCTCCGGCTTGGCCAAAAAGACTGACCCGAACAATCCGCAAACTTCTTCCGATGAGATCCAGAAAATCGTCAATGACGCGCTCGATTCCAAGGACACCTCGGTCACTCTTCCGCAAATAGATCCCGCCACTATCCATACCAAGAAACAGAATTACAGCAAATCTACGGCCGAAGAGAAGAAAAAAGAAGATTTTTTCGATTATATCACGTCTGTCATATATATTTTCACCAGCAATTCTTCCGTCCCCATCACCTCCGCTTCGGACATCACTTCAGCCGCCAGCCAAACCGCCCAACAGATCCTTTATTCCCTCTCCTCCCAAGATCCTACAGCTCTTAATAATTTGAGCACCAGCGGAGAAGCGATCTTGGGCCAATTGCAAGAGATGGAAGTACCGGAAGATCTGGTCGACCTGCATATAAAAGCGATGCAATACGCCACTTATGCCAAAGATTTGAAAGATTCCATCAAGGCCAACCCGAATGATCCGATGGCCAATATCGTCAACTATTCCAAAATCGGGGCCTTCATACAAAGCCTTTCCAGTTTTGCGTCTGACGCTCAGGGCGAATTGGACAAATATGATGTCAGTTACGACGATATCCAAGCTAGGGCGAAAAGTATGGGCATCGATCTACCTAGCATTGATGCTCTCAATGACCTTTCAACCTCAGTTTCAAAAAGTTCCAAAACCGGTTCAACCACAGCCACTGACGAAGAAAACTAATTCAGCTCTCAAATTCCAATGCCACAGCACAAAAATAAACTTGCCAAAAACATCTCGACAATTTTCACCATCGCCCTCTTTTCGCTGATGTTCTTTTCTTGTCCGGCCAAAACCCAAGCAGCTTTTTGGCCGGGAGTGGATCCGCCCATCCAACGTATGTTGGATACCATCTACCAAACTATCCAGGGCATCATTATGGGCGCGGCCAAACAAGCGGCCGTCAAAATGCTAAACAGCCAAATCGATTCTCTGGTCAGCGGCAATGGGTCGGGCGGGGATGGCGCCGCTTTCATCACTGATTGGAGAGATTATCTGGTCATCCAGCCGCAAAACAGCACTGACACCTATATGAACAGTTACTTGACCAAAATGACCGGTGGGCGAGGCAGTTCCAGCGGCTATTCCTCCGAAGGCTTTTCCGGTGCCGGCAATTATGCCAGCTCCATCGTGCAGATGGAAAAAAACAATATGACCCAACGGGGCAAGATCCCTCAAATGACCTATCAAAGCGACCCTTCTAAAATGTTTAATTCCGGCAATTTCAAAAATCTCGAACTCTATCTGTCCGGAGTTAATAATCCTTGGGCTGCTGATATCGCTTTTCAAAATGCCTATCAGAGAAAATTGGACGAACAGACTCTTATGCAGCAAACGCGCGCCATCGCCTATCAAGGTTTCAAGGGCACTTCCAGCGGTACCGGCGACGATGAAACCGTCACCTACCCCGGCAGTTTGACCAAGGACAGCGTGGCTAATGTTGAAAATATCGGCAATAATGTCATTGCCTCAGCCCAAAGCATTCCGGAAGTGATCTCTTCCGTCGTTTCCCAAATGATCACCAAGGCCATCCAGAAGGGTTTTGATGGCATCCAAAAAAGCGTCCAGAACGAAGACAGTTCCCAAAATAAACTGGATTCAGGCACCAATGATTCCATTGCCAACAATGGCCCTGGGGTGCTGTTTGGCAACTAGGAAGATGGACATTTTAGAAAATTTGAAACATTGACTCATCTAATGAACCGCATCAAAACAAAAAAACAAAAGTTTTTATTCAGCCTATTTTTTCTCCTCTTAGTTGCGGGTGGTTTTGGATTAAACAATTCTTCTTTGTTTGGACACATCGCCTCAGCCCAAAACACAACCACTACCACCACAAACTCCGATGATACTCCAGCTTATTCTGGCGATACATTTGGAGATACTATTATCGGAAGCAATAAAACTAAAAAAAGCGACACCGATACCATCGGAAAAAGCGGGGGATTTATAGTATTTCTTTTAAAAGAAGTTCTGGCTTTTATGGGACTTCTTATCCGAGTAGCTACTTCCATTTTCAATTGGGTAGTCGATCCTGCAAATATGAACAGTGTCATAAACAATGACATCATCTACACAACCTGGGCTCTGGTACGTGATACCCTCAACATCGCCTTTATTTTAGTCTTACTCTTTTCCGCTTTTTCGACAGTTTTCCAAGTGGACAAGTATAGTTACAAAGGCCTGCTAAAAACCTTGGTGCTAATGGCACTTTTGGTTAATTTTAGCTTTCCTATCACTCGTTTTATTATCGACTTTTCCAATTCCCTGATGTATTACCTCATAAATACTAGCGGCCTCGGAATAAGCAATGTGAACGGCGCATTCCCCAGCATTGCAGACAGTTCACAGCTATCAAGCATCATTCATCCAGCAACAACCGACATTTCCTACTTATTAGCTGCAATAGTTTTTGCCTGGATTCTAGCAATCACTCTTCTCATTATCGCCGGACTTTTTGTAATACGGACTGTTGCCCTGGCTATTTTGATCATTTTTTCTTCAATAGCCTTCACCGGCTCCATCATTCCTTTTTCCGCTTCCTATGCCAGCAAATGGTGGGACAGTCTTTTCAAATACGCCTTTTTTGGACCCGTAATGATTTTTATGCTGGGCGTGGCTATTAAAATGATGGGAGCTATCAGCAAATCCGGTATGGCCAGCATGAAGACTGTTGCCGGACAGCAATCAACCGACCCATCGCTTCTGGCGGCTTTTTCCTTTTTTAGCATCCCCATCATCATCCTGTGGGCCGGCATCATTTTCGCACAATCAATGAGCCTCACGGGTGCTAGCGCAGTCATTGGGCGGGGACAAAAGTTTATGAAATGGGCACCTAATTCCATTTTCAAAGCGACAGGCGTCCCTGGAGGAGTCAAAAAAGCCAAGGATTATTATGGTAAGAAAGGTGCGCCAATGTTTTTTGGAAAAATCCCTGGATTACGCGGTTCAGAGAAAACGGAAGCCTCGGAAGCTTGGTGGGCTGGCAAAGTGTTTAGAGTTAAGGGTGCCGCAGCTCAAGATATGAAAAAACGAGCAGAAGAATACAAAAAAGAAAATGCGGACGAAAAGATGCTTATCAATAGAGCAATTGGAGGAGATGCTGCAGCCGCTTACAGATTGGCTGAGGATAAAAGAATGGATCAAAAGACATACAATGCTTTTGTAAATAAAAATAAAGATTCCAATCTAAAGGGCGAGATCGATACCAAGGTTAAACAAAACAATGCGCATATAGTGGCAATAAACAAAGCCAATAACACCAACTCTAAAGAATATACGGACACCGCCAAAGCAAATCCCTTATGGACACCTATTCAAATACAAAATGACGTGGCTGAAAAGGAAATAGGCAAACTGACAGCAGAAAAACTTGCCGAGCAAGATTGGGTTGGAGTTGACACTAAAATGCCAGCTGGCCCAGACAGGAGGAGAGTCATCAGAGCTATGACGTTAGCCATTAATGGACTGGCTACACCTGCTAAAGCAGAATTACAAAAAAGAATTAGCCCTGCAAACAGAAAAGCTATAAATGACTTAGCTGGAGTATTAATAATTTAATAACGATGAGTGAGCAAAAAATAGAAGAGATTATTAGTAATTTACAAAAAGCACGTTGCACCAACGCACTTTCTGTTTCTGTTACCAAAAATCCAGCTGATGAAAAATCTGATCAAATTTACAAAATCCAAGAAAAATTCTTAACCTTATCCGAAGATATAAAAGATAAAATGGTTTCACCACAAACTTCTGATGAAATTAAAAAAATCGGACAGAGCTATGATTTAACTCTCTTGCAATTAGCCGATATTTCTCGCGCCATTCGCAGTTATTATTTTTCCGAATTGAGCAAAGAAGATTTTATCAATTATCTGGCCAAAGAAATTCCGACCGATATGGTCAAGGCTCAAGAAATAACTCGCGCTGTTTTTCAAAGAATCATCAATGACAATTCACAAGAGATAGAGAATCAGGCCAAGACAGAAAAACTTTCCCTTCCCGCCGCCTTGCAGAAATATCCAGAAGTGGGCGAACAGCTGGTCACGAGCAATCGCATCCTGCTCAACCGCTTTCCCGAACCGGCACGTCCCTCGATCAAGAACTGGATCGCGGATTACACTTTCACGATGGGTTTTGATCCGCACGACTCAGCCGCCCGCGGGACCTATCTTTTCCAGAACAAAAACACCCGCAATCTGAACCGCCAAGATCAAAACAATCTCAGTCACATCCTCCGAGCTTTTGACACCAATGAGTCGATTGAGATAAACACGACCCTGAAACAAGTCATCTTTCCCCGCCTCGTCATGGAAAAAAAACCGGCACCGGAAACACCTCGTCGCGCTTTCTCTGACCCGATTCCATCAGAGCCGGAGAAAAAACCCGACTATCCAACCGCCCCTTCTCCCAGAAAAGGCAGCGGCCTCCTACAAAGAGCGCACTCAGCCAATTTTTCTCCGCAAAAAAATTCTATTGTGCTGAAATCAACTACGACACCGGCTCCTTCCGGAACTTTCATCATTGCTCGAAAAAATCTGCCCGCACCTTCCGACACGGCTGAGAAAAAATTGACTGACAGACCGAACAATCCGATCTTACCATCGGCCCGAAAAGCATTTCCCACAAAAATAAACCTGCAATTCACTTCGCCGCAAAAACTCCCTTTTGAAAAACGCTCGACTGCTAGCATACCAACAGTCCCAAAAGAAATCCCCGAAACAAAAACCCCCAGTCCGTTGAAAATCATCCCGAGAAATTTCCGTGGCAAAGACAATGCCAATAATTTTCCGTTGCCTAAAAACGTGGTCAACCTCAAAGAGAAATAGTCAGACTAAAAAAATTTAATCCTGCTTCCTATGTTTTCCAATGTCCCACAATTCATCGACACCGAAGACAAGATTGTCGGCCCACTGACCGCCAAACAGCTCGGCTGGTTGGCCACCGGCGGCGTGTTGCTCCTCATCGCTTGGAATACGCTCGATCTGTCCTCTTTCATCGTCACGGCCATTTTCGTCGGAGGCATTTTCGGTTCACTGGCTTTCTACCGGCCGTACAACCAGCCGCTCTTGAAGTTTTTGCTCTCCTCCGTTTTTTTCGCTTTCAATCCCAAGGTCTATATCTGGAAAAGGAATTATGATAATATAAAAATTGTACAGAAGCCTGTTGTCAAAAAAGAAGATATTGTTTCTAAGCGAAAACCGATCAGCAATCAGAAGATAAAAGATATTTCAAAGATATTGGATCGGAATAGCGAACATTGGGTCTAGATAATAAACATACTAAAAAAATTATTTATGGAAACGCTTCATTCGGATAAATTAGGCGGGAAAAGAACCACTTCTCCCACTCAAAAATTTCTCGCCGTCACCGAAGTCAAAGAAGATGTGATCATCCTGAAATCCGGAGCTCTCCGTTCCATTTTGGCTGTTTCCGCCATCAATTTTGACCTGAAATCGACCGAGGAGCAAGAGGCGATCATCGGCAAATACCAAAGCTTTTTGAATTCCGTCGACTTTCCCATCCAGATCCTCATCAGTTCGAGAAAACTGAATATGCGGAATTATTTGGATTTCTTGGAAGAAAAAGAAAAGGGACAGCCCAGCGAACTTCTCCGGATGCAGCTTTATGAATATCGAGCTTTCATCGATCAATTGGTTTCCGTTTCCAATATTATGGAAAAGAAATTCTATATCATCGTCCCGTTTTCTCCGATCGAGAATCAGAATAAGAATTTTTTCAGCAATCTCACAAGTCTCATCAATCCGCAAAAAAATATCCTCGACAAAAGAGAGAATTTTGAAACCTACAAGAACCAGCTTATGCAACGGGTGGACCATGTCATTTTCGCCCTCTCCGGCATCGGCCTGCGTATCGCTCCGCTCAAGACGGAAGAACTCATAGAACTCTTGTATGACTCCTACAATCCCGGCGCCTTCAATGCCATCGAGATTGCCGACACCAAACAATTGGAACTTTCGCATTAAACCATAGCCAAATTTATTTATGTTGAACCCATTCAAAAAAAACACCGCTGACGCGGTCCCTTCCGATGAAGTCCTCGCGTCAGAAAAATATTATCAGGAAGGCGTCGCTCAACTGAACGATCTTATCGCTCCCGCGGCGATAAAGATAACCCCTGGGTATATCCGCGTAGGAGAAACCTTGGCCAAGACCATCTTCATCGTGGCTTATCCTCGCTTCCTGCATAGCAATTGGTTTTCGCCCATCATAAATATCGACCTACCGATCGATATTTCGATGTTTATCCACCCCATTGAAACTTATGAGATCCTGAAAGACCTCAAAAAGAATGCCACCCGCATAGAATCCCAGATACATATGGGCCAAGAAAAAGGTATGGTCCGCGATCCGGCCTTGGAAACCGCCGTGCAAGACATCGATACGCTGCGGGACAATCTGCAACAGGGTACGGAAAAATTCTTCCGCTTCGATCTGTATATCACCGCCTATGGAGAAACCGAGAAAGACATTTCCGAGATTACCAAATCCATCGAATCCATCCTTGAAGCGCAATTGGTCTATGTAAAGCCCGCCATTTTCAAGGCAGAGCAAGGCTTCAATTCGACCTTGCCCTTGGCCAATGATGAGCTGGATATCGGAACCTCGATGAACAGCTCTCCACTGTCCACGACTTTTCCGTTTGTTTCTTCCACCCTTTCCAGCGACACCGGCGTCCTTTATGGCGTCAACCGCCACAACAACAGTCTGGTTATTTTCGATCGTTTCGAGATGGAAAATGCCAATATGGTCATTTTCGCCAAGTCCGGCGCGGGAAAAAGTTATACCGTGAAGATGGAAGCTCTGCGGATGTTGATGCTCGGCACCAGCATCATCATCATTGATCCGGAAAATGAATATCAGCACCTTTGCGAAACGGCCGGCGGTACTTTCGTAAAGATTTCCCTCAGTTCTGACAACCACATCAATCCGTTCGACCTGCCTCTCATCAAGGAAAATGGCGATGAAGATCCGGAAGATGTTTTGCGTAACAATATCGCCAATCTCCTCGGTCTTTTGCATATTATGCTGGGCTCCATCACGCCGGAAGAAGATTCCATCCTTGACCGCGCTATCCGTGAAACCTATGCCATTCGAGACATCACCGCTGAAAACAACTTCAATGCCATTCCCAAAGAAGCCTATCCGACAATGTCCGATCTTTACCAAGTCTTGGGCAGTATGGATGGGGGAGAAAGTCTAGCCACCCGGATGGAAAAATATACCGAAGGCGTGTTTTCAGGCTTTCTCAACAACACATCCAACGTCGGCGTGGACAATCTGATGACCGTTTTCAATATCCGCGATATGGAAGAGGAGCTGCGGCCCGTGGCGATGTATATCATTATGCAATTCATCTGGAATGAGATGCGCTCCAACCTCACCAAAAGATTGGTGATCGTGGATGAAGCGTGGGTGATGATGAAATATGAGGACGCCGCTTCTTTTATGTTCGGAATTGCCAAGCGCTGTCGAAAATATTATACTGGACTCACCACCATCACTCAGGATGTCAATGACTTCCTCACTTCCCGTTATGGCAAAGCGATCGTGACCAACTCTTCCATCCAGATCCTCTTGAAACAATCGCCTGCCTCAGTAGACGTAATCAGCGAAACTTTCTATTTGACCGAACAGGAAAAATTCTTACTGCTGGAGTCCAACGTTGGAGAAGGCATCTTTTTCGCCGGCGCCAAGCACGTAGCCATCAAAGTAGTCGCTTCCTATTCCGAAGATCAAGTCATCACCACCGATCCGGCCCAGTTGGAAAAAATCGAGCAAGCTAAGAAGGAATTTAAGGATGAATAATTTTTTTGATACGCCTTATGGCCTTTGACCCGCAAAAAAAACAAGCTATTCTGGATGCGCGCGCCGCGGATAAAAAAGAAGCGGCGCATGAGACACTGAAAAAATATGATTCCGGAAAAGATGCATGGGCAGGCAGAAGAGAGATCAATAAATTTAAAAACAATGCCGGTGTACAGAATAAGGTTCGTGAGCAAGCTAGAACGATGGGAACTCTAAAGGGCTTGGCTAAGAGTGCTACCCCCTGGGGGATGTTCTCTGTTATGCGCCAAGGCAATATTTTCAAAGACTGGCCCTACGCCCTCGCCCTCATCGCCGCCATTTTGAAAGACATTTTTGATTTGATGGAAGTGACAGGCATCGGTTATGCGCTCGTAATCGTGTTCACATTCCTATGTTCCATTTTTATCGCCATGATGATGCTGCTCGGTGGCGGATCCAGCACTCGGCACCAACAAAAAATCATCCGCAGTTGGCTCATCCTTTTGTCCGGCACCACGATGGAACTTATTTTCGGCATTGATCTCTTACCCATTGAAACTCTGACCGTGCTCATTATTTATTTTTTATTGCTCGTCGACAGAAAAGCCGCCGCCGAAGAAAAGGCTTCCGCGCGCCATTCCCAAGAAGCCTACGCTTAAAACATTTTCAAACTTATGCCAATCACAACCGCTCAGCTGGAAAAATTACATCCCTACAAAGAATTGCTAGTCACTTCTTCGGTCATTTTGACTTGCCTCATCCTGTCAGTAATTTTTCCCGCCACCAATTCTTTCCAGTCTGTTTCGCGCAATCTTTTTTTCCTAATAGTTCTGCCCGTCCTTTATATCAAGTTGATCCTCAAACGCGATCCGACAGAATATGGCTGGAAAGCGGGGAATATGAAAAATGGACTTTTTTCAGCTGCTTTTGCCCTTTTTTTAGGCCTAGCCGTTTTCTATCTGCTCATCCGCTTTGCCGGGTTTTCTTCCCATTATCACATAAATTCATTAATAAAAAACAGTTTCGGCCTATTTCTACTCTATGAATTAGTCTTTTTGAATATCTTTTTTTTCGCCCAAGAATTTTTCTTCAAAAGCTTTGTCCTTTTTTCTTATCGGCAATTTTCCTATTGGGCGGTGCTTATCCAATCCGGAATTTATTTTTCCCTGCTCGTTCTCACAAAAAATTTTTCTTGGCAGACTTTGCCGGTCATTTTTGTCTCTCTGGTGGGCGGATTCATCACGTTCAAGACCAAATCTTTTTTGTACTCGTATATTTTCGGATTATTGTTTATAATGATATTAGATGCATATATAATTCATTTGGTAAGATAACTCGATGAAAATAAAATCTCAAAAAGCCTGCTTGTCACTGGTGCTTATCCTGTTTTTACTGTTCTCTCCATTTGTTCTTCAGGCCCAGACACAAGATGTTAATATCACTAACGGCTCCCTCAGTACCGACACTAACATCTCGGGCGTATCGGCAGATCTGACCGATACTGTCAACGGACTTATCAGCTCAAGTCTTGATTCTTTGGGCGTCAACAAAGACACGCTCTCCGGTGCCATTGGCTCGTTCAACGTCTACAGCAAAAAGGAAACTCCGCCGCAAGTATCACTCATTTTCTCCCCCTCTAATCCAGAAACGGGCGGCAGCATTACCGCCACCGCCATACCCACCTATTTCCTGAATGATTCAAAAGATCTATATTTCACTTGGTTTTTGAGAACAAAAAATTGTGACGGGGCGGAGGATTCAGGGAAATGCGACCTCAATGATGACGGACGAGTGGATATTGAAGATTACAAGATAAAAGCGATGCGCATCATTGCCAATAACGGGTTCAGCTGGGAAAGCGCCGATTATTCCGCTTCGCCTGATGGAGACAGTTCTTTCGAGTCCACTTTTGGAGGAAACAACCAGCAAGGCAAGACTCCCTATTGTTACATCAATGATGTCGGGTCAGGGGTGGCCTTTCCCTTGGAGTGTAACACCCATTTTTTTCCTGACGCGCCACATATGAATACGGGCGATGGAGACTTTGGCCGCGATGAAGAAAAATTTTGGCACACGGATCCGACCAGCGCCGACACCGCGCAAACAGGCAACACCGATGAAGCCAATGTAGCGGGGCTGGGCATAAACAGTTTCACTTGGACCTATTCTCCGGGAGACGAGGTCGGCGTGGTTGTCGAAGGAGTGGCTGTTGACCCCGGTAAAACAGAAGACTCCTCTTTTCGCACTATGTGGGCGGCGCCCAAGGGAATGTGTCATAAAACCACGATCGCGGATGGCACAATGCCTAATGTTTCAGCTTTGAATGATTGCCTTTATGACAATTTCACTTCACCCTCGGAAAACAGTCCTAGCAGCAACAAAATAGAAGTGAGCCTTTCCGCCTCTCCCACTTCACCCATAAACGATCCTTCATCCTATTCCGATCCGTCCTTGAGCAATGGCGATGATCTGACCGTTCAGTCATCCATCACCAATGCCACTGACAGTGCCTATCTGCAATATTCTTGGCAAGTTTTCGCTTCTGACGAAGCCAATCCGGACGATTGGGGCAGTCCCATCGCCAAAGCCGATCTGCCAGAAGCGACCACGATGGAAGGGCTCGGTCTGAGCAGTTTCAAATTCAAGCTGAACTTGACCAACCCTAAAAAATATCTGAACGTCCGATTGGATGTGAAAGAAAATGCGGAGGGAGATTCTTCCAGAGAAGGTCATGCCAGCATCCTAATTCCTCTAAACTCCAATGGAGACACCCTCAGTGCTTTTAGCACCACCACTTCCGGCACCTCCGCTCCGCATATCAGTATGGCGGATGAAATCTGCACCAGCACCCTTGAAAACGCCGTCTGCCCAATCGCCAAAGATGCCATTGTCGGCGTCAAACTTCCGTCTTCGGATATGACTGATTTTCTTTGGACGATAGACGGCAAGCCCTTCACCTATTCGACTTGCTTTTTTGATGGCTGTGATGCCAGCAAACAATCCAATGTCGCTTATTTTCCGGCCCTAAAAGGAGTAGGCAGCCAATATGTCGTCAACCTGACCGCCACCAACAAAGACAATGGCGAAAAAATAAACCTATCAAGGACATTCCAGGTGGTCGATCCGACAATCTCCATCGCCTCCGCTGATGAATCTGTTTGCAAGCCGGTCCAATTGGGCAATTATGTCGACTTGAAAGGCAAGGAGTGGGCCGATTACAGTTCTCTCACTTTTAACGGCATCTCCAATAATTATATACGCCTCAAGGCAGTCGCGGCCGGTTTCACGCCTTCATCCGATGATCTTATTTGGTTTGTAAACGGAACAGCCGTGACTAATGACGCAGGCTCAAGCTATGGCGTAGATAGCAGCGGTGTCCTGACCATTCCGACGGGACAAGCCGGCAGCAGCTATAGCATCTCTCTCCAGTCGACCTATTCCCAAAATAATCCGACAAAAATCGCGCTGAACAAATATTGGAACGTACCATATGGCCAGTTTTACGAAAACACTGTTTCGAAAAGCATTACTGTAAACATCCAAGACGGCACCGCCACAACTGCTTCTGCCAAAAGCAAAAAAATCATCGCTACCATCTATACCGGCATACCTGCCTATTTGGCTTTCCTGCTACGAATAGTCCTGACCGCCTTCCTGATCCTCTTTATGTCACAACTCATCCTGATGTTTTTTCCTGAAATAAAAAGAGAAAATTAAAATTAAAATGAAAATGAAAAAGATATTGTTTTTATCAATGGTATTCTTGACGAGCGCGTTTTTTGTCGGACAAACGCAAGAATACGCAGCCGCTGATACTAGTGTGGCGAACTTCGAACAGGTCGAAGCCAATGCCGCGTCTTCTTATTCATACACCCCGATGGAAAAAATTCCCGGCTTTGGCGCTCCGGCCGATTTTCCCAGTTATGTGATGGCCGTCTACAAATTCGGCCTGTGGACCATTGGCATTTCCGCCCTCCTTATGATCACGCTGGGCGGATATGTCTATTTGACTTCCGCCGGAAACACTTCCCAGACCGGCAAAGCCAAAGGAATAATAACCGATGCCATCGTCGGACTGATTCTGGCCTTGGTTTCTTGGCTGCTCCTTTACACGATCGATCCGGACTTGGTGAAGTTCAAGTCCACAACCAGCTCAGGAACGACCACCACAACAGGTGGAACAACTACCACAACAACAGGTGGAACAACCACGACAGGTGGAACTGGAAATGGCTCCTGCTCTCCCGTGCAAAGTGGTGACTGCTCGGTCTCTAATTTACAAAACACCTGCTTTGGTTCAAACGCCACGCAAGCATCTTCCATCTGCAAAGGGGAAAGTGGAGGCAATGCCATACCAAGCGGAACCGATATATGCAAAGATGGCAATTCCGCTTCAATGGGCCTATTCCAAATAAATATGACCAACCACAATGTAGGCGGACTCAATTGTCCCAGCGCTTTCAGTGGTGGAGCGTATACGGCCGATAACCATAATTGCACCGTCACCAATAAACCCCTGTACGATCAGTGCGTAACTGCTGCCAAAAACTCTACTAATAATATTGCGGCTGCTTGCGCCATCAGTAACAATGGAGCCAAGTGGGGGCAGTGGGGTGCCAATAAAACCTGCGGTTTTAATAAATAACTGCTTTTAAAACAATATGTCAAAAAAAATTAAAACTATCCTCTTTGTTGTCGGAATAATTTTGCTAGGTATTCTTGTTTTTTTGCTGTTTTTTCGCAAAGCAAACCAACCATCCGGCACAGCCACTAATCAGCCGGATCAATATACGTCCACCAATGTCTCTCCGTCCCAACCTACGTCCAATTTTTCCATTCCCGATAAAACAGCCCCCACGATGACCATAAAAACCAAACAAGGCGATATCCAAACAAACAACCTTTACAAAAATCCCATAGAGAATCTTTCAAAAAATGGTGTTGTCTTTGGAAAGAGCAATGATTTTATCATTTCTTTTTTTCCGCAAGATCAAGGCTTTTTGATCACCCTGCTCAATCCTGACTTAGCCACTGCTAGGACCAATGCCGAAAATACTTTCTTGCAAGATTTGAATATCCCCAAAGACCAAGCTTGCAATCTGAAGGTCGAGTTGAATGTCCCCTCATTTGTCAACGAAGGAGCTGTTGGAAAGAATTACGGACTGAGCTTTTGCCCAAACGGAAAAGCACTCCCGAAACAATAGTCCGGGATTTCCAGGTATGCATAATTATAATTTAAACTATGAATAAAAAATCATCCCTGATTTTTAGTATTATTTTCCTACTAATTGCCGCGCTTCCACTCTCTATGGCTCTCGCCGCTGATGCAGTCACTATAGGAAACATTGCATTTACAAAAGGTGTGGGCGCCTTATTGGAAAAGGATGGCAGAGTCTATTCCTATGACGGCACCAATCTCACCTATCTGCCTAACGGACTAGCTGGCGTATCAAGTCCTGGGGGATCGCTTCGGGCAAGCGTCTCCGGAAAAAATATAATTTATGTTGATGAAAACAATAAGGATCATATAATAGCCAGTGACGGAAAAATTTATAGCGAAACAGCTGATGGTGTTTTTGAAAATGGAGACGGGAAAAAATATGAGATGGGTTCGGATGGAAATTTTGAATTGGCGGAAGGTTCAACCACGACAAACACCCAGACCTCGACCAATACCTCTACCAACGGAACGACTTCGTCGTGTATCACTAAAGATGGAAAGACAGGGCATTATGCCTCCAATGGAATAGACTGCTTGGCTATTTTGGACATAAGCGGTACAACCTCCCCTAAAAGTTCCGGTGGGCTCATCCCTTGCGGACACGGCAGCGACCCAGCCAACGCTTGCACTTTGTGCGATTTCATCGTCGGTTTCAAAAACCTAGTGGATTTCGGTACCAAACTACTCATCACCGTAGCCGTATTTGGTATTTTTGTTTCCGGCTTCATCTACATCATTTCCTCCGGCAACGAAGGCCTGCTCACCCAAGCGAAAAATTTTCTTTCCGCCAGCTTGATCGGTTTCACCATCGTACTCTGCGCTTGGCTCTTGGTGAATGTGGTAATGTGGGCACTTTCTTATGACACTAATGCAATCATCCAGCAAACCAATTGGTACACTTTTAATTGCAGCGCGCCTAGCCCTTTTAAGTAAGCCCGCTTAATAAAAACTATGTCTGTTCTCAAAAAAATATTTTTTCTTTCTCTTTTTGTCTTGGCCGTGTCCCTGCTCTTTTGGGGCGTGTACAATCTGTCTTTCAAGAACAATTCCGCTACAACGGCCAAAAAAACCGACGCTGATACCGCCCAAAATGCCACCCCCGCGGATGAAGTCGGAAAAATAACCGCCGTTTCAAAAGAGACGGTGCTTGCGCCTGTCCTTTCTTCCGACAAAAACAGCATCGACTATCTGTCGAAAAAGACCGGCCAACTTTTCCAGATAGATTTTTATGGCAATGTCCAAAAAACTCTCTCTTTTGAAAACATTTCCGATCCCTTAGATGCCGCTTGGTCGGTCGACCGTTCAAAAATCATTGTCAAAACTGATGACGCAAAAACTCCTTTTTCCTTTTATGATCTCGCCGCCAAAACAAGCGCGCCCCTCAAAAGCAATTTAGATCAAGTCTCTTGGCAGATCAACGCTAACCGGATCTTATATAAATATTATGACGCCGAAACCAAAACGCGCACCCTGAATGTTTCCGATCCGGACGGAAAAAATTGGACCAAGCTGTCCGATATTCCCTATAAAAATTTGTCTGTCGCTCAAATTCCGCGTACGGGTCTGATTTCTTTTTGGAATTCGGGCGATGCCTATCTGCCGGCTAATTTCCAATCTATGCCCGTTGTCGGCGGAGACATAGCGACCCTGGACACAAAAAATTTCGGCGCTGATTATCTCTGGGACAATTCCGGCCAATGGGCCTTGGTCAGCCACACGGACGCCAAAGGAGGCACCAAAATGGAACTAGGCCTTATGAATTCTCGGGGCGGAGAATATAAAAATTTGGAAATTCCCACTTTCATCACTAAGTGTGTTTGGTCGAATGATGGAAAAATCGTCTTCTATGCTCTGCCGGGAGGAATTCCGGATAATTCAGTCTTGCCCAATGACTACAAGGATGGCAAATTTCAAACCACGGACACCTTCTGGAAAGTGGACATAGCCACCGGCAAAAAAACGCGCGTGGTGGAAGTTGGTAGCATCAAAGGACAATACGATGCCAGCCAGTTATTCTTGAACCAAGGTGAGAGCTTGCTGTTTTTCGTCAACAAGCTCGATGGAAAGATTTATAAACTAGCTCTCTAGCTCTCCCGTCGCCTTTTTCAAGACCAAGAAGTTCAACCAAAAAACTATCGCTAGATCATTTTTGAAATAAGTGGTGTCGAACAGTCCGTGCAATAAAATATAGAGCATAATGCCTAAGGCTAAAATTTCCAAAGAATTTTGGCTTTTGTTTTTCAATAAATCTCTGAAAAAAAAGAAAAGGAGTCCTAAAAAACCAACTGCGCCCAATAGCCCTCCAAAAAGCCAGATCGCCAGATAAATGTTTTGGGGGTGAGGAACGGCCCATTCCAAATAGGGCGGGAAGAATTTTTGATATGCCAGATAAGTCTTCTGGAAATTGGCGGCCCCGATACCTGTTATTAGATTGTCCTTCACCATCCGGCTAGAGGCCTGCCAAATCATAGCGCGCGAGGCCAAAGACGATCGAGAGCGCAGCTCCCATATATTGCTAAACTTATCGTTCCCTGCCTGAGCAGCGAAAAAGAGGATGAAAATCAATCCTGCCGCCAAGATTTCTTTCAGAAACAAGTGCCTGCTAGAACCAGATGGTATTCTCATCTTTGCCATCCATAAAACGACGAGCGAGCTCAAAAAAACCGCCCCAAAAGCCGCATAAGAGTAGGTGAAAAACAGCGCCACTAAAAGCACAGCCAAAAACACTAGTGCCATCTTCATCTTCCATTTCAAAAAAGTCCTCGCCCAAAGACTCATAAGGACGCCGGGAGCCAGATACATCGCCAGATAATTGGGTGAATTGAAAAAGGCCATGAGCCGCCCATCATAAGTGAGATGGCCTAAGAGCAGATAACCTATCGAGATGACCGCCACTAAAAAAGTCGAAGCTGCGTAAACAAGAAAAATATTTTTCAGCCTTTCTTGAGGAAGGACATCCGCCGCCACAAATAACAGGATTAAAGGAAAAATTAACCAGCTCTTTATTATGCTTAGTGACTGAAGCGCTTGCCCGTTCGAAAAGGCTGCCCAGAAAAACCCAGTTACAATAAGCGCCCCGCAAACAAGATATCGCCGATATTCAAAATAGAAATTTTCTATTTTTGCATATTTGAAAAAAACTATCAACCACCAGATGAAAGCACCCATTATCAGATTTTCCAATACATTGGTGCGCAAAAACAAAACCTGCTCACGGATCAGATAAAGCGGCAGCGAAAAAACGATCAGATAGATCAAATTTTCCAGACTAACTAACTTTTTCATTTTTTTCTTGGTTATTGGAAAAAGCACAAATCATTAGAAAAAGCGTCAAAACTACGGGTGAATAGAGGCCTGTTTCTGTCAGAGAGTGGATAGAAAAAACAATCAGGCTTATGGCCGCGCCAAAAAACAAAACTTCCTGTTTTGCTTTTTTGAAAAAAACAATCAGGGAAAATACTATGATTCCCAGCCACGCTAATGCCGCCGGTAGTCCATCTTCAACCGCAATGTCCAGATATGTATTATGCGCGTAAATAGGTTCTCTGTAAGTGGCCAGCGGATCGACCGCCAAAGAAAAGTTTCCAACACCCACTCCGCAAAATGGATGAATAAGGATATTTTTTGCCGCTTCACTCCACATCACCAGCCGACCGACATTCGAACCTTCTTCCAGATTAAAGCTGGAAAAAAAACGGGAAGAGATCGGACTAGGAACCACAAGTATCGAAACCATCGCAATTATGCTTAAAAAAATCACGATCTTATATTTATTACCCACCTTACTCTGAAAGATGAAAAACAGCGCCAAGGCTCCGCCCACCAAGCCAAGATATCCACCCCGAGAAAAAGTAAGCAGCTCCGCTAGCAGAATAATTCCAGCACAAAAAAGCCATCCAGTTTTCCTATCTTTAAAAAATAACGCCATTGCCAGAGGCAGAAGAAGCCCCAGAAAAAATGCGAACATATGCGGATCGGGGAAAAGAGAAATGGCGCGGAAATAGGTATGTCCGGAAACGTCCACCAGCCAAGACGGATGCGCCAGAACCGCTTGCGAAAAAGTCTTCCCTAAAAAAGGAATTGCGACATAACTCGACCAAAAACGGTAGAGCGCATCCACCCCGATGAAAAATTGCGCGAAAAATTGCGCGATCCCGAGGCTGGCGGCCAATGTTCCGGAAATGACCAATCCCATTATGCTTTTCCTGAGCTTCTCAGTATCATTCACCACCTCGGAAACCACGAAATAGATGGGAAAAATGGAGAAAATAAAAGCCAATTTCCGAATGCTCCAATCGACATTTCTGGCAAAAAACGCCGAGAAGGAGACAAAAAAAAGAAAAGTAATGACACCTCCCGTTTGAAAATTTAGGGGAATATAAATTTTTTTGTCCTTTAGCCCCTTACCCAGCCAAACGAGAAAAATCACCAAGATAACCACCCGTATGGATGCTAGATCGATCCCTGCCATCGGGTTCAGCGCCACTTGGAAAGGCAGATACAGCACTAATAATAAGATCCAGGAGAATAACATAGGCCTAACTGAAAAATATCTTTCTTAAAGACTTAACTATTCCAAATTCCACAAGGTTACGATGTTTTTTAAAATAATATTCTTGCGACCGATAATAATCTTTTTTCTGCCCTGCCTTATCCGGATAACTTTTTCCGCCCCAATGCTTCACGCAAAAATTTGGACAATAGAAAATTTCTTTATTCTGCCTCCGTAGACGTTTGCAGAGATCCATATCCTCGAAATACATAAAAAAATTTTCATCAAAGCCTTCCACTGCTTGAAAAAAATCGCTTCTGACGAAAAGAGCCGTGCCGGAAACCCAGTCGACCAAAAGCGGTTCTGTACTTTCCCAGATGGCTTTATTCCTGGGAAAATTCAGGTTGTTCCTTGCCAGATCATACAAGCTGGCCTCTCTTCCGCCTATCCATTCTTGCACGACTCCGCTTTCAGAAATGACCCTGCTGCCCACCGCTGCCAATTTTTTGTTTTTTTCAAAAAACCCCAATATCTCACCGACATTATCTGAACAAAGCTCACTATCCGGATTCAAAAAGAGCAGCTGCCTTCCCCGCGCTGCCCTAGCCCCCATATTGGCCGCGGCACCGAAGCCCACGTTTTTTTTGTGATCAATGAGTTTGACCGCCCCGAAATTTTTCAACAACAGTGATCCGTCAATCACATCATTGTTCACCACAATAATTTCCACACCCAATGACTGGGGCAAATTGGCATAAACTGAAGCGATACACTTAGGAAGGAGTTGCTCGCTCTTATAGTTTACGATTATTACAGAAAGGTCCTTATTTGGCATCATAAAAGTCTTGATATGCTTTTTGCACCACTCCAGCCATATCGTTCTTATAAAATCTCACCTCTAGCCAGTTCTTAAACCGACGTACGCCCAAAAAAACACTCGTATACGGCTTCAGATAAAGCGGCGTATTTTTTTTGAAAAATATCAGAGCGGAAAGCACCAGCCAATACACTTTTTGAGACCCGCTTTCTCGACTTTTTTCCAAGTGCATAATCTGGCTTTTGGCAGAAACTAACAATTTATACCCAGCTGTTCGAGCGGCAAAACTAAAATCAGTGTCCTCATAGTACAGGAAGTAGCGCTCATCCAGAAGCCCAGCTGAGTGAAAAACTGAAGCACGGATAAGCATCGCACAACCAGAGATATAATCAGAAAGAAAATAGTTTTCCTGCAACTTTTCTGTCAGTTGATCTGCTCGCATCCGCCACCAATTTATCCTTCCGCCCGAAAACCACACCGCGCCTGATTTTTCGAAGATCAGCGGGCTACCGACACCTATTTTTCTGTCTTTCTCCATATCCTCGACCAAGAGAGACAGACAATTTTGCGGCACAGAAACATCATAGTTTAAAAGCAAAACATATTCCGCCCCACGTTCTAGGGCATATTTTATACCCACATTCATACCGGCCGCAAAGCCTACGTTCTGGCTGTTCCTGATCACGATCGCCTTCGAAAATTTATTAAGCACCTCTTCCAAAGATCCGTCTTGAGAAGCATTGTCCACCAGAACGATTTCGAAATTGGCGTATTCCAAACGGAAAACGTCAGCCAAAGTATTGCCAAGACAATCTTTTCCGTTGTAGTTAAGGATGATGATGAAAATTTTGGGCAAAGTTTTCATAGCTGAAGGAGTCTCCATTCTCTTTTATATAAAATTTTTAACTCTTGCGCCTAAAATACCTCCCCCTGAGACAATTGTCTATTGGGAAATAAGCATACTTTCTTTTTCTCCTTTTTTGGTGATTATGCTGGAAATATCCGTCGTTTTGATCGCTCCGAACATCCAAAGAGCGGCCGCATAGACCAATGTACCGGAAATGGCCAGCACGAAAAAATTAAGGCTCTTAAAAAAGAAAAAATAACCGGCCATTACGGCACCGGAAGCCAAAATTCCATAAAATCTTTCCACCACCGGAAAATATCGCAACTCTTTTATCATAACATAAAAAGTAGCCGCGACAACAAACAACTCTGTTAAGACCGAAATCCAAGCTGAAGCTATATAGGAATATTTGGGAATGAAAATCAGGTTGGCGCTGACATTAAAAACGGCCGCTAAAAACATAATCACCATCAATTTTTTCTGCTTGTTTCCAGCAATCAGGATGGAGTTTGAAAAATTACTGAAAAATATCGCCGCCAAAGCAAAGATGAGAATCCTAAGCACCAATTCGGATTTTTCAAAACCGCTTCCACCAATAAGATCCACTATTCCGCCGGAAAGGAACATCGTGCCTATGACAAGCGCCACGGCAAAAATCCAAAATATCTTGTACGTCTTGTCTGAAACGTCCTTGAAGCGCGCAAAATCCACAAAGATGGTTTGTGACATTATGGGAAAAATAAGCCCCGCCATCATAGTCGGGAAAAAGGTGATATTCTCAATTACTTTATAAGCAGCATTATATATACCCACTTCGGCACTGTTTTTCATAACCGAAAGCAAAATAGTGTCCACTTTGAAATAAACAAACCCAATAAAAGCGGCAATTCCCAAGGGATACGACTCCTTAAGAAAGGCTTTCCAATAGGCCATATCGAAGCGCAACGTGAAAGAAATATATTTTTTTGACAACGCATAAACGGCGGTGAAGCTGAAAATCATATTGAAAAGCAGCGAGGCGATGATCCACAAAAACCCCAATTGGAGCTTTATAACAACAAATATCACGGTAACCTGGATGATTTTTCCAAAGAGTTCAATCATTGCCACCTTGTCCATAGCTAGGTTTTTCTGAAAAACACCGTTCAATACTTGATAAGAGGAAGAGAAAAGGAATGAGGCCGCGATTATCAAAATAGCCTCTTTCACTTCGAGCGGATAGGGCAAAAACCAAAAAACTGCCGGCGAAAGCAGAAGAACAATGCTCGAAATAATCAACCTTAAAGAAAAAATGTTGCCGATTATCTTTGATTCATCCGCATTCGGTCTGGAAATTTCCCTAGTAGCGGTGGAATAAAGACCAAGGTCCGCGATAGCTGAAAAAAGCGCCAAAAAAGCTAGGACTGTGGCATATTCTCCAAAGCCGGAAGCCCCCAAATAACGAGTGATCAGCCCGATCGAAAGGAGCGCTAAAACGGTAGAAAGAATTTTTGAAACGCTGCTCACAACGACGTTATAAGCAATTTTACGAGCAATTACCATATCTAAATGGATGGGGCTAAATTTTTAACAGACTATTATAAGGGCTTGATTATGACTTGCCGCTCTTCTCCCTCTCCAATACTTTCCGTTTTCACCTTCTCATTTCCGGACAATTCCATATGCACCAGCCTTCTTTCATAAGGAGACATCGGGCGAAGAATGACCGCCTTTTTCTCCATAACAGCTTTTTCGGCCATATTTCTGGCCAAAACAGCCGTCGATTCGTTTTTTTCTTGCCGATACAGATTGACATCCAATATGAAATCTGCTTTTTCTGTGGTTTTTTTGCGCACAATGACTCGCGCCAAATGTTGCAGAGCCTGCAAATTAATACCGTATTGTCCTATCAAATAACTAGATTCTTCCGTTTTAATGTTGCAGACCAAATTATCTTTTCCGTCCTGAGAAAATTCTTTTATCTCTGTTTCGCAGTCAATTTTCATCTTTTCTACCAATTCCATGACAACTTGTCGGACTATAATTTTGATATCATTCGGATTTTTTTCTTTCATATATTTTAAATTAGGTTAAGTTATCCGCGCATTTTTTATTTCTCCTCGACCGGCTTCTTTGTCAGTTGCTTTTGTTGAATTATAGCAAAAATAGTTGAAACAAGCCAGTAAAGTGCTAGGCCAGCAGGGAACTTTATACCGATAAATAGGGTCAGAAGAGGCCCAAGGTACATCATCTGGGTAGACATCGTGCTGGCCAGATCAGGCGTGCCTGATGACTTTGCGGGTTTAGGAGGCATTATCATTTTCATCTGGAAATATTGAGCCACTGCCGCCAGAACGATCAAAATTATTTGGGCTATCGAACCGATCGTCAGATGCCCCAAGTTGACTGTCCGAGAAAGATCGACCAGTCCTAGGAAATATTGGTTTATTTGCCCAGGATTAGCCACAAAAGCATAAAGCTCTTTCGGATCAACCAAGAGGCCGGAATTGGAAATATTGAATAAGACCCGATAGATCGCAATCAGAAAAATCAACTGGAAAATCGTCGGTAAACATCCGGAAAAAGGATTAGTCTTGTTTGTTTTATAAAATTCCATCAAGGCTTTACTTTGCTTTTCTTTGTCTTTTTTGTATTTTTCTTGAATTTCCTTGATTTTTGGCTGCATTTCTTGCATTTTCTTCTGTGATTCGATCTGTTTTTTGGACAGAGGGACGAGAAAAAACTTTATGATGAGTGTCACTAAAATAATGGCTATCCCAAAATCATGGAAAGGCAAAGTATTATAGATAAAAATTAAAAGATTATAAAGCGGCTTATATACCAAAGCATCAAACAAAAGGCTCATGTGTTTTATTTTATTGTTATTTAATGATCAAATCCCCTCTCGAAAGAGCTTTTTGAAAATTACTTTCCAGCGCTTGGTAGGTTGGAAAAGTAGGTTCTTTTTTCAGCATAACCACCATATCAACGCTTTTTCCTATGTTTTTTAGCTGTTTTTTGGCTATTTCACGCAGCCATCTTTTGGCCTTATTTCTGTCTACCGCCTTATTGGAAAAATTGAGACCGATAGAAAAACCGATTCTTGTTTTTTCAAGTCCATTTTCGCGCACTTTTAAAGAAATGTTGCCTGAGGATAAAAAACGACCCTCCCGATAGGCTACATTAAAATCTCGCCCTAGAATAAGCCTATTTTCTCTAAAAAGCATCTGATTTTTAGACCGTGGTTAATTTTTTTCTTCCTTTTTGCCGTCTTCTTTTGATCACCGCCTGTCCTGAGCTTGTTTCTTGGCGCGTCAGAAAACCGTGGCGATTGTTCCTTTTTCGGCTTTTGGGCTTATAAGTAATGCTCATATATTTTCTTATGATTTAATAGTTTAATCATTTAGAAGTTTACCAGCTAATGCCGCAAAAGTCAATTCACTCCTTATTTATCGGCTTTACAAAAACGATTCACACATTATAAACACCTTTATTAACTTTTTTCCTAGTTGGTTATTTTTTTTTGTGATATACTTTTTTTAGTCGCTATCTATCCTTAGGCTTTTTAAAAAACCGATGAAACAACTAACTAACGAAGAGCTTTGGCAAGCCGCCCTGGGGGAAATTGAGCTTTCCATCTCAAAAGCTAATTTTATCACTTGGTTCAAAAATACCTCCATCCTCTCTGTGAAAAACGGCAGAGTTGTTCTGGGTGTGCCGAACGGTTTTGCCAAAGAATGGCTGGAAAATAAATATGATCTCTACATCTTACGCGCTCTTAAAAACCTCCAGAGCGACATCACTTCAGTAATCTGCACCATTTCCTCGACAACCAATCAAGAGCCCTCCTTTTTGGCGGCCAAAGAACCTTCTGTGGACGCTATTTTGCCCCCCAAAAAAACCATCCAATATATAGAGAAGCGACCAACCCTGAGCCAAGAAACAAACCTAAACCCCAAATACACCTTTGATAAGTTTATCGTGGGTGGAAGCAATGAGCTGGCGCGCGCCGCTTGTTACGCTGTTTCTCAGAACGTGGGCCGCGTTTATAACCCGCTCTTCATTTATGGCGGAGTTGGCCTCGGAAAAACACATCTTATCCAGTCCGTAGGTAATGAAATTTTGAAAAATAATCCGGAAATGAGGATAAAATATATTTCCTCAGAAAGATTTACAAGTGACCTTATTGACTCCATAAAAAACAGGAAAGTTGACGAATTTAAGAGTGAATATCAAAAAATAGATCTTTTGATAATTGATGATATCCAGTTCATTTCAGGTAAGGAAAAAACCCAAGAAGAATTTTTTCACATTTTCAATTACCTCTATCAAAAAAATAAACAGATTATCCTGACCAGCGATCGCCCCCCTAAGGCTATCCAGATTTTGGAAGAGCGCCTCCTGTCTCGCTTTGAGGGCGGTATGATCGCCGATGTGTCCAAACCAGACTTGGAAACTCGTTTGGCTATTTTGCATCAAAAATCAGCCGCCACCAACCTAAAAATAGATAATGACGCCCTTGAGTTCATCGCCACTAACATAAAAAATAACGTGCGCGAATTGGAAGGCGCCTTAAATCGCGTTTCCGTCAGCGCTCAATTGACCAAAAAAGATTTGACACTGGCTTATACGAAAAAAATATTATCCGACATCTTATCCAGCGGAAAAAGAAAAGGTATTACTCATAAGCACATTTTCAAAGTGGTTTCTGATTTTTATGAAATCAGCCAAGATGATTTGATTGCAAAAAACCGGAAAAAAGAAATTTCCAAGCCTCGCCAGATCACAATGTTTTTGATGCGGAGCGAACTTCAATATTCTTATCCCGGTATCGGAGATAAGTTGGGCGGACGGGATCATACCACCGCACTCTATGCTTATGAAAAAATTTCCAAAGAGCTTAAGGTGGATGAAAAATTAAACGAAGAAATCACCCATCTTAGAGAACAGCTCTATTCCGTCTGTGGTTAGTTTTGTTTTTTGTGAATAAGAAGTGGATAGCTCTTTGATTTTCCTGTGCATAGCCCTGTGATTAAGTCGGGCCAACCCCTGTTCATAAACAGGAGATTATTTTTAAAAATAATCTCCTCCCTGTTTTATCCCACCCCCAAAACAACCTTTTCCCTCCCTCTGTACCGATCCTATCAACTCATATTTTCCTTATCCTAAGCCTCTTTTTCACCTTATGCACAAAATTATCCCTCTGTAATAATAACTAATAATATTATATAAATTAAAATATAATAATAATAACTAAGAATATATGAAACTGATCTGCACCCAAGAGAATTTTAAAAAAGCTATTTACAATTGTGAACGAGCGGTCGCCAAAAGAAATACTCTGCCTATTTTGAATAATATTCTTTTTGAAACGGAAAAAGGCGGGTTGAAATTATCAGCCACTAATTTAGAAATTGGGATATCTTCTCAAATCGGAGCTAAAATTGAACGAGAAGGTAAAATAACCGTACCTGCTCGCTTAATCAGTGGACTTTCGAATAATTTATTAAAAGGGGATAATATAATATTGGAATCGGATGGAGAGACATTGAAAATTAAGAATAAGACTAATAAGACTTCGATCAAAGGTATTCCTGCGGGTGATTTTCCACTTATTCCGGTTAAGAAAGGGGAATATTTATTGGAATTGGATGGGGCGGAATTTAAAAAAGCAATCAATAGGGTTTTAGTGGCTGTTGCTGTGAATGAAGCAAGACAAGAACTTACGGGAGTTAATATTAAACTGAAGGAAAAGGAATTATTTTTTGCCGCTACGGATAGTTTTCGCCTAGCTGAATACAAAATAACACTGGATGAAAAAGATGTGAATAAGGAAACGTACCCGTCTTTCATTGAAAAAAATGAAAGTGTCATTGTTCCAGCCAGTACCTTGATCGAATTTAATCGAATAATTTCCGAAGAAGAAGAATTTAGGGTGAAGATTGCTATTGAAGAGGGGCAGATATTTTTTGAAATAGGCAATGTTAAGTTAGTTTCCCGCTTGATTGATGGAAAATATCCCCAATATGAATATATTATGCCGAAAGAATATGTGACCAGAATAGTGGGTGAAAAAAAGTTTTTTCAGAACGCACTTAAGACCGCCACCCTTTTTTCTTCCGGCAGCTCTAATGAGATTACGCTTAAAATTGACGCTGAGGCTTCTGAAATTTTTATACACTCTTCCGGCGCGGAAACTGGAGAAAATTCAACAGAGATTAAATTTGAGATAACGGGGCCGTCTCAGGGGATTATTTTCAATGCCAAGTATCTTCTGGATGGAATCAATGCGGTGTCTTCCGACCAGGTGGCAATCCTAGCTAATAGTGAAACATCACCGGTGGCGATCCGAGAGATTGATGATAAGACGGGAGAAGTTTTGGATAATTTTATTTATCTGGCTATGCCGATAAAAAACTAAATTATTTTAACATTTAAGCATTTTAACAAAAATGACCCTTGAAAAACGTTAAACTATTAAATTGTTAAAACACCAAAATGGACAAACTTCACGAATTGATAATAATTGGGGCTGGACCGGCGGGGCTCGCAGCCTCGATCTATGCTTCGCGTTATGGCGTAGAGCATCTGATTATCGGGAGTGTTTTAGGCGGTCAGATAACCGAGACGCACGAAATCGACAATTATCCAGGAATGGAGAATATGACAGGCTTTGATTTTTCACAAAAATGGGGCAGTCACGCTAAAAAATATGGCGTCAAAATCATCGCCACTTCAGTGGATTCAATCGTAAAAAATGAAGCGCTGTTTATTTTAGCCTTGGCAAATGGGGAAGTATTGAAAACTAGGACGCTTATTTTGGCAACGGGCACAAAAAGAAGAAAATTGGCGATTGCCGGCGAAAAACATCTGCTTGGCGCGGGCGTATCATATTGTGCGACGTGCGACGGCTTTTTCTATAAAAACAAGACTGTTGGTATTATCGGCGGAGCGGATAGTGCGGTCAGTGCGGCGCTCTATTTGTCTAATATTTGTCAAAAAGTCTATTTAATCTATCGTGGAAAAGAATTGCGCGCCGAGCC
>JBAYUI010000004.1:0-59744 GCA_041675165.1 Parcubacteria group bacterium | reverse complement strand
CGATGATAGAAAAGAGATTTGAAAAGGCCCACATTTCATTTTCGAAAAGATTCAGTGCGGCGGAGCTTGAACAGCACAAACTTTTCATGCAAAAAATCAATACCATTCTGGATAAAGAAGAAGGTGAGTTGGAAAAATTATTCAAAAATTAACCATATTTAAAAAACTGCCGTATGAACAAGAAAAAAATCATTGGATCGATAGCCATCGTTGTCGCAATTTTTGCCATCGCCGCAAAAATTCCCGGTCGCCGGACTGTTACGGTCGCGGAAAAACCCGCGCAGCCCCAAGCTGTTTCCGTCCAGCTTGCGTCCGATAGCAAGACCTTGGACCAAGAAGTCGAATATCCTGCCACTATAGTCGGCGATCAGGAAGTCAGCGTGACTGCGAAATCGGCCGGTACGGTTTTGGCCGTTCCCTATGGGATCGGTAATAAGATCGGTGCCGGTGCATTGCTCGCGCGCATAGATGACACGGGCAACGCCTTGCAGACATCGGAAAAGGGGTTCCAAAGCGCCCAAGTCCAACAGTCACAACTTTCCAAAGAACAGGCGGAAGAATCGCTGGCGTTGGCTAAGAAGAATTATAAGAATTTAAAGGATGCTTATGATGAACAACAAGATAATTCCGCTTTGACCGTGACTGTCAGCAAGGCGCAAGTGGATAGCGCCAAAAAGCAGATTGATATCGCGGAAATCCAGCTTGAGAGCGCCAAAGTGGGCCTTAAAAGTGTTTTGGACAGCCATTTGATAACCAGTCCGATTTCCGGCGTGATCCTCAGCAGGGATGTTTCGATCGGAGATTCTGTCGCAGTCGGGCAACTGATCGCGCGGGTCAGCAAATCATCCAATGTCAAAGTCCGCTTTTATGTCGATCAAGATCAACGGAGCGAGCTTGCTCTCGGTCAGGAAATTTCTATGTTGGATGCTAACGGTAAATCGTTGCCTTTGAAAATTGAGAACATTGCAGCCGCGGCCGATCCGACCACTAGACGTTTTTTGGTGGAAGCGGTTCCCGGTGATCATTCCGGCGTGCCTCTCCTTTCAGGCACCATCCTGACAGTCAAAATAAGGACCAGTCTGCAACCGCAGAACAAAGATGATCTGATCTTGCCGCTTACTGCCATTAATGTCGGTCAGAACGAAAGTTATATTTTCATCGTGGATGGGAACGTCGCCAGAAAAACGCCTATTACGGTCGTGCAAGTGAATGGAGAGGCAGCCGAAATAACCGCTGAGATTCCGGCTGGAACGGAAATCATCACTGACGGCGCCAAGCTGGTGCATGACGGAGAAGTAATCGCAATAACCCGGTAATAATAAAGTTTTATGCTACGACCAAGCCAAGAAAAGTCGCCGCAAACGACCGATTCCGCCTATTTGGACAAATTGGAATTTTCTCCGGAGCTCAGGAAGACATGGTTAAATTTTTTCGTCGCCAATTTCCGTGTGGTCATCCTTTTGATCATGTTGATTTCCGGCTGGGGAATTTTTTCTTTCCTCCAATTGCCGCGCGAATCCAATCCGGAAGTCAAGATCGCCACGGCTGTCATCACGGATACCTATCCAGGTGTCGCGCCTTCCGATATGGAGGAACTGGTCACGAAAAAAATCGAAACTGACATTTCCGGCGTCAGTGGCATCAACAAAATCACTTCCACTTCTTCCAATTCATTCGCAAAAGTGGTGGTGGAATTCGATGCTGACCAAAATGTCGATGACGCGGTGCGGAGATTGCGGGATCAGTTGCCGGCCATAAGACAAGACATTCCGACCGAGGCCAATGATCCGCAGATCAAGCAGATCTCTTTGGATGACACGCCGATCGTGACCTATGCGTTTGTCGGTCCGTATGACGGATTCGCGATGCGGACCTATATCGATAACATCAAGGATGAGTTGGTGAAAATTCCTGACATTCGAGAAGTGAATGTTTCCGGCGGGGATGAAACGCAATTCGAAGTGGCCTATGATCCGCAAAAACTGGCGCTGTATAATATTTCCTTGGATCAAGCGAACGCGGCCATTGCGGCCACTAATCGTGCTATCCCAGCTGGAAATTTCGAAGGGAGCGAGTTCAACTATCCCGTCCGATCCGACGCGCGTTTTTTTGACGCTAAAACCCTGGGGGACATCCCTGTCTTGCACACAGATGATAACGCTATCGTTTATCTGAAAGACATCGCGATAGTCCGGGAAAAAGCCATTGAAAAAACCATCTATTCCAGATTTTCATTGAACGCCAAGGCGTCGCAAAACGCCGTCACTTTGCAGATCGTCAAAAGGACCGGTGGTTCGATCTTGAATACTGTTGATAGCGTCAAAACCAAGATCGATGAGATGCTAAAAACATTTCCGACTGGCATCACTTATGACGACACGGTGAATCAAGCCACGCGCATCAATAAAGATTTCAACCAGCTCACGCATGATTTTCTGCTTACTTTGGTCCTGGTGGTCGGCATCCTATTCCTGATTGTCGGACTCAAAGAAGCTTTTGTAGCGGGCATCGCGATCCCGTTGGTTTTTTTCATCACGTTCGGCGTGATGCAAGTCACCGGGACTTCGCTGAATTTTCTGTCTATTTTCGCCCTTCTGCTTTCCCTTGGTCTTTTGGTGGACGACGCGATCGTGGTGGTCAGTGCTACCAAGCAATATATGAAGACGGGAAAATATACGCCGGAAGAAGCGGTGCTTTTGGTCCTGAATGATTTCAAAATCGTCTTGCTTTCAACGACCCTGGCCACTGTTTGGGCCTTTTTGCCGCTGCTTTTCGCTTCGGGGATCATCGGCCAATTCATCCGATCCATCCCGATCACTGTTTCAGTCACTCTGATCGCGTCTCTTCTAGTCGCGCTTATGATCAATCATCCGCTCGCGGCAGTTCTGGAGCGGGTGAGGCTGACGAAAAAGTTTTTTTGGATAATTTTTGCCCTGATCTTGTCCGGCGGACTGTTCGCCATTGCGAGTCATAGCCTTCTCGGTTATGTTTTCGCCACATTCTCTCTGGTCGCTTTGGCTTGGATGATCAAATGGTATTTTTCCGGCGGCAGCGGAATTTTGGCGGGGAATAAAAATCTTTCCCAAAAGGAATGGTCGGATGATGATCTGATCAAACAAAAACTCCTACATCAGGGCGATCATGACAACGCCACTTTCGGTAGCCGCTTGATCCATGGCATCATCCGCTTCGATCGCGTTCTGCCGATTTATGAAAAATATTTGCGCTTGGTCACGCGCACGAAAAAAAGAAGGATCATCACGCTGATTGCCACACTTGCTCTATTTGTTCTGGCGATCTTACTGCCCGTAACCGGCATTGTCAAATCAGAATTTTTTCCGGCAGCTGATGGCGATGTTCTGTATGTCAGTTTGCTCGGACCGGCCGGATTGAAATTGGATGAGACGGACGTTATCACAAAAAAAGTCGAAGAGCGGCTGCTCAAGATTCCAAATATAGTGAACTTTTCCACGATCGTCGGGAATCCCGGTTCAAGCGGCAGTCTGGGAAGCGGGGGAACGAACAATTCCAATACCGCGTCGATTACGATCAAATTGATCCCGCAGGAGGATCGCAGCATCAAGGCTTATGATATCGCCCAAACGATCCGCGACAACATAGCTGATATCCAAGGCGCCACCATCACGGTTTCTTCTCCGAGCGGCGGCCCGCCTTCCGGCAGCGCTTTTCAAGCGCAGATATCCGGCGATGATTTGCAGATATTGGACAAGATCGCCAATGAGCTAAAACCGATGATTGATTCTGTCCCCGGTACGATCAACAGCGACATTTCGCTCAAGGATGCGCCGGCGGAATATACTTTCGCGCTTGATGATGCCAAAATGGAACTTTATGATCTGAACGCGGCCGCTGTCGGATTGGCTCTTCGGAGCGCGATTTCCGGGACAACGGTTTCCACTGTCATCCGCGATAACAAGACGATCGATGTGGTCGCGCGTTTTGGCAAAGATAAGATTCCGACCTTGGAATCGATCCAAAATCTGCAGATCCTCAATAACAAGAAGCAGCCCATCTTCATTAAAGACGTCGCTGCCGTGAAGCTCACGCCTTCAGTCGATGCCATCACGCGCATCGATCAGAAAAGAACGGTGTTGCTTACGGCCGATGTCAAAAGCACTACCAGCTCGACCCAAGTGGTCAAAGAGTTCCAAGCTAAGCTGGCCAAAGACTATGCTTTGCCCCAAGGATATTCCATCAGCTATGGCGGGGAAAATGAACAGAACAATGAATCGGTGCTTTCAATCATCCGCGCGATGGCGATCGCCGGATTATTGATCGTTTCCACACTGGTCATCCAGTTCAATTCTTTCCGGAAGGCGATCATTGTTCTCGTCACCTTGCCATTGGCGCTCATCGGGGTTTTTATCGGCATGGCCCTCTTGGGCGTGACCTTGAGTTTCCCCGGGCTCATCGGAATTTTGGCGCTTTTCGGAATCGTAGTGAAAAACGCCATCATCCTCATCGACAAAATAAATCTTAATATCAAAACCGGCATTCCTTTTGAGGAAGCCATTATCGATGCCGGCAAATCCAGATTGGAAGCGATTTTCATCACCTCTATCGTGACCATTGCCGGTATCATTCCCGTCACGCTTTCCAATGCGACTTGGACCGCGCTGGGTTCTGCCATAATCTTCGGCCTTTCAATCTCTTCCTTCTTCACGCTGTTCATCATCCCAATCTTGTATATGACGTTCATCGATAAAAAAGAACAATTCTGATGAGAGGGATAGACGGAACTTTTTAAAAGCCCGCGGGTTTCCAAATGGGGACCGCGGGCTTTTGTTTTTTCTAGTTTTCTAATTTAGGATGGCGTTGAAAAGATAGCCGGTAAAGATAATGCCAATTCCTACGATACTTGCGAAGATGAGGATGAGTTTGGTTTTCATAACTTTCTTGAGAATCATAAATTCCGGCAGAGACAGGGCGGTGACGGCCATCATAAAGGCGAGAGAAGTGCCCATGGCGACACCTTTTTCAGTGAGAGCTCCGACCAATGGAATCACGCCGGCGGCATTGGAATAGAGCGGAATGCCGATGACGACTGCGAGCGGCACGGCGTACCATTTATCACTGCCGGCATATTGCGCTAGGAGGTCGGCGGGGACGTAGCCATGGATCCACGCGCCAAGGCCTACGCCGATAACAATATATAGCCAAACTTTTTTTACAATATCCCAAGTATACATTTTGGCATATTTTATTCTTTGTTCCCAGCTCAATTCCGGAAGATTGAGATTCTTGCCATTGTCGGTCAAGGCGAATTCTTCCACCAGATTTCTGACATCAATTTTTTCAATGACCATACCGGAAAAAATCGCGATCAAAAGTCCACTGACAATATAAATCAGCGCGATTTTCCAGCCGAACATTCCAAGCAAAAGAACCAAAGCCACCTCGTTTATCATCGGCGAAGCGACTAGAAATGAAAAGGTCGTGCCCAAGGGAACTCCAGCCTGCACAAAACCCAAAAATAAAGGCACGGCCGAACAAGAGCAAAATGGCGTAACAATTCCTAGGAGCGATGCTAAGATATTGCCAATATATTTTTTCTCATGCGAAAGAATATTTCTGATTTTTTCCGGCGGTAAAAATGAACGGATAATCGACACTACAAAAATGATCACAAATAGAAGTAGAAGGATTTTAATCGTGTCAAAAATAAAGAAATTAACCGCGCTGGCCAGCAGAGTTTTCGGAAGTATTCCAAAAACCGAATAAGTTAGCCAGTCGGCGAAAAGTTGGATGGGATAAAATATGTCCATAAATAGTTTTTAAATTAGTTACAATGCCCGCAATTAAGTTTCAGTTTTTCCGCTTCTGTGACGGAAACCATTTGAACAGTTGTGTGATTGATTTTGAAATCTTCCATCATCTTTTTTTGCACTTCAACGATCAAATCGGTTCTTCTTTCATTTTCCATATCGTCAATTTCCAGATGAGCGCTTAAAAAGCGGGTGTGGCTGTCAGTCTGCCAAATGTGCAGATCATTTATTTTCTTCACTCCAGACAAGGATAATAATTTTGCCTTAACTTCTTCAAAATCAACATCTTCCGGCACTGATTCCATTAAAATATTAATCGTTTGCATAATCAGCTCATAAACTTCTTTGAGTACATAGACTGAAAGCACGATGGAAATAATTGGGTCAATGATGTACCAATGGAAATAATAGATAAGTATGGCGCCAACAACAATTCCTAAGGAAAATAGGGCATCCTGGAATGAATGGAGCCACGCGCTTTTCATATTCAAATTTTTGTGTGCGTCTTTTTCCAAAAGATAGGTTGCGATGCTATTGCCGACCAAAGCCAGGATTGCCGTCCAGATTATTGAGACGCCGGATATCTCCGAAGGGTGGAACAATCTTTGTGTCGCTTCGACGAGAATAAAGACAATGACTGCTAAAAGCACCAGTGAATTGAAAAAGGCGATCAAGATCTCCGCCCGCTTATAGCCATAGGTTTTGAAAGTCGTATTGCCTTTGGTTTTTAGTTTTTCTCCCCACCAGCTCAAGGAAAGTGATCCGACATCGGAAAAATTATGCAGCGCTTCGGAAATCAAGGCCAAACTGCCAATGAAAAGTCCGACCACGATTTCAAAAGCGGTAATGATAGTATTAAGAATAATGGAAAAGGCGATATTTTTATTTCCAGCTGAATCGCCATTTTGTGATTCCGTATGTAAATGCGGTTTTTTTGTCTTTCCCATAGTTTAGATTAAATTGATTAAATATTTTACCAAAAATTGCAGATAATAAATTCCAGCCAAGAGAAAAACCATCGCCACGGAGTAGCGCATTATTTTTTCAATCTTACTCATGGCGTTATACAACTCACTCACTTTCCCAACACTGAACGCCAAAATGAAAGAGAATACAATGACCGGCAACCCTGTGCCTAAAGCAAATAATGTTGGGAGTAAGAAGCTTTCTGCGGATTTTAGAACCAAGGGAACAAGTATTCCGAAAAATATCACCCCGCTGTAAGGACAAAAGGCCAAGGCGAATAACATTCCTAAAAGCAATGCCCCAAGATAACCCTTGCTGGCCAGCCATTCTTTCACTTTTTCCACCCTATTGCTTTTAGAGCCAAAATTGATTTTGATGACTCCAGACATCACAAGGCTGATAAGAATGAGGACTATACCCAAAACCTTATCGCCCCAGCCTTGGAAAAGTTTGGCTATCTCAAAAGAAGATAGTCCAAAATAAATCAAAGTTGCTAGCAGTGTGTAGCTAAGCGCTCTCCCAAGTGTGTACATCAGACCGCCAATGAGTGTATTTTTAGGGGTTTTGGTGTCTTTGGAAAGGTAAGCTATGGCGGTGATATTGGTCGCCAGCGGGCAGGGGCTGATGGAAGTCATCACGCCCAAAATAAAAGCCGAAAAAAGCGGAAAATTGTATTGATCAAATAGTGCGTTTAAAAATTCCATGTGTAGTTTTATTTTTCTTGAGCCGAAGCCTCACTGCCCAACATTCCGTGTAATTTGTCGGAAAGATAACTGATGAATCCCTGTTCATTGGAAACTAATTGCCAGACTCGCGTGTCATCCTTGATGTGATCCTGTCCATCAAAAATCGGATTGATGAAAAGTGCGGAACCGGTCGCCTTGAATTTGATTGCCAGTTCTTTGTTTTCAGGAAGATCAATGTTGATTTCCTTGAATTCAATTCTCCCAGATTTTAGCTCGTCAGGAAATTTTTGCTCCACTGTTTCTTGGGCATATTTTCCGATAGCGATACAGGACGAGCAACGCTGGGTGGCGTGAAAAAGAAACACCTGGATTTTCTCCGCCGGCTTTGATTCTTCGGTCTTTGCAATTCCAATGGCAGCCTTCTTTGCCGAGACGGACGGAACATTCTTTCTGTTTGCATCGTAGTTTATCCAAAGGAATGTCGCCGCAATGATGAAGATCAAACCTGAATAGAACAGATAAGAATTGATTTTTTGCATATTTTTTGATTATTTTGATGAAAGGATTTTTTTAATCTCGCCTATGTCAGGTATTCTGCCTGCTGTTTCCACTTTTTCGTCAACCACTAACGCCGGTGTACTCATCACGCCGTAGCTCATAATGTCCTGTATTTCGGTCACTTTTTCCATAGTTGCTTCCAGTTTCAATTCTTGGATGGCTTGCTTGGTGTTGGCTTCGAGGCGTTGGCAATTGGGGCAACCGGTGCCCAGAATCTTGATGTGCATAGGGTTTGTTTATTTTATTACTTGATTAAATATTTTCTTATATTCCTTGATAACTTTTTTATTAAGTGAATAGCGGATGAAATTGCCTTCGCGCTTTTCGTCCAAGAGGCCGATGTTTTTCAGTTGTTTGAGATGATGGGAAGCTAGCTTGTCGGATATTCCCACCGCAGGGACTATTTCGCAAACACATTTCGAACCGCCCTTAAGAACGCAGAGAATTTTCAGTCTGTTGGGATCAGCGATCGCCCGCAGAAAAGCATATGTTTTGCCGATACTTTCCGCTTCTCCTGAATTTTTGGCGCAACAATGGAATTCCATAAACAGAACTATTCTAATTTATATTAGAATAGTATCGCGGAATAGAAAAAATGTCAAGGGCAGAGTGAGGAAGCCCAACCCCTCTGTCTCGAGTACGAGACATCTCCCCTGGGTACAGGGGAGAATGAAATTCTCTGAAGCTTGACAGATTCATTTGCGGGTGGTATACTTGCTTTTTATGTTAATACTTCTCGTTATAGCTGACATAAGTATCTAAACATAAAATATTTAATTTTTTATGTAGAAAATACATATGTACAGACGAAACAACGCGCGCGATGCGCGCAAGGCTTCGGGTTGGAAAAGTTCCGGCTCGAGTAGCAATGGCAGACGAGGTGGCTCCGGCGGCGGTGGCCGAGGAAGATTCACCGGGGATAAGATCGACATTAATCGCTTCATCAGCAAGGCTCAACCACAAGCACCGGCGGATGTTTTCAAGCCGGAATATTTGTTTTCCGAGCTGCCGATCAATGATAATTTGAAGCGAGCTATTTTGCGCCGCGGTTATTCCGACCCGACACCGATCCAAGAGAAAGCCATTCCAGCAGTGCTTTCGGGACGCGATGTGATTGGCCTCGCTAATACCGGAACTGGCAAAACTGCCGCTTTTCTCATTCCGATGATCCATAAGATTCTTTGCAATCCGCAGGAAAAAGTTTTGGTAGTCGTGCCGACGCGTGAGTTGGCCATTCAGATCGAAGAAGAATTTTTCGCTTTCGCGCAACCGCTGCGACTCTATGCCGTGGTGGTGGTGGGTGGTGCTAACATTGGTCGCCAGATTACGCAATTGAGGCGGAGCCATAACATGGTCATCGGTACGCCAGGACGTCTCAAAGATTTGGTTGACCGTCACGTGATCAATCTCTCGCAATTCAGTAATGTTATTTTGGATGAAGCTGACCGCATGCTGGATATGGGCTTCATCAATGATGTGAAATGGATCTTGTCACTGGTGGCTTTGAAAAGACAAATCATGCTGTTCTCGGCCACTTTTTCAGTGGAAATTGAAAAACTGGTGCAAACCTTTTTGGTTGATCCGATCAGGATTGCGGTGCAAACCAAAGAGACCTCCAAGCAGATCGATCAAGATGTGGTGCGCGTGGCCAAAGGTCTCGACAAGACAGATGTCTTGCATGACCTTCTGAACAAAGCGGAATTTGAAAAAGTGTTGATTTTTTCCCGCACGAAACACGGTGCTGACCGCTTGTCAGTCAACCTATGTCATCGTGGTTTCAAATCAGAATCGATTCATGGCGATAAGCCACACAACAAAAGGCAAAAAGCGTTGCAGATGTTCAAGGATAATGAAGTGGAAATTCTGGTGGCCACCGACGTGGCGGCTCGGGGTCTCGACATTCCAAATGTCAGTCATGTCATCAACTTTGATTTGCCGGCCACCTACGCCGACTATGTCCACCGCATCGGCCGCACCGGCCGCGCGGATAAAACCGGCGTGGCGTTGACTTTCATTGAGCAAGGATAAAAAGTTTTACGGAAAAAGAGGTAAGTAATTTCCGCCTGAGGCAGATCAGCCTATGGCTGAAATTACTTGCTAAAAAAGAACGGGCTAGAGCTCGTTCTTTTTTATTTTAAATATTTTCTCAAAAATCCTTCAATTAGCGAAATCATTTCACTTTTCAGTTCGGCAGGGCTGTCGGCGATTAGGATGGAAAAACGGTAGAGGATTTCATTGGAGGCGGTGAGCCATTGGCCGTTTTTGTGGAGGAGAAGGAGCATAGTGGTGACCGCTAGGCGCTTGTTGCCGTTTTGAAAAGGATGATTTTTGATCATCAGATAGAAAAGGATGGCGGCTTTGCCGGTGAGACCGCGGTATAGATGTCGGCCGGAAAATTTTTGAAAGGGGACAGCTAAACAACTCTCCAGTTTGCCAGGATAGCGAGTTGCAAAATCAGGGATCGGTTCATGCCAACTCATCGTTTCTCGCGCAAAGGAGTGTGCAATAAATTCTATTTCACGTATGTTGAGATTTTTGATCATAAAATTATTCTTTGCCGAGGCGCTGCAAAGTCTCGCCATAGTCGGCGATAACTTTTTTCACTCCTTCGGACAATACTGATTTTTCTTCTTCCGACAGCTCCCGCCCAAGATTGGCTTCTAGTTCTTCTTTGGGAATGGCATAATTTCGTCCAATCCGGATGGCGGCAAGTTTGCCAGTTTTTATGCGATTAAAGATAGTGATTCGACTTACTCCTAGTATTTTAGCCGCTTCGCTAGTTGTAAAAAACCCATTTTTCCCCATAGTTGTAGAGTTTTAAATAATTGTGTTAACTAATTATATTACAATGTTAACACAGGTTAATGGCATTGTCAATGCTGTTAACATAAAACAAGAAAGCCTTTTTTGAAGGTATTTTTGTTAATATTTAGGATAGTCTTTCTTTTCTTTCAAACTATCCGGAAACTCCGGATAGTTGCCATAATTTTGAACTTGTAAGCGTTCTTTACATGTTGAAACTTTGATCGCCTCAGACTTTAGCAATATGCATTTTTCACATATTGCTCTTTTTGAGCTGTTGCAAAAGATGCAACAGCTCATTTTATAATTGCCGGCCAAGTGCGTGCAAATTTTGCACATGCTGTCTTTTAATTTGAACTGTTTCCACTTTGGAAACAGCTGCACTTTTTAATGAGTTCACTTGTTGCAGGTTCAATCGTCCCGATTGAATCGCATAGTGCTGGTAAGATGTAATATTGAGTAAAGGTAAATTAAAATAGGACAGGTGTATTATTTAGCTTTGCCAGAAATAAAAAGGTCCAGGCGAGGACGCCTGAATCTGCAAAGGATTATTTTTCTATTATGTGTATATCATCCGGACTGAGAACGACTATCTCGCTCCAGCCCGCTCTTTTTCCTCTAATTAATTGAGGTTTGCCAAATATTGTTCTTGTTTCATCTTTAATTTCATCATTCCAGATCATAACGCCATCGTAACCTTGATTTAGAAGTTCCTTGCTTTTCCCGTGTAAATTTTTAATATCTTCAGTATTAGGGTTTTTTATTACAAGAGGATTTTTTAAATTTAAATATGCGGCGTATCGACGTTTGCCATATTGAAAGGCGTCCTCGGTGTCAGTAAAATAAATTCCTGCACCAAAAAATCCATTGTCTCCTTCATAATTTCCCTTTTTGGGAGTCGAAGAAAATTCATCAAAGTCGTTGTCAGAATAATGATAAACTGTGAGTAGTTTTCCATCTTCACTGCGTACTTTGCTTTCCTTGAATTTATCTTCAATATTTTCTTTTGGATTAACAAAGAATGATTCTGATTTATTCATGATGTTTTATATTAGATTATAATCTATTTATATCATAAAATCATCATATTTTGGAAGTATATTTGTTCTGTTTGTTTTATCCCTCCAAATCCAACCTCTCATCCATCCTAATCTGTTCCACGAATTCCGGCACGTGGCTCACTAGGATCATGGCACCTTTATAGTTGTCTAGAGCTTTGGCAATGATAGGGAGATGGCGGAAGTTGATGTGGTTGGTGGGTTCGTCCAAAATTAGAAGTCCCGGTTCTTCGAGCAGGAGGCGAGCAAAAGCTACGAGACCCTTTTGGCCTTCGGAGAGTGAGCCGATTTTGGCATAGACAGTTTCTTTGGTCAAGAGAAAGCCGGCGGCCACGCTGCGCAGGCGTTCCTCGTCTTCACCTTTCATCACAGACGACAGAGTTTCGAAAACGGTTTTTTCAAAATCGAGGTTGGAAAAATCTTGGCGGTAGTAGCCGACTTTCACGCCTTCGGCAATATGCGCGCCCTTAGCGGTGCCTTCGGCCAGGGATTCTAGAAGCGTAGTTTTGCCGATGCCGTTCGGGCCGCTGAGCAAGAGGTGCTGATTTTTTTTGAGCGACACCTTCACTTTTTTCTCCGTCGGTTCATAATTTTTCATGACCGTCAGGCTGGAGATGTTAATAATCTCGCCGGACAAACCTTCTTGCGTGGGGATTTCAAAAGCACGGATGGCTTTGTCTTCTTTGCGAACGGCCACTTTGGCTTCTTCCATTTCTTCGGCTTTATTTCTCATCTTTCTGGCGACGAGCCGCATCTTGCCACCTTTATTGGCGAAGAAGTTAGCTTTTTCTTTATTGGCGATGATTTCTTTTTCATATTGCGCGTTTTTGCGTTCTTCTTTTTTGATCTGTTCAGCAATCTCTTCCATCACGGTGAAATAGTCGCCGATGTGTTGGTGGACTTTTTTGGTGAAGACGTCTAAATATAAAACACCATCCGTGAAGCAATTCAAAAAGTTGGCGTCATGGGAAATGACGATGCAGGTTTTTTCATAACCCATGAGATAGGTAATCAAGTGGCCGATGCCGGCTTGGTCGAGATTATTGGTCGGCTCGTCCAAGATCAAAAGATCCGGGTCTTGGATGAGAGCGGAAGCCAGGAGCAAGCGGGCTTGTTGGCCGCCAGAATACCGGTTGATCTTTTTTTCATGATCTCCCTTCAGGTTCACAATTTCCAGGACGGCATCAATGCGGCGATCAATGTCATAAATTTTCCCTTTGCCGTTCGAGGCTTTCACGAGCGCGGCGCCAGTGAAACATTTTTCAAAAAATTCGCGAGTGGTCAGTTCCATATCTTCCCGCGGGATCACTTGCTTGGCGTAGGCAATGACCAATGACGGTTCGACAAAAATGGAGCCTTCATTTGGCTGCAATGACCCGGTAATCAAGTTTAAAATAGTGCTTTTGCCGGCGCCGTTCTGCCCCATAATGGTGAATTTGGAACCTTGGCGGAGGGCGAAAGAGACCTCATCCAGGATGGGTTTGTCTTTGCGATATTCGAAAGAAACCGTATTAAATCTGATTGCGACGTCATTAATGGCCATAAATTTGGATTTTATAAGATATAAATCGGCACTGAGTTTCTATTCTAGCGCATTTGGTGGAAAAAGGGAAGGGGGGAGAAACTTATTTCAGAGGGCATATTGTCGTCGATACAAAAAATCCAACGGCGTTGGATTTTTTGTGCCTGTAATCTGTAGAAGATTTTCAATCAGAGGTTATTGAACTTTTTTTCATAATCAAGTTCCATAGCGTGCGGATAGTCCGCATATGGATAGATGATGATTTTCATGTCCGGCAGTTTGTACTGGGAGAGTGCTTTTTTAATCCGTTCATCCAAATCGGTAATATTTTTCAGGGCAATATCTTTTCTTAATTGAATTTCCATCTGAGGATCAGTTTCATTAGAAAGGAAGAAATGGCCTGTGATAGTGCGGGCGACTGTGGTATTTTCATAGAGGCCTTGTTTGATGATTTCCGGGTATATCTTGACGCCATTGGCGATGAGGCAGCGGTCTTTCCTGCCCCAGACGCAGACGATCGGCAGCTTCAATTTCGGGATGAATCTTTCGTAGCCACATTCAGTGAGAATTTTTGCCAGTTCAGTGTGCGTCATGAGTTTGCCTTTGTCGCCCGAATTATAGCGGATGAGCGGTATGGCCATCTCTTGGCTTAGCATGGAAAAGACCAATTCTTGGTCGTCAGATTTTTCCGGCACAGCTTCCATATAGGTGCGGTGCGGATAATAGTGAAAAATTATCGGCACTAGTTCGGCGTCTTGGCCAAAGAGTGCTTCGCGTAATTTTTTATCCGTGACAGCGGCTCGTCTGATCTGGATAGTTTCAAAACCTTCATGGAAAATGTTCAGGTCAAGTTCGGCCACGCCCATGGTGGTGCCGATCAAGCGGCCGTTCGGCTTGTCCAGGTCCAGGCCGGTTTCTTCCGCCAGATAGGTGCGGAACGATTCAGAGAACCAGTCTTCGCCCAGGACGAAACTGACGCCCAACTTCTCCCAATCTATTTTTTGCGCGTTGCCGGTGTCAACGATCTTTTTGATGAAATGTGGATCGCTAAGAATGATTGTCTGAGTGAATTTGGGGGAAATCTTTTTCAGGAGGGCTAGGACCATGTCATCCCGTACGCTGGTTTCGGCTAGTGGCAAAGAGGTGCGCACTTTCACGCCCATCGGCAGGGCGTTGATGAAAAATGTTTTCTTGTGGTCGATGTCGAAATTGGCTTGCAGGCCCATGTCGATCGACATGGCGATAGTCTTGTAATTCTGCGGCGTGTTGATGCCGAAAGAATAGATGCCGGAAAAGCCCGAGCTGGTCATCGCGCCTTGTATCACGCTCAAGTCCCCATCCATACACAGTTCTTCAATATCGAAAAGCGGAAAAAGAGTTTTTTTGGAGAGGATAGGTAACTTGGCGAAATCCGCCACGCTTCTGATTTTGGCGATGTCCACCTTATGGTCGTTCAGGATTTTTTTGTAAGCCGGCATCCTGGTCGCGGCGCGGCGAAAAGCTGGGATAGCCATCTTTTCTCCCATAGCAATTATCTTGGCCGGTTCGGTGTTCAGGAGAAGATTTAGTATTTTTTTTCTTTTGTATCTCTCGTAAGTTTGTTTGATGTTCATAGTAGGTTTTGAATAGCATAAAGGGTGCATTGAGGACCAATGCACCCTTCAGATTGGCTTAAGCGGCTCGTCTAGCAGCAGTCGATCTTCTTCCGGCTGTTCTTCTTCCGGCTGTTCTTCTAGCAGCGGTGGCGCGAGCAGCAGGGGTTCTTCTGGCAGCTGTTCTTCTTCCAGCTGCAGCTTTTTTCACTGGCATATTTTTTGTTTGATTATTTGTTAGTTATCTGAATTCGACCTTTGCAAAATAGGATGATCATAGTAGGTATGATAAGCGCTCTATTTTTTCAACTTGATCAGAGCTGATCGGGCCAACCATAGCGATGTTCAATTTTTTCGGAGTGAAAATTTTTCGCGCCACTCGCAATAAGTCATCTGGCGTGATCTTGTTAATCTCTTTCTGATAATCTTCGACATTCTTTTCATTCTTATCGAAAATGATGCGTTTGGCGATATCCATCGCGACCAGAGAAGAGTCTTCGAAAGAAATTTTTTTCTTGTCTATCAGGAAATTTTTGGCGTCGGTCAATTCTTTCTGGGCAACAGGTTCATTTTTCAGGCGTTTGTAGGCGGCGATTATTAATTCGATAGTTTTTTCCAGATGTTTTTTTTCAACTCCTGTATAGGTGACCAAGTATCCACTATTCTTTTTCGCTTCCGCCACTGTCATTACGTCATAGACCAAGCCAAGTTCTTCCCGCAGCTTCATAAACAGTCGTGTGCTCATATTGCCGCCAAGCAAGAGGGCGATGATCTTGCAAGCGTGGTGGTCGGGGTGTTTGATGCTGTAGGCCGGTACGCCGACGGCGAGGTAGACCTGCTCGCTCGGCCTATGTTTGAAATGTACTTTCGACCCGGTACTGTCTCTTTTTATTATACCATCTTTTATAGCTATGCCAACAGGCATTTTGGAAAAGAAGCGCTGAGCCAGTTTCAGACAATCCTTGTCCTCGATATCGCCGGCGATCGTGAGAGCGGTGTTTTTCGCGCAATAATATTTTTTGAAAAAAGCAAGGATATGTTCCCGTCTTATCAATCGGATACTTTTTTCTATGCCGACGATCGGATGAGCCAAAGGGTCCTTGTGATACAGACATTTATAGAATAGATCATCGACAATGTCAGAGGGAGAATCCTTGAAAATGTGCAGCTCCTCGAGGATGACGCGCCGTTCTTTTATGATCTGTTCTTCCAGAAGAAGTGGTTCGGTCAACATATCGCTCAGAACATCAAGCGCGAGCTCGATGTCCTTTTTTAGCAATTTTATGCTGAACCAAGTAAATTCTTTGGTGGTGAAGGCATTGAAAATTCCGCCTAACTGTTCAATCTCTCTTTCGATCTGGGCGGTTTGGGGACGTTTTTTCGTTCCCTTGAAGAGCATATGTTCCGTGAAGTGCGCTACGCCGTTATGTTCTTTCTGATCGAAGCGCGATCCTGCATTAACCATAAAGATGATTGTTACGATCCCGGCTTCTTTCATCGGGACGATACCGACGCGCAAACCGTTCTTCAGTGTATGATAATGATATTTCATTTTTGTGGGGCTGTTCTTAGAAATCCACCGAGCGGCAAAATTTCCAGATCAGATTTTTCAGTTAGAAGTGTATCAAGGAAAGCATTCGGACCGATCGAATCGCTGGCCATATGGCCGCAATAGATTATCTGCAGATCAGCGGCTACGGTCGAGCGGAAAAAGTCTTCACTGAAATGCGGAACTAACAAAGTGTCTATGCCAGCATTTTTCAAGGGCTGAAAAATTTCCTTAGAGCCTTCTTCCGCGCCCAAGAATTCTGAGAAAGATATCTTACCGATCTTGGAAGTTGGATCTCCGTGGGCGATGAATGGCTTTTGTCCGAACTTGGCGGCCAGGGAAAATTCTCCGAGCGTCGCGAGGATATTCAGGCAATCGGCAAGCGTGTCGCAATGTTCTTTTTCTAACACGTTTTGCATGATTTTGATGCCGATAATATCCATCGGAGTATGCAAAATCATAAGATCGAGATCGAGATTTTTAGCCAAAGTAGCTTCATTGGAAATGTTATAGGCGGCCGCGCGCCGGCGTTCTTTCTGCGCCCCTTCTTCTATTTTTGAAAAAACAGATTTTTCCGGCACTCCATAGAAACCCAAATTCTTAGTCTGGAAAGAAACTTCATCCGCCATGCCCATAAGCGGTGCGCCGATAGGATGGTGGGCGATGACCAAATCGCAGCCTTGTTGTTTCGCGTAGAGCAATTCCGCCGTTCCCACGTCGATGCCGAGAGCGATCTTGGCCACATTTTTCCGGTCGGGAGATTCGAAGACGATGCCGGAATCAGGAAAATTTTGCCGTGGGATGAAGCTGAATTTTTTGGCCATGTTGATGCCTTGCTCAAAAATATCTCGGGTAAGCATAATGGTTTTTGATAGGGTTATGGCTTAATTGTAACAGTAAATAGGCGCGAAGGGAACATCAGAAAACTAAGCGTTCTTTTTCCAGACTTTTCAACTCGTTTTTATTGCACAACACTCCAACAAATTCAAGATAGGGAGAATAAAAAATTTCCGCCGGTCCGACCATTGAATCATTATCGCTGCGAGAAGTCAGGAAAACGCCGACATTCTTGAACAGGTCGTCTATCATCTCGCTGCAAAAAACTTTATCTGGAGTACGGAGTAGATTTCCAACCCGCAGGCTGGAATGGATTGTGCGGATGGATATTATCTGGAAAAGTCCGATCAGGGTGGCGAACCATGATTCAATTTCGCCAAAAGGATAATATTGGACCATATTCTCTATCCGGTAATTAAGCATATCCAATTCTTCTAGGAAATATTTGCGCTTAAGCTTGTTCAATGTGGGCCTCAGGACGAACAAGAACCTGCCTGGCGGGACAGCCAGATCGAAAATGTCCATTCTTTTGCCTAAGGCAGCAGCGCTGATGTAAGTCGCCTTGTTCTTTTTTACGTTACTGATGACGCCCGTATGGGTGATGCGCGATCCTTGCGCGATGGAAATCAATCTGGCAAGAAAATCATCTTTGAGAAAATCTTCCAAATCATAAAAAAGCAGAACGTCTCCTTTTTTCAACTGGTCGTAGTTGAGAGCATAATTTTTCAAACCTCTATTCAGGATAATCTGGGTATCAATCACTTTCCTGACTTCATAGATGCTTGTCAGGATGATTTTTAAATTTCTTTTAACTCTTATGAATCTGAAAATGAGTCTGGAAAAAAAACTGTATCTGGAAGGAACCCGCTTTTTCTTCAATGCCACGGCCAAGCTGCTTATCATGGCGTTGAGATTTTTTTCAACGGTAGCAATTCTAGTTGAGGCTAGCTTGAAATGGGTAGCTACGAGATCAAGATAGAGGTCATTGCCCGAAAGTAGGTGCTTGATGGTTTCGCCGCCTTCTTTTTGGTGGAGATTGATGGATTTTTTGACTGAGGCAATTCTGGCCGATATGTCGGTCAGTTCCTCGATCAATACTTTGTATTTTGAAAAATCAAAAATGGCGTCGTTTTTAGGGTTGTATCGGCCGAGTAAGTTGTATTGTTTTCTCACTTTGTCCAAGCGATTCAGAATATCATAAAGCTGAATGACGAGCGGATTGATGATGAGATCTTTTTTCATCGGATTTTTTAAAATGATATGGTAGAAAAAGCATATCCATTATTCTGCACTTGTATTATATCACAAAAAATACGCCCCCGACGCATTCTTTGTAAATATATGGAATTGGAAAGAGTCCTATAGTCAAATAAAGAATAGACACAGAATGGCTAACGCGATGCGGTAGACTCCAAACGCGGTAAAACTATTTTTTCGGATATAATTCAAGAGCCAACGGATACTTAAGATTGCCATTATGAAAGAGGTCAAAAATCCGATAGCCAAAGAATCTATCTGAGAAACGCTGAATAGGCTGGCATTCTTTAAAAGATCCAATCCTGTTGCGGCAGCCATAGTCGGTACGGCCAGAAGAAAAGAGAATTCCACGATAGTTTTTTTGGGGATGCCAAGGGAGAGTCCGCCGATTATCGTAGCTGCTGAACGGGAAACCCCCGGAATCATCGATATGGATTGGAAAAGACCGAGAAAAAGACACTGCTTGTAGGTGATATCTTTGATATCCCAATCTTCTAGAACATCTTTTTTGGAAGAATATTTTTCAAATAAAATGAGGATGAGGCCGCCAACAGCCAATGACCACAGTACGATTGCGATGTTTCCCAATAGATAATTTTTGACTATTTTATAGAATAACAAACCTAAAATTCCGGTTGGAATGAAGGCTACGGCCAATTTTTTCAGAAAGTCTAAATCGATAAATTTTTTCCAATACAACAGTACTACGGCCATGATGGCGCCAAGCTGAATGATAATTTCAAAAGATTTTACATAATCCGTCTGGGGAATTTTCAAAAGATTGGCCGTGAGAATGAGATGCGCGGTCGATGAGATCGGCAAAAATTCCGTGAAACCTTCGACGATGCCCATAATGACGGCGTGAAAAATGTCGAGCATAAGTTTTTAGTTAGTAGATTAGACAGCTACAGTTTAACATATAAATCGGGAGTGTTCTAGCCGGATTTATTTTGCTCCTCACGTGTTTTCTTGCGAAATCATATTATTAATTTTTTCAAGAAAAAACCCTGCCGAACGCTTGATAAGCGTCCGCAGGGTTTATTTAACGAGCGGAGGTGATCGTGGCGGGAATAACCGCTACACTAAACTCCACTTTTCCATTCTCCATATAAACTTTCCCGGAGAAATGGTTGGTCTCGGTGAACCGAAGAGTGAATCTCTTCGGCGACTCCTGATTTCTATTCCAGGAGCCCGTCCAGATAGAATCCTCATCCCTTGATCCTGCAAGAGATAAGGTGTTGCCGTTTCGATCTCTCCCATTAAAAGCGAAGAAATCTCCTGTGAGAGTTAACTTTCCTGTATATCGATTACCATCGATAGACAGGTTAGCATCTGCCATTTGTCCGTTCAGCCGTTGGCTGTTCGGGGTTGAAACGGGAGATTGCTGGGTCGGCGCAGGAGGCGGTGGTGTGTCCTTGTCTTCCTTTTTCATAACCTTTTTTTCCCAGGTTACTTTTTGGATAGGATACCAGAAGCACGGACCACCAACAAAATCTCCGTGATTATTGGTGCCCATGAGCTTGATCAATCCTTCATTCCCAGTCTTATCTTGGGATTTAATTTCACCCATAGATTTGACTGGTTGGCCTTTCTGAATAACGCGTCCTGGGCTTCCAAAATCGTCATATCTAACTCCACCCTCCCGAATGTACCCCAGAGTCCCTATTGTGACTCTGGAGTCCCTGATGGCATCCTTCATCGACAGGGAGCTTTCTTTGATTTTGAGGTCTACATACTCCTTATTGTTACTTATCCAATCCATTGAAGATGGATAGTTAGTGACAATAAAGTCTTTGACCGGCGGAAAAAAGAATACAGCCAATAGTCCGACAATCAATATGGTAGTTGTGAGCCACCGGGCCACTGATGACCAGATTGAAAATGTGGCCAATAGCAGGAGTACGATCAAGGTTGGTAAGCCATAAATCGACCATATTACCGCTGTTGGCAAAAGTACCACCGCCGCTATAATCACAAGAATTGTGGTAGTAGTCGGGAAATGGTCGATAAAAAATATTGTCAGAAATGCTCTTGTCGCCGGAATACATAACAGTATGACAAGAGCGATGATTAAAACTGATAATATTGGCATAATTATCTCCTTTTTCTCCTTTTAAAAGCGTCTTGAATTTTCCGGTTGGCTGCGGCCTGGGCTCCTGCGCCAAGTGCCTTAGCGACAAATCCTTTGACAGGGTTTATCGCTTCCTTGAGAGTCGTACCTTCTTGGTGATTTTCTCCATAGCGCATTATGCGTTCTTCAAGGAACTTAATTTTAGAAGGGTTATCCTGCAAGTTTTTTATGCCAGAGAAAAACTGCTTCCACATCGGATTGACCAAGACAAACCGTTTGGTGTCCTCTGCATAGACGGTTTTATCGTGGGCTACTAAAAAAATTAAGCCCTTAGCCAGGTCACGCCTTCTTTCGAGCTCAATCCTTTCGTTTGCCGTTTTGCCTGTGAAATCTGGATGGAGCATGCCTTGATGAACTTGCTCAAAGAGAGTTTTTTCTCCGGCGTTAGCAATGTTGCCATGGACAAGGCTTACGGATGCATAAAAGGCAAGTTCGTCATCGTATGTCCGACCGCCCTTAATAAATCCACTTAATTTTTCTGTAACAGCCTTCTTGACCTCAGGATTAGTAGCGACCTCTTCAGTCAGCTTTTTTAGCAGTGACATAACCCCTGCAGCGGCTGTTCCAGTTGCCCCAGCCTCTAACATTTCTCCTAGAAATTTTTTAGCAAACCCACCTTTTTTTTTCTCGGCCATAATGCCTCCTTTTGCCTTTCGGCAATGTTCTTGCTTATTCAATTTTTAAAGGGCGGTTGTTGCCAATTTCGCCCATTTTTTCCATCATCTTGACAACGTAACATTGTAGCATATTATGCTAAAAAAGTCAAATAAAAAAATGTATTACTGCCATTCATTTTTCATCGATGCTTCGGGAAAGTGTCGTATATATATCAAAAAGCTAGGCATATTTCTTATTCATCCGGCTATGCTATTGACAGTATTTGCATACGGTGCTAAAGTGTTTCTACCTTTCAAAATAGTTTGGAAGGTGATTTTTTTTAGTCTCATTCCATTTCAAAAAAAGGAGAGTAGGCATGAAAAAGCATTTGTTCTTTGTAGCGGCAATTATGGTTATTTTGGCGGGTTCGGTCATAGGATCCAAGGCTTCAACCTGGTCTCAGGAGTTCAATGAGACCGGCGTGGAGAATTTCGATCAGATGTCTATGTTTATGCAAACCGGCACGGTGCTGTTCGATGGCTCAAGCGGTTATACCGACTCCAGCTGGACGCATACCGATATGCCCAATTTCGTAACAGCCACCGGCGATGATGTGACCAGCATCAATTTCGATCTTGCCTTCACCGGCTCATCTCCGTTCATGTTTGATTTTTTTGCTTTGCATGACGGCAATGTCTTGGAAGGGGCCACCGTTGCTTGGAATGGCAGCGGTTGGAATATCAACAGTATAATGCCGTTGGGAATTGCGATTACGGCTTATCAAAACGACCTAGCCGCCAGCGCTCCTGTTCCTGAGCCCGCAACGATGCTTTTGTTCGGCACCGGCCTCTTCGGTCTGTTTGGCGCCCGCAAAAAATTCCGTAAATAAAATTTTCGGCGAATCAAAGATCCGCAGCCCGGTCCTTAATAAAGGAGCGGGCTTTTTAATATCATAAAGAACCATCTTGAGACAATTTTTCAACCGAACTTTATATGCTCAGGGCCAAGACGGAGCCGCCCAATTTCAATGCCATTTTTTTCCGCTGGACATTCGTCGATCGTTTACTGACATTGTGTTTGAAAGGATTATATATTATACTCAGGGCATAAATATAATAAAAAAATATGAGAATTATCATCCGTTGGCTGCTCTATGCCTTGGCCATCATCATTACGGCCTACATCTTGCCCAAAGAAGCGATCTTTGTGCAAAGTTTTTTCGTGGCCTTGGTCGTGGCAGTTGTACTGGGATTTTTAAACAGCATAATCAGACCGCTTCTGATCATCTTGACTTTGCCAATCCAAATCTTTACGCTTGGCCTCTTCACCTTGGTCATCAATGCCGTGCTCGTCATGCTCACGAGCAGCTTGGTCAGCGGTTTCTACGTGAAAAGTTTCTGGTGGGCACTGATCTTCAGCTTGGTGCTTTCGCTTGTCAGTGCGGCCATCAATCATTTTGAACCGAAAAAAGAACAAGATCAAAACTAGCAAGTTGAGGACTGTTCTCGACTAGGCTCAAAATCCGGTTCGGGGCGGCGTAGCATCGGGAATAAAAACGCACCGGGACAATTTTTTGTCTCCGGTGCGGTGAGGCCCAAATCTTTGCTAGAGGAATCTAGTGGTGGCTCTTTCCCAAGGGTCGTCTTGGGGATCAGCCATATCAAGAAATTTTTGGACAAAACGTTGTGTTTGTCCTCTCAGATGAAGTCCGGCATAAAGACCATTTATCCAGCATACCTTGAATTCGGAAGTATCTTCCGAATAGGGGTTCTGCTTGATAATTATGGTTTTTCCGATTTGCAATTTCTTGCGTAGCGCTTCAAATGCTTCAATTTTCAGGCCGCTGTCGCTCTGGTCCAAGACGCGACAGGAAAAAGATTGGGATTCTTTCGAGAAGATGACTCGGACTTTATTGCTGGCCTCGGCTTTTTTCCTTGTTTCCGCTCGCGGTAACCGGATAGTTATCCGGTATAGCTTGCCACAAGCCTTGCACCGACATGCCACAACCCTTTTGTTCGCAGGGGGCTTTACCTTCCATTTTCTTTGACAGTGACATTCGAAAGTCACCCAATCGTTTTCTTTTTCGCACACTATTTCAGTGGGCGCTTTTTTCTCTGTTTTCAGCATCGCTATCTCCTTATTAAAGTACGGTTTTTTTGATTTATGGATAGTAGCGCATAAAGCCTAAAGAAGCAATAGTGTTCAATGTTGAAGAGGAAAATCCGATTTTACGCATCAAAAAAATCTCTTCAACGTCTCAAGAGATTTTCAAGAGGTTCGAACCTGCGAATTTTCTCCAAGATAAAGAAAAACTAGAGCTTACTTACTCCATTTCTCCAGCAATGCTCCGCGACCAGGATTCGAACCTGGAACCAATTGATTAACAGTCAACTGCTCTACCATTGAGCTATCGCGGAATAATATTGAGTTGTAAATTTACAGTTTTTAAATAGCTCAACTAGGGACTATTTATAGTATACAAAACAAATTGATTATAGCAAAGATGAGAAAAAAGGCAAGGGTGTGTTTAAGGATATAAAAAAAGAATCCCAAGGACAATCGTGTCGTCCTTGGGATCGGGATGAGAAAAGTCGTTCTCAGCAGCAGTGATATACCTCATGGAAAGCGGTGCCGTTGTAGGTGCTGCCGGCGGCTTCTTTCGGGCAGAAAGAAATGCCCATGATAATATCGCCCCAGTGCGCTTCAACAAATCCTCCTCCACTGGGAAATTTTTGGCTTTTGTCTTTAGCCACTGAGCATTTTTCTATGACCAGCCTGGACAACACATTCTCCCTTGTCAGATCTTTTCTATCCAAAGTTTCCTCTATGTAAGCTATGGAAACCTGCAAGTTGGCTATCTTGCTTTTCCAGCTAGCAGCACTTAGATAGACGGGAATAGGGAGATGTATTATACAGACTTGCCCAGGGATAAAGTCTGCAGAAAAAAGGGGTATGTCAGTTTCTAATATTTTCGGCAATACTTCTTTTCTCACCCTGTCTTTCCATGTGTCCGATATGGCAATTTGCCATGTTTCCTCTTCTTTTCGCAGTCTCTTTTTCTCACCTTTCGTTTTCTTTGCTGTCATTTCTAACTCTCTCTGTGTTGAAAATAGTAAGGTACATCTCTCTCCGTCCTTGATCGGACACTGCACTATATATAGCACCAATCCTTTGATTTGTCAAATAATTCCACTTATCGAAGGGAAGGGTCGCCTGCTTGACTTTTCTTCCAAAATGCGCTATACTTATATTATAAAGAAACGGGTGCTTTGCCCGTTTTTTGTATTTTTAAGCTAATAATTAATTAAATCATCGGAATTTTTGCGCTTCTTGCGCCAAGAGATCCGAAAAAACAAAATGGAGACTCTAGAAAAAGACATTTGCGAGTGTCCGGTCTGTCAAAGACGGGCAGAAGAACATAGGGAATCAGAGGAGTTCGGACTCGCTGTTCTCATTGCTCTTGTGCCGATAATGACACTCACTCTCTTCGGACATATCGGACTTTTATAATCCGACCAAGCCAAAAAGATAAAATTCAATACAAAAACAAAAAAGGGATCCTAGGGGTCTCTTTTTGAATTTTTGAAGGAACTCCTGATTTGTGATAAGATAGTTTCATATGGCAAGGAAAAAATATACAAAAAAGAAAAGCCGGCAAATGGATGATGAAGACGAAGTGGAAGAGGTGGATGAAAAGAAGCCGAAAAGAAGTTTGGCCGGGGATGTTAAGCGGAGCATCGTGGCCGTGCTTCTTTTCATGTTGGCCGTGCTTTTGACGCTCAGTTTTTTCGGCAGTGCCGGCAGCTTCGGCAAGTCGCTGAATGAAGGCGCGGCTCAGCTGGTTGGCTTGGTGAAATTTGTCATGCCGATTTTTCTGGCCGGTTTCGGAATGATTCTGCTGTTCCGCAAAGAAACATTTTTTTATGTCACGAAAGTCATGGGACTCCTTTTCACGCTCATCAGCTTTGCCGGATTTTTTCATTGGTTCTTCGACGCGCCGGCTATGCTGGCGGCCGCCAGCGCGGGACGTGGCGGCGGCTATCTTGGTTACGCGCTGGATTTCATCTTGATGAAATATTTGGGCAGCGCCGGCAGTCTGGTGGTGATTTTGGCCATCCTTTTTCTGGGAATAATCCTGATGTTTGAATTTTCCATCGCGAATTTTTTCATCAAACTGAAAGAAAGGAAGAATAGGGAGGCGGAAGAAGATGAAGCGGCGGTAGAAGAGGTGACCGCTTTATCGGCGGACGAGGGAGATGGAAATATTCCTGAAACTAACGATGCGGCGCGGGAAAACGAAAAGGCTGAAGATGAGATAAAAGCGGAGGAGAACATCGCGCATATAGAGTTTGTCGAAGGGCGGGACCAGTTCGTGGAGCCGGGGATCTTGGCTGAAGCGGAACAACTGTCACAAGAGCTTGAAAAAAAGGCGATGAAGAAACGGTCATTGGATATTGAAAATACTTTAGAAGAAGGAAGCCGTTCGAAAGCGGCGAAAAATTCTCGGTGGGTCTTCCCGCCGGCCGATCTTTTGGAAAAAAGTTTCGGCACGGCGCAGGGCGGAGACATTGAAAAGAATTTTTCCGTCATTGAAAAGACGCTCAAAGATTTCGGCATCCAAGTGGAGAGGGGTACGGCCAAGACGGGACCGTCGGTCACGCAATACAGCTTCCGTCCGGCGGTTGGAGTGAAGATTTCCAAGATTCTCACTTTGCAAAATGATCTGGCCTTGGCCTTGGCCGCTCATTCGATCCGGATCGAAGCACCGATCCCTGGGCAATCATTGATTGGCATTGAAATCCCCAATAAGGATTCTATGGTGGTGCGGCTCAGAGATATGGTGGAAGATCCGCTTTTCAAAAGGAGATCGACCAATCTAACTTTAGCATTAGGAGAAGATATCAGCGGAGAATGCATCTTGGCGGATCTTTCTAAGATGCCGCATCTTATGATTGCGGGGGCTACGGGTACCGGAAAATCGGTCTGCATCAACACCATAATAACTTCTTTGTTGTATCAGAACTCGCCGGAAGATCTGAAATTCATCATGGTTGATCCGAAACGGGTGGAGTTGTCTTTGTATAACGGTATCCCGCATCTTTTGACGGACGTGATTGTGGAAAATGCCAAGGTGATCAATACGCTCAAATGGGCGGTCAGCGAGATGGAAAGGCGATATCGCTTATTGCAAGATACGGGTTCGCGCGACATCGGATCATATCAGGAAAAGATGAAAGCGGGCGAGAAGATAAAAAGGAAAGACCCTGACACGAATGACATATTCGAAGAGGAGCTGAAGAACCTGCCATATATCATCATCGTGATCGATGAGTTGGCGGACCTGATGGGGACGCATGGCAAAGAAGTCGAAGGTGCGATCGTGCGCTTGGCGCAGATGGCGCGCGCCGTAGGGATCCATCTGATCATCTCTACGCAGCGGCCATCGGTGGAAGTGATAACAGGACTCATCAAGGCGAACGTGACAACCAGGATCGCTTTCCAAGTGGGCAGTCAGATTGATTCGCGGACCATTTTGGATATGGGCGGCGCGGAAAAACTTTTGGGCAAAGGAGATATGCTCTATCTTTCCGCCAGCTCGCCGAAACCCAGACGGATCCAAGGAGTGTTTGTCGGAGAATCGGAAGTGAAACGAGTGGTGAAATTTATCAGCGACCAGCGAAAAAAAGATGAAGTGGAGGATGAGGAGAATATAACAGAAGGGGCCAAGCAGGAAATATTAGAATTTAAGGATGATTCAGGGGATGCCGGAGATGATGCTTTGGTTGTGGCGGCTAAAGAGGAGATTAAAAGATCACAAAAAGCCAGTGCCTCATTCTTGCAAAGAAGGCTCAGGATCGGTTATGCACGCGCGGCCAGATTGTTGGATATCTTGGAAGAACAAGGCATTGTCGGCCCGCAAGACGGCGCCAAGCCGCGGCAGATCTATCTGACTGATGAAAAAAGAGACATTAATTACGAAGATAAGATAAATGATCAAGAGAAGAGGGATAAGTGGGAGTTGTAAATCTTATGGCCAATGGTTTTACTAAAAAAAGTGTCGGCACGTTGACTCTCGGGGAAAAGCTGAAAAAACTTCGGGGGGACAAACGGATTTCTCTGGGGGATGTTTCCAGATATACCAAGATCCAAGCGGCTTATCTGGAATATCTGGAAGAAGGCGATTATGATTCTTTGCCGGCAGATGTATATGTCAGGGGATTCTTGCGGAGCTATGCCGATTTTTTGGGCGTGGACGAGCGGATCCTTATCCGGCTTTATGATAAAGAAAAAGGGATAAAGAAAAATTTGGACAGGGAGAAGATAGCGGGATTGAAAGAGAAGAAGCCTATCGATATCTCTTCCTTTGTTTTTACTCCGCAAAAAATTATCATCAGCGGCGTGGTGCTGGTGGTTCTTCTGGGACTGTTCTTCCTGTATCGCGAAGTGGATTCTTTTGCCAGTGCGCCAAGCTTGGTGATTCTGAGTCCGGATAACAACAGCGAAGTGGCGGGCAACTCGGTCTATGTGAAAGGTGTGACTGAAAAAGAGGCGGCACTTTTCATCAATGGGCAACCGATCTTGGTGGGCGGAGACGGAAGATTCGGAGAAAATCTGACCTTGCAAGCTGGCCTGAACAATATCAGCGTGAAGTCCGTCAACAAATTCAAAAAAGAAGCGGTAAAAAACATCGTTGTCAGGTCTAATTATACCGACAATACGCCGATCGATTCGAATAGCAATCCGAACAACGCATCAAGCGAGAATGGTACGACGGATGCTTCTGCGCAGCAGGGCGTGCAAATCGATCTGCGAGTTGATCCCGGACCGGTCTGGCTCAGCGTGGAAACGGATGGCAATCTGGCTTTCAGTGGGACGATGCTGAGCGGCAGTGTGCAATCATTCAAAGCGCAAGATAAGATCGTGATTAGTTCGGGCCGCGGTAACGCGACTTTCGTCAAACTGAACGGCCAAGATATGGGAACGTTGAGCCGTGATGCCGCCGCTGTGCGGGAAGTCACTTTCACCAAAGACACTAAGGTTGAGGCGATGCCGAGTGATAGCGCCAAAACGAGTACGGCTGCAGTGAAAGGCACTACGACAGAAAAGAAAAAAAAGTAGGCAGGGCGTATCCAAGGGGGCTTGCATGATTTTTGAAATGATGATAAAATATCACTAGTTGGCATTTTAGCATATTAACGTGTTGACATTTTAACAAAAATTAAATCTAATGGGCGAGCGTGTTAATATGCTAACATGCTAAAATGTTTAAATGATAAAAATATGAAAGAAGAAAAAAAGGGGATCACGGATGTGGTGGAACAGATCAGGGAGCGCTTCGGTGAAGGAGTGATAATGAAGTTGGGGGACATCAAAAAAGTGGATGTGGAATCCATCCCGACCGGTTCAGTCTCGCTCGATATCGCTCTTGGGATTGGTGGCATTCCGCGCGGCCGAGTGGTGGAAATTTATGGACCGGAGTCTTCCGGCAAAACTACGCTGACTTTGCACATCATTGCTAACTCGCAGAAGTTGGGCGGTACGGCGGCATTCATCGACGCGGAACACGCGCTTGATCCGGAATATGCCAAACGCATCGGGGTGAACATCAATGACCTTCTGATTTCCCAGCCGGACAACGGCGAACAGGCGCTCGACATCGTGGAAACTCTGGTCAATTCCGGCGAAATCAGTGTGATTGTGGTTGACTCGGTGGCGGCGCTCGTGCCGAAAGCGGAAATCGAAGGCGATATGGGGGACTCGCATATGGGCCGCCAAGCGCGTTTGATGTCGCAAGCCCTTCGCAAACTCACGGCCATCATTTCCCGTTCGAATTGCACGGTCATTTTCATTAATCAGATCCGCATGAAGATCGGAGTGATGTTCGGCAATCCGGAAACGACGACGGGAGGCAATGCTTTGAAATTTTATGCCTCAGTGCGGATTGAAGTGAGAAGAAGTGCACAGATCAAAAAAGGCGAGGATATCGTGGGCAATCGGACGAAAGTCAAGATCGTGAAGAACAAAGTGGCGCCGCCGTTCAAGACTTGCGAATTCGACATCATGTACAATGAAGGGATCAGTGCGTCAGGCGACACGCTGGACGCGGGCGTGAAATATGAAGTGATCGACAAGAAGGGCAACTCCTATTCTTTCGGGGAAGTGAAATTGGGCGTCGGCCGAGAAGTGGCCAAAGCCGCTTTGAAAGCTGATCCGAAACTGATGAAGGAAATTTCCAAGGAGATTTACAAAAAGATCAAAGAAAAAGAAAAGGAGGAGGAATAGGAAAACTTCTAAATTCTATATGGATGGATCAAGACTGGGCGAATCACAAAAGCTCAGTCTTTTTTCACTTGCGCCACTTCTTTTTTAGGAGTATAATTTTTTCATACGACCTTGCCAAAGGTTTTTAATTAAATTAAAAAAAGACAGAATTTTATGGAGAAGAAACATCATTCCAAAGAGCGGACGCTGGTCGTGGTGAAACCGGACGGCCTGCAAAGGACATTGGTCGGAGAAATAATCAAACGGTATGAAAGATTAGGCCTGAAGCTGGTCGCGATGAAAATGTTGGTGACGGATGCTGATTTTGTGGAAAAACACTACACGCTCGATCCGGAGTGGCGCCGCATCACAGGGGAAAAAACCATTGAGAGTTACAAGAAAAAAGGACTCACGCCGCCATCGGAAGATCCTTTGGAAATCACGGCCAAGATTTTGGCTAACCTGAAAAAGTATATGACCAGCGGACCGGTCATCGCAATGATCTGGCAGGGTGCGCACGCCGTGAAAATCGTTCGGAAAGTTACGGGCAGCACTGAGCCACTTACATCTGATATGGGCACGATCCGCGGAGATTTCGTTCTGGATTCTTATCAGATGTCGGATGAAGACAATCGCGCGGTGCGCAATCTGATCCATGCTTCCGGCTCAGTCGAAGAGGCAAATATGGAAATTGATCATTGGTTCAAAAAAGAAGAGATCACTGATTACCGCTTGGTGCAAGATGAAATTTTGTATGATGTGAATCTGGACGGGATCTTGGAATAGGAAATATTTTCAGCTTGAAAAATCCTCGCTTCGGCGGGGATTTTTTTATGATTGACATGCCGCATTTTTTGTGGTAGGCTGGAGGGTATGATTGGAATAGGAATGTTCTTTTTTATAACAATATTCTTTATAGAGAGGGGGATAATGAACACGCGATTACACTTACCTCAAAGTCAGCGGGAAATAGACGTGCTGGATCAGCTAAGGATAAGGGAAATTATCAGTAAGCACCACACTATGATTTCCGGAGAAATTAGCGAGGCTTTAGAAATGTATCACGCCAAGAGACTTGCTGTCCTTACTGAAACAAGGCATGGCCTGATTCTTTCAGAAATGGAATATGTTTTTGACGTAAATGAAATTTTTGAGTCGGTGATAAAGAGGTTTTTCCTGGAAAAACATAACACAGAGGAAACTATTTCAAAAGCGACTCGGCTATATGAACAGTCGGGAGTGCACAACGGTCATGCTAAGATGCTAGTGATTGATGTCATAGCAGTAGAATTAGCTTATAATAGAAAAATATCTCTTTCAGTCAGAGAAAAACTGAAGAAATACTGGGTGTGAAATGAGCCTATTTCAACCCACAAAAAAGACGAGCCGTTAAAGCTCGTCTTAATTTTTTCTCTTGCGACTATTTCGACATCGTCTTGATGCATTTGGTGCAAACCTTTTTACTGGTACCGTCGACTTTTTTAGTCTGAAGATTGATGGCGAATTTTCGGTTGGTTTTTACTTGAGAATGACTGACAGTGTTTCCCACTTGGGATCCGCGTCCGCAGATATCGCATACTCGTGCCATAGTAGTTCGTATTGATTTATTACAGAATATAAGTTAGCATAGGAAAGTAATAATAGCAAGGGTTACGAAATACTAAATAAATACGAAATACGAAATATGAAAATAAAAGAGTTATTTTTCGTGCTTTCGTTAATTCCTTAGTTCGTAAATTATGTTAAACGAAATCGTGCTTATCGCTTTCTATATTGTTATACTGCTCTATTCGGTCATCATCCACGAAGTGTCGCACGGCGTGGCGGCACTGTGGTTGGGCGATACGACGGCTAAATATGCCGACCGGCTGAATCTGAATCCCTTGAAACATCTGGATTTTTGGGGATCGTTCATTGTGCCGATCCTCATGTTTGTCACTGTGGGGTTCGCTTTCGGTTGGGCCAAACCCGTACCATACAATCCATATAATCTGCGCAACCAGAAATGGGGTCCCGCTTTGGTGGCGCTGGCCGGTCCGCTGTCGAACATCCTTATCGCGCTTGTTTCCGCCATCATCGCCGGATTGATCTTTATCCCTTTGGCCGTGAAAAAAGAGATAATTTCCAACGCCCTGAATCCGTCCGGCGTCGCCTCGCTCATCGCCGGAAGTGGCGGATCGATCCTTTTCGAGCTTCTGGCGGTGGTGATCATCATCAATGTGATCCTGGCCTTTTTCAATCTCATCCCGATTCCGCCGCTCGATGGTTCCAAGATCCTTTTTTTCGTCCTTGATATAAAGACGGAAACTATGATTATGCTTGAACAGTTCGGTTTCTTCATACTTTTGTTCTTCATCCTTTTCTTTTCGGCACCCTTGAGCGCGTTTTTGAATTCGATGCTGAATCTGTTTCTGGGAATAACGTTGTAGGACCAAGCTCGCGAGAGAGTATTGACAGCTTATAATATATGCTATATGATTATTTTGCTAGGCAACTGGCTTTTTTAGTTAAAAATTAAAAATTAAAAGGTAAGAGTTAAAAGGAGGATATAAGCTTAAACAGTTTCAATCATTTTGGACTTTTAACCTTTAACTTCTAACTTGAGCGAAGCGAATATGCCAACAATAAACCAACTCAAACGGAAACCCAGAAGGAGCGCGATGAACAAATCTAAGACGCCGGCTTTTAAGCGCGTTTTCAATACGTTGCAGAACAAACCGATCGAGACCAGTAGTCCGTTCAAACGCGGAGTGTGCCTCAAGGTTTCTACGACTACACCGAAAAAACCGAACTCAGCTTTGCGAAAAATCGCCCGAGTGCGACTGACTAATGGAATGGAAGTGACCGCTTACATCCCCGGTGTCGGACACAATTTGCAAGAACATTCCATCGTGACCATCCGTGGTGGCAGAGTGAAAGATCTTCCGGGTGTACGCTATCACATTGTGCGTGGCGTGTTGGATACGGCGGGAGCGGCTAACCGCAAGCAGGGTCGTTCGAAATACGGCGCGAAAAGAGAAAAAGCTAAAGAATAAAATTAGTCCATAAAGTTTCTAAAGTTATCTAGTTAGTAAAGTTATCAAGCTAATAAAGTTTTTAAAGTTATGCCAAGACGAAAAAGAATTTATAAGAAAAATACCAAACCTGATTCCAAATATGCCAATGTTTTGGTGGGAAAGTTCATCGCGAACATCATGAAAGATGGCAAGCGGACTATGGCGGAAGTCATCATGTATGATGCTTTCGATATCATCCACGAACAGACCAAAAAAGGCGGACTCAATATCTTTGAACAAGCTTTGAAAAATGTTTCTCCTTTGGTGGAACTCAAATCTCGCCGTGTGGGAGGCGCTAACTATCAGGTGCCCGTGCCAGTGTCCGGAGACCGTCGGACGACTTTGGCGATCCGCTGGATCAAGAACGCTTGCAAGGCCAAAAAAGGCAAAAAAATGGCATTGAAATTGGCCGAAGAATTCATCGATGCCTCGAACAAGACTGGAGCCGCGATGAAAAAACGGGAAGACGTGCACCGCATGGCGGATGCGAATAAAGCCTTTGCGCATTTCGCCTAGTGTCTACGAATTACGAATAACTTCGGTACGAATGTACGAAAACAAATACGAAGTAAAAAAAGACATAATTTATCCTCAGGAAGTTTTTGAAATTGTGGGTATTATGTATGATGTTTGGAATAGTGTTGGGTATGGTCACAAGGAGAGTTTTTATGAAAAAGCAGCGGCTGAAATTTTCAGAAAAAGAAAAAAGAATTTCCAAGAGCAATTAAGATGTGAGGTAAAGTTAGGCGAAAAATCTTTAGGTGTGTATATCTTTGATTTTATTTATGAAGATAAAATCGTTATTGAACTTAAAAAGGGAGAGGTTTTTCCCAAGCATAATATCGAACAAATCTATGCTTATCTGAAAGCTACAAAATTAAAACTGGGATTATTGATAAATTTTACAAGTAACGGAGTTAAATTTAAAAGGATTGTTAATATAAAATAAATTAATAGAAATTAGAAATTCGTACATTCGTATGATTTCGTAATTCGTAGACACATGAGAAAGACTCCTATTGAAAGGTATCGTAATATTGGAATTATCGCGCATATTGATGGTGGGAAGACAACCACTACGGAGCGCATTTTGTTTTATACCGGCATCACTCACAAAATTGGTGAGGTGCATGAAGGCGAGGCTACGATGGACTGGATGGAGCAAGAAAGAGAACGTGGGATAACAATAACGAGCGCCGCGACGACTTGCTATTGGAAAGACCATCAAATCAACATCATTGACACTCCGGGACATGTGGATTTTACTGTGGAGGTGGAACGATCACTCCGCGTTCTTGATGGAGCGGTGGTGATTTTTGACGGCAAAGAAGGCGTGGAGCCTCAATCGGAAACAGTTTGGAGACAGGCTGATAAATACAGCGTTCCAAGGTTCTGTTTTGTCAATAAAATCGACAAAGAAGGTGCCGATTTTTACTATGTGCTTAAGACGATTTGGGATCGCTTGACTCCGAATGCGGTAGCTCTTCAGATTCCAATCGGAGAGCGAGGGGATTTTTCTGGCGTGGTAGATCTTGTCAAAATGAAAGCCTATTCCTTTGCTGGTAAGATGGGAGAAATTGTGGAAGAAAAGGAAATTCCGACGGAACTTTTAGATAAAGCCAAAGAGTGGCGCGAGAAAATGGTGGAAAAAATTTCTGAAACAGATGAAGCTCTGACGGAAAAATATTTGAACGGCGAAGAAATTTCCCAGGATGAGTTGAAAACGGCTCTGCGCCGAGCGGTTATCGCGAATGCCATTGTCCCAGTTTTCACTGGGACAGCTCTTCGCAATAAGGGAGTGCAGCTTTTGCTTGACGCAGTGGTTGATTATCTGCCGGCTCCGACTGACGTGCCAAACATCAAAGGCATGGACGTGAAAGACAATGAAAAAGAAGTGGATATTAAATTTGATGACGCGGCGCCATTCGCCGCTTTGGCTTTCAAGGTGGCCACCGATCCGTTCGTGGGTCAAGTGACTTTCTTCCGCGTTTATTCGGGAAAACTTAAGGCCGGTTCTTATGTCTTAAATTCTTCCAAGGGTGAAAAAGAACGGGTGAGTCGAATTTTGCAGATGCATTCCAATCATCGAGAAGAAATCGATGAAATTTATACCGGCGGCATCGGAGCGCTGGTCGGCATGAAAGCCACGACGACCGGCGACACCTTGTGCGACATCGAACATCCGGTCCTTCTGGAATCGATCACTTTTCCGGAACCGGTCATTTCGATCGCGGTGGAACCGAAGACCAAGGCTGACCAAGAAAAAATGGGTATGGCTCTTAGAAAATTGGCGGAAGAAGATCCAACTTTCAAAGTCAGGAGCGATGAAGAAACCGGACAGACGATCATTTCCGGTATGGGTGAATTGCATCTGGATATTATCGTGGACCGTATGAAACGCGAATTCAAAGTAGAAGCCAATGTTGGCGCGCCGCAAGTAGCCTATCGTGAAACAATCAAAGGTACGGCACAAGCGGAAGGTAAATATATCAAACAATCCGGCGGACGCGGACAGTATGGCCATTGTTGGGTCAAGGTGGAACCGCAAGAGCCGGGAGCCGGCTTTGAATTTGTCAATGAGATCAAAGGTGGAGTCATCCCGCAAGAATATATCACGCCAATCGGCAAAGGAATCAAGGACGCTATGGACAGCGGAGTTTCGGCCGGTTACCCAATGGTGGACATCAAGGCCACGGTCTATGACGGTTCTTTCCATGAAGTGGACTCCAATGAAGCCGCTTTCAGAATCGCCGGTTCGATGGCTTTCAAGGAAGCGGCTCGTCGCGCTACGCCGATCATTATGGAACCGATCATGAAAGTGGTGGCTACTACGCCGGAAAACTTTATGGGCGATGTGGTGGGCGATTTGAATTCCAAACGAGGCATTATTAAAGAAATGAATGACCGCGGCGAAGGTAATGCGATGGTTAAAGAAATCAATGCCGAAGTGCCGTTGTCGTCGATGTTTGGCTACGCCACGCAGCTGCGCTCCATGACTCAAGGCCGTGCGTCCTACACGATGGAATTTGACCATTACGCCGAAGTGCCGAAGAACGTGGCTGAGACGATCCAGGGGACGAAGAAATAAGTTCGGTCATCGGTCATATCGGTCAATAGTCATTAGAGAATAGATATCTTCAACATAAAAAACAGCCTGGCAGAAATGCGAGGCTGTTTTTGTTTTAGCAATTTTATCCACAGCTAAGATATGGACAGGGATTGGCTATAATGATATGATATCAGTATAATCAATAGCGTTAAAATTATGCGAAAGAAAAACAAAAATAATTCATTAGCCATTTTTGAAGGGAAGGAGATTCGCAGGGTTTGGGATGAAATATTGGAAGTGTGGTATTTTTCGGTGGTAGATATAATTCGTGTACTCTTAGAAGAAGATGATTTTCAAACAGCCAGAAAATATTGGAACAAGTTAACGGAAAGGCTTAAAAACGAAGGGAGTGAAGTGGTGACAAATTGTCACCGGTTGAAAATGATGGCGCAAGACGGAAAAATGAGGGAGACTGATGCTGCTAGTCCAGAAACTATCTTACGCCTGATCCAATCAGTTCCATCTAAAAAGGCCGAACCTATCAAGCTGTGGTTGGCCAAGGTTGGTTATGAAAGGATCCAGGAAATGTCCGATCCGGAAAAGTCTTTGAACCGCGCGCGGGAGAATTGGCAGAAGCATGGGCGCAGCCAGAAATGGATCCAACAAAGGATGATGGGTCAGGAGACGAGAAATAAATTGACGGATTATTGGAGTGGTCACGGTGTCAAAGAAAAAGATGAGTTTGCTATTCTCACCAACATCATTCACAAGGAATGGTCGGAGCTGACAGTTAAAGAGCATAAAAATTTGAAAGGATTGAAAACGCAAAACTTACGTGACCATATGAGCGAGGCAGAACTAATTTTCACGGCGCTCGCCGAAATGTCCACTCGTCAAATCGCCGAAGTGGAAATATCCGAAGGTTTGGAAGAAAATAAAGTTGCTGGGAAAAAGGGTGGCGGCGTGGCCAAAAGAGCCAGGGTTGATTTGGAAAAAAGAACGGGACGGAAAGTGATTTCAAATAAGAATTTTTTGGCGAAGAGGAAGATGGAAAAGTTGAAATAAAAAATTTTACAATCCCTCTCTTTCGTGAAACAATTGATGCATGGAGAAAAAATCAATCATTGTAGTTTTGGGCATTATTGAAAACGAGCAGGGCGAAGTGCTGCTGTCTCTTCGCAATGATCCGAAATTTCCCGGGGCGCATCTCAAATGGGATTTGGTCGGCGGTAAGAATGAGGTGGGCGAATCATTGGAAGAAACACTGACCCGTGAAATTGAAGAGGAAACGGGGCTTGGGGTTGTGGTGGAAAAATTGCTGCCCAAAAGTATCTGTAAAAACTGGGAATTGCCGGGGCTTTTCCAACATACTTTGCTTTTCTGTTATGTTTGCCAGGCGACGTCAGGTGAATTGCAAAACAGGGAAGAGAAGATCAAAGAGCTGCGCTGGGTGAAAAAAGAGGAGCTGTTCGGAATGGATCTGCTTTTCAGTGCGCGGGAATATTTGGAAATGTTGTAATGGTTTAGTATATAGAATTATAGCTATGGCAAAAATAACTTCAACTGGAAAGAATAATTTTCAGAAATATGACGTGGTGGTCATCGGGGGCGGGCCCTCTGGGATGATGGCGGCGGGACGGGCGGCTGAATTGGGTGCTCGCGTTCTTTTGGTGGAAAAAAATGAAACATTGGGCAATAAACTTTTGATGACGGGTGGCGGGCGATGCAATGTGACGCAGGCGGAATTTGACGACAAAAAATTGGTGGCCAAAATTGGCCAGAAGGGGAAATTTCTTTTTTCATCTCTCAGTCTTTTTGGGCCGGAAGATATGTTGGAATTTTTGGCCGAACGAAAAGTGCCAACCAAAATCGAAGCAGACGGACGGGTTTTTCCAGTGAGCGATAAAGCGATGGATGTGCTCCGCGCGCTCAAAAATTATTTACAAAAAAATAAAGTAGAAATTTCATTGGGTACGGCGGTTTTGGGTTTTGAATTTTCAGAAGATAGTGATGGAAAAAGAATCGTGGGCGTACGGCTCGCTGATAAAATCATCCGTGCTAAAAAATTCATCTTGGCTACGGGCGGGGCGTCTTATCCGACGACCGGCTCAACTGGCGATGGCTACCAATGGGCGTGCGAATGTGGACATAAAATTATCACGCCAATGCCGATGTTGGTGCCTATAAAAATTCAGGAAAAATGGGTGAAAGAAGTGCAGGGCGTGAGCTTGGAGAATGTTAAGGTTAGTCTATTGCAACGTAGAGACGCGATTAATCGCGTCTTTACGGATCACGTTTTAATGGGTGACATAATTTTCACCCATTTCGGTCTGAGCGGTCCGGCCATTCTGAATCTCAGTCGAAATTTAACAGAGTTGGAAAATAGCCAGGATAAATTTGGCATTTCTATAGACCTAAAACCGGAAATGGATAGGAAAGAATTGGATGCGCTTTTGCAAAAAGCTTTTATAAAATACGCCAATAAGGACATCATTAATTATTTGCCGGAATTGTTGCCGCCTAAATTGGCAAAAGTCATTTTACGGTTAGCAGACATTCCAGAGGAGAAAAAAATCAATGTCATCACAAAATTTGAGCGGACTAAGCTTGTAAATTTGTTGAAAGATTTACGCTTGACGGTCATCGGCAACACCGGCTTTGACCAAGCTATGGTGACCCGCGGCGGGGTGGATCTGGTCGAAGTCGAGCCGAAGACTATGCGTTCGAAAATTGTGACTAATTTATATCTAGCTGGAGAAGTGCTGGATCTCGACGGTCCGACGGGCGGGTATAATCTGCAGATCTGCTGGAGTACGGGGTATGCGGCGGGGACAGCTTGCGTTGGAAAGAATAAAATATCCTTAAATATTTGACACAATATTATTATTCAGTTAATATCTATCTATAGTATAAAAAGAAAATTACTTTTTCAAAATTATGCTTGATGAAAAGCTCAAAGAAGCGTTGGAACTGCTCGGCGGAAAAGCGGTACTCAAAGACCAAAATCAATATTTTGTCCTGCTCAGCCTGAAGGAATTCAGGAAAATCAAGAAAGAAGGTGTGGAGGGCTTGACAAAGCAGGAATTGATTGATAAGATTAACAATGATATTGCCAGTTGGAAAGTGATCCAAGAAGAGGAGAAAGTGGCGGATATGGACCTAGCAGAACTCGGAGAAGAGAAGGCCGAAGAGATCAGGTATGAAAAAACCGTTCAATAAGATATCCACAGGGGGATAATCTTGCTAAAAAAAGAAAAGAAGAGTAGACTGAATTTTGTAATAATTGCAATAATTTAATAACAATAAAAATTCGCCAAGTTTCGCGAATCCGGTGTTTTATTCCGGAATTTACCGCCTTATCGGCGGATACGCGGAGGAAGCGAAAAAAGATAAAACTATGGCAGCAGAAAAATTCGAAAGAACCAAGCCTCATGTCAACGTCGGTACCATCGGACACGTTGATCATGGCAAAACCACGTTGACCGCGGCAATTTTGCACGTCTTGGCGTTCAAGGGACAGGCTAAGGAAAAGGGCATCGATGAAATCGACAAGGCACCGGAAGAAAAGGAACGCGGCATCACCATCGCGACTGCTCATTGTGAATATGAAACAGACAAGAGACATTATGCTCACGTTGACTGCCCAGGACATGCTGACTATATCAAAAATATGATTACGGGTGCCGCTCAGATGGACGGCGCAATTATCGTGGTGGCGGCGACTGACGGCCCGATGCCTCAGACTCGCGAACACATCTTGCTCGCTCATCAAGTGGGTGTGCCGGAAATCGTAGTGTTCCTCAATAAGGTGGATATGGTGGATGATCCTGAACTCGTAGAATTGGTGGAAGCGGAAGTGCGAGAACTTTTGACCAAATATGAATTTGATGGAGACAATGCTAAGGTCATAAGAGGCAGCGCTTTAAAAGCGTTGGAAGCAAAATCAGCCGATGAAGAAGCAGCCAAGCCGATCCTTGAACTGATGGCCGCCTTGGATGAAAAAATTCCAGAACCGGTCAGAGAAACTGACAAGCCATTTTTGATGCCGATCGAAGATATCTTTTCTATCGAAGGCCGTGGAACGGTGGTGACAGGAAGGATTGAAAGAGGTGAAATCAACGTCAATAGCGAAGTGGAAATTGTCGGACTCAGAGCCACCACTAAAACTGTGGTAACGGGCATCGAAATGTTCAACAAGACTTTGGATAAGGGTCAGGCTGGAGATAATGCTGGAATTCTTCTCCGCGGAACCAAAAAGGAAGACGTGGAAAGAGGTCAGGTCTTGGCCAAGCCGGGTTCCATCACTCCTCACACCGAATTCGAATGTGAAGTGTATATCTTGAACAAAGAAGAAGGCGGAAGACACACTCCATTTTTCAAAGGATACAAACCTCAATTCTATATCCGAACAACTGATGTGACGGGAGAAGTGATGTTACCGGAAGGAACTGAAATGGTTATGCCGGGAGACACTGTTAGTTTCAAAGTCGTTTTGGGAGCGCCTGTCGCTATGGAAGAAGGTATGCGTTTTGCCATTCGAGAAGGCGGACGCACAGTCGGTGCCGGAGTTGCTACCAAAATATTGAAATAAGATTATTCTTTGACCAGTCAGTCGCGACTGACTGGTTTATAGAGTGAAGTTATTTCCTCATAAGTAGTTATTTGTTCCAATAAATACAAATCAATGTCAAATCAGGCCGAAGAAGTAAAAACAAGAATCAGGATCAAGATCAAGGCGTATGATCATAAGATAATCGATCAATCAGCCAAACTTATTGTTGATACAGCAGAAAGATCGGGCGCCGTAATTTCCGGTCCTGTTCCGTTGCCGACCGAGATACGCAAATACACCGTCAACCGATCAACATTCAAGCACAAAGACGCGCGGGATCAATACGAAATGAGGACCCATAAGCGGCTCATAGATATCACCAGTCCGACCCCGAAAACGATCGACAGCCTGATCAATCTGGATCTGCCGGCAGGAGTGGATATAGAAATAAAAATGTAAGAAATCATAATATTCTAGTTAAAGTCCCGTTGCTTGCGAGTGACAGGATACTGAACTAGCCTCAGAAGTCCTTCAGGGACATTGGCTGGTCAAAGCCATTTTTTATTTATCAGAAATCGTTTAACTCAATCAAATGAAATTCATACTCGGTAAAAAATTAGGAATGACAACTATCTACGGTGAAGACGGCGCCGAAAATGTTACTTTGATCGAGTGCGGTTCACGCGTCAGCTTGGTTCGGAGCGCTGAAAAAGACAAATATGAAGCGGTGCAAATCGAAATTCAGAAGACCGCGAAAAGAGTTCTCAAGAAGGAATTCAGAATTGAAAAGACCGAACTGAAAGAAGGTGATGCGATCGATGTTTCAATTTTTGAAAAAGGAGATATTGTCAGCGTAAGTGGAATAACTAAAGCCAAAGGTTTTCAGGGCGTAGTGAAGAGGCACGGTTTCGCCGGTTCTCCGAAAACGCATGGTCACAAGCACGATCTGCGTGCTCCCGGAGCGATCGGTTCTGGTTTTCCTGAGCATGTGGTGAAGGGAAAAAGGATGGCGGGCAGAATGGGAGGCGTGCAGGCTACTGGCAAAAATATCAAAGTTGTCCTAGTGGATGCGGAGAAAAAAATTCTGGGATTGAAGGGTGCGGTGCCAGGGATTTTGGGAAATATCGTAGCCATTAGAAGCGCTAAATAAAATATTATGAAAATTTCTGTTTACAATCTGGAAGGAAAAAAGCTGGAAGATATGGAAGTTTCTGAGGCTGTTTTCGGAGTGAAAGCCAATGACGAATTGGTGCAGCAGGCTTTTGTTTCCATCCAATCCAATCAAAGACAAGTGTTGGCCCACACAAAGAATCGTGGAGAAAGAGCGGGCAGTGGAATCAAGCCTTGGAAACAAAAAGGTACGGGTCGAGCACGCGTCGGTTCCGTGCGGACTCCGACTTGGAGAAAAGGAGGCGTGGCTTTCGGACCAAGAAATGACCGCAATTTCAAAAAGAAAATCAACAAGAAGATGAATACGCAAGCGATAAAATTGGTCTTGAGCGGCAAGGTCAAGGATAATGAATTGAAAATCATCGACAAATTTGAATTTAAGGACAACAAGACCAAAGCAGTCGCGGTGGCCCTTTCAAAGTTGAAGATTGCTTCTCGGATCCTCTTGTCTTTCTCTGCGGCGGAAAAAGAAGCCAGAATGGCCAGCCGGAACATTGCCAAAGCGGAAAACATTATGACGGCCCAGTTGAATATCGTGGATATGCTGAACAATAAATATCTGCTTATGTCGAAAGAGTCGGTGAAATATCTGGAAGAGAAGTATGCCGAAGATAAAAAATAATCATTATGAAAATGAGCCAAGAAAAAAAAGTTACAGATTTGAATATCGCCTCAAGAGTCCTAGTCGCGCCGCTCATCACGGAAGCTTCGACGGCGGCTGCTGAACTCAACAAATATATTTTCAAAGTGACGCGCGAAGCGACCAAAAAACAGGTGGAAAAAGCCATCGAAGCGTTGTATCAAGTGAAAGTTATTTCTGTCAGAACGATCAATGTCGGAGGCAAAAAAAGGATGCGTGGACGAGTGGAAGGGAAAACGGCCAGCTATAAAAAGGCGATCGTGACGGTCAAGGAAGGTGAGAGCATCGATCTGTTCGGGAATAAATAAGAAAAGTTGTTAAGCTTCTAATATATGGCTATAAAAGTTTATAAAAGGAATACGGCAGGGAGAAGAAACATGTCTATCGTGAAATCTTCTCTTTTGACCAAGAAAAAACCGGAGAAGTCTCTTCTGGCGAAGAAAAAAAGTTTGGCCGGAAGATCTGGCGGGAAGATTTCTGTCCGTCATCAAGGTGGTGGCCACAAACAACGTTATCGAATGGTTGATTTCAAGCAGGACAAGAAGGACATTCCAGGTGTGGTCGCATCCATCGAAAGAGATCCATGCCGCAGCGGTTTCATCGCTCTTATAAAATATGCCGATGGAGAGAAACGCTATATCCTTGCGACCGACGGCCTGAAAGAAGGCAGCAAGATAATGACGGGAGACAATGCGCCAATAGAGTTAGGCAATCGGACGAGAATAAAGAACATTCCGGCAGGAACAGTCATTTCCAGTGTAGAATTTTTTCCTGGACGCGGAGCGCAGATCGCCAGAACCGCGGGAGCCAAGGCTATTTTGACCGCTGTGGACGAAAAGAATGCCCAGATAAAGATGGCTTCAGGCGAGATCAGGTTGGTGAAGAGCGACTGTTTTGCAACCATAGGACAAGTGAGCAATTTTGAACATAGCTCGATCAATGTCGGTAAAGCTGGAAGGAAAAGACATATGGGCGTCCGGCCGGGAGTGCGTGGTAGTGCGATGAATCCTGTAGATCATCCACACGGTGGAGGCGAAGGCCGTCAAGGGATCGGGCTCAAGCATCCAAAGACCCCTTGGGGAAAGCCGGCACTCGGAAAGAAAACTCGGAAGAAGAACAAGCAGACCAATAAATTTATAATTAAGAGAAGGGCGAAGAGAAAATAAATTTCTAATTAAAATTATGACACGAAGTTTAAAGAAAGGTCTCTACGTTGATGAGAGATTGATCAAAAAAATCCAAGATAAGAAACCGGGTGACCGGACACCGATCAAGACATGGTCGCGCGCTTCCGTCATTTCTCCTGAAATGGTAGGCTTCGCTTTCGGTGTGCATAATGGAAAAGATTTCATCCCTGTCATAGTGGCGGAAGAGATGGTTGGACATAAATTGGGCGAATTTTCTCCAACGAGGAAATTCACCAAGCATGGAGGAAAGATGCAGAAAGAGATGGAAACAGCTGCCAAGCAGCGGGAATTGGATGCCGCAAAAGCCGCCAAGGCTTCTGACGGCGCTAAGAAAAAATAAATTAATCGAACATTGTTATGAAAGTAACGGCACAACTCAACAATATAAGAATCGCTCCGCGAAAATCCAGATTGGTAGCTCGACTGGTGAAGGGGATGGATGTTTCCGAAGCTTTGGGACAGCTGGATGTCAATGTGAAAAAGACCAGTTCTTTTATGGCGAAACTTATCCTGAGTGCAGTTGCCAATGGGGAGAACAACTTTGGATTGGACAAGAACAATCTTTACGTATATGAAGTTTTGGTCGGCGAAGGCCCCGTAATGAAGCGTTGGATGCCGAAAGCTTTCGGCCGAGCCGGTCGGATCCTGAAAAGGACTTCCAAGATAAAGCTGACACTGGAAGAGAGAGTTGAAGGCAAAGGACGCAAAACTAAGGAAGAGATGGATAAGGAAAAAAAGAAACGCTTGGAAGAGAAGAAGAAGCAGATGAAAGAAATGTCTGAAGAGAAAGAGACCAAAAGTGAACCCAAAGCCGGCAAAACAGAAAAGATTGAAGCGGTCAAAAATGTCGAAAACAGCAAGAAGGAAAGCAAGAATAAGTGGGGAGAAAAGATATTCAGAAGAAAATCAATGTAAATAATTTTTAGAGTAGTTATTAGCCAACAGTTCACGGTAGAGATCGTATGGATCCAAAAACCGACGACCGAGGACTGCGAACAAATTTTATGGGAAATAAAATCAATCCGATCGGGTTCCGACTAGGTATCACACAAGGTTGGAAATCCAAATGGTTCAGCCAGAAAAAGGAATATAAGACTAATCTTCGGCAAGATATCGAGATCCGCCAAGATATTGCCAAGAAGTGGAAATCCGCTCTTATTTCCGAAGTGGAGATCGTCCGTTCGGCTAAAATGATCAAGATCATCATAAAGACCGCGCGTCCCGGCGTGCTCATCGGAAGAGGCGGCAGCGGAATAGAAGAGGTGAAGAGTTATATCCATACGAAATTTTTCAATAAGAGCCGTACGACAAATTTGAAAGTGGAAGTCCAAGAAGTGAAGCGTTTTGAAGAGAGCGCCTCAATCATAGCGCAGAACATCGTTGAACAATTGGAAAAAAGAATGCCTTTCCGTCGCGCGATGAAAACAGCCTTGGAACAGGTGATGAAGAATAAAGGCGTGAAGGGAATGAAGATAGAAATGTCAGGCCGTTTGGGCGGAGCCGAAATGTCCCGCACGGAGAAAGCGTCCAAGGGGAGCGTCCCTCTCCACACGATGAGAGCCGATATCGATTTTTCCAGAGCGACAGCTTATACGACCTATGGCACTCTCGGAGTGAAGGTCTGGCTGTATAAAGGCGAAGTTTTTAATTAATTCCTGTTGGAAGAGTAAATCATAAAGAGAATCCCATGTTAATGCCAAAAAAAGTAAAACATAGAAAGATCCAACGAGGCGGACCGCTTCGAGGAGTGGCTCATCGTAACAATGAGATAAGTTTTGGCAGTTTTGGCCTGAAATCATTGGGCAACAGTCTGGTATCAGCTAGACAGATCGAATCCGCTAGACGAGCGATGACGAGATATATCCAGCGCGGCGGTAAGATTTGGATCAGAATTTTTCCTGACAAACCTATGACTAAAAAAGGGAATGAAACTCCGATGGGAAAAGGAAAAGGGTCAGTGGATCATTTTGTAGCCATAGTCAAGCCGGGAACGATGCTGTTCGAAATGGATGGCGTGAAGGAAAATATCGCTAAAGAGGCGATGAGGTTGGCGGCTTACAAACTGAACGTAAAAACTAAGTTTATAGTCAAGGAGTAATCCAAATTTTTGAGAAAATATTATGAAAGTCAAAGAAACACGTCAAAAAATTCGAGAGAACAGCTTGGAAGAAGCCAAAAAGCTTTTGGACGGCAAATTGGAAATGATCAGGAAACTGCGTTTTGATATTGCTTCGAAGCAGGTCAAGAATATCCGAGAAATCAGGAAAGAAAAAAAAGACGTGGCGAGGATCCTCACTTTAATTAAAGAAAAATAATAGCCTCCTAATATGGAAAATAATTCGCAAAAAAATAAAATAGTATCCAAGAAAAAAGGAGTGGTGGTGAGCGACAAGGACGATAAGACTGTTGTCATAGCGGTCGGTTCTTACAAGACCCACAGCAAGTACAAGAAGAAATATCGAGCAACCAAGAATTATAAGGCTCACGATGAAGAGAATAAGTGCAAAGTCGGGATGCTTGTCGAAATCGTGCCATGCCGGCCGCGGAGCAAGGGAAAAAAATATATCGTAAAATAGACTAAACATATGATTCAAGATAGAACAAGATTAAAAATAGCTGACAATAGCGGTGCCAAAGTGGTGGAATGCTTCAAGGTTCTTGGTGGAACAAGAAGACGCTTTGCTCAGTTAGGCGATATCATAGTGGCAGCTGTCAAGGTGGCTGAACCGCGCGGTATGGTCAAAAAAGGTGATAAGGTCAGAGCGGTGATTGTGAGACAAAGGAAAGAGTTCCGTCGCAAAGACGGCTCATATATCCGTTTCGATGAGAACGCGGCCGTGATCGTGGACGGAAAAGAACCGAAGGGAACTAGAATTTTCGGACCGATCGCTCGAGAGATCCGCGACAAGGGATTCAATAAGATAGTTTCTCTCGCACCGGAAGTATTATAAGCATGATGATCTGAAAAGATCATTTAGCAAAAAAATTATGAAAATTAAGAAAAATGATATAGTCAAGATGTTAGCCGGAAAAGACCATGGAAAAACTGGTAAGGTTGTTAAGGTTTATCCGACAGACGAAAAAGTGGTCGTGGAAGGTTTGAACCTGATGAAAAAACATATGCGGGCGCGCCGAGAGGGAGAGCAAGGACAACGGGTGGAATTGCCGAGAAAAGTGACCGTGTCCGATGTGATGCTGGTTTGTCCGAAATGTTCCAAGGCCACGCGGATCGGCTACAAGGTTTCCAAGAATAAGGATGTGAAGAAAGCGAGAGTTTGTAAAAAATGTAAAGGTGAGATTTAAGCTGTAAATAAGCGCCAAAACTATGCAAAGTATCCATGAAAAATATAATAAAGCGGCTGTGGCAGAGATGAAGAAGCAGTTCAAGCTGAAGAATGTTTTTGAAGTGCCGAGGATCGAAAAGGTGGTGGTGAATGTCGGTATCGGAAAATTTTTGAATGATTCTGCGAAAGTGGCTGATATTTTCAAATCATTGGAAGTGATCACTGCTCAAAAACCGCTGAAGACCAAATCTCGGAAATCCATCGCTGGGTTCAAGATCAGAGAAGGCTTGGAGGTGGGTATTAAAGTGACTTTGCGCGGCCGAAGGATGTGGGATTTTCTCGAAAGGACAGTCGGTGCGGCGTTGCCCCGCGTGAAAGATTTCCATGGGATAAAACTGTCTTCAGTCGATGCGGATGGCAATCTGAACATCGGGATAAAGGAGCATCTGATTTTTCCGGAAATCCTGCCGGAACAAGTGAAAAACATTTTTCCTTTCCAGATCACGATTGCTACGACCGCGCGTAACAGAGAAGAAGGACTGGCCTTGTTCCGCGCATTGGGATTTCCATTGGAAACAATAAACAGTTAAATATAAATTAAGCAACCGATAAATATATATGGCAAAGAAATCAGTAGAAGCAAGAGCTCGAAAAAAACCAAAATTTTCCACGCGTGAAGTCAGACGTTGTTGGAAGTGCGGCCGGAAGCACGGGTATATGCGGCAGTTCGATATTTGCCGGATATGTTTCAGGGAGTTGGCGAGCACGGGGCAGATTCCGGGAGTGAAGAGGTCCTCTTGGTAAGAAGCTGGAAGCTAAAGAAGAAATCTAAATTAAATCATAAATTATGGATAAGGTATCCGAAATGTTAACTAAAATAAGGAATGCTCAGATGGCCGGGCATAAGGAAGTGGAAATAAAATTTTCCAAGTTTAAATTTGCTTTGGCTGAAATCTTGAAAAAGGAAGGCTTTGTGGAGGATGTTTCTCAGGATAAGGATGAAGCGGGCGTGATCAGGATAGTGTTGAAATATTTCCAAGTCTCCAATACGGAAAAAGAGCCGGCTATCCGTGGACTGAAAAAAGTGAGCAAATGCGGACAGCGGATCTATGTCAAGAGCAAAGATATCCGGACCGTCAAGAACAATTTCGGCATATCCATCGTGTCCACCTCCAAGGGTGTGATGACGGGAGAAGATTCCAGAAAATTAGGATTGGGAGGTGAATGTATCTGCGAAATTTGGTAAGGCATAAGAAAAGAGCTTAAGAAAATTTTAAAAAGTATGAGTAAGATAGGAAAAAAATCGATAGCATTGCCAGCGGGAGTGGAAGTCAAAAAGAATGGCAGTCTTTTGGAAGTCAAGGGCCCCAAGGGAACTTTGAGCCTGGAAATCAATCCCAATTCCAAAGTGAATATTTCGGAAAAAGAAATAATCGTGGAAAAAGGCGGCAATTCCAAGGAGGCGAATGCTGTTTGGGGGCTAGTGAGATCTCTCATCAACAATATGGTCATCGGAGTGACGACGGGATATGAGAAGAAATTGGAACTGCAAGGCGTGGGATATCGGATGTCTATGCAAGGGAAGAAACTGGTTATGGCGCTGGGTTTCTCCCATCCCGTAGAAATGGAAACGCCGGATGATTTGACGGTCAAGGTGGAGGATAATAACGTCCTTTCCATTTCCGGAATAGACAAGCAGAAAGTCGGACAATTGGCCGCGGTGATAAGATCGCTCAAGAAAGTCGAACCGTATAAAGGCAAAGGTTTCAGATATCAAGGAGAAATAGTCAGGAGAAAAGTCGGCAAAAAAGCTGGCACCGCGAAGTAAAAAATTTTAGAAAAATTATGATGATAAGTAGAAACAAATTGAGGCTCCATAGGAAAAAGCGCGTCCGCGCCAAGATTGCCAAAGGAGGAGAAAAAGTCAGACTGACAGTTTTTCGAAGTCTGACGGGTTTTTACGCGCAGGCTATTGATGATGCAACTGGCAAAACACTGGTTTCTTCCAATAGTAAGGCGGCTAAGGCGAAAAACGACATAGAAGGCGCTGGCTTGGTGGGGAAGGATATCGCCAAAAAATGTGTCGCGAAAAAGATAATCACAGTGGCTTTCGATAGGTCCGGTTATAAATATCATGGCAAGGTGAAAGCTTTCGCGGATGGAGCCAGAGAAGGTGGACTGAATTTCTAATTAAAAGTTTACGCCAAAGGCGGATCAGCCTATGGCAGAAAAAGTTAAAGAATAGATTTTTAATTCAATAAAATAATTATGTCTAGAGACAACCGACCAAGAACTAAGAAGGAAAAACCTGAATATGATCAGAAGCTTTTGGATTTGGCCAGAGTAACCCGCGTAGTGAAAGGTGGGCGAAGATTTCGTTTTCGCGCTTCACTTGTCATTGGTAACCGCAAGGGCAAGGTGGGTGTCGGAGTCGGCAAAGGAGCTGATGTTTCCGACTCGATCAAAAAGGCGTATGATGATGCCAGAAAGAATCTGATTGATGTGCCGATGCAAAAAAATACTATTGCGCACGAAGTTTTCATCAAGATGGGAAGTGCTAAGGTGATGCTGAAACCGGCGGCCAAGGGACGAGGAATCGTGGCAGGGGGAGCGGTACGGGCCGTTGTTGATTATGCCGGAATCAAAGATATCGTTTCAAAATCTTTGGGCACGGCCAACAAACTGAATGTGGCGCGCGCTACAGTCAAAGCTTTGGAAAGCCTGAAAGCAGCCAAGAATCGAGAAGCGAGGACAGGAGAAAAGACAGAACGGAAAGCCAAGGATAGTGCCGTGATTGAATAATAATAAAGAATTTAATATAAATTAGATATGCAGATAAACGACTTAAAAATTACCACGCCTCGCAAGAAAAGGAAGACTGTTGGACGTGGAGGGAAAAAAGGCACTTATTGCGGCAAGGGCTGCAAGGGGCAAAAAGCCAGAAGTGGAGCGCATGTGGATCCTTTGTTCGAAGGTGGGCGCTCGACCCTCATTGATCATATGAAGAAGAAAAAAGGATTCAAAGTCCATCGGGCCAAACCGGTCGTGATCAAATTCATCGCCCTTACTAAGAAATTCAAGAATGGTGACGAAATCACTTTGGAGGCGCTGGTCAAGCATAATCTCTTGAAAGGAGTGGAAGCTTGCCAAGGTGTGAAAGTCTTGGGACCGAAAGTTGGTAAGTTCGAATTTTCTTTCAGCGAAAACATCCTTGCTTCAAAATCTATCGTTGGAGAAAGAGAAACTATTGAGAATAAATAAGATTTTCTTTACGGATTACTAATTATTTACTAATATACGGATGTGTTTATTATTAGTATATTCGTATTGGATCAGTAATTGGTAAAGATGTCTATGTTCAATAAACTCGTCCAAATCTTCAAGGTTAAAGAAATCCGGAACAAGATCCTTTTTATCCTGACGCTTCTGGTGATTTTCCGTCTGGCTGCCAATATCCCGATTCCGGGAGTCGATCAAGAACGGCTCAGGCTCTTTTTCGAGGGCAATCAATTCTTCGGCCTCCTGAATCTTTTTTCCGGCCGCGGACTTTCCAGCATCTCTATCGTGATGCTCGGTGTGGGTCCGTACATCACTTCGTCGATCATTATGCAGCTTATGACGATGATCAGTCCGCGCTTGAATCAGATCCATAAGGAGGAAGGCGAAGCGGGGCGGGAAAAATTCAATCAATGGACCAGATGGCTGACCGTGCCGCTGGCCGCTCTGCAGACAGTCGGGATGGTGGCTCTTTTCCGCTCACAACAGATTATGGTTGAGACTAACACTTTTCAGATGGCTTCCATCATCGTGATTGCCACCGCGGGAACGATTTTCCTCACTTGGCTCGGAGAACTTATTACGGAGAAAAAAATTGGTAATGGCGTTTCCATAATCATTTTTGCTGGTATCGTTTCCGGCCTGCCTTCCACCATTTCGCGGATGGCGTCCACTTGGGATTCCTCCCAGCTTTTCACATATATAATATTCCTCTTGATCGTCATCGGAGCGATCGGTTCCATTGTTTTCATAACGGAAGGGCAACGGAACATCCCGATTTCCTATGCTAAAAGGATCCGCGGGAACAAAGTGTACGGCGGGACCTCTTCGCATCTGCCTTTGCGCATCAATCAGGCGGGAGTGATTCCAATTATCTTTGCGATGTCCATTATGCTTTTTCCCGGGATGGTTTCCAATTTTTTCGCTACATCCGCCAATGCCACGATAGCCAATGTGGCGCAGACAGTCAGTAGTGTTTTTCAGAATCATTGGTTCTATGGCGTGGCCTATTTCGTCCTAGTTGTGGCCTTCACTTATTTTTATACGGCGGTAGTCTTTGATCCGCATCAGATCGCGGAAAATCTGCAAAAGCAAGGAGGCTATATCCCCGGCATCCGACCCGGGGGAAGCACGGAAGAATATCTGTATAAAATTATGAATCGAGTCACGCTTTCCGGCGCGTCCTTTTTGGGGCTCATCGCCGTTCTGCCATTTATCGTGCAAGGCTTTACCAATATTGCATCCGTTTCAGTGGGCGGCACGGGTCTTCTCATCGTAGTAGCTGTGGTGATCGAAATCATCCAGCAAGTTGAAGGACAATTAGTGATGCGAGATTATGAAGGATTTTAGGGACTCGCTGCGCTCGAATTTTCAATTTTTAAATTTTATAATTTTATAAATAATTTAAAATTTCTTAATGTTTAAAAATTTAGACATTAAGTTTTATTTAGAAATTAAAAATTAAAAATTTTTTCAACTTTTATGAATATCGTCATCTTTGGTCCGCAAGGCAGCGGCAAGGGAACGCAGGCGGAAAAATTAGCACAAAAATTTGATGCCGAGCACATCGATATGGGCAAGTTTTTGCGTGAGGTGGCCGCAAGGCCCACGCCGCTCGGTCGGGAAGTTTGGCAGATCCAAAATGTGACCAAAACACTGGTGCCGGCTAGGATTTTGGAAGAAGTCTTCACGATAAAACTAAATGATATCCCGCGCGAAAAGGCAATCGTTTTTGACGGCTTTCCGAGAAACATAGACCAGACCCAATATTTTGAAAAAGCGATGGGTGAGTTCGGCCGCCAGACCGACGCGGCCATTGTCATCAGTCTTTCGGAAGAAGAATCAATGAGGAGGATCTCTAAGCGGTGGATCTGCGCGAAGTGCAAAAAAGTTTTCATTATGGGGCGCGATGTCCAGAGTGACAAGGAAAAATGCACGGACTGCGGGGGGAGTATCATCCAAAGGACGGACGATACGCCGGAAGGCATCAAAAAAAGGCTGAAAGTTTTCAAAGAAGAAACGTTGCCTGTCATTGAATATTATCGGGAAAAAAATAAGTTGATAGAGATAGACGGCAATCGATCAATCGAAGAAGTGTTTCAAGATATTCTTGCGAAATTGGAAGAATTATAATTTTTTTATCTCGGATATGATAGTGATTAAGACGCAAAAAGAAATAGCAGCGATGCGGCGGGGCGGGAAAATTTTGGCGGCCATTATGGAAGAAGTGGAAAAAAAAATCGCTCCCGGAGTGAATACGCTCGAATTGGACAAGCTGGTCACGGAGCTTGTTTTTCGTAATGGCGGACGCGCCGCTTTTTTGGGTTATGGAGAAGAGAGTAATCCTTATCCCGCTGCCATCTGTGCTAGTCTCAACTGCGAAATCGTGCATGGCATTCCGAGCGCGCGAAGAATCATCCGAGAAGGCGACATCGTGAAGATCGATATGGGCATTGAAATTGACGGGCTGATCACGGATATGGCACGGACTTTTGAGGTCGGGACGGTGAGTCCTGTTGCGCGGCGCTTAGTAAATGCCACGCGTGAGGCATTGGATGAAGGCATTAAAACAATCAAAGCTGGCGCGAAGTTATCTGATTATTCGCGCGCGGTGGAAAGTTATGTCAAAGCGCACGGATTTTCAGTGGTGCGGGATTTGGTGGGCCACGGCGTGGGCCGAGAATTGCATGAAGATCCGCAGATCCCCAATTATGTCTGGAAACAAAAAGATGTCATCCTGCGAGAAGGAATGACCTTAGCGCTCGAGCCGATGGTCAATGAGGGGACGCATTATATCAAAATACTTTCTGACGGTTGGACATACGCGACCAAAGACGGAAAACTCTCCGCGCATTTCGAAGATACGGTTCTGGTGAGAAAAGGGGGATGTGAGATGCTCACACGATAAATTTCAAATGACAAAATCCAAATTTCAAATAAAATCAAAAATCATAAATCCAAAATTTTTCGGGAAATAAAAAAGCCGCCAAGTGGATGATAATACTATCCACGAGGCGACTGGGGGAGGTTATGCTTGCAGGCAAGAAACATTACTTTCTTGAAAATTTTTCTGGAGTTCTTCTACGGTAATAAAGTTTCTTATCTTTATTGCGCAAGCAGCAGATGTTGCCGATATAAGTATAAAACCACCTGCTATCGAATTCGCAACAAGAGAAAAATTGTCCATGGCTATTTCGCCTATTATATCAAAGAAAATAAAGGCAGAAATACCCGCGATACATGAAAGGATGGCTATTGCTATAAGCAAATAGTAAAATATTTTTTTAAACATTTTCTTCTCCTCACAATATTGAATTTTAGCTAAAGTATAATATCTTGTGATATTATAGAATTAGCCAGTTTTTAATGAACCTCGTCACTGATTATCAATTCTAGCATAATTGTGCTAGAATGTCAATATACATGCAAAATGAGTCTGAAACAAGCCAAATATTGGGGATAGATTTTGGAACCGCCAAGGTCGGCTTAGCTATGGCGGACACGGAGACGAAAATCGCTTTTGCTTACGCCATACTGAAACATGACGAAAATTTTATGAAGGAGCTGACTAAGATCATTGAAAAAGAAAACATTAAAAGGATTATTATCGGTGTTCCGATTTATAAACAGCTTGAAAAAAAGGAAACAGCTGGCGAGAAACTAGGGGAAAAAATTAAAGCGATCTTTCCTCAAATGGAAGTTGAATATCAAAACGAAATGTTCACCACGAAATCAGCTCAGGATAACTTAATCGCCAAAGGCATGAAAAATGTAGGGAAATATGATGATGCGGAAGCGGCTAAGATAATTTTGCAGGAATTTTTAGATAAAGTTTAAACTTTAAAACTTAGACTTTTTGTGGTACAATAAATTCGATGGTAATAATTAATAAGAAGAAACATGGAAACTAAACCTTATCTGTCTGTCGTCATTCCCTCCTATAAGGAAGGAAAAAGAATAGGGGAAAATTTGGAGCAATGCATAAAATATTTCGCGGATAAGACTTATGATTATGAGGTCGTGATCGTGGTGGATGGTTCGCCGGACAATACGGCCGAGATTGCCAGAAGTTATGCGGATAAATTGAAGAATTTGCGGGTCATTGAAAATCCGGAAAATCATGGCAAGGGTTATGTGGTGCGTCAGGGGCTTTTAGAGGCTAAAGGAGAATTTCGCCTATTTTTTGACGCAGACGGTTCGACGGCTATTGATCATTTGGATAAATTTTTGCCGGAGTTTCAAAATGGATTCGATGTAGTGATGGGCTCGCGTGACATCGAAGGTTCTTTCGTCCAGGTGCATCAAGCCAAATATAAAGAAGTGATGGGAGATATGGGCAATTGGGCCATCCGGATCCTACTTGGACTTTGGCAATATCCAGATACGCAATGCGGCTTCAAGATGCTGAGCGCCAAAGCAGCCGAAGAAGTGGCCAGCCGTATGGTGGTGGATCGGTTCGGCTTCGATTTTGAGCTGATCGTTCTGGCCAAGAAACTCGGGTTCAAGATAAAGCAGATGCCTGTCCGATGGCTGAATGAAGAAGGTTCAACAGTGAGCCTGACGGGACCCAATGGATATTTTCAAGTGCTTTGGGATCTGTGGAAAACTAGAGTGCGGTTGTGGACCGGGGTGTATAAAATAAAATAGCACATAAAAAATGGAGGAGACAAAAATAAAAATCAACGTAACAAAAAATAAAAACGAGATAGAGAAGGAAGAAAAAACCGGAGAAGATCCTCGGCTGAAAAACAAGAGTGCGTCGGAAAAGATTAGTGAACTGCGCCAAGACTTGGTGACGGGGGACTGGGTAGTGGTTTCGGCCATCCGTGGGAGACGGCCGGATGAGTTCGTTAAGAAAGATAAAGATGTGGACGATCAGACTAATGAGTCACAATGCCTGTTTTGTGATCCGGTGGCCAGCGGACAAGAAAAAGATACTTTGATTTATGAGACGAATGATGGGGACTGGAGTCTGCGCGTTTTTCCCAATAAATTTCCAGCCTTCACCAATCCTAAGGGTGGAGTCATTCGCCACAAGGAAGAAGGGCCGTATTTCTGGATGGACAGTGTGGGCTATCATGAAGTGATTGTGACGCGTGATCACAAAAAACATATCGGGGAATTGGAACCAATGGCGGTGGCGGAAATTTTGGATGCTTATCAATCGCGTTATATCGATCTGATGAATAAAAAATCCGTCAACTATATTGACATCATCCATAATCATGGCCGGAGTGCGGGGGCGTCTATTCCTCATCCGCACTCGCAACTAATGGCTATTCCCGTAATTTCTCCTTATGTGGCGGCTGAATTGGACGGGGCGGAAGATTATCATCGTCAGAACAAGGCATGCGTCTATTGTTCCATGATCGAATGGGAAAAAGAAAAAGGTGAAAGAACAGTTTTCGAAAATGATGACTTTTTGGTATTTTGCCCTTTTGCTTCGCGGGCTAATTTTGAAATGTGGGTGATGCCCAAAAAACACAAGCCTTATTTCGAACGGATAAGTGTAGCGGAAAAAGTGGCGGCAGGCGCGGCCTTGCATGAAGCGGTGCGACGCCTCTCGAAAGGGCTCAACAACCCTGATTTCAATTTCTACATCCACACTTCTCCCTGTGACGGTAAAGATTATCCGCATTTTCATTGGCACATTGAAATTGTGCCGAAACTCAATATCTGGGCGGGCTTCGAGATTTCGACGGGCATTGAAATCATCACGATGCGGCCGGAAGAAGCCGCGGAATTCCTAAGGAATAAATAATCAAACACCAAGAAACAAAAAACAAACAAATATCAATTTCCAAAAATCAACGACCAAACAGCTTAGAGATTGATTTTTGGATATTATTTGTATCTTGTAGCTTGTATCTTGTAATTTTAGATTTTTATGCATCAATTTATCATTTCATATTTCTCCCATTTCCCAAAAGAACTGGCGGTATTCTTAATAGGGGCGATTCCCGTGACTGAGCTCCGCGCAGCATTGCCTTTGGCCTACAATTTTTATGCTATGGGCGCTTTTTGGTCATGGTTCTATGCGGTGGCCGGTACATTTTTCACCATGGTCATCATCGTTTTGGCGCTTGATCCGATAGCTAAGATCTTGTCAAAGCATATAAAGATATTCGAAAGATTTTTCGTATGGCTCTTTGAACATACGCGGAGGAAAGCGGATAAAAAGATGCAGAAATATGGCACTTGGGCGATTTTTATCTTAGCGGCTTCCCCCATCCCTTTTATCGGCGGAATGACAGGGGCTTTGGCCGCCTTCATTTTCAATGTGCCTTTGAAAAAATCATTGCCGCTCCTTCTGGCAGGCACGATGGTTTCCGGGGCGATTGTTCTTGGGGTGACAGTTTATTTCGGATAAAACAGGAATGAAGAGGGATTGCTGCATGCGAAGACAATTTCAGCTAGAAAGTGTATAATGGAGGTATTATTGGGAATAAAGAAAAAATATGGAAAAGTTAGTGGTGGGGAACATGAAGATGAATATCCTTTCGCCGCTGGAGCGTGAGCAATATTTCAACTCGTTCAAAAAGGAACTGGCTGGGAAAAAAATGACACGAGCGGGAATCATTCTTTGTCCGCCGGTCGTGCATCTGGAAGCATTCAAAAAATTGAAGAATAAGAAAGTCTCTCTGGGGGTGCAGAATATTTTTTGGGAGAGGAACGGCTCATATACGGGAGAAATTTCACCGGATATGGCCAAGAATTTCGGAGCGGACTGGGTGATCTTGGGACACAGTGAAAGACGGCGATATTTCGGTGAAAATGATGAGGAGATCGGTCTTAAAATTATGGCTGCTTTGAAGATCGGAATCCGACCCATCCTGTGTGTCGGAGAGAATGATAAGAGGGGGAACAGCGTGGCCGTGATTATGGGACAACTGAAAAACTGTTTGAAGGAGGTGGGTGCGGCGCGGATAGAAAATGTGGTGATCTGTTATGAACCGGTCTGGGCCATAAGCGCTAATAAGCCTGATCATTTGCCGACAACTGACGAAGTGATGGGAGCACGGATCCTTATCAAAAAATTTCTGGTGCAAAAATATGGAGCTAAGCTGGCTGACAAGGTGAAGATAATCTATGGCGGGTCGGTTGATTCTAAAAATGTTAAAAGTATCTGTGTGGACTCCGGGATGGACGGGGCGCTTGTCGGAAGAGAAAGTTTGGCGCCGTATGAATTTATGAAGATTGCGGAAATAATTAACAAATAAAAAATATGATCACATCGGTCAAAGAAATTTTAGAAAAAGCTAAGGAGGGCGGATACGCAGTAGGGGCTTTCAATACGGTCAATCTGGAGATAACTCAAGCCATTATTGAAGCGGCCAAAAAAAAACATTCCCCGATCGTCATCCAAGTGTCTGAGAATACTTTGGAATATGCGGGCGGACGAGGGATTTTCCACCTGATAAAAAATTACGCCGAATTTTATGCGCCGGAAATTCCGATCGGAATCCACCTTGACCATGGCCATAGTTTCGAGATAGTGCAAAGAGTGGCGAACAATGGCTTCACTTCAGTGATGTATGATGGTAGTCGTAAGAAGTTTGATGATAATCTTGAGATAACCAAAAAGGTAGTCGATTTCTGTCATGATAAAGGTATAGATGTGCAGGGTGAATTGGGAAATGTTCCATACTTGAGTGAAAATAAGATGGGCGAAGTGGACTGGGACAAATATATGACCGATCCGGAGCAAGCCAAATATTTTGTCGAAACAACTGGCATCGACGCTCTGGCGGTGGCCATCGGCAACGCTCATGATTTTTTCAAGGAACGCGAAACTCCGGATTGGGAAAGGCTGGATAAGATCAGGGGCTTGGTGGATGTGCCGATCGTGATGCATGGCGCGTCTGATTGGGAGGATGGCAAAGCGACTGAGGCGGTCAAACGGGGAGTGAATTGCTTCAATATCGATACCAATACTCGCTTGGCTTTCGTCAATACTTTGAGTTCTATCTTCCGTTCGGATGATGATCCAGGGTTCGATGTGAGGAAGATCCTCGGACAAGCCCGCGAAGCAGTCAAGGAAAGTGTCATAAAAAAGATCGAACTTTTCGGCAGCGCGGACAAAGCATAAATCATATAATCATATTAACATATAAGCATTTGAACGTTTAAACATTTGCTAAAATGCTAATATGATAAAATGTTAATATGACGTTGACTGTGGAAAAGATACTTTTAGAATTTTCGCCGAGCGCGAATAATATTCTACCGGCGCTGAAGAGGATCTGTGCTGCTTTTGGATATGTCGATGGAGAGAATGCTGAAAAAATAGCGGATTATTTCTCCGTTCCAAAAAGTCAGATCTATGAAACGGCCAGTTTCTTCGATCTGATAAATACCGAAAAACCTTCCGCTTGTACGGTTAGGGTTTGTTTTTCAACGCATTGCGCCCTGAAAGATTCGAAAAAAATAATTGCTGAAATAGAAAATATCTTGCACGTAAAGTTGGGAGACGTGAATCATCCGAAATTAAAATTGGAAATGATGAGTTGTGTGGGCCGGTGTGGCGAAGGGCCGATCGTGATGGTGAATGATAAGGTCTATGAAAAAGTGACGGTGGCTGGGGTATATGGGATGTTGGAAGAATACTTGTGAAATTTATTGTGTCATTCCCGTGTATACGGGAATTCAGTGTAAAAATTTAGAGATATGCGACTAGATTCCTGCCTACGCAGGAATGACAATCATGGAAAATATAAAAATACTAACCAAAAATTGGGGTCATATCAATCCGCTCAAAGTAGAGGACTATTTGGCCGTTGGTGGTTATTCAGCGCTCAGAAAATTCATTTCCGAAATGAAACCGCAAGAAGTGATTGATGAAATCATAAAATCTAAATTATCAGGGCGGGGTGGAGCAGGATTTTTGACAGGAGAAAAACTGAAAATGGTGGCGGAAAATGAAAATCACGAAAAATATTTCATCTGCAATCTGGAAGAATCCGAACCGGGGACGTATAAGGATCGGATGATCGTCGACAATGATCCGCATCTGCTTCTGGAAGGGATTATCATTGCGGCGCTCTCAATCGGGGCGCACAAGGCATATATCTATGTTAATGGAAATTATGCGGCGGAAAAAGAAATTTTAGAGACAGCCTTAGAACAAGCGCGGGGGAAGAACTTCTGGGGTCCGGGCATTCTGGGTTCGGCTTATGATTTGGATGTCGAAATCTTTTCCGGCGCGGGTGCGTATATTTGCGGAGAAGAAACCGCCCTGATCAATTCTATGGAAGGACGTCGCGGTGAGCCGCGGCTCAGGCCGCCATTCCCTACGGCAGTCGGACTTTTTGGGAAACCGACGTGTGTTAACAATGCGGAAACTGTTGCCAACATTCCTTGGATAATCTTGCATGGTGGAAGAAAATATGCCAAGATCGGGGCGGCCTGCTCCCCCGGGATGAAGTTATATATTTTGGGCGGAAGCGTGAAGAAAACGGGCGTGGTGGAAGCGCCAACAGGATTGACTATCCGTAAGTTGGTTGATGAATGGGGCGGCGGCGTGACGCCGGGGAAAGAATTTTGGTTCGCGCAGATCGGTGGGGCATCAGGAAAACTTGTCACAGAAGAAGAACTGGACACTTCACTCACTTTTTCACATGATTGTCCGATTCCGCTGGGTAGCGGTTCTATCTTGGTGGTGGATAAGCGAGTCAATATTTTCGAGTTGATGCTTTCCTGGACGGAATTTTTCCGGCGCGAGTCTTGCGGTAAATGCGTGCCATGCCGAGAAGGGACTTTCCGTTTGCATGAAATTGTGAGCAGATTGCAAGACGGCGAAATTTCTGATAGAGATAAGGCAGCCATGGAAGATATCTTGTGGGTCTTGGAACATACGACTTTTTGTCCGCTGGGACGTTTTGCGGCAGTGGCGATGCGGGACGCATTGGAAAAAGGCATTTTAACATT
>JBAYUI010000003.1:0-62182 GCA_041675165.1 Parcubacteria group bacterium | reverse complement strand
TCAGACTTATTCTTTTCGGAACAAAAGTAACTGTTTTTAGGTGCCCGAGAGGCATCCAATGTTCCACGTGGAACATTGGTGACTGAGTTAGATTGAGACTGTTCTGTTTGTTTCTTTGATTGTTTCATATGAAACAATCGATATGGAATGAAGCGGATGATTAGATAGGCGTAAATCAGATAAGCCTCGAGTAGTTTGAGGGATCGGTAGATGGCTATCTCTCGATGATCCGACCAGCAGATGGAAACAAAAGAAAAAATGATTAATAATAGCGGAATAGATAAATAAGCCTTTTTTGGTGTAGAAAGCGACGGGAGTGTGCCAATTGACAAAAAGCTATCATTGTTGCATAATAAAAATAGTATAAAACTAAGGATAGTGCAGATAAAAAAGATATCAGAGATATAAAGATATCCACTGGCGTATTCATTAAAGGCTTTTTGGATCGGGTGGAAGAAAAGAACTTTGCGGACACCCAAGGGAAAAGTCAATAAAAATCCAAAGAAAAACCAGATATCTGCTTGGTTTTTGATTTTATTCCAAAGGTTATAAGCGTATTTTTTCATAGCTGTGTTTCAATTATAACCTAAATCGGTGAAAAAACCATTGACCGTACGCGATAAATCGAATATGATTAGAATGTTGCAAAAAAAGTTTGGGCCCTTAGCTCATCTGGTAGAGCGCATCCATGGCATGGATGAGGTGATCGGTTCGAGTCCGATAGGGTCCACGTTTTTTATATTTGGACGATTAGCTCAGTTGGTTAGAGCGTTCGATTCACATTCGAAAGGTCACTGGTTCGAGTCCAGTATCGTCCACAGCAAAAATATCGGATCGGGCCCATAGTTAAGTGGTACAATGCCGCATTCGCATTGCGGAGGCGCGAGTTCGATTCTCGCTGGGTCCACCAATTAAATTTATGGATCAAAACAAAAAGATTATTTTTATTCCTGGTTGGATGTATTCTCGGGAATATTTTAAACTAGGGGAAGGAATAAATGTTTGGGGAGAGGACATAAAACTTAATGAAGTGGCGCTAAACTAAAAGAGATAGGCTTGGAGATTATTGAAGTTCCGGCTGCTGGGTATAATTGGCATGAAAAATTTGATCGAGAAATAAAAAAAATAACAGGCTTTGCGCCTGTTAAAAAATTAAATTAAAACTGTCCTCATAGTTCAACGGATAGAACAAGGGACTCCTAAGCCCTAGATCCAAGTTCGATTCTTGGTGAGGACACAGATTAAAAGTTAAAGAAATTATTTCTTCTGGCACTTCTTTAATTCTTCTCGCAAGCTGGCGGCGTGCCGCTCGGTATCTTTGTTAAGTCTTTGCAGGACACTTTTCAGCGAGGCGTCGGTGGGGATGAAAATCTCGAAACATTTTTTTTCCAGCATGGATTGTTCGACGCGGAGAGCAATCTCGATGGCTCCAATATGAGTAGGCGTATTGTTTTCTGCTTCGATAATCTTTTCTGCCACAAAGTCACTGATATATTTTATAATGCCGCGGGAAAAATTGTTCTCTTGGAAATATTCTTCTTCACTGCGGATTTCTTTGAAGGCTTCGGCGATAGCCTTGGCGTGGGCGATTTCTTCCAAAGAAAGTTTTTTCCAAAAATCTTTGTTAGTGTGAATGTGTTTGGCATATAAATCATAAAGCAAACTGATGTTGAGTTCATTCTCTTCAAAAAGTTTGATGATGGATTTTTTGTTGTCAGGCATATTAATTTGAATAATAGTTAATTATATAAATTATAACGCGGATAGGCAGGATGTAAAATGGGCGTAAAGCAGCTGGGTAAGTTGATTTTAGAAGGGGGGCGTGTTAGTTTAAGGATATGGAAAAGATAAAAATCCCAGAATATATTGAGAAAGTCGTGACAGCTCTTGAAGAGGCTGGTTTTGAGGCGTATTTGGTGGGCGGCTGCGTGCGGGATATACTACTTCAAAAAGAGCCGCAGGACTGGGACATTGCGACTTCAGCCAAGCCGGAAAATGTGCTGCAAATTTTTCCGGATGGTAAATATGAGAATGGATTTGGGACAGTGATGTTGCCGGTGAAATATCTGACTGGTAAAGAAGAAGATTTGGGCGTGGTGGAAGTGACAACGTACCGGATCGAGTCGAAATATTCCGATAAACGGCATCCGGATGAAGTTAAATTCGCCGATACTTTGGAAGAAGATTTGTCGCGCAGAGATTTTACGATGAATGCGATGGCGCTGAAAATTTTTTCTGACGCTTCTCAACCCCTCCCCAGCCCTCCCCTGAGTACAGGGGAGGGGGCAGACTTAGAGTTGATTGATTTGTTTGGCGGACAAAAAGATTTGGAGAATAAAATTATTCGGGCAGTGGGGGGGGCGGAGGAGAGATTTGATGAGGATGCACTTCGGATGATGCGGGCAGTGCGGTTCGCGTGCCAACTCCTCAACCCCTCCGTCCCAACGAGTACGTCGGGACACCTCCCCAACAACCCCATCCCAGCCTTCCCCTGGTTACAGGGGAAGGGGAATACAACGGGGAGGGGGTGGACCATTGAGGAAAATACTTTTGCAGCTATCAAAAAGAATGCGGGTAATTTAAAATACATTTCGCAGGAAAGAATTCATGATGAATTTGAGAAAATAATTTTATCGCCGGCACCGGCGGCGGGCATGGAGATGTTGCACGAAGTCGGACTTTTGCAATTTATCATGCCGGAAGTTGAAATCGGGTATGATGTGACACAGAGCCATCATCATTATTATGGTCCCTACAACACAGTTTATAAACATCTCATCGCTAGTCTGGAAAAATGTCCATCGCCTAAATTAGAAGTGCGTTTGGCGGCGCTGCTGCATGACGTGGGGAAGCCAAATGTGAAACGGGGGCAAGGAGAGAATGCTACATTTTACAATCACGAATATGTCGGCGCGCGGATGGCGGAACAGATTTTGAAGAGACTGCGCTTCTCGACCAAAGTCATTGAAAAAGTAGTTTTGCTTGTGCGAAATCATATGTTCTATTATAACGTCGACGAAGTGGGCGAAGCGGGTGTGCGTCGTGTGGTGCGGAAAGTCGGTTTGGAAAACATCAATGATCTGATCGACGTGCGGATTGCTGACCGATTGGGGAGTGGCGTACCGAAAGCGGTGCCGTATAAGCTGCGCCATTTCAAATTCATGGTGGAAAAAGTTTCGCATGACGCGGTGTCAGTCAAGCAGCTCAAAATCAATGGCAATGATTTGATGTCCGAACTCAAAATGAAACCCGGACCAAAGATTGGAACTATTTTGGATGTATTACTTGCAGAAGTGATTGAAGACGCTAATCTCAATGACAAAGAGAAATTACTTTCCCGCGCCAAGGAATTAGACAAGGAAGATGTCGAAGATTTGCGAAGACAAGCGAAAGAAAAAATCAAAGAAGAACAGAAAGAGGAAGAAAAATTGATTAAGCATAAATATCACGTGGAGTGAAAATGTCTTTGTGAAAATAAAAAAAGCCAGAACCGCGAGGGGTTTTGGCTTTTTGTTTGGGGCATTATATGACAGCAAGGAATGGTCGATCTGTCAATTAATTCTTGAACTCAGTGGATGAGACGGTGTGCTATAATGGAAGAAAAGTTTATGGCTTCGCAAATTTCACATATTGTCTATGCTAAAAGATATTTTGAGCAGCTGGAAGCTGGGAAAGTTGAATGTGCAATCCGGTTAGACAAGGAAGAATTTTTGTTGGGCTGTGTTTTCCCGGATATGCGCCGGATTGATGCCACGATAAAAAGACGGGACACACATTTGTGTTTTGATCCGCTCGATCTGAATTTTGCCGGGTTGTCATCTTTTCGCGCCGGCTGGAAGTTCCATCTGTATTGTGATATGCGCCGGGAGGATATTTTGAATGAATATAAGTTTTACGAATTGCCTCATACGACGGATGTATATAATCAGCCTGCGAAAGATCTGGAAGACGAGTTGGTCTATGACGAATATAATAATTGGGAGAAGCTGGTCAATTATTTCAACAATCCGCCATTGGCCGAAACCGGATTGGATTTTGATCCAGCCAGCTTCTATCTGTGGTATGCCATGATTGCGAGATACATCGAAAAGAAACCGGATGACAAAAGCATCAGGACTTTTCTGATCAAGCAACCAGGACTACTGAAAGAGGTGGATGGGATTATGGCGAGCGTGCGGGAATTGCGCCAAAATGAAAAAGTAAAAGATATTTTGAGGAAGGTGTGGCGGGAGGTGGTGTGAATCGTGTTTTGTAAAATTTATTTTTTAATTGAACTCGAGCGCGCATTTTTTTGCTAAAATTTTCATAAGTCGACGGCTGGTACGGAAAATTTTAGAAAAAATCCGCGCTCTCAAACAGGAATTAAAAAATAAATTTTACAAAACACTTAGAGGAATAGGGAAGAGGGGTGAAATGTAATCTTATAATAATAATTTTATGAAGACTGATATTGAAATTGCACAGGGGGCGAAGATGAAGAATATTAAAGAACTTGCTGGTATGGCTGGAATAGATGAAAAAGAATTGGAGTTATATGGAGAGTATAAGGCAAAACTCAAGCCGGAGCTGTGGGAGCGGATCAAAAAGAATAAAGACGGAAAACTGATTTTGGTCACGGCCATCAATCCGACGCCAGCCGGTGAGGGCAAGACGACGACTTCTATTGGTCTCGCGATGGCGATGAGGAGACTGGGGAAAAAGGCCATGCTGGCCATCCGGGAACCGTCACTCGGGCCGTGTATGGGGATGAAAGGCGGCGCGGCCGGCGGCGGATTTTCACAAGTGATGCCGATGGAGGATATCAATCTGCATTTCACGGGGGACCTGCACGCCATTACCACGGCTAATAATTTGCTTTCGGCGGTGATTGATAATCATATTTTTCATGGCAATGCTCTTGGAATTGATCCACAAAGGATCCTTTGGAAGCGCGCAATGGATCTGAATGACCGGGCATTGCGGGAAATTGTGGTGGGCCTCGGTGGAAAAACTAACGGCGTGCCGCGGGAGGACGGTTTCAACATTACGGTGGCTTCGGAGATTATGGCCATACTGTGCCTCGCGGAAAATATCAATGATCTCAAAAAAAGATTGGAGAAAATCATTGTCGGATATAATTTTGAGAACAAGCCTGTGTTTGCGCGTGAATTGAAAGTGATCGGAGCGCTGGCGACATTGCTCAAAGATGCGATCAAGCCGAATTTGGTGCAAACTTTGGAACACACGCCGGTTTTGGTGCATGGCGGACCATTTGCCAATATCGCGCATGGATGTAATAGTGTTCTAGCGACCCGCTATGGCTTGAAACTGGGAGACTATCTTATCACGGAAGCGGGGTTCGGGGCGGATCTCGGGGCGGAAAAATTTTTCAACATTAAATGCCGCGCGGCTAAACTCAAGCCGGACGCAGTGGTGCTCACTGCCACGGTGCGCGCCTTGAAGTATAATGGCGGGATGGATAAGGAGTCTTTGCCTCTGCCGAGCACAGTCTTTTTGAAAAGAGGAATGCCTAATTTGGAAAAACATATTGAGAACCTGAAACGTTTTGGCGTGCCCGTGGTGGTGGCCATCAATGTTTTTCCAACAGATACGAAAAAGGAATTAAAATTTTTAGAAGAAGCGGTTAAAAAATCAGGCGCGGTGTGCGCGGTGTCACGGGTCTGGGAAAAAGGCGGGGCGGGCGGAGAAGACTTGGCGCGCGCGGTTTTGGAAACTTTGGAAAAGAAGCGTTCCAATTTCAAATTCACCTACAGCGAAACTCAACATATCAAAAATAAGGTAGAGGCGATCGCGCAGCATGTCTATGGCGCGAGCAAAGTGGAATTTAGCACGAAGGCGGTGAGACAAATGGAAAAATTGCAGCAAGATAAATTGGATAAATTGCCGATCTGTATCGCGAAGACCCAATATTCTCTGTCGGACAATCCGAAACTGCTCGGGCGGCCGAAAGGTTTCACGCTGACGATTTCGGAGTTGCGCATTTCCAATGGAGCGGGATTCATCGTAGCTTTGGCGGGCGATATTATGACGATGCCCGGTTTACCAAAAGTTCCGGCGGCGGAAAAGATCGATGTGAACGAGGAAGGGAAAATTTCCGGCTTGTTTTAAGCTTTATTGCTAGTGATTTTTTAAAAAATTAACTCGAAAGCTTATTTTTTATCCAAAATAATTTTGACGACCGACGGCTGAACAAAATAATTTTGGAAAAAATAAACTTTCTCAGACAGGAATTTTTTAAAAAATCACTAGCAATAAAATAATAATAAAAAAATGATAAAAATTTTGGATGGGAAAAAAATAGCGGAAGAGATGAGGGTGGAACTCAGGCTGGAAATTTCAGAAATGAAAAAAGAAGGAGTTGTTCCCGGATTGGCAGTGATTCTGGCAGGGAAAAGCGCGGCTTCTCAGATCTATGTGCGCAACAAAGAACGAGCTTGCGAGAGTCTGGGGATTTTTTCTGAAGTGCATCGATTGGATGAAGATGTCAAAGAAGCAGAAATTCTGGCTTTGATTGCGAAATTGAACGCGGATGAGAAAATCCATGGAATCCTAGTGCAGTTGCCTTTGCCGGCGCACCTCGATCCACAAAAAATTATTTCGGCTATTTCTCCGAAAAAAGACGTCGATTGTTTCCATCCAGAAAATGTGGGGCGGATGTTTTTGGGCGAGCCTATATTTTTGCCTTGCACGCCGGCTGGAATAATGGAAATGCTGAAAAGATATGAAATTGAAATTTCGGGGAAAAACGTGGTTATTGTCGGAAGAAGCAATATCGTAGGAAAGCCTTTGGCTGTTATGATGCTCAAGGAAAATGCAACGGTGACGATCGCTCATTCGAAAACCAAAAACTTGGCCGTAGTCGCTAAACAGGCAGATATCTTGGTTGCGGCGGTTGGTCGGGCTGGACTAATTACGGCAGATATGATAAAACAAGGAGCAGTTGTTGTGGATGTCGGAATCAACCGTGGCGAGGATGGGAAGTTGGCGGGCGATGTTGATTTTGAAAAAGTTTCCGAGGTGGCGGGTGCTATTACACCGGTGCCGGGCGGGGTGGGACCGATGACGATTGCGATGCTGATGAAAAACACAGTTGCGGCGGCTAAGATGTTTTACGAAATACGAAAATATGGTAATTGAAGTTAAAAATATCAAAGAAAATCCTGTTAACGCGCTGCGTAGGCTCGGCTATTCTTTTCAGCGGAACGAAGGGGAGGAAATGAGTTTTGTGAAACCATTTGGTGCTTCAGGTTATCCGCGGTTCCATATGTATGTTAAAATGAGTGGCATGGATATGAAGATCAATATCCATCTGGACGCGAAAAAGGAAACCTATGGTGAGGATACGCGTCATCATGGTGAATATGAAAATACGGGGGCGTTGGCCGAAGAAGTGCGAAGGTTGAAAGCGATTCTAGGATAAAAAGATAAATGCCCAGATGGCGGAATTGGTATACGCGCCAGTCTTAGGAACTGGTTCCTGAAAAGGATTGGAGGTTCGAGTCCTCTTCTGGGCACCTAGCAGGACGACAGTTTTCTTTATTGTTAGCTTAGGCCTTTGCAAAGCCCTGACTAGCGGTTCGAAAATAAAAAATAAAAGGCATTCCAGATGCCTTTTTTGAGTCTTTATTTTTAATATAAGAACAGGACTCGAACTGTAATTTAACTGTAATTTCGTTTGACACAAGGCTTAAACTTCTATAGACTACAGAATCAGTTTTTTTAACAATAAATAGCTTGTAAATAAGATAAATTAAGCCTAAAAGGCAGGAGGTTGCAAATGAAAAATAGTTTGAGCACGATTCCGATTGAAGTACTCATTGAAGCTTTGATTGCAAGACAAACTGAGCTTTTCTTAGAAGAAAATCATGGGTTGTTGATTTCACCAGCATTTGAACTGCGTAAGGTTTTAGGAGCGACAGTTTGTGTCGACGGCATACCCTACAAACACAATGCAAAAGGTAAGATTGAGTTGATGGCTATTCGCCGCAACTCAGGTGCCTATCCGGATAAGCTTGTTCTGGAAGGCGGAACAATTGCCAAAGGAGAAAGTACGAAGGACGCTCTTAAAAGACATTTTCGCGAAGACTTCGGAGTGGAAATTGAAATTGCCGAATCACCCTTTGATGTAACGCAGTATCGAAAAGAAAAACCAGACAATCAGTGGATGCAAGATCCCGGCAAAGAGCATAATGTCGGACCGGTCTATCTTATCCAGATTTTAGGCGAAGTGCCTTCCTATAGCCAAATGGGTTCTATGGAGTGGTTTTCCGAAGAGCAAATGCCACCAGACGAAGAATTTGGCTATACGAATGAGCGGATATATCGCAAGGCCTTCCGCTTTATTAAAAGGAGATGTGCTTAATAGTAATATAAAAACCCAAATTAACAAGGAGAAAAGGATGAGCAAGATTATCACTAGAACATTAGTTCTGCACGCAATCATGTTGGCACAGCATTCCGCAAGCGCAATATTGCGAGTGGAAGGTGCAATCTAGGGACCCAAATCAGTTGGCGGATACGTCAGGGCCTACGGATTGGGAGAAATAATCCGCTTTCGCTTTGATGCGGAAGAGAATGCTGAATGGGATCCCAAATGGAGAAAGCCGGAAGATTTCTTAAATATTGCCGCCAGAAAACTTGATGTGGTAATGAAACATCGGATGAACACCAGCGTCATTGTGGCTCTCTACCCAGCTCTATTAGAAGAGGGGGACTTCTTATATGCCGGTGGTGCCTATCGCGCAGGCATAGGCGGAGCATCTGCTTCAGGTGCCAAAGCCTGGGCAGATGAAGCCATCGCTGAAATCGTCCTGACAAACCTTAATATGCTGGTTCAGTTGGAAAAAGACCGGCGCATCCAAGCAGAACAGATGGAAATTTAAAATTATTGAAATATCATTTTCAAATTCAAATAGCCTGTTCAAGATTGAGAATCTTGCAGGCTTTTTTATTTAATTAACCAATCCTACTCCCGTATTAATTCCGTTATTTGTTCTAAATAAAATTCTATGTTAGGGTAGATTGTAGAAAGGTCGCAAATTCGAAAATCAGACCATTTTTTGCACAAGATGAACGATAAGAAATAGATATTGCCTTGGTGGCGGAATTGGTATACGCGCATGCTTCAGGAGCATGTTCTCGCAAGGGATTGGGAGTTCGAGTCTCCCCCAAGGCACTATAATGTAACTCAAGCAGGCCGGCGTTTGCCGGTTTTTATGTTGCCATTGGGGCGCAGCTGAGGCTTGTTTCGCATACGGCGTATTTAAAAGTGGACTAGGCAAATAGGGACAAAAGTCATATAATAAAAAGTGTAGGATATTGTCTTGTTGTTTTTTTTTAAATCAAATTAACAAAAAAATATGGAAGACGAACTTTATGCCCAACTGACTAATCGGAATATCGGGGTAATTACAAAAACACAACAGGAAAAATTGAAAAATTCTTGCGTGGCAGTTTTCGGGATGGGCGGTCTCGGAGAAGTTGTAGCTGAGCTGTTAGTCCGCTCCGGCATCGGGAAGATCAAAATAATCGATAATGACAAATTGGAGGCCACTAATCTGAATAGAGATGTTTTTTCTTTCCGGTCCACTCTCGGAGAGGATAAGATTGATGTGGCTGAAAAATTTTTAAAAGATATCAACTCGGAGTTGATTTTGGAGAAGTATGATCATTTAGATGAGGAAAATATCGGGAGTATATTTTCCGGATGCGACGTGGCGGTTTTGGCCATCGATAAAGCGAAGCCGGTCATTATTATCGGTCGGAAGGCAGCAGAGATGAAAATTCCATTGGTGGAGGGTTGGGCGATTCCTTTCACTAATGTCAGGGTTTTTGGAGAAAACACCAATGATTTGGAAACTGAATATGATCTTCCTACTGCAGGCAAGAAAGTGACTGAAATATCCGAGGAAGAATTCAATGCTGCTAGTTTCGCAATGTTGAAAAGCCTGTTGAAAATAGAGGGACTGTCAGCTTATTATAATGGAGAAGCAATCAAGCGGATAATGGCCAATGAAAATCCTTCTTTCGCTCCTTTAGTCTGGCAAACATCCTGTGCGATGAGTCTGGAAACGATCAAGGTCATTTTGAGATGGGGAAAGATCGCTTGGGCGCCTGACTTTTATGTTTATGATCCATTTACCCATAAGATTCCAAAGTCTTAATAATTAATAATTTAATTTACAAGTATATGAAAATTATCAATTCCCATGTGCATTTGATCGACCTGATGGGGATGGTCAATAAATATCCGGATCTTAAGCTGGCGGACGGAATTTCTGTCATGGGCGACCTTAGTCGGCTTTTGCCGCTCCTCAATGAAGAGGAAGTGATAAGACAGATGGATGAAGCGGGGATCGAAAAGACGGTTCTTTTTGCGGTCGAAGCGCCGATGGTGTATTGTTCCAATGAAATGGTGGCTGGACTTTGCCAGAAATATCCGGATAGATTCATCGGTTTCGCTTCAGTTGATCCAAAAGAAAAAGATGCAGCAGAGGTTTTGGAAAAAGCCGTAACCGAGCTAGGGCTTAAGGGATTAAAGCTCCATCCGCCACTGCAAAATTTTTATCCCAATGATGAAGCGGTTTTTTCGGTCTATGAAAAAGCGCAAGAGCTTGGCATTCCAGTCGTTTTCCATGTAGGAACCACGCCCTTTGGGGCGATGTGCCGATTGGATCAGGCTAATCCACTGCTCCTTGATGAAGTGGCGGTCAAGTTTCCTGACCTGAAAATTGTCCTGACTCATCTGGGCACTTTGTGGCAGAATGAGGCTTTTATGGTGGTGGAAAAAAATCCAAATGTATATATCGATACTGCCGCCTATCCATATGAGCTGAAAGAGATTTTGAATGAGAATATGATTAAGCGGATCGGGGAGAATAAGATAATTTTCGGGACCGATTATCCGATGTCATTTACGGGCGAGATCCATACGATGAAAACTTTTGTTGAACTGATTAAAGATTTGGAAATCAGCGATGAGTTGAAGGAGAAAATCTTTGCGACTAATTTTACTGATATGATGGAAAAAAAGTGCCAGAGTTCATATGTGACGTTGGCGGAGATGGCTACCAAGATGATGAAATAAAAAATATGAAAATCACAAAAAAAATCAAAGCCAATTATGAAAAATGGTTGAGAAGGAAAACGATTAAAATCCTTACTCAGACCGAACCGAGTCGGATAGTCAAATATGGAGAAGATATGGTAGTGCCGGCTTTTTTGCGAGCGGCTAGGCATTTGCCGGCTTATGCAAAGTTTTTGCAGGACAAAAAAGTTGATCTGGAAAAAGTGAAGGATCTGGAAACATTCAAGAAATTTGTGCCGATCGTTTGCAAGACTGATATTTTTCCGCAAAATGAATTGAAGGACTATTGCTTGGACGCTTCGACGGAAGAGGTGAAGAGTGTTATGACCAGCTCCGGGTTTTCCGGGGTGTTTTCTTTCGGCTTGAATACGGAAGAGAATCTGAAAAAAGCAGAACGCTCGATCGACACGGCGTTGGACTATGCCTTTGATATATCCAATAGAAAAACTTTCCTTATGAATTGTTTGCCGATGGGCGTGCGGGTTCCGACCAGTTTGAAATATGCCGATACGAGTGTCAGGCTTGATATGGCTCTGGCGATATTCAAAAAGATCATCCCGGAATTCGACCAAGTCATTTTCATCAGTGACCCGCATGTGATCAAGAATCTCCTTGAAGAAGGCATTGAGCAGGGAATCGACTGGAAAAAACATTGCGTGCACATCATTATGGGTGAGGATTGGATTTCAGAAAGCATGCGAGGATATCTTTGCCATCTGTTGGGATCGGAAAATATGAAGCGCGAAGAGGGGCTGGTGGCAATCACTTTCGGTTCGGCTGAATTGGAGTTGAATCTGTTCCATGAGTCTGTCCAGTCCATCATGATCAGGCAGGCGGCGCAAAAAGACAAAAAATTGCGTTATGCCTTGTTCGGAGAAGGAGTGGAGGTTTGCCCGAACATCTTTCATTATTATCCGCACAGGTCATATATTGAAACTGTCAGTGAACCGGGAGGAAAGCCGGAGCTGGTTTTTTCCATGCTCAGCCCAACCCTGCTGACGCCGCTTATGCGTTATAATATCAAGGATAATGGGAGTCTGATGAGTTATGATGAATTGAAAAAAATATTGGAAGATAATGGATATGTACATCTGGCACCGGAGTTGAAATTGCCGCTAGTCATTTTGGGCGGCCGGAATGAAAAAACGCTCCGGATAGGAAATTTTTCTGCATCACCGGAAGAGATCAAGCAAGGTATCTATGAAAATTTTGAACTGGCTGGGGCAACCACAGGCTATTTCAGGTTGAGTGTGGGGGATGACAAATTCAAAATTGAGATCCAGCTAAGGAAAAATATCACACCGGATGATGCTTTGAAAAATAAATTTTCAGAAGCCATTGAAAAATATATCAAAGGCCCGAAGAATATTTGCCTATACAGCTACGAAGAGTTCCCTTATTCTATGGAGCTTGATTATGAAAGAAAATTTAAGAATGTCTAGATATCCTGTAATGAGTGATATTATTGGTGTGAGTATGATGCTCACGCCAATAACGAGGATAGGTAGTGTGTAAGTGTTTCTCATTTTTTATACTATCATGGAAAAAATAATCATTTTCAAAAAAAATGCAAAACAAAGAATTGATAAATTCCTGAAAGAGGAAATTTTTTTGAATATGGAAATGACACGCGGAGAAATCATCCGCCAGATAAAAGACGGGAAGATCCTAGTAAATGGAAAAAAGATAAAGCCCAGTTATGTGCTCAAGGAGAACGACGAAATCGCAATGGATATCGCAGAAAAAGAAAATAGAATTTTACCGAATGAAAAGGTAAGGTTTGGCATTATCAGTCAGGATGAGAATATCATTGTCGTAGATAAGCCGGCCGGCTTGCAAGTCCATCCGAGCGCAAGGAATGAAAAGGACACTTTGGTCAATGGCCTTTTGGACAAATTTCCGGAAATTGAAAAGGTCGGGGATGCGCCGGCGATCCGCCCTGGAATAGTCCATCGCTTGGACCTTGGCACTAGTGGCATTCTGGTGGTGGCGAGGAACCAAGAAACATTCTTGTCGCTCAAGAAAAAATTCAAAGATCGTGAGATGAAAAAAAAGTACTGGGCGGTGGTGCATGGCGCACCGGAAAAAAATGGAGTGATTGACGCGCCGCTGGCGCGAGCGGCCAACTATAAAAAACAGATAGTGGCCAATGGAAAAACGCGGACAATGATTCGCGCAGCGGTGACGGAATATGAAGTGCTGGAAAAAAATGACAGATTTGCTCTCTTGGAAGTTTCTCCCAAGACGGGACGGACGCATCAGATTCGGGTGCATTTATCATCTATCGGTCACCCGATTGTAGGCGATGAAAAATATGCACAGAAGAAATTCACTGACAACGCCGGCGCGAATAGACTTATGCTGCATGCCAAGAAGCTGGAGTTCGGACTGGGCACTAAAAAATATCGATTGGAAGTGCCGCTGCCGAGCGATTTTCGGGATTTCTTGGAAAAGAACGGACTTTCTCCGAAGGGGTTGACTAAAAGAGGATAAAAGGATAGTATAGAAAAGCTAAAAACAGAGCTAAAATTCTGAAAAAATGCTCAAAGTTAAGTTTTGAGACTTTTTTATTTAGATAATTATTGTTATAATAAAAACTATGAAACAGGAAATCATCGAGTTTAACAAGGTATTACGTGGAGAGGAACCAGCCAACTTTCATGCCGGAGACATTGTTAAGGTCCATCTCAAGATTAAGGAAGGTGCCAAGGAAAGAGTACAGGTTTTTGAAGGTTTGGTCATCGCCGTCAAGGGCCGCCAAAGCTCTTCTTTGACAATCACCGTGCGGAAAGTCTCGCATACGGTGGGTGTGGAAATGATCGTGCCGGTCTTGTCCAAAAATGTGCAAAAGATCGAACTTATCAAGAAAGCCAAAGTGAGAAGATCCAAATTGTATTATGTCAGAAGCCTGACTCCGAAACAGAGCCGTATGAAATATAAGGATATGAAAGAATTTGTCGCGGCGGAAAAAGAAGCGGAAGCTGTGGACGAAAAATTGAACGAAGAAGATATTAAGGCGGTTGAGAAAGACATGGAAAAGGAAGTTGCTCCAAAAAAGAAAGAAACTGCTCAAAAAGCTGAGAAAGCTGAATAATCCAAGGAAGTCAAGGAAGTCAAGAAGGATAAATAGTCAACGGCCTGCATATTTCTATCAAAATTCAATAGAGAATGTTTTGTAAGCGAACGTGGCGGAATTTGGTATACGCGCAAGCTTGAGGTGCTTGTGGGAGCAATCCCTTGGAGGTTCAAGTCCTCTCGTTCGCACATGGCGCGGGATCCTTAGCTCAGTTGGCTAGAGCGCCTCGTTTACACCGAGGATGTCATAGGTTCGAGTCCTATAGGGTCCACAGAAGCATTTTAACATACTAACATTTTAACATATTAACAAAAAACTTTTAGCAATCATAGCCTAGTTTGCTAAAATGCTAATATGTTAAAATGATAATATGATAAGGGCCGGGTTAGCTCAGTGGTAGAGCAGAGGACTGATTTTCGGTCCGTTCCAGAGTAATTTGGAAATGAAAATTGGGTGAATTCGAGGAAGCCTAAGTTGTTGAAAAACAATAAGGTAATCTCGAGCTAAGCCTCAGAGGGTTTAAGTTTTGAGGAAAGTGTAGAGACTAGCAAGTGAGTCCCAACAATAATCTTGCAATAGCGCCCAACTCCTGATTTTATTTCAGGATGATGAAATAGTCCGATCCTTGGGGAAATCCAAGAAAAATTATCAAGGAAAATCCTTGTGTCCCCAGTTCAATCCTGGGACCCGGCACCACTGTACAAAAATTGAACCTATGATATAATTATGGTATATATATCGTAGGTTCAATTTATATGAGAAAAGATAAACTGCAAGCTGTAAAACTAAGAAAACAAGGGTACAGCTATAATGAAATAGGAGATAGGCTGAAAGTTCCTAAAAGCACATTGAGCTATTGGTTGGCAGGTATCGAAATTTCTCAGAAAGCGAAAAAAAGATTGGCAAGCAGAGTTTTTGAAGGTAGTGTCAAGGGACTCATAAATAGAAATAGGAACCAGACGAAATTGGCCAAGGAAAGGGCAGCTAAAATTCGCTCCCTGGCAAAAAAAGAGTTTTCTATCTTAAAAAAAGATAAATTATTTTTGGTTGGAATTTCTTTATATTGGGCGGAAGGATATAAGAAGGGCGCACAAGGCAGTAAATGGAAAGCGATAGATTTTACCAATTCTGATCCGAAGATGGTAGTGATCATGGTAAGATTTTTCAAAAAATTTTTAAAAATTAAAGAAGATAAGATAAAAGTCCAGCTGATAGCGCATAAAAACGTGGATATTGAAAAGTCAGTGACGTACTGGTCTAGCCTGACAAATATTCCACAAGACCAATTCATCAAAACGTGTTGTTCGGTAAGCAAATCAAGTCAAGGCAAAAGAGATGAAGACAGCTTGACTCACGGCACTGTTCACATTAGAATAAATGATGTAAAATTATTTTTTAAAGTTATCGGCTGGATAGATGGTTTAAAATCTGATTATAGCTAAAAGCGGGTATCGTATAGTGGCTATTACACTAGGTTGCCAATCTAGTGACACGGGTTCGATTCCCGTTACCCGCTCAAAATTAAAAAACAGGCTTTGTTTAAAGCCTGTTTTTTTGTATCCAAAACAAATATCAGAACTGAAAGCTGCAGAAATCACGAAATATATCTGTTATTTTTTCGTATTAATTATACATGAATGTAAGTTCAGGATTAATTAAATTTAATACATAAATATATGAGTAACAGAATAATACATTTTGAAATTCAAGCAGATGATGCGGAACGAGCAAAAAAGTTCTATGAGAATACTTTTGGTTGGAAAATTAATCAGGCAATGTCGACAGAAAAAGGAGATCCTATGGATTATTGGATGTTGGACACCGGTAAAGGCCCAGGTATAGGAGGTGGCATGTATAAGAGGCCAGAAGATGATAAGATTTATACTTATGATGACACAATTTTGGTTGAAAATATTGATAATGCGATTGAGATGGTTAAGGCGAATGGCGGTGTAATTACGAGGGAAAAGAGTGAACTTAAGGGCGTGGGCTGGTTTGCTAGCGCTAAGGACACTGAAGGTAATCGTTTTGCCTTGATGCAAGGAACAGATTGGAAGCCAGAATAAAACTAAAAAATAAAATAATATGAGAAAAATAATCGTAATCGAGTTTGTGACATTGGATGGAATAATGCAAGCACCTGGTGGCTCCAGGGAAGACGCAAGTGAGGGTTTTAAGTTTGGCGGTTGGGCGACTCCGTACTTTGATAAAGACAAAGACTTGGGTCAAGAGATGGGTAAACAGATGGAACCTGCGGAGTATCTTTTAGGTAGAAAAACATTTGATATTTTTGCCAGCTACTGGCCGCAGCATGCAGAAATTTGGCCAGGCATCAATGATGGCACAAAATATATTATGTCTAATACAATGAAAAAGTCAGATTGGAAAAACTCAGTATTTTTGAGCAGTCTGTCGGATATAAAAAAACTTAAACAATCAAAAGGCGGCGACATTCAAGTTTGGGGCAGTGGCAATCTTGTTCAGACATTGCTTGAGAATGATTTGGTAGATGAATTGTGGCTTAAAATATTTCCCATCACGATTGGTACGGGCAAACGCTTATTTGCTGAAGGCACGATTCCAGCAGCATTCAAATTATCTTATAGTAAAATATCGCCAAGTGGTGTTATTATTGCAAACTATGAACGTGCCGGTAAGGTGGAAACAGTATCATCTTAATTTTTCAAAAATCTGACAGTATTTAAACTAAGATTTTATAACTTTGTAAATATGAGTAATCTCACAATTACAGATCGTATGAATGAAACAATATTTGAATTGCTCGAACAATATCCTGCTGGTTTGCGTTGGTCAGAGTTGCTCTCAAAAGTTAAAGCATCTGATTCAAGTTTTCATCCAAAAACAATTAATGGCAGTATCTGGAAACTAATATCAAAATATCCAGAAAAGGTATATAAACCTTCCAAGGGAGTTTTTCGTTTATTGAAATACAGATCTGCAAAGGATGATAAATAAATTTGATAACTTAATTGTAGTATATTTTATAACTTATAATACATAATAATATGACAAAATATATAGATGGTTTTGTTCTTCCGGTTCCTATAAAAAAACTGCCAGAGTATCGTAAGATGGCCTTGCCAATGGTAAAATTAATGAAAAAATATGGCGCCCTTGATTATATCGAAGCGGTTGGAGATGACTTGAATCCTAAGATGATGGGGATGGACGGGATGAGTTTTGTAAAGTTTCCTGAGTTGGCCAAAGTCAAGAAAGGCGAGACTGTTGTGTTTTCTTTCATTGTTTACAAATCACGCGCTCACAGAGATGCGGTCAATGCAAAAATGATGAAAGATCCAACAATGAACGATCCAAAAAATAAAGATATAGTCATGCCTTTTGATATGAAGCGTATGGCTTATGGAGGTTTCAAATCAATTGTCAGCCTCTAAACAATTAATTGAAAACATATGCAAATGCAAAAAATAACCCCATTTATTTGGTTTAATGATGAGGCTAAGGAAGCAGCTGAGTTCTATGTTTCAGTTTTCACCAAGGCTGGTGAAAAAGCAGGAATTTTCGGTATCAGCCACTATCCTAAAGTGACAGAAAAAGTTTCTGGGAAACCAGCTGGATCCGTAATGACAGTATCTTTCAATTTGGCTGGGCAAAATTTTACTGCCATTAATGGTGGAGAGCCATTTAGACTTTCCGAAGCTTTTTCCTTAGTTATAAATTGCGATACACAAAAAGAAATCGACTATTATTGGGATGCACTGAAGGAAGGTGGGGATGAAAATGCTCAAGTGTGTGGCTGGCTCAAAGATCGATTTGGCCTGTCTTGGCAAATAGGACCTGCGTTTATTGAAAAAATGCTTCAAGATAAAGACAAGAACAAGGTCGAAAGAGTTATGGCGGCAGTATTGGAGATGAAAAAGATTGACATGGCAAAATTACAAAATGCCTACAATGGGAATTAGGAGTCACTTATAATAATTCATTGATTCGAATGCAACCTTATCTTTTGAAAATGGCTCGAATTTCATTTTTGAACACTGAGCTCAGATAAGGCTTTTATCCATAAATCCAGTTCTAACTGTATGTACTAGCCAGCTCCAAATTAATAGAATGGCTTTGTAAGGCCGTTTTTTGATTTTTTAATTGCTTACATCAGAAAGGAGTTTGAGAAACTTTTATAACCAGAAAACTGGAATGCAAAAAGGTGTGGGCGATACGCTCACACCTTGATTTTTTTATGATATACTAGAGGGAGATAATTTTACTAAAATGAATTAAAAAAAATTATGCCAATTTTAAAAGAAATCCCTACTCTAAAAGATTTTCAGGAATATGTTCGGGAATTGGAAAAAGAACGAGGTTTTGAAAAAGAGGATGTTTCCCAGAAATGCTTGCTTTTGGGCGAAGAAATCGGTGAATTGTTTAAGTCGGTAAGAAAAAAAAATAAGGTAACTAAAGTGGATCATAATTCCAAGTTCGGCTCAATTGATGAAGAACTGGCCGATGTTATCATTCTGATTTGTACAATCGCCAATCGGTTCGATATTGATTTAGAGCAGGCATTTAGGGAAAAGGAAGAATTGAACAAAAAAAGAGTTTGGAAATAAGATTTAAGTTACCCGGAAAATAAAGTTTTTTCTATAAATCCATTTCTCACCGTATGAACTAAACTGCTCATAACAGCAAAAACGGCCTTGAAAGTGGCTGTTTTTGTTTTGCAAAAAAATAAATCCCCAATCACGAATGGTGTGACTGAGGATCATGTTGCTGGTTCTGTAACGACATTACTCATTGAAAATTCTCCACAAAACTTGCCAATTCTTGCAATGATTCTGCACCTGCTTTCAATTGACTAATCAAAGCAGGAATTTCCGCAGGCTCAAGCTTTTCCATCATTGCCTTGAAATCAGTTTTCTTTAGATTGGCAAATCTTTCAACGCCGGATTTCACCATGTAAACCAAATTTTTCAAACTTTTTGCTTCTCGTGCTGGCCTTTTCGCGCGTGGCGCAATCGGATTGCCGCCTTTAGATTTGATAAAGTTAATCCTTTCAGCTGCTCCAGGGATTTTTCGCATCTTATTGTAGGCAGACACTTGTTGTTCCAGTGGAAGTTTTGACAATTCATACGCTGGATTAAACCGAAGTTTTTTCTTGTTGCTCCCTGCGTTTAGCAGTTTTTGCAGATCAGGGTGGAGATTTTGCAGTGCAAGATGTTGATAGACCCAACCAACCGATTTGCCGCAGGCCGTTGCCAGAGATTCAGCCGGCACCCCATTCTGTTTCTCTTTAACGAGCGCGTTGGAGGTTTCCATATAGGTATGGCCTTCTCTATTGAAATTCGCGATGAGAGATTGGAGGTGCTGCGTCCCCGGTCTTGTTTCGTGGTCGATAATAACGTCGATGCGTTCGATTCCGGCAATTTGATGTGCGAGCCATCTGCGTTCGCCATCCTTAAGCTCATAATCATGTTGCTCATCACCCCTGAGCACGACGACACTGATGGGCTGTTGCAAGCCGTATTCTTTGATACTGTCTGCAAGCGCCTTGAGCTTGTCTTGATCGAATATGATTCGCGGTTGATCTTTGAATCGTCTGATCGAAGACACTGGAACACTCGGTAATCCTGTCACTGGCATTTCTTGACGAATCGGAATAATTTGTGCGCTGGTGTTCATTGGATCCTCCTCTCGAATGTTGGTGGTTGATGGAAAATCGTTGCAAAAGCGGTAAATTGACAAAAATGACGGTTAAAGGACAAGGTTCGTTGCTGTTCCCTCCTGCTATTTAGTATATGCTTTATAATATTTATATGTCAACAGAATTTGTCTTAAACAAGGCAATCATCGGGTTGGCTTGAGGTAATTTGTCCTAAAAACAGGCTTATTCAAAGCAAAAACATCTCAATCAAACGAAAAAAGGTTTCAAATAACGGAAAACATAATGTTTGGTCGCGGATTTTGTAAAATAAATTTGAGTTAATATTGAACATACGAGGCTTGTTTTTAATGTTTTAGGGTGGTATCCTTAAATTATTAAATTATTCTGGTATCTTTTATGGTAAGAGGTGTCTCTATTCTAAAATATATAGGTCTTAATAAAAAAATTGTATTTCTTTTGCTGGGAATATTTTTGGTATCATTCTTTTTATACAAAAGTGTTCTTAGTGTTCCAGAAAACGGACTTAACTCGAAAAATCTGGAAAATTCTGGTCAAAATGAATTTTATACTTCTTTGTTTCAAATGGGTTGGCCATTTGCGGTATTAGTATTCTTAATTTTTTTTATTTTCGTATTTTATAAGCAAATCGCTAAGTTTATTGGCAGAATGAAAAAGTTTAGTGCGGGAGAAAAAGGAATTGAGGCTGAAGCGTGCGATGAAATAGGAGCGACAAACAAGCAAAACAAAAAAGAAGAACAAATAAGTGATGATGAATATATAGAAGGAAGCAGGGAGCAAGAAAAAAAGAATGATAGAGAACCCATTACCAAGGATGACTGGGAGAGAGAAATGTTTATAGCTGCTATTCTTAATAAGGATAAAGAAAAAATGGATACAGCCTATAAAAAAATGCTTGAACTTGGTGGCGACAATAAAAAGGATGAAATTTTATATTTAGAATTATCCCATAAGTTGGGTGACACTACCGCTATAAGCAAATTAAAGGGATTATTGAACAGTCGAGATATCATGCATGCGGTTAATATGGCAATCGGTTATTGCTATGAAATTTCTGATGATTTAAAAAATTCAGAGCTTTTTTATTACCAAGCATTAAAACTAGCAATTAATGATAATGAAAAATCATTAGCAGTCCAAAATTTATCAGTGATTTTGTATAAATATAATAAAATGGATGAAGCCGTTAATGTTTTAAGTGAAGTGTTATCCAATGTACAAGATGATGAATCTAAGGTCAGAATATATGAGGCATTGGCTGATATATATGACAAGGAAAAGGATTATGAAAATAAGGCATTTGCTATAGACAAAGCAGTAGAATTAAAACCAAACGATTCGGCACTTCTATTTAAGGCTGGATATTCGTATGCAGAGGGTAAATATGATGAAATAGCACTTTTGCATTATAAAAATGCAAAGAGTATAAATCCAAAAGACGACTCTGTTCAGAATAATATTGGTGTTCAATATGATAATTTACAAATGCCAATAAAATCAATCGAAAGCTATAAGGAGGCTGAGAAGCTAGGAAACACATTGGCAAGTGCAAACTTGGCGTACAGATTATTAAATATAGGGTTTGTTTCTGAAGCGAAAGAGCTTCTTAATTCAGCAAGGGGAAAAGAAAATGTTCATCAAAATGTGAACGAGGCTTTGTCTGAAATTCCAAAGAAAATTGAAAAAGAAAGCGACATAGAAAAGGAAAAAATACGCGAAGCCTTATTATTACGTAGATTTATTTTAAATTTTACTGAGGCCAAGTTTATAAAGGGGAATCTTCTAAGAACTGTCTCTGGGGAATGGCTGTCAGAAGATGGGGTTATTTTTAAAATTGATGTGATTGACAATGAAATTACAGCGAACTGGAATATAAGCAGAAAGCTGTTGAGCTATGATTATGAAGAATATTTTAGGCTTAATGGAAAAATATTTAATGATAGCTCGGTAATTGATATATATGAAAAAAATGGAACTTCCTTGGTGAATGGAGAATACAAGAAGAAAAAAAGAGGCTTATTATACTATTCTTCTGAATATAATAAGATAAAATATATGGAAATTGGAGATGGCGCTAACTCTAGGTTAATTTATACACTAACAAAAAATAAAGGTTAGGTGCTTTGATTAATTGATTGCCATAAAGCCAGTTTCAGCTGTTTTACCTTGCTAGTAAGATTATAAAAGTAAATTGACCAATTGCACTGTTTTGGTATAGTTAAAAAGAAGGGTCTTTTTTCATAAATCCATTTCTCACCGTATTAACTAAACTGCCCAAATAGAAAAACAAGACTAAAAAAGGTCTTGTTTTTTGTTGGCAAACAATGGAAACTTTTGATATCATTAGTCTATCGTAGTTAGAGAAATCTATTGATTTGTTTTTCGGATAAAATCATTATGGTTCCACATCGCCCATATGAGCTTAAGGAATATGATCCTCTTTGGAGAAGGCGGTTTTTGGCTGCGGCAGAAGAGCTGAAACCGATTTTCGGCGATAATCTCGTTGAAATTGAACATATAGGCAGCACTTCGATTGAAGGAATGATCGCAAAACCGCAAATAGATATATTGGTGGTGGTGAAGAAATTAGATGTGGTCAAGGATTGCTATGAATCTTTTATAAGACTTGGATATGTGCCACGTGGCCAAGGATATACCAGGAAAGGCGATGAATATTTCACTAAAGACTCACCGGAAGGAAATCGCCTAGTGAGTGTCCATACGCTCCAAAAGGGCAATCCTAGGATCGAGGAGTATAAGACTTTTAGAGACTATATGCGAGTGAATAAAAAAGATCGCGAACTTTATGCTTCAACTAAGCGTGATTTGTACGCTTCTTATCGGGATAATTATGCAGCTTATTATAGTGGCAAGACGGGTCTTCTCGATAGCATACAAATTCGAGCCAAGGAATGGAAAAAACGGATTGAAGAATGATTTTTGGAGAATGATTGAGAGCGGTACCTGCTTGATGTGGGCAGGGGCATGTTTTTAAGGCACTGCCGGTCGAGATATGGTATAATTGAATAACGATAATTCGATAGGTTCTATCCGTATGGGCATAAAATTAAGGGGAGTGTTCGACCTGAAAAAGGAGAATAAGAAGAAGATGTTCATCGTTCTGGTTTTTTTCTTAGTTTCTTTTTTTGTGGTGCATTTCTATTCGTTGCATTTCAGCCGGTATGTGTATGTCGGGGGTTATCACATCCACCATTTCTATTTCGGTACGGCGGCTTTGTTTCTGGGCGGAATCTTGGCGATTTTGGACAGCAGCCAAAGAAGGATGAAAATTGCCAGCGCGCTCGTCGGCACGGGGACGGGACTTTTCGCGGATGAGATCGGGATGCTGCTCACTTGCACGAGTGCCAGCAAACAATGCGCCTATATCTTTCCCGATACGCCGGACATCATCATGATCATCACTGTTATCATCATCTTTCTGATCGCCTTGGCTGATTCCGACCTTATCGCCTTGAAAGACAGGCTATTGAAGAGAAAAACTTCGCAAAAGGAAATTGTTGAAAAGTAGGAGATAATTTTCAGCAGAATTTTTCGACCACCGGATTGTGTTAGAGGATAAGACGCTTGAAGGTCAACGGCGCTCATTTTGTCTTGGAAGACACCGATAATTCTAAATTTTTCCAAAGAAAAAGATGTTTTATATCACAAGAAAAAGAATTATTCTTTTCATATTAGTCCTTTTGTGTCTGGGCGTAACGGTTTTCTTGGTGTATCGCGCGCATAAAAAGACCGAAGTCAAAGTTGTGAGAGAAGTGCCACCACCTCCTCCTCCGCGCGTAGACACGGAGGATATTTTTTTCGCCCCGCCTTATCATTATGATCCGCCGCCGCTGTCCATGAAAACCATGAAGCTCAAGGGCTGCGTGACGGATGGACTTTTGAGTGGCTACGGGGAAGACACGGACGCGGAAGCGGCCATGATCAATCGCTCGGAATGTGTTTATTTACATCGTGCTTTGGAAACTTGGGCGGCGCCACCGGATTTCGCCAAGGCCTTGGAAGTGATGCAAAAAATCACTAAGCCCAACGTCATGTACGGCATGTTTTTGGCGGAGGATATCCGGCGGGACGTTAAATATTTTTATCCTGATGAAGATCGTTATTTCAATTTTTCCGATATGTGTCGCAAGGGGTCGGAGAATGCTTGGGGAGAGCACACCTGCAAGCCGAGCATCAGCAGCAAGGAATATCGCAAATATTTAAGTTTTGTTACGCATCGTGCGATGGATGTCGGGATCCAAAGTTTTCTTTTCGGACAGATATATTATCAAGATAACCCCGACTTGGGACAGTCTAAATTACCAGAAGTGTTGGATGATATGCGAGCTTATGCTAAGAAGAAAGGCATTCAAATCGCAATCGGAGCGCAAACGGGCAATATAACCGATGAAAATTATTTGAGAAGATTCGATTATATCGAAGGTGGTGTCGGTATTGGTGATGATGGCACCATAGAAAATGGTCCATGCTGGAGCCAACTTGAGAGCTGCTGGGCGCTCTTGTGGCACGATCAATACGCTTCGCGGGCCAATAATGTCTTGGTACATCTGGATTGGAGCGGTCTGAAATTTGACGATATGAGTTCTTTCGCGCGGATGGACGCGGCCAAAAGGAAAGCCACGCTGAGCAAATTGTATAATTATTTCACTTCTAAACGGATCGGCTTCCTTATGCCGATGATGGCCACACTGAATGTGGAAAATGGCGGATGTCACGGGCCGAAAAAGCGTTTCTATAGTGCTAGTCGGGAGTATACTTGTCAGGATGAGAGCATTATTAACAATCTTTTGAAGAATGGGAAGTGAAAAATCCTAAAATAGCGGAAAAAAGAAGAAAAAGCCCGATTGTGAGCTTTTTTCTTTTGTTCCCGCCATAAAGGGAGGAGATTATTCTTGAAAAAAGGCTTAAATAAGGTAAATGAGCGAAAAACGTTTGACTTTTCGATCATAGTTTGCTATAATTGTGGGTCAATCAAATAGGAACAGAAAAGAAGTTTGATTGACCGTCTTACTTGGAAACCTAGACAAGTCGAGGCGAATTAACAATTAAAAAGATATTTAATGCGTATCATTAGCGCTTGCCTGGCTATCGCATTCGTGACGCTCTTAGTTTTACCAGAAACAGCGTTGGCGGATGAGCCGAACGGGTCTAATGAAACAAAAATAAATTTTAAAATACAAGAGGTTGGGTTTTCTAGCGGTAATATTTTGCTAGGAAATAAGGAGAATGGCCTTTTGGCTTATGATCCGAACAACTTTAAAAACACGGTGGCGATGGCACAGATCGATCCTGAAAGAGAATCGGCTCTGGAGCGTTTCAATTCTGAAGAAAAGAAACAAAAGCTTCCGAAAGGAAAATTCGTGATCAATGCTTCGGCCTACACGGCGGCGGCGGATGAATGTGGAAAGTCGGATGGCATCACTGCTTCCGGTGTTAAGGTCAGAGAAAATGAAACCTTGGCGTGTCCCGCCCAATTTCCTTTTGGAACAAAAATCCAAATCGAAGGGATGGGAATCTATGTCTGTGAAGATCGTGGGGGAGCGATCAAAGCCAATCACGTCGACATCTATATGAAAACCAAAACCCAAGCTTTTGGTTTCGGCCGACAAAATCTAGTGGCTGAAATTGTGAGCTAACTCAAAATAACAAAAAATCCTTCCTAGAAACGGGGAGGATTTTTGTTTGACTACCATGTTTTTTTTTGGTAGACTGTTCTTGTTGTTCTTGTGCAGCTGGTATATAATTGCAGTATAGTTTATAACCACCTGTGATATGGGAATAAAGTATGCTGTGAATGAAAATTTTTTCAAAAGATGGTCGCATAAGATGGCCTACGTTTTGGGGTATTTATATGCTGATGGCAGTCTTGAAGATGCTAGTTATCTGCGTGGTAAATATGTCAGGGTTTCTAGTGTAGACAGAGAAAATATATTAAGAATAAAAAAGTGGCTATCTTCCGAACATAATATAATTGAAACGGAACATCCTAACAGTAAAAGACAAAAACAATATCTTCTAAGAATCGGAAGTCATGTCTTGTATGATGATTTAACGAGGCTTGGATTATTCCCGAAAAAATCTTTAACAATAAAATTTCCAGATGTACCGAAAAAATATTTAAGTAGTTTTATTTTGGGATATTTTGATGGGGATGGCTGTGTATTATTAAGAAAGGGGAGGAATAAAGATGATGAGGAGATAATAAAGGGGCTAAGGGTCGTGTTTACTTGCGGTAGTAAAGAATTTTTAGAAGCGTTGGCTAAAAAAACAAAAAATATTATAAACACTAAGCAAGAAAAAGTTTATAACGGATGTAAATCTTTTATGTTGGCTTTTTCGACTGAGGATAGTATAAAGATTTTTAAATTTATCTACGGCAAAAAGGGGTTAGAATTTCTAAGAAGAAAATATGTAAAATTTTGTGAATATTTTATTTTGAGGCCGAAAAGAAGCGATGAGGAGGTGAAAAAAATAATAAAAAAGCATAAGGTCGTGTGGCGAAGTAGCTAACGCGGCGGTCTGCAAAACCGCTATTTCGTGGGTGCAAATCCCACCGCGACCTCAATTTTGCCCGGGTGGTGGAATGGTAGACACAAGGGACTTAAAATCCCTCGACCGTAAGGTCATGCGAGTTCGAGTCTCGCCCCGGGTACTTGAATAGTATCTAGTATTTAGTTTAAAATAAAATCGCTTTCCAGCGATTTTATTTTTCTTCTTTGATTTTTTTCAAAATCTTGGGGATTTTTTTGAAATCTTTGATAAGAGTTTCGCGCATGCCGCCATTGTAGAGTGCGGCGGCAGGATGATACAAAGTATAAAAAACTTGCGAGCCGATACCTTCGATGTCGCGGCGCATCGCGTGACCGTGGACTTGTGAAATTTTTTGACCTGGTAGGAATCTTTCCATAGAGTGGCGACCAAGTGTGACGATCAGTTTCGGCTGAATGATTTGGATCTGTTGCAAAAGCCACGGCCAACACAGTTTTACTTCTTCTGGTAAAGGATCTCTGTTGCTCGGTGGACGGCATTTGCAAACATTGGCGGTGTAAACTTCTTCGCGTTTGAGTTTGATAGTGCCGAGCATTTCGTCTAGGAATTTTCCCGCCGCTCCGACAAAAGGCACGCCGGTTTCATCCTCTTTTTTGCCCGGAGCTTCGCCTATGAACATGATTTCCGCGGTCGTACTACCAGCCCCCGGCACGACGCGTGTGCAACCCGAACGCAGGGCGCAGAGGGAGCAGGCGGACATCTTGGCGTTGAGTTGATTGAGTTGGGATTGCTTGGACATCGTTTTTTATTTCAAATCGTGCACTCTTATTAAATTAAATTTTCCCGTTTCCGTTTCCCAAGTGGCGAAGGTCGGGGGATATATTTCGCCGGCGGTGGTGCCGGGGTTAAGGAGAGTGCAACTCTTCGCGGGATTGTCTTGGGCTGGAGCGGTGACTATCCAAGGCTTGTGGGTGTGGCCGTAGAAGACGAAATCATATTTGCCGGTGCGGGCCAAACTTTTGGCCTTGTCCGGATAGTGCACGAAAGCCACATTCTTTTTTTCGATGACGGCTTCGCCGAAATTTTTGAACAGATAGGTGTTGCGATATTTTTTCTCTTCGGCCAAATCGCGCAGATCGTCAAAATCCATGTTGCCAAAAGTGTATAAAATATTCCCAGAAAAATTATCATTCAAAAAATCCAAAGTTTCTTTTGACGCCAAATCGCCGCAACATATCATGGTTTGAATTTCCTTTTCTCGGCAATAGTTCAATACTTTTTGCAGGTTTACTTCGTTGTTGTGGATGTCGGAGGTGATGGCGATGAGCATAAAATTATTTTCTTGATTTGGGTAAATTTTTCCAAAGGATTTCAAAAATTAACTTCATCGTATTATGAACTTCTGAACTTTCAATAATTGCTCCCATATTTTCTTTGCCGGATATCAGGGACACTTTTGAGTTTCCGTAGACATCTATTTCAATTGAGAATGGATATTCTTCTTGATTGATAAATTTTATCGCTCTAAGTTCGGATTCGTCTTTGTGGAAAAGTTCATCCTTGAAATACTTTGTAGTTGGAACGATAGCACGAACAGAAATATTCTTTCTTACTCTGTCTTGGATAAACTGGTCCATCCACCTATATCCCAATGATTTTACCACATCTTCTGATCCGAAGGCTACAAATTCACCATTATATTTTAGTGTATCATTATATACCTCCTTTATTCCCTCTACACCTTCAAAATATGAAACACTGACTTTTTCCTCATCCTTTTTTTGGATTGCCATCATCTCGGGCAGGATATCTTTGGCTTCATTTAGTTTTTCTTGAAAAGTTTTAATACATTCGGTCGGGGATTTTGCAATGTATAGACTTTTTTTTGGCTGGGGTATTTTTAAAGCAAATCCTTTTTTAACTAAATTTTCAAGTATGACATAAGCAGTGGACTTTTTGAGTCCGCTTTTTTGGTGAATTAAATAGGCGGTGGCTTTTTTAAAAGAAAGAAGCGTCAAATAGACATGCGCTTCTTTTTCAGTGAAGCCGATTCCAATCAAGGCATTTGTAGTGTTCATATAGACATTGTAGTACAAATATAATATTTGGTCAATAATATTGTCGAACAATAAAAAAATCATAAAATATGCTACAAATAAACCAAATAACAGACAAAAATAGGCACATAAAAATTGACTAATAGTTGTGCATACGATAGTATTATTTGTTAGGAAGAAGATAGATTTTAGTGTTTAGTGGAGATGTTCTTTTATAGTCTCAGCTGTTAAAATTATTTATTGGGAGGAAAAATTATGTTTTTCTTAACATGGAAAGAAGCACGGAATAATCCCCTGGTTAAAGTCGTATCTCAGTCTGAAGCAATTGAGGAGGTTGATTTTTGGGAGAAAACGATGCAGCGCGCTGGTATTGAGTACCCAGTTGTTGTTGGTGATTCATTGAATTATTGCAATTGTTGTGAGAAATGGAGGTGCTTGTCAGGAGATATTGACGTGGCTTATGTTATCGAGATTGATCACATAGTGGTAGTTCATAATATAAGACGATTGTGGTTTTCTATGAATTTTCTAAAATATGCAAACCTAGAGTACAAGGATATTTGTAAATAATTTTTATTTTGTCATTAAAAAACCTCGATTAGCTATCATGCTCGTCGAGGTTTTTTGTGAGCACTTTATTTATCATAAAAATATTTTTTGTATTATAATAACGGTTATTGGTTAAATATATGCACAAGAATAATAAGTTAAGAATCCCTTGATTTCTTTAATAGCTCGATATCTTCCACCACCTTATCATGCTCAGTTTCCAAAACCATGTCGATATTATTTTTTTCGGCGAAGGCGACGATGTTTTGAAAAGCTTTAGAATCTATAGAGCTTTCGATGATGTAGCTGCCCTTGCGTGATTTAAATTTGTTTGTGCTTGACAGACGTCTTTTTATATGATACAATGTTATTAACAAAAGTGTTAATAATTAAGTATCATTAAAATATGAACGAAAATCAATTAAATGAATATATTCGGGAATTGGGGATTGCGCGCGACCAGATCCTGAGGGAAGAGGCGGAAATGGAGATTTTGGCTGAGTTCGCCAAGGATAAACTGAGCGCCAAGTGGGTTTTTTATGGCGGCACAGCTTTGCGCCTGGTGTATGGTTCGCCCAGATTTTCAGAAGATATCGATTTATTAGTGATGAAAAAAACGAGCTTTGCTGAATTTGGAAAATTTATAGCCAGCTTGATGGAAAGACAAGATAGCTGGACATTGAAAGATATCAAGGATAAACGTCAGACAATGTTCGCGCTAATCAATCTCAAGGATGAAAAACTGAAGCATGCGTTTTCGATTAAGATTGAGGCGCATAAGCCTGAGCATAAACCAAAAATAGAAACAGAATTAGCGCTGGTGAAAAGTCCGATGAGTGCGGCGGAACCGCTGCTACTCGTGCCGACACTTAAAGAATTACAACGATTGAAAGAAGCAGCTCTGGCGGGACGCAAGAAGGGGCGAGACATTTTTGACTTGTGGTATATTGCCCAGACTTTGCGAGAAAATTTTGTGATGCCAAAAAAAACACCACAGTACCGAAAAAGAGAATTTGAAAATGAGCTGAAAGTTTTTTTGCCAAAGAAATATTATCCAGTCATAAGACAATTGTATGAGCAACTTGGAAAAACAACTGAATAAGATCCAGAAAAGCTATTTTACTTTTTCTGATCTGCGAAAGATTGCGCAGCTGGACGACGCGAGTTTACGCGTGACGGTCAGTCGCTTGGTTAAGGCTGGAAAATTAAGTCCGTTAGCAAAAGGCTATTATTGCCTGGATAAAGCCAAGGTTGATTGGCCGAAATTGGCGTTGGAAATTTATGCGCCGAGTTATTTATCTTTAGAGTGGGTCTTAGGGCAAGATGATATTTTGAGCCAAAAGACATATGCCTTAACGCTGGTCACTGTGAAACGGGCCAAAACTTTAGAAATCGGGGATAAGATTATCAATTATCGCCACCTACAAAAAGATTTATATTTTGGCTACATGCTTAAAGAAAATTATTTAGTCGCTGAACCAGAGAAAGCTTTTTTGGATCTGGCTTATCTGTCGCTGAATGGCTATGCCAAATTTGACGCGGCAGAAATGAATTTGAAGTTGTTAGACAAAGATAAGATCAAAAAATATCTAAAAAGATTCAGCAGTCAGCGCCTGCCACAACTGATAGAAAAATTATTTTGCGCGAAAAGATTTTAGCAGTTCAATATCTTCCACCACTTTGCCATGTTCCGTTTCCAAAATCATATCGATATTATTCTTTTCGGCAAAGGCGACTATATTTTGAAAAGCATCAGCACCGATGAGTCCTTCGCCGATGTGGGCGTGGCGGTCCTTTTTGGAGCCGCATTCAGTCAGGGAATCGTTGGCGTGGATGAGTTTTATTTTTTTTAAGCCGATTTCTTGGTCGATTTGTTCAAGGAGGGACAGGTCGCGACCTGTCCGTACATCATTAAGTTTGCGCCAATCGTAGCCGGAGGCGAAGGAGTGTTGGGTGTCCATACAAATCCCATTTAGTTTTGGGTGGTTGACGAGCCTAATGATTTCCGCAATTTGTGAAAATGTGGCGCCCATGATATGACCGGCACCAGCCGCATTTTCGATGAGGAGTTCGGTCGAGCCAGTATAGCCGTCCAGAGTTTTGGCGATCATCTCGGCGGTTTTGGCGGTGGCCTCTTTTTCGTCCAAGTCGCCGGCACTGCCCAGATGGGTCATAACAAATCTGGCGCCGAGAAGGGAAGCGCGTTCCAGTTCGTCACGCACGACCGAAACTGAGCCATAGCGCACGCGATTGTTGGCGGAAACGAAGTTGATGTAATAGGGCGTGTGTACGACAAAATTTTCCAGCTTATGTTTTTTCATTTCAGCGGAAAATTTTTCTAAAACTTCAGGCGTTAATTCTGGCGCTTTGCCACCCTGCGGGGAGCGGGTGAAGATTTGGAAGCATTCCGCACCAAGGTCGGCCGCACGCTCTGGAGCGTTGAAAATTCCTCCTGCAATTGATACATGACAACCAATGTTCATAAAATTTGGGATTAGATATCTATTGTTTAGTATAATACAGTAAATAGATAAATAAAATTCACTTTATTTTAGACCTTTCCACTGTAATTCGAAAATATTTTTCAGCGTATTGTAGAGTGCCTTGCTTTCGATGATGAGGGCGAATTTTTCTTGGAAGGATTTGATGGATGTTTTATTATTTGCATAAAGGCTAAGTTCTAGTTCGGCGAAAATAGGATCGAGTGGGGCAATTCTGATCTGACGCAAACTTTCTTGGTCAAATCGTTTATGATAAAGGGCGTATTCACTTTTCGGAACAATTGAACGGTTCCAAATCTTTCTTTTTATGCGTTCCGGCATATAGTAATCAATTACAAAAGCATCTCCAAAAATTTCATAACTTTCTGCCCACCAACATAGAAGTTCGCTATTGCTCTGTTTTAGTTCGTCTTTATAAACTTCTTTAATGCCATTTAGGCCTTCGAAATATCTAATGATGGGTTTCTTTTCCATCAGGTTGGCAATCGACAAAAGTTCAGGCAATGTTTTTTGAAAAAGTTTTTCTTTTTCTTTCAGGTCTTCTCCGATAGAGTGAGGGTCTTCGGCGAGATAGATGACTCGCTTGCCTTTTTTGGTTTGACTGACAAGCCCACGCAGCTTCAGGTTGTCTAAAATGTGATAGACAGTTGTTCTTTTGAGGCCTGATTTTCGCGCGATATCCACCACGCCCGCTTCGCCCAATTCCAAGAGAGCGGCATAGAGCGTCGCCTCTTTTTCTTCAAAACCCAATTGTTGCAGTTTCTTTTGCAGCATAATTATTAAATGTCCAAAAAACGGTCATCAAATACAGTATAGCAAAAAGTGGGTGAAATGTCAATAAATAAGAGATAAAATGGCATAGATATACTAGAAATAAATAATAAAACAACCACATCATGGACAAGTAGTTTATTTTCAGGTATAATGGCTTGTTGGGATGGGAAAAGAGAGTTGTTTAAAAATCAACTGAAAAAGGACGGTGCTATGAAAGAGAATTGGATTATATACAATAAATCTTCTGAGAGAATGATAGAAGTTGAAAGTAACTCCGTGGATATTATAATCACATCAATTCCTTTTAATGTTGGCCTTATTTTTGGAGAATATCATGATAAAAATTCTCTCAGCCAATATTCTAAGGTTATGAAAAATGTCATGGCGGAGTGCTCACGCGTTCTCAATCGGAACGGAGTCGCAATCATTGAAGCAGCTGATGTGATTGTTTGCGATGGGTATTTCGTGCAGTTGGCTGGCCTGATTCAATCATTTTGCATTGAATCGGGGTTGTTTCTAGGGGCGCGGCATATTGATTTTATGGATGCAAGTGACTATATTGAAAATCCAATTGGAGAATTTGGAAAATATTTCAATTTGGTTGGTGCGGATGGGAATCATTCAAATTGTTTGCAGTGGTTGATTTTCAAGAAAGAATCTTGCGATTTCAAAAATGGAGAAATATATTATTCCAAATATCCAGATCATCGCATGGAACAATTAACGGAAAGGCATCCGTGCCCATTTCCTCAGGAAATAATTGATAAATTCCTGATGCTGAGTAATTTCAAAAAGGGTGATACGGTGCTTGATCCTTTCATGGGAACGGCGAAATTGGGTTGTCATGTGCTGAGGCGTGGCGGGCGGTATATTGGGTATGAAATTGATAAGAAGATATACGATTATGCCGTTAGACAACTTAAATCCCTATAACAGCAAAAAGGAGAATAACTCATGTCTAGCTATGATAAAAATGTTAATTTTTGGAGAAGGACTAAAAAAACAATTCAGTCTGATTATATTTGTCGACCACAAGCAATTGATCTTCTGAGCGAAGTTCGAGGAAAAAGAATCATAGATATTGGATGTGGCGACGGATATGTATCGAGGATTTTGGCGAGTCGTGGCGCGAAAATTACGGCAGTGGATGTATCCAAAGGACTCATTCTATCAGCTATAAATCAAGAGACAATCGATAACTTAGGCATTGAATACAGAATTGAATCGGCCTTGGATCTTAAATCGGTAGAGGATGAGTCTTTCGAATGTGCTGTTTCAATTATGGTTTTTGGGCATTTTAATAATAATGAAATGCACCAGTCGTTGAGAGAGACATGCAGAATCTTGAAGTCCGGTGGAGTTTTTGTCCTAGCTGTTCCGCATCCTGCTATGTATATAGCAAGGCTAAAGACAAGATGGGTAGAATTTAATAATCAACACCCAGATTATTGGGGTAATGAAGATCGACTTGTCTTGCGAACGAATGACGAGCAAGAGTTTTCGGTAGTAGCTAAAAAGCATACGCTTGAAGAATATTTAAATGGATTGATCGGTTGTGGATTTTTGATTCAGGAAGTGTCCGAACCAAAAGCTAATGAGGATGATATGAAGGAATACTCAGAAATGTGGGGGTGTGAAGATAAAGTTCCATTCTACCTCGTAATAAAAGCAACAAAAAAGTAAGTCTTCGTAAAAGCCTCAATCAGTATTATTGATTGAGGCTTTTAAAATGTCTAATCTATTTTTTCTTTAGACTTAGTTTTCGTGGTTACATTTATTTTTTTGAATATTATAAAATAATGTTTATACAATCTCCCATCCATCTTCGGTTTCCTTGATGGTTCCTTTTATTTCAAAACCGGAGGCGAGGCGGTGGCCGCCGCCGCCGAGTTGGGCGGCGATAGCGGAGACGTCGACACCTTTGTATTCTTCAGAACGCAGGCTGCCTTTGATCGTGCCGTCGCCGCGTTCGCTGAGGATCAGGGCGAATTTGGTGCCGGGGACAGTGTTGAGGATTTCGGAGACGCGGGCGATGTCTTCGGTACTGGCGCCGCATTCCTCCAGATCTTTTTGGGTGAGGACGGACGCAATCATGCCGTTTTTCGGATTGATGCGGGCTTTTTCAAAAGCTTTGCCCCACAAGCGGAGAGTGGCAATATTTTTATTGGCAAAAGAAGTTTGGACTATTTTGGCCATCGGGGCGCCGGCTTTCATGAGAGCTGAAGCAATGCTCATGACGCGTGGGGTAGTGTTGGAATGTTGGAACATGCCAGTGTCAGATAGGATACCAAGTAAAAGATAGGTGGCCATGTCGCGGGTGATTTTCACTGGAACCGATTCAAAAAAATCATAAATAATTTCACAAACAGAAGAATAGGTTGCGTCAATGATATTGATGTCAGCGCGGATGGTGATGTCGGGATGATGATCGATGAGGGCGACAACCTGATTTTCCTGAAAATCATTTTTTATTTTTTCAAAACCACGCTCGACGCTGTCCGCGGCGATGATCAAATTGTATTTCTTTAAGTCGAGTTGATCAGGGGTGGAAAAATCGACATGGGCGACGTTTTTTAGATAATCAGGAAAAGGATCGAAACAAGCTACGGCGACATCTTTCCCTAGGCTTTCTGCATAAGCGCGCAAAGCCAGGACTGATCCGATGGTGTCACCGTCCGGACGGGAATGCGCAAAAAGCAGAATCCGAGCAGATTCTTTGATGGCAAAATTAAGAGTGTTGAAGTCTTGGGCGAATTTAGGCATGACGGAATTTGATCAGAAAGTCTTTTTGCAAAGACTACTAGATAGTTTTTAGTAATTTCTCTATTTCGTCAGCTTTAGACTCGGTGAAATCAACGCGGAACTCGACTTTGGGCAATGGTTTCATGTGCAGCTTCTTGTTGAGGCTGCCTTGAATTTTGTAGGCTTCTTTTTGCAAAGTTTTGATCGCGTAACTGATTTCATTTTCAGGAAAAATACTGACGAATATCCGAGTATAGCGGAGATCAGGAGAAGTGTCAACCTTGGCGATAGTTATAAAAACACCCTCTTTGAGAGAGAGCTCTTTCAGTAAAATTTCATCCACATTTTGGCGGATGAGGTCGTTGATTTTGATGATGCGATTGGACATAATAAACCCAATAAAGATACAAGATACAATAACCAAACAATATTCAATAATCAATTTTCAAATAACCAAATGGTTTGATTTTTGATTATTGTAATTTGAAATTTGTTTGTATCTTGTTGCTTGTACCTTGGTTATTGCCAATATTTTTACAATGTTCTTTTTTTGATTTCTTCGCGATAGCACAAGATGGTATCATCGACTTTGATCTTGGTTTCGCCGAGGAAAGTGACACCGCATTCTTTGTTCTTGGTGACTTCATCCACGTCCACCTTGTTCTCCTGCAGATTTTTCAGCGTGCCTTTGCCGATAACATTCTCGCCGCGCATCACTTCGATGAGGGTGCCATTGACCATCTTGCCGGAAAGGATCTTCCCGCCCACGATCATATCGCCGCGGCCGGTTTTGAAAATGGCGAGGACTTGCAATTTGCCGAAGTCGGTGCGTTCGACGATCGGTGGGAGCATAGCGATCAGTTTGCTTTTGATGTCATCCACCAATTCGTAGATGACGCGGAAGTTCTTGATTTCCACTTTGGCGTTGTCTGCCATTCGTTTAGCCACGGTGGTGGCTTCGACATTGAAGCCATAGACGATAGCGCTTGTGCTGCCTGCCAAGCGGACATCCGACTCAGTGATGTTGCTGACACCCATTTCGATGTAGTCGATGGCGACCTCGTCCGATTTGATCTCTCCGAGGATCTGTTGGATGGCTTCCAAAGAGCCTTGCACGTCAGATTTCAAGATGATGTTCAGGCGTTTCACTTTTTCGTCCACAATGGTTTTCATCACAGTCCGAGTATTTCCAGTGTCTTGCATTCCTGCTTGGTTGAATTTTCCTATGAGGGCTTGGTTTCTGGCAGTGGCTTTGTTCGACGCGACTTGCAGAATATCATTGGAATTAGGCGCGCTGTTGAGCCCTATAAGGCTGATAGGCGCGGATGGGCCGGCTTCGGTAATCCTTTGCCCTTTGAAATTTTCAATGCGGCGGACGCGGCCAAAAGTGGTTCCGGCTACGATGTCCTGGCCTTCTTTAAGTGTGCCGGTCTTGACTAAAACAGTGGCAACGGGACCTTTTTGCGGGTCGAGATGGGATTCCAAAACGACGCCTAAGGGATCGCGAGAATAGTCGGCTTGGAAATCTTCCACCTCAGCCACGAGAAGGATATTATCGAGTAAATCATCGATGCCTATATTTTTCTTGGCGCTGATTTTGGAAGCGAGGACCGATCCACCCCATTCTTCGAGCACGATGCCGTTGTCGGCCAGTTCCTGTTTCACTCTTTGGATGTTGGCTTCCGGTTTGTCAATCTTGTTTATCGCCACTACGGTCGGGATCTTTTTGGCCAGTAGATAGTCGATTACTTCTTTGGTCTGAGGTCTGACGCCGTCATCGGCGGCCACTACCAGAACTGCAATATCAGCCAGGCTCACGCCACGTTCACGCATGGCGCTGAAAGCCTCGTGTCCTGGGGTATCAACGAAAGTGATCATCTGGCCCTTTTTCTTGACTTGATAGGCGGTGATGTGTTGCGTGATGCCGCCGGATTCTCCCGCGGCTACGCTGGCTTTCCGGATGGTATCAAGCAGAGTGGTTTTGCCGTGATCGACGTGTCCCAAGATAGTGACAATCGGCGAACGGCCTTTCAAATTTTCTCCGGAGAATTTTTCTTTCTTAAGAAGCTCGTTCAGATTTTCTAAGGTCATAGCGTCGCTGTTTTCCGCTACTTCTTCTGAAACGGAAAAACCTAGATCTTGTGCGATGATCGAGGCAGTTTCGAAGTCTATTTTTTCATTGATGGTGGCCAAGATGCCATTTTTCATCAGCTCGGTGATGATAACGCTGATGGACAAATTCAAAACTTCCCCGAATTTTTTGACGGTGATAACTTTCGGCAAAGATATTTTTTTGGGCGTAGGCGTAGTTTCGATCATGATTATTTGGTTTTTTCAATTAAATTTTTAGAGCTGATAGCGAGTTGGATAGCCTCTTTTTCCTCTTCGGTCAAAGGATGTTTTTCCGAAACGCCGCCTGTTATGGTTTTGGTATAGACGCGAGAACCTTCGCGAGTGAAAAGCGAGGAAATGGTCAAGCCGTCATTTTTGCCATTCAAAAGTGCCACGGAAAAACTTTGATCGCCGCCGACATCTTTGAACGGATTGAAGCGGACGACACCCAATTTGTGAAAACCTTTGAAAGCTAGTGCATTGATTTGATTGGAGATAGTATAGAGTTCCTGGATGTCTTTGTCGAGGAGCTTTATCGATTTGGTTTGGGAAAGCAACAACTCTTCGAGGTTATTTACTTTATTACCGCCGAAAAACTCAAAACTTCTCTTTTTCAAGCGGCTGAATTGGAGCTGAAGTGCAATGTTCCAAATCAGGAAAATCAGGAAAGCAAACAAAAAGCCAAGCAAAAGATAGGGGGAATAAGTTTGGATGATGTTGGCCATTTCCGAGATAATTTTGCTGGTTACTTTCTTCAGGCTAGCATTAAAGCGGGGGAATGTAAAGCTTTCACTTTTCTTTTTCCGCAAAAGAAAAGTAACAAAAGAAAACTCTCAAGCCAGCTCAGCGTCCGGACAAATTCTTCGCTCTCTCACTAAATTTATTAACTCCCCTTAACATCTAATTATGAATAAATTCTTAACGCTCGTTCGCTTGAATTTGTTCCCGTCCGCTACGCAGGGCTTGAATTAGAATACGAAATACGAAAGCAGGGAATAAAAAAGGTTCAGACGAGAGGTCTGAACCTATGATGTAACTTGGATAGCTCAATGAATAGCTAATTTTTCTTTTTGCAGGGAATTATGGTTGCTGCTTCTATGGCTATGATAGAATAGTCTGTAAAATTTCCTTGCAGATCGGATAGGAGTTCGTAACAGGCATCGGTAGAAGTTTTTTCGAAATAGATTTCAATAACATTTTCTGAACCTTTATTATCCCCGTTCTCCTTATTGTAATAGTTTGTCACAATGAGTTCTTTCACGTAGGGCTTGTCTTTTGTTAAGGTAAAGAACCTGCTATCATCACCTCGCACGTAATATCCGCTAAGGCCACTAATTTTAACAAGAATCATAATATACCCCCCGGAATGATTTTTATTTGATAAAAAATGTTTTTGATGAATAACGATAGGTTATCAGGATAGGAGGAGGATTGTCAAGGTTGAAATGTAAAAGAACTGCCCTAGAGCAGTTCTTTTATAAAGACTAATGTTGAGAATTTTTTCTACATCATCCCGCCCATCCCACCCATCGGGTTGCCGGGCATAGAATCTTCTTTTTTCGGCAGGTCGGTGACGACGGCTTCGGTGGTGAGGAGCATGGCGGCCACGGAGACGGCGTTTTCGAGGGCTGTTCTCGTGACTTTCAGAGGGTCGATGATGCCGGAATTAATCATATCGTCTAAATATTTATCTTCACTGGCATCATAGCCGAAGTTGATGCCTTTTGCGCTGGTCACTTTTTCCAAGACAACATCCGAACTGCGTTTTCCGGCATTCAGGACGATTTGTTTCAGTGGTTCGTTCAAGGCTTGGATCAGGATTTCATAACCGGCTTTATATTCATAATCCTTATTCTTGGCTTTAGTGGTTTGCAATTCATGACCGGCTTTGACCAAGGCCACGCCGCCGCCAGCAACAATGCCTTCTTCCACGGCAGCACGAGTGGCGGACAAGGCATCTTCCATTTTGTGTTTCACATAAGTCAACTCTGTTTCAGTGGCGGCACCGACTTTGATGACGGCCACGCCGCCGGACAGTTTGGCTGCGCGTTTCTGTAATTTTTCTTTATCGTATGAACTATCAGCAGCAGTCGCTTGGGTTTTTATGGTTGCGATGCGCGCCTCAATGGATTTTTTCTTGCCCTTGCCACCCACGATAGTGGTGTCATTTTTAGTGGCAATCACTTTTTGCGCTTGACCTAAAGAGACTAATTCAGTGGTTTTCAGTTCTAGTCCTTTTTCAGAACTGATGACAGTGGCACCGGTGAGCACGGCAATGTCTTCCAGGATAGCTTTTTTGTTGTCTCCATATTCCGGCGCTTTAATGGCCAAGACATTCAAAGTGCCACGCAGTTTATTTAGCACCAGTGTTGTCAGTGCTTCACCGTCCACGTCTTCGGCAATGATGACTAATTCTTTTTTACCAAGGCTGGCAATTTTTTCCAAAAGCGGTAGGATTTCTTGGATGGAAGAAATTTTTTGATCAGTGACGAGAATGGGGCAGTCCTTCAGTTCGGCAGTTTGGGATTCCATGCTCGTGATCATATATGGAGAGATGTAGCCTTTGTCGAAACTCATGCCTTCCACAATTTCTTTTTCGAGACCGAAAGTTTGGGATTCTTCCACAGTCACGACACCGTCTTGGCCGACTTCATTCATTACTCGCGCGATCATCTCGCCCATTTCTTTCGATTCAGCGGAGATGGTGGCAACCTGAGCCACTTCGGCTTGAGAGCTGATTTTTTTGGAATTTTTTTTGAGAATTTTCAGAATGTCATCTTTGGCCGCTTCCATGCCGCGGCGGATGCCAATCGGGCTGATGCCGGTTTCTACAAACTTCAAACCTTCGTTGACCAAGGCTTGCATAATGACTGTGGAGGTGGTGGTGCCGTCGCCGGCGACATCATTGGTTTTGTTGGCCACTTCTTTAATGAGGTCGGCACCGATATTTTCGAATTTGTCTTCTAGCTCGATTTCTTTGGCGATGGACACACCGTCATTAGTGATGACAGGGGAGCCGAAGCCCTTGTCCAGAATGACATTCCTGCCTTTCGGGCCAAGTGTGGCTTTTACGGTGTCGGCAACCTTATCAATGCCAATCTTTATTTTCTTTCTGGCGTCGAGGCCGATTGCGATTTGTTTTGCCATATGTCTACGAATTACGAATTTATACGAATGTACGAATATGAAATGTATAAAAACGGAATTAATTATGTTTTGAAAAAATTTATTATTCTACTATTGCCAAGATATCCTCATTCTTAATGATGATATATTTTTTGCCGGCAACTTTAATATCAGTCCCACTGTATTGGCGAAAGATGACGAGCTGGCCTTTTTTCACTTTGATTTCTTTGGCTTCCCCGATGGCGATCACTTTCCCTTCTTTGGGAGTTTCTTTTTCGTTAGATTCCGGCAGATAGATGCCTTGGGCGGTTTTGTTCTTGATTTCAACCGGCTCGATGAGGACATTTTCTCCGAGCGGTTTCACGTTGGTTTTTTCCATGGTAGTTTTATTAATGATTAGCACTCGCAGTGTTAGACTGCTAATTAGTATTTTATAGGAAAAGATAATGTTGTCAAGGATGGCAAGGGTCGCCGTAGAGACGCGATTAATCGCGTCTCTACAACGTGATGATGGCGGAAGAGGAGGGATTCGAACCCCCGGTACCGTTTCCAGTACACCGCATTTCGAGTGCGGCCCATTCGACCACTCTGGCACTCTTCCATAGTTACTCTAATAATCTACACAAATATCGCAAACTTATCAACTGGCGCGCGGGTTGTGGAAAAAACGGTTGTTGATTTTTCAAAATTATTGTAGAATATGGATAGTTAAGGAAAACAAAAAAATGACGGAAGAAAAAAAAGAAACCAGAGCGAAAAGAACCGTTCCACTGTCTTCGGGTGAGGTCCAATTTTTAAATCCGCAAAATATCGTGGCGGGACTGGAGATGCGCCTCGGGATGAAAGTGGCCCACTTCGGCTGTGGGACCGGATACTTCACTTTTCCCATCGCGGCGCGGATTGGAGAGACGGGAAAGATCTGGGCTTTGGACATCTTGGATTATAAGATTGATATGATTCGCGCGCAGGCAAAGAATCTGGGACTGAGAAATGTCATCGAGAAAAAAGTCAATTTGGAAGAAAAAGACGGCTCTACTTTGGAAGAAGCCAGTGCGGATTGGGTCATTATGGTCAATGTGCTCTATCAGAACGATAAGAAAAGCCGCATTCTCGGAGAAGCGAAAAGGATCTTGAAAGAAGACGGGCATATCCTTCTGATCGATTGGAAGAATTCCCACAATTCTTTCGGGCCGGAAATGGGCACGCGCATAGCGCACGAGGATCTGATCAAGCTTGTCAGGAAGAACGGACTAGGGATCAAAAAAGAATTGGATATCAATAAATTCTATTTCGGAATGATCTTGGGGAAATAGGCGGCCTAATTTTTAGAATGATTAAAAAATAAAATGAATCACAAAATAAGAATAGCCATAGCTTTCATATTTCTCGCCGGACTTCTGACGGTCTCCGGTTGCGGCTGCAAAAAAGCGGGCGTCCATCAATACGACTTGAGCTTGGAAATCTGGGGAACCTTGGACCAAAGCGATGCACTGAATGAAATTTTCGAAAATTACAAGAAGATCGATCCGAACATTTCCAATATCACGTATAAAAAAATTGCCACCGATACATATAAGAAAGAATTAGTGGACGCGCTGGCCTCAGGGCAAGGTCCGGATATCTTCCTTATGAATAATACTTGGCTGCCTTCTTTCAAGGATAAGATCGTAGCTGCTCCGGATGCGGTGGGCGTGGTCAATGAACAGAAATTCCGCAATAATTTCGTGGATGTGGCCGCGGAAGATTTTGTGGATGCCGGAAAGATATACGCCACACCTCTGTCCGTGGACAGTCTTGGCCTATATTACAACAAGAGTCTTTTCAATGAAGCGGGCATAACTTCTCCTCCAGCTGATTGGAACCAATTCATCGCTGACGTGCGGAAGCTGACGCGGATCGACGCCACGGGAAACATAACTCAATCGGCCGCGGCGATCGGTACGGCATATAATATAAATCGTTCCACGGATGTCTTGAATCTCATAATGCTTCAGAATGGAACCAATATGGTAGGCGATGATGGACGAGTGAGATTCAATGATTCAAATATGACCGTAGAGCGGACTGTCTTTCCAGGAGAAGCGGCGCTCAATTTCTACACCCAATTCGCGGTTTCCAGCTCGCCCAACTACACATGGAACCCCAATTTGCATTATTCAATTGATGCTTTTTCAGAAGGGCATACGGCGATGATGTTCAACTATTCATGGCATATGGCGACGATTGCCAATAAGGCTCCCAAACTTGATTTTGCGGTTGCCCCCGTGCCGCAGTTCCCCGATACGCCCAAGGTCAACTTCGCCAATTATTGGGCATATGCGGTGGCGAAGAATAAGGTTCCGCAAAGCAGTCCTTATGGCAGTTCCAAGAACGCGGCCCCCATCAGCAATGATACTCGCGTGGCGGATGCTTGGCGTTTTCTCACTTATCTGACGACCAAGCCGGATGGGACTTTTGTCCCGCCGACTTCCGGTACGGGACTTGGGAAAGTGGTGAGTGCTAATTTTGATCCGGCTAAAAGTTTTTTGGAAAAGACCGGCGAGCCGGCGGCCAGAAGGGATATCATAGAAGAACAGAAAAATGATCCTCGGATCGGCGTATTCGCGACGGATAATCTGATCGATAAGAGCTGGAAGGAATCGGATCCTGAGGCGATTGAAGCTATTTTCGCTGAAATGGTCGATCGCGTGAACAAAGGGCAGTCTTCGGTGTCGGACGCGTTAAAAACGGCCTCGATCAGGGTGCAAGCCTTAAATAATTAATCTTTTGAAATAAGATGAAAAAGATAAGAAAAGCATTGTGGCTATTCCCGCTCTTCATTTTTGGCACATTTTTGGCCGGATCGGTGCGAATATGCCAAGCGGCTGATGTCGAGTTTCCTAATCCATTAGGTTCGGTCACGACTGTCTCGGCATTGCTCAGTTCTGTTCTGACCAATCTGATGGGGATCTTGGCGATCATATCTTTGATCTTCATCATCATCGGCGGGATAATGTATATGACTTCGGCGGGAAACGAAACGATGGTCACGCGCGCCAAAAAAACTTGGACGGGCGCAGTGATCGGCCTCGCCATCGCGATGGCGGCGCCGACTTTTCTGAAGACGATTAAAACTATCTTGGGCGGCAATGGCAATACAGGTAGCAACGCGGATAGCTGGGTGAGCAGCGCTCTCAGTCTTCGCGACATCGCCGTCAATGTCTTGGATCTGTTGTTGTCAATCATCGGAATTATTGCTATGATTTCAATGATCATAGGGGGACTTATGTATTTGACGGCCGCAGGTGATGAAAGAAGGATAGATAAGGGGAAAGAAATTTTCAAATATTCCATCATCGGTATAATAGTGGCTCTTTCAGCTGTGGTGGTCATCAGCCAGGTCAATTCCCTTTTGGGAGGTTAGGCATAAAAAACAAAAAACAAGCCAATTAAAAAGATAAAAAAATAAAAATAGATAGGAGGTGCGATATGAAAAATAAAATTAAATCGATCGGATATTCTCTGATTTCTGCCAGTCTGGTGGCTCCGGCTTTTGCCAGCGCTCAATTTTCCGCTCCTCAAGGCACCGGACTTTCCAGTTCCAGCGTATTCGGAATAATTTCCAATATTATGAACTGGCTTCTGGCCATCGTGGGCATTGTCGGCGTGATCGGGTTTGCCATTGCCGGACTTCTGTATCTGACGGCCGCGGGAGATGAAACCAAGATCGGAAAAGCCAAGGGCGCGATGGTAGCCTCCATTACGGGAGTGATCGTAGCTTTGGCGGGATTGGTGGCGCTGCAGTTCGCCAAGAATATGTTGGGAGCCTCGTCACAATTCTAAGGAAAAAGAGTTTCATTTTGAAATTTCAAAAACAAGAACGGCTGTGGATAATTCCTCGGCTGTTTTTGTTTCTTTAATTCGGGAGAAGGTGGTATAATATGATCACAGCTAACAGCTATAAGAAATAAATTTTGTCAGCAATGGCAAATGAAAAAAATGAATAAAACAAAAAGAATATTAACATCAATGGTAGCGGTTGTCGGGAGCGTATTTTTTGCCGGTGCCGCTTTGGCGGAGGGTTGGAATGTCGATGAGTTGTCCGCTCTTTCAGGTCTTCCGGATACGCCCATATATGATATCATCTTAAATCTTTTGGATTGGCTGTTGGCAATCTTGGGTATTGCGGGCGTCATCGGGTTCGTCCTGTCCGGCCTCTTGTATCTTTTAGCTGCGGGAAATGAGAATATGATCGGGACGGCCAAGAACGCGATGACCGCTTCGATTCTGGGTGTAATCGTGGGCCTTTCTGGCTTGGTCATCATTCACGCGGTCTATTGGGCACTTGGGGGAGTCTCATTTTTCTAGAGCCATCCTGATTTGACAAAGAATCTTTTTTTTGCTAGGATTGAACCGTTGGAGTGATTGGAATGGAGTTCGCGTGAGCGAACTTTCTTTGTTAAATAGCGGTAATAATTAGGAGTAATTGAGTAATAATAAAAAATTTATGCCAAGAAAAAAAGTGAAAGTGGAGGAAAATAATCAAGAAGGCGGCGCGGGAGATTTCGGCCGAGCCATTACAGCACTCTGTGAAGAGAAGGGGATTTCCAAGGATCGCGTGATTGAGACGATTGAAGCGGCTTTGGCGGCCGCGTACAAGAAGGATTATGGAAAGCGCGGCCAGAATATCCGGGCGGATTTCAACGAAGTGAGTGGTGCTACAAAATTCTTTTTAGTGAAAGAGGTGGTGGATGAGACGGTGCGAGAATTCGTGGAGGCCGCGGATGAAGTGGAAGACGGGGAGGAAAAGGCTGATAAAAAAACAGAGAAAGGAAATAAAGAAGATGTTGACAAAACCGCTCCCGCTCCCGCTGCGGAAGATGAGGAGGAAAAAATGCCACGTTTCAATCCGGAGCGTGATTTGATCGTGGCCGACGCCAAAGAATTCAAAAAAAATGCCAAAGTTGGCGACATTGTTGAGATAGAACTGCCGCAAAAGAGCGATTATGGCCGAGTGGCGGCTCAGACTGCCAAGCAAGTCATAATCCAAAGGATCAGGGAGGCTGAGAGAGACGCGATGTATGATGAATATAAGAATAAAGAAGGTGAGCTTCTGAGCGGCGTGGTCCAAAGAGTGGAAGGACGCAATGTTTTTATCGATATCGGAAAATCGGTGGGCGTGCTTTTCCCAAGTGAACAGATAGAAAGAGAGAATTATCGCATCGGACAGCGTTTGAAAGTGTATGTTTCTAAGGTGGATGCCGGTACGCGCGGTCCTGGGATAACCTTGAGTCGGACGGATGCGGAAATGGTGAAGAAGATGTTCGAACTGGAAGTGCCGGAAATTTTTGCTGGGACAGTCGAGATAAAATCAATCGCTCGAGAAGCCGGAGAGAGAACTAAGATAGCCGTCGCTTCTTCCGAAGAAGGCATTGATCCGATCGGATCTTGCGTCGGACAAAAAGGCACGCGGGTGCAGGCGGTCATCGATGAATTGGGCGGAGAAAAGATTGACATCATCCTTTGGAACAAGGATATCGCCAAATTCATCTCAGCCGCTCTTTCACCGGCGAAAGTTTTGAAAGTGGACACTGATGAAGATCAGAAGGAGGCGGTGGCGCATGTGCCGGAGGATCAACTGTCATTGGCGATCGGCAAACGAGGACAGAATGTGCGCTTGGCGGCCAAGCTGACGGGTTGGAAGATCGATATTGCGGGAATCAAAGTCGGCGGCGGAGAGACAGAGGCACAGGAAGGCAAAGCGGACGAAATCGTTGAAGACAAAGCTAAAATTGTGAGTGAAGAAACAGTCGTCGAACCGAAGGAAGCTGAAGGATCTGAAGTCGTCGATGCTCCGGCGGACGAAAAATAACATCAAAAAATTAACTATATTCCTATGGGGAAGAAAATAATCGTTGTCGGTCATAAGAATCCGGATACGGATTCGATCATTGCCAGCATCGCGGGGGCGGATTATTGCAGAAATATCCTGAAGCAAGATGCTGAACCGGTGCGGGCGGGAAACATCAATAAAGAAACAAAATTTATCTTGGACAAGTTCAAAGTGCGTGTGCCTGCGATGTTCCGTCCTGTCGGCGCGAATGCCGGCATTGTCTTGGTAGATCATAATGAAGCGAGTCAATTGGCGGACGGGCTGGATTTTTCCAAAGTGGAACGGATCATTGATCATCATAAATTGCAAATCGCGACGGAAAAACCTATTAGCTGTCGCGTGGAAACTGTCGGGAGTACCTCAACTCTTTTGGTATTCCTGTACAAGGAGGCCGGCAGAAAAATTCCGGCGGCCGTTGCCAAATTGCTCGTAGCGGGAATCCTGTCAGACACTTTGAACCTGACCAGCCCGACCACGGCCGATGTCGATAAAAAAGCGGTGAAAGAATTGAACAAAACGGCTAAATTGAAATTGGTGGAATTTGCCAAAGAAATGTTCGCGGCCAAATCCGACCTGACTGGAGTTTCGATTTCGACGGTAGTGAACAGTGATTATAAGCTTTTTGAAATGGGGAAGAACAAGGTTGGGGCAGCTGTTTGGGAAACCGCTGACCCGGTGTCGGTCGAAAGGCATAAGGAAAAAATTGTGAAATTTCTGAAAGAGAAAAAAAGCCAAGAGAGGCTGGATTATCTTTTTTTCTTCGTGGTGGACATTCTCAAACAGAATAGCGTGCTGTATGCTTTTTCCGACAAGGAGAAGGCGGTGGCGGAAAAAGTTTTCAGAGTCAAAGCCAAAGCGGATGAAATTGTCCTGCCCGGTATCGTTTCTCGGAAAAAACAGATCATTCCGCCATTGACGGAGGAGCTGGCCAAATAATAAGTTTAATAGTGAATAAAAAATAATGGATATCAAGAAATTACCAAAATCGCAGATTGAGTTTGAAGTCAGTATCGCCCCCGCGGATTGGGAAAAATATTTAGACGTTGCCGCGGCGGAAGCGTCGGAAGAGATAAAGATTGCCGGCTTCCGTCCGGGGAAAGCTCCGCGTAATTTGGTGGAACAAAAAATTGGCAAGGCCGCTATTTTCAATGTGGCCGCGGAAAAAGCTGTGAAAGCCAGCTATATCGACATCATCACCAAAGAAAAATTGGACGTGATTGGTAGTCCTAAAATAGAAGTCTTGGAAGGAGAAGAGGGGAAAGAGCTGAAATACAAAGCCATCGCAGCGGTGATGCCGAAAGTCGAGGTCAAAGAAAGCTATGTGAAAGGTATCAAGAAAATAAATGAAGAGTTCAAAAATAAGACTCCGAAAGTGGCGGACGAAGAATTGGAATTGGAACTGGAAAAGTTGGCCAATAGCCGAGTGCAACTGGTGACGGTGATGCGTGAGGCGCGGAAGAATGATAATGTGGAGATCGATTTCCAAGTGCTGGTGGGCGGAGTTCCGATTGAAAACGGCACCAGTAAAAAACATAATTTGATCATCGGGCGAGGAGTGTTCATTCCCGGTTTTGAAGAGCAAGTGATCGGTATGAGGGAAGGGGATGAAAAAGAATTCGAGTTGTCTTTTCCGGAAAGTTATCACAAGAAAGATTTGGCGGGAAAACCGGCGGCATTTAAGGTCAAGATGAATCTGGTGCAAGAACGGAAAACACCCGAACTGACCGATGAATTCGCGGCGGGCCTCGGCAAATTCAAAGACTTGGAAGATCTCAAGCGGAATATGCGCGAAGGAATGGAACATGAGAATGAGCATAAGATCAAAGAAGAGAGGCGCGCGAGCTATCTCGATGAGATTATCAAGCACACCAAAAGCGATCTGCCAGAAATTCTTTTGACTGAAGAGGTGCGAAAGATGGAGGATGAAATGGAACACCAGCTGTCTTCGATGGGGATGAATCTGGACCAATATCTGGAACAGCTCAAAAAGACCAAAGCGGAGTTGAGAAAAGATTGGGAGCCGCAAGCAGTGAAACGAGTGATGAGCGCTTTGGTGCTCAAAGAAGCGGCCCAGATGCAAGACATCGTGGCCGACACCACGGAAGTGGAAGCGGAGATGAATAAGACTTTGCAATATTACAAAGGCGTGAAAGATATGGAGAAGAATATCGATATGGAGAGATTGTATACTTATAGCAAAGGGATTTTGGAGAATGAGAAGGTGTTTGAATACCTTGAAAAGCTATAGTCATCGCTGGTTGTTGCAGTTTAAAAACTAAATGTCAAAATCCAAATGACAAATAAAGCTCAAAATCTAAAATCCAAAATTTTGACATTTGAACTTTGGATTTGATTTGACATTTAGATTTTGTAATTTGGATTTTATTATTATCTTATGAATAACATCACTAATCAATACCTAATCCCCACTGTCATTGAAAAAACTTCCTATGGCGAGCGCGCCTATGATATTTATTCGCGTCTTTTGAAAGATCGGATCATTTTTTTGGGCGGACCGATCGATGACGCTGTGGCCAATTCGATCATCGCTCAGTTGCTTTTTCTGGCCTCTCAGAATGCCAAGGAAGATATCAAGATTTACATCAATTCTCCTGGCGGGCAAGTGACGTCGGCTCTGGCCATCTATGACACGATGCAGCACGTGAAGCCGGATGTGTCGACAATCTGCATCGGCATGGCTGCTTCCGCCGCGGCGTTGCTTCTCGCCGCCGGTGAAAAAGGCAAACGGATGATTTTGCCCAACGGCGAAGTGATGATCCACCAAGTGATGGGCGGCACCCAAGGCCAAGCCACCGACATCGACATCCACGCCCGCCACATCCTCAGCATCAAGAAGAAACTGAATGAAATTCTCTCCAAACACACCGGCAACGCTTTGGCCAAGGTGGAACGTGACGCCGAGCGCGACTATTTTATGAGCGCCGACGAAGCCAAGAAATATGGGGTGGTGGATAAGATCATAAAGTAATTTTTTTCCGCTTTAAGATATAAAAAAACTCCGGATTCAATTTCCGGAGTTTTTGTTTGTCAAAAGAAAAATATTTTTTTTATTTCAAGACATCCAACAGGCTCTCCCCGGTGATTTCGTCCGGTTTTTCGAGATGCATAATGTCGAGGACGGTCGGGGCGACGTCGCTCAAGAGGCCTGCCACTTCCACCGGTGCGTCTTCCAACGGTTCAGCGCGCCGGTTTTCGGCGGTGACATACCAGAGCGGCACCGGGTTGGCCGAGTGCTCCGTGTCTTTTTCTCCCGTGTGAAGATTGACCATTTCTTCCGCGTTGCCATGGTCGGCGGTGATGAGCAGCTGTCCGCCCTTAGAAGTTATGGCAGCGATGATTTTCGCCAAGCATCCATCGATGGCTTCCGTGGCTTCTATCGTAGCTTCTTCCACGCCGGTGTGACCGACCATATCGGCATTGGCAAAATTGATAAGGATAAAATCATATTTTTCCATTTCTACAAAATTCAAGACCTGTTCGGTTATTTCCGGCGCGCTCATCCTAGGAAACAGGTTGTAATTGGCAACATCCTTGGATGGAATGATGACGCGATCTTCTCCGGCGAAAGACTCTTCGTTGCCGCCGTTGAAAAAATAGGTGACATGGGCGAATTTTTCCGTTTCAGCGATGCGCAGCTGTTTCAAGTTGTTCTCGCTGAGAACTTTTCCCAGACACATCATCACTTTGATCGGGGGGAAAGCGACGTGGACCGGCAAGTTTTCTTCATATTGCGTCATAGTGACGAAGAACAGATCATTGAATTTGGAAACAGGAAAATCGGAAAAATCAGGTGTCGCGAAAGCCTTAGTGATCTGGCGCGCGCGGTCTTCCCGATAATTGAAAAAGATGACTGAGTCGCCATCAGTGATCTGCCCGATAGGCACGCCGCCTTTGCAGACTGCCGCCGGTTCGATAAATTCATCAAAAATTTCTTTTTTGTAGGAAGCTTTCATATATTCTTCTGGGTTTTCAGTCGTCGGTCCTTCACCTTTGACGATGGTGGTATAGGCTTTCTGGACGCGATCCCAGTTATTATTCCTATCCATAGCGAAATATCGCCCGCCGATGGAAGCGATATGTCCCACGCCGTATCTTTCGATGCGACTGGAAAGATCTCTCACGGATTCCAGTCCGGAAGTGGGGGAGCTATCGCGGCCATCGGTGAAAAGATGGATGAAAACCTTTTTCATATCATAGCTCTTCATCATTTCCAAAAGAGCATAGAGATGTTCGATGTTGGAATGCACCGAACCTTTGCCGACTAGTCCCATAAGATGGATCGCCGTATCGTTCTTCTTGGCGTGCTGGATAGCTTCTATGAAAATCGGATTTTGGAAAAACTCTCCGTTCTGAATGGACATTGTGATGCGCGGCATATTCTGGTAGATGACTTTGCCGCTCCCTAGTGTCATATGACCCACCTCTGAATTGCCGGCCTCTCCCCACGGCAGACCGACGGAAATGCCGGAAGCTTGCAAGGCGATATGCGGATAATAGGCATCCAGTTCCTTGAAGGTTGGCAGATCGGCATTTGCAATGGCATTGCCTTTATTTTTTTCTCCGATTCCCCATCCGTCCAGAATGACAAGTGCTACGGGTTTCGGTCGACCATTAAAGTTTTGTTCTTCAGACATTAGTTTTGTTTCATTTATAGATTACACCCTAATGATAGCATCGGAACGTGTCTTTGACAAAAACTGTCCGCTACGGTAGTATTTGATAGGAAGGTTATGTAATTAATTTGTTTAAATTAGTCTAGTTTCTCTTGATAAAAAGGGTAAAATAAAGGAAATATTTTGTGAAATTTGCAAAAAACCGTATGATTTATCAATTGAATAGAAAAAAGAGCTATGGAAATGAGCACAGTTATTGTCGGTTTTTTAGGCTTGGCTATTGGATCGATTGCCGGCTATCTCACTCGACAAAGCATCGCTAAAAAGCAGTTGCACACCGCTGAAGGCAGGGCTACAATCATCCTTGATGACGCAGACAAAAAGACCAAGGAATTGCTTATAGAAGCGAAAAATAAGGCCGTAACTATCTTGGAGGAAGCCAAGAAAAAGGAGCAAGAAAGAGAGAATCAGATCATGCGCATGGAAGAGCGTATGGAAAAAAGGGAAGTGATTTTGGACGAAAAGATGAACGAGATCGACCGCGGTCGAGCAGCCTTGGAGAATAAGGCGGAAGAAATCAGGAAAATCAGGAAAGAAGTGGAAGAGGTCAGAAAACAAGAACTTAAACGTTTGGAAAAAATTGCGGGACTGGACAAAGAACAGGCCAAAAAAATCCTGTTGCAGTTGACCGAAGAAGAAAACAGGGATTTTGTGGCGAAGAAAATGAAGCAGTTGGAAGCGTATGGTCGGGAAGATCTGGAGAAGAAAGCCAAGGACATTATGACGGGGGCGATCCAAAAATACGCGGGATCGCATTCGGCGGACGTGACAACCAGTACGGTGAGCATTCCCAGTGACGAAGTGAAAGGCCGGATTATCGGGCGAGAAGGTCGGAACATCAAAGCTCTGGAACGATTGACGGGCATTGAAATTATCGTGGACGATACTCCTGAGGCAATCGTTATTTCCGGCTTTGATCCGGTACGGCGTGAAATTGCCAAGATTGCTTTGGACAAATTGATCGGAGACGGACGGATCCATCCGACCAAGATCGAGGAAGCGGTGGAATTTGCCAAGGTTGAAATCAACAAGAAAATCAAAGAAGCCGGAGAAACTGCCGTATATGATGTGGGAGTGGCGGGACTTGATCCAAAACTCATCCATATCATCGGACGCTTGCGTTATCGGACCAGTTTCGGACAAAATGCTCTGTTGCATTCCATCGAAGTAGCGCATCTGTCCGGGGCGCTCGCCGCAGAATTGGGCGCTGACGTGACGTTGGCCAAAAAGGCGGGATTGCTGCATGACATCGGAAAAGCAGTGGATCATGAAGTGCAAGGTACGCACGTGGAAATCGGCATTAAGATTTTAGAAAAATTCAATATTGGGAAAGATGTCATAACCGCGATGAAGTCGCATCATGAGGATTATCCGTTTGAAAATCCGGAGTCAATGATCATAAGCGCGGCCGATGCCATCTCAGCGTCCCGTCCGGGAGCGCGCAAAGATTCTTTGGAAAACTATCTCAAGCGCTTGGAAGAATTGGAAGGGGTGGCGAATTCTTTTCCTGAAGTGGAAAAAACTTATGCCATCCAAGCCGGTCGAGAAATCCGCGTTTTTGTGAAGCCGGACAAGATCGACGACCTCGGCGCGATGAAACTGACGCGCGCCATTGCGGATAAGATTGAGAAGGAATTGAAATATCCTGGCGAAATAAAGGTAAATGTTATTAGAGAGGTGCGAGTGACGGAATACGCACGATAATTGTAAAAAACATAACTTAGAAAGGAAGGTGATATTTATGGCAAAAAACATAAACAAAGACGCTCTTGTGTCTAAGATCGCCGAAAAAACTGATCTATCGAAAAAAGACATCGAACTGATGATTGATACGATGACGGATGAAATCACCAAGGCTCTTAAGAACGGAGAAAAAGTTACTTTTACAGGCTTTGGGACTTTCCGGGCTTCAGCCCGCGCGGCGCGTATCGGCATCAACCCTCAGACCAAAGAACAAATCACTATCCCGGCCATGACCGTGCCTAAATTTACGGCTGGCAAGGCCTTGAAAGAAGCGATCAAATAGTCTATTTATAATTGCGATATATAAAAGACAGTGATAAAATCCCGTGTGAAAGCGGGATTTTATTATGCAAAAATTTGACAACCCTCGCCCCCCCCTGCTACACTCACTTCCCAGTTCTTGAACAATAAAATTCAACCGAAAAAGGAGGTGATGCCATTGATTGCGAAAAATTAGATTGAAATCCTGAAAGTTTTATCGAATTGAAACTCAAACCAAAAAGGAGTCTGTAAAATGAAAAAGATCTTGTTTGTGACGTTGTTTTGCCTTTTAGGATTCGTGCCGAAGGGGTTTGCTTTCCATGATTTACCTCATGCATTACCTTTTAGTATTAATGGCTATACTTACACAAACTATGTCCAGTTTTTTGATCATAATGGCACAGAATATCTTATGTATTGCACTGACAGCAACGATGCTACAGCTTGGAACACCAACAATGTCGTAACTGGCTATACTGCTCCTTACTATATTTCAATAGGAGCGATACAATGCAATACTGGCCAATATGGCAGCTATCAATTTTCCAGTTATTGGTTTTATAATAATTGGAATCCTGCAAGTGTTTGGCTTGATCACACTAAGCCACTTTCCGATCAAATAAAAACCACCGTTAATGTGAAGAATACTTCAAATACTTGGACATTTCCTTCTGGCGGGTCGGCCTATGGGTTGACCGGAATAATTACCAATGGCCAGCTATTGGTGCCAGCCGGAACCAATATTACCTATTCTCTGACCGTTGCCCGTTCCTCTGAAGCCGGCGGCGGGGTAGCCAGTCTGCCGGATGGGGTGAATGAGGATTGCAATGATAACAGCACTATCAGATGCGGAGAATGTCAGTACAATTATTGCAATGTAAACTTTGCCTACAATTCCAATGTAGTGCTCAAGGCTTTCCCGAGTGACGGCTATGCCTTCGATCATTGGAGCTGGAACAACGGTGCCAACACCGCCACTGACAATCCGCATACGTTTACGATGAGTGGAGCGTTAGGGGTGATGGGGGTGTTTAAGCCCATACTTCAATTTCCATTATCTGGAACGTTGGAGGGAAGAAAACTTGCACACTTCTACTGGGGCGATACGTGGACATATGGAGAGTGCCCGACTGGAACATACAAGCTGCACGCAGGAATTGATTTGCATGCCACCTATGATTACGATAGTGCGATAGGAGAAGAAGTTAATGCGGCTCACGATGGTGTGGTGAAAAAAATATTCACGGGAAATCATGCTCAATGGGCAGATGCTATTGTGATTGAAAGCACTGACGGTCAATTTACAACTGTTTACTGGCACGTTATCAAACACGGAACATTAGCCGTGAATGATACGGTCACAAAGGGACAACAAATAGCCACTATAGCTGATTTAGGCAGTGATACTCATTTTCACTTCGGCATTCGTATGACACCATACAGTGAGCCAGAATCTTATGCGGGAGCTTTGCCCGTTGCGAATGGCTGTGACTATCTTGCGTTTCCCGAAAAATTTATTGACCCAGAAACTGCCACATACGAATAATATTTCGAATTGTAGCTAAGAAACAAAGGGGTTTTGCAAAAAATGCAAGACCCCTTTTAAATTTCCTGTCTGATTAATTTAAAGCTGTATGGTAGTAATTATTTTTTCGAAAAGATCTACGTTTTCTTGGTTATCTCCAGGATAAGAAACTATAATGGTATCATATCCATTTTTTATAAGTGTATTAATCCACAATTCTCCTGCATAAGCGCCTCTATACGATATCTGCTTTGCGGAAATGTTATTAATTTTTATTCCTTTTTGTGTAAAATTACTAGGATTATTTTCTTGTTGTTCTTTAATAACATCATCTATATTTCTTTGCTCAGAACGAATTGTAAGTTGATTCATTATCATGGCGTCAGGCACTCCATAATAAGGATCGTCATGACTTATTGAATATATACCTAAAATAATATCTTTTCGTGATGTGTTTACGGATAATTCGGATGGGTAGCTTAATTTAAGACCACTTTTAGTATCCTGAAAATTTTTCCAATTTTTTTTATCACTACTAATTTTAACAATGGCAGTTGGCCTAGAATTGTTAGTTACTGCTGGTTGCGTTTTTGTTTGATCTTGTTGATATATTGCTGATGTTCGTGTTGATGCTTGTTTTTTTGCATTAACAATTGATTGCTGCATTCCTACAACAACATTTTGCTCTTGCTCTTTTTCCCACCTCCACACAAACGCCCCGACCGTCACCGCAAAAATTAAAATTATTGTCACCCCCAATTTTGTCTCAATGGTTTGTTTCATTTTTGTTTTTGAATTTTTATAACTATATTATACCAATAAATTGAAGGATTGTAAAATTTACAAAAAGATGGTTGACTTGTGTTTAAATTGAGGATAGTATTGATGAAGTCAAGTTGTCGCCTCATTGGCGACCTCATCATGCGATGAGGAAAGCGGAGTGTCGTATACCGGTAGTACGCATGCTTTGGGAGCATGTCGACTGGGTTCAATTCCCAGCACTCCGACCAGAATCATTGCAGCATGTTAACATTTTAGCATGTTAGCATCTTCAAGTTTGTTGCGATAAAAACTTCCGCTTGGTGGAAACTTTATAGGAGATGTATTGTAATAGTTTTAGATTATTATAATCATTCCGATGACCAAGAAAAAAATAATTTTATTATTTCTTTTGTTGCTGGCAATAATTGCAGCAGTTGTTTTTTCGCGGTTTCGTTTTCACCTGATGTCGCCAGCAATTCCAGTGTCACAAAAAATACTATCCGGACAAAATAGTGTCGTGAATAACGAAACTATGTCGGCGAATTCTGCTCAATCAGCCCCAGTTATGGGTGGACAGAATAATCCTGCGGATGTTAAGGTGCCTGGTTTTATGCCGCCTTTGTCACGGGCTGCAGAACGTGTTACGAAAAAACCATTTGGCATTTTCATCACCCCGCAAACTTCCCCGGTGCAACCGGAAAAATTTCATGGCTATCATACAGGCACTGATTTTGAAATTTTTCCGGAAGAACTGAAGGCTGATGTGCAAGTGAATGCTATTTGCAATGGAAAACTTCTACTCAAAGAATATGCCTCGGGCTACGGCGGGGTGGCAGTGGAGACGTGCACATTGAACGGCGCTCCCATTACGGTCGTGTATGGCCATTTGAAACTTTCAAGCATCCCTGTCAAAGTTGGGGACAAATTGGTGGCTGGCGATACACTGGGAATTTTAGGTGCTAACAAAAGCGCAGAGACAAGTGGCGAGAGAAAACACTTGCACCTTGGAATCTATGAAGGGGCGGCGGTCAGCATTTTGGGCTACGTGCAAAGCAAGGCTGCGCTTTCCGACTGGATTGACCCGTGTCTGTATGTTTGCGGAAAATAAAAAATGTGGGAGATTGTATTATGAACGTGCAGTCGCGCGGTAATTTAATAACCAACATGTTTCAGAGTATAAAAAAAGAAAAAATAGTTTTTGGTGGGGGATGCTTTTGGTGCGCAGAGGCAATTTTTGCTCGTCTGCGCGGAATATTGTCGGTGCATCCCGGCTACGCCGGAGGAGAAACAAAGGATCCGACTTATGATCAAGTTTCCAGTGGAAGGACTGGACACGCGGAAGTGATTGAAATCGGATATGACCCTTCTAAAATTCATTTTGAGGATCTCCTGACGGTCTTTTTTGCGACGCATGATCCGACCACGCTCAATCGGCAAGGGAATGATGCGGGAACACAATATCGTTCGCTCATCTTGTGCAAAACTGCTGAACAGAAAGAAGAAGCGGAAAAATTTATCGCCGGACTGAAGGCCGAAGATGGCCTGAATGTTGTGACTGAAGTCGGGATGCTTTCGAAATTTTATCCGGCCGAAGATTATCATCATTCATATTATGAAAGGAATAAAAACTCGCCCTATTGCCGGGTCGTGATCGATCCGAAATTGAAAAAGTTGCGCGACAAATGTCAGGGACTAATGAAACAAGAGGTTTAATAATTTTTCAAAGAGTCTTATGATTGAAAAGATCCAAAAAACTGAAGAGGAATGGGAAAAAATTCTGACGCCGGAGCAGTACGCTGTCATGCGTGAAAAAAACACCGAGCGGCCTTTCGCTTGTGAACTCAAACAATTCAAAGGCGAAGGAATTTATCATTGCGCCGCCTGCGATTTGCCGCTTTTCAAATCGGGCACCAAATTCGAATCCGGCACTGGTTGGCCGAGTTTCTATGAACCATATCTGCCGGAGAATCTCGAAGAAAAAGAAGATTGGGCGTTGGGGGTGGAACGGACAGAAGTGCTGTGTGCACGCTGCGAGTCGCATCTCGGGCATGTTTTTCCGGACGGACCAGCACCGAGCGGCAAGAGATATTGTATGAATGGGGTGGCACTGAAATTCAGACCTGTCGCGGAATAAGAAAGAATGCTATGCCAAGAGTGAGATAAGCAAGGAAGAATTTGAGGCAAAGAAAAAAGATTTGATGGCGAAATAATAAAAATATTTTTTATAATTTTAATATGTTTGCAAACGCTTCTGTCATTTTTAATGGGGAGTGTTTTGTGTTAAACTTTTGATATGCAAAAATATCTGAATATAAAATTAGTATATGTTGTCTTGGCCGCTGGGGTTTTTTCTGGGTGTTCTTTTGGGAATGTGGCCAAAAAAACGGAAATAAATTTGAATAATGATCAAGCAGTGCAAGCTCCGGCGGAAGAGAATGCGAAGAATAATAATTCTGTGGATACGCAGCAACCTCAAGCGGATGATTATCAGAAAGTAGAATCTCCCGCGGCTGCCACTAAAGAAGGTTCTGCGGACACTACTGCTCCTGTGGCCACAGTGCCAGAAAATGCCGATAAAAATGCGGATTCTGCCTCGGTGAGTACTCCTAAATTCAAAATCACCGACCGTTTGGTCAGCTGGGGATTTGCCAAATCTAGCGGAAGAAAAATTGATACCATTGTCATCCATTCGTCGTACAACGCTGTCGGCAGCGATGAATATGATTTGGATGATATTATCAACAAAGAATACAAGCCGAACGGCGTTTCGCCGCACTATATCATCGGCCGCGATGGCAAAGTGTACCGTTTAGTGGCGGATCAGAACATTGCCTATCACGCCGGAGTCTCCAAGATGCCGGACGGCCGCACGAATGTCAACAATTTTTCCATCGGTATTGAAGTGGTGGAAACGAAATCAGACAGTCCTAATTCCGCTCAATATAGCGCGCTCAAAAGTCTCATTAGTTACTTGAAAGGGGAACATAACATCAAATACGTCCTCGGCCACTCCGACATCGCTCCGGATCGCAAAGACGACCCGTGGAATTTTGATTGGGGGAAGGTTGGAGGGAAAGAAAAGTAAAGCTAAAATTATGGAAATTTTAATTGAAATTAAAGAAAAAAAGGTTAAAATCAAGCTCTTAGACGGTAAAAAAGAGGTGGACAGCCTGGAAATCGTGGAAGAGCATAGTCTTTCCAAGAAACTTTTGCCGGTGATTGACGAATTGCTCAAGAGGAACAAACTGGAGGTGAAAGAGGTGGAGAAAGTGCGGGTTTTGAGTGATCAGGACGATGCGTTCACGACTACGCGGATTGCGCGTACGGTGGCGGAGACTTGGAATTTTACCTGTGGATAAGACGGGCATTGACAGGATTTTTGGGAGGAGTAAAATAGGGATAAGGAGAAGCGTTTTTGACGAAAAACTCCTAAAAACTGCAACAAAAATTTATATGGGTGAATCTGGACTGCAAGGCACTTGCATTATTTTTCGTTTCGTGTATAATACCATTACCTCAAATTTATTGCTTTTTATATCCTAAAAAGTCTTTAGGATTTCAAAATTCTGAACAATAAAATTAAATAATTAAATACCTTTTTATAATCCCATCGGTATTGTTTCGTTTCACGAAAAAATTCGTAAAACGGGCAAAACGGGCCTTATTTTTATGACTAAAATTGAAAAAAAGTTGAAAGTTAAGAAAATTTTCAGCTCAGAATCGTCCTTGTCCAAGCGAAAATTTTTCAAAACCATGTCGATGGTGTCTCTGCCGAACTTGATCGAATCGCAGACTGATTCATACGATTGGTTTTTGGAGAAAGGCCTCAAGGAACTTTTGCAAGAAGTCAACCCGATTGCGGATTTCACGGAAAAAGATTTGGAATTGTCTTTTGGCGAATATTATCTGGACGAACCGAAATATGATGAAGTGCTGGCCAAGAGCAAAAATATCTCTTATGAAGCGCCTTTACGCTGCAAAGTCCAACTGATTATCAAAAAGACCGGAGAGGTGAAAGAGCAAGAGGTGTATCTGGGCGATTTCCCGCTGATGACCGAGCGAGGCACATTCATCATAAACGGAGTGGAAAGAGTGGTGGTCAGTCAGATTATAAGAAGCCCCGGTGTGTTTTTCACGATGAACTATGTCAAGGGCAAGAAACTTTTCGGAGCCAAAATCATCCCGAACCGTGGAGCTTGGCTCGAGCTGGAAACTGACTTTGACGGTGCGATCTTCGTGAAGATCGATCGCAAGAGAAAAATCGCCATCACTTCACTTTTGCGTGCTTTTGGCTATTCGAACGATAAATCACTGACCGAAATTTTCAAAGATATCGACAATGGAGAAACCCGCTACATCGAAAAGACCATTGAAAAAGACGCCACTAAGAGCCAAGGCGAAGGATATAAAGAAGTCTATAAGCGGATCCGACCGGGAGATCTGGCCACTGAATCGAACGCTAAATCGGTGGTGGACTCGATGTTTTTCAGTTTTGAAAAATATGACTTCGGCGGCGTGGGACGTTACCGCTTGAACCAAAGATTGGACATCGAAATGCCGGATGACGAAGCTCATCGCATCTTGACTAAAGAAGACTTGAATCTGATCATCAAAGAAATCATCCGTCTCAACAATGATCCTATGTCTATGGCTGACGATATCGACCACTTGGGCAACAGACGAGTGCGCAGCGTCGGAGAACTCATCCAGAACAAATTGCGGGTCGGTTTCGCGCGAACGGTGCGCAATATCAAAGACCGGATGAGTACTTGTGATCTTTTGACAGTCGTGCCTGGGCAACTGGTCAATTCCCGTCCGATCGCGGCCGCTATCAAAGAATTTTTTTCCTCTTCGCAGTTGTCCCAATTTATGGACCAGGTCAACCCGTTGGCCGAGCTGGAACACAAACGCCGAATAAGCGCGATGGGACCAGGTGGGCTCACCAGAGAACGGGCCGGTTTCGAAGTGCGTGATGTGCATCCTTCCCATTATGGCCGTATCTGCCCCGTAGAAACTCCAGAAGGTCCGAACATCGGTCTGGTGGGACATTTGGCGACCTATACCCGTGTCAATTCTTACGGCTTTTTGGAAACGCCCTATCTTAAGATCTATCATGAAGTGAAAAATGAGAAAGAATTGCTTATTGGAAAAATTTTAGATGAAAAAGTCGGGGAATTTTCTGCCGGAACGAAGGTTGATGAAAATATGGCGGAAAAAATTTCCAAGATAAAAGAAAAGAAGACAGTGAAAATCAAACCCTGGATAAGCCAAGAGATCGATTATTTGAATGCGACTAAAGAAGACCGGAAAAATATCGCTTCCAGCGGAATCGATGTGGATGACGATGGCAATATTATGGCGGAGATCTTGGGTGCGAGAGTGAAAAGCCAAGCGACCGAAATCGAAGCTTCCAAATTGGATTACATCGATGTCAGTGCCAAGCAGTGTATCTCGGTGGCGACGGCGCTCATTCCATTCTTGGAACATGATGATGCCAACCGTGCTCTTATGGGTTCGAATATGCAGCGCCAGGCTGTGTCCTGTGTGAAACCGGAATCTCCGATTGTCGGAACCGGCATTGAAGATAAAGCGGCGGCCGATTCCGGACAGGTAGTTATCTCAAAGGCGGCTGGAGAAATCGTGGAAGTGGACGCTGATCATATCATTGTCAAAGAAGAAGCACCAGCGGGAGCGAAAAAACCTTACATAAAAAGAGAATATCGGCTGCAAACTTTTGTGAAATCAAATGCCTTCACTTCAATGAACCAGATTCCGCGCGTCGCGAAAGGACAAGTGGTGAAAAAAGGCCAACTGTTGGCGGATGGAGCTTCCACGGATAATGGTGAATTGTCTCTGGGACAAAATATTATGGTGGCTTTCATTCCGTGGGAAGGTTCCAACTATGAAGATGCCATTATCATTTCTGAGAAACTGGTGCAAGATGACCGTTACAGCTCCATCCATATTGAAGATTTTTCAATCGACGTGAGAGACACCAAACTCGGACCGGAGGTGGTGACGCGCGACATTCCGAATATCGGCGAAGAACGTCTTAAAAATCTGGACGAAACAGGAATCATCAGGATCGGCGCGGAAGTTTCTTCCGGCGATATTTTGGTCGGAAAAATCTCTCCGAAAGGCGAGGGTGATCTGACTAGCGAAGAAAGATTGCTGCGTGCCATCTTTGGAGAAAAATCCAGAGACGTGAAAGACAGTTCTCTTTATCTGCCACACGGCGAATATGGCAAGGTGGTGGATATCAAAATTTTCTCACGCGAACAAGGCGACAAACTTTCAACGGGTGTCATCCAACAGATCCAAGTCAGTGTCGCGCAACTCAAGAAAATTTCCGTCGGAGACAAATTGGCGGGACGGCATGGCAACAAAGGTGTGATTTCACGAGTGGCTCCTGTTGAGGATATGCCGTACTTGCCGGATGGTACGCCTGTAGATATGATCTTGAACCCGCTCGGCGTGGCCAGTCGTATGAATATCGGACAGATCCTGGAAACTCATCTGGGTTGGGCCGGTTTGAAGCTCGGTTATAAGGCGGCTACCGCTCCTTTGGACGGTGTGACCGAGGACCAGATCAGAGCCGAGCTCAAGAAGGCGGGACTGCCGGAAACCGGCAAGATAAAACTGATTAACGGAAGAACAGGAGACTTTTTCGATAATGAATCAACAGTGGGTGTGATGTATGTTATGAAGCTACATCATTTGGTGGACGATAAGATTCATATGCGTTCCATCGGACCATATTCCCTCATCACTCAGCAACCTTTGGGCGGTAAGGCGCAATTCGGAGGACAGCGTTTCGGAGAAATGGAAGTGTGGGCCTTGGAAGGTTATGGCGCGGCTTATACTTTGCAAGAAATGTTGACCATCAAATCCGATGATGTAATGGGCAGGAGCAAAGCCTATGAATCAATCATCAAGGGTGAAGTGATCAAGAGTCCGAATATCCCTGCTTCTTTCCATGTGCTGGTGAGCGAGCTCAAAGGCTTGGGGCTCAATGTCGAACTGACGGGAGCGAAAAGCGAAGAAGAAGGAGAAAAAGAAGAACAGAACATATAAAGCAGATTTAAAATAACTTAACTCAAATATCATATGGAATCTTTTTCTACAACCAAAGTAAG
>JBAYUI010000002.1:0-72439 GCA_041675165.1 Parcubacteria group bacterium | reverse complement strand
TTTTGCGAATAAGGTTGGTGAAAAGCAATACCCGATCATGGGCTGTTATGGCATCGGCATCACTCGCTTGGTCGGCATTATAGTGGAGAAGTATCATGACGACCGCGGCATAATCTGGCCGGAATCCGTCGCGCCATTTAAAGTCCACTTGATCAGCCTTGGCAAGGATGAAGAAGCTGGAAAAGTTTATCAGGATCTGATCAAAAATAATATTGAGGTGTTATTCGATGACCGTGACGTCAGTGCTGGGGCTAAATTCACCGACTCCGATCTGATCGGCATTCCATGGCGCATCGTCCTGAGCGAAAAATCTTTGGCGGCCGGCGGAGTTGAAATCAAAAAGCGCAATGAGAAAGACAGTCGCATTATAAAAATTGAAGACATAGCGCAAGAATTGCGATAAAAAACCTCGGACACCAGGTGCCTACCCTTGATAAGCGTTATAGAAAAGTAGAGGCGCGATTTATCGCGTCTTTTTTCTGACCAAAAAACAGAAGCTAAGCTTCGGGAATTCCCGAAGCTTAGCTTCTGTTTTTTGGTCACTCCACCCCAATCATGCCCGCGGCACGATATCCCAACCAGATCCCGAAAAATCCCCCGATGCCTCCAAAGAGGATTGAAACCATGGAAAAAACACTCTCGCCCCACAGCAGCGGAACAAAGCTGCCGGCATACGACCCGACTATCATACCGAAAAATATTAGTGCTTTCATGATGTAAGTACATATGTAAGGAGATATCTCCTTACATAAAAAGTATTTTTTAATGCAATCTTTTATTCATGTGTAATCAGTAAAATCACGTGAGAATCAGTGGTTCAGAAATTCTCTTTCAAAAACTCAAACTCATCCGGGCGTTCCGGATGAAAAACTAATTCGGTCTGCCCAGGACTCGGCAACTGATCAAAAAATTTATCGTAATCTTTGATCCAGTCGAAGCTGACCAGAAAGTCAGAAGTGTTGAGCACAAAGGGCACATCTTTAGCGATGTGCGGCGGCGTGACGAAAATTTGATTCAAGCGCGCATTGATTCTTCTAAGCGTATTCAAAATGAAAGCCACCAACGTGAAATTCAAGCCAGTTTTGTGTTCCCATTTGCCCAAGCGCATGAAGGAAATGCCAAATTTTTCCTTGAGCGCCAAGGCCACCCGGAAAAACGGTGGAAAGAAATGCATATGTTCGTGCGAATTGAGACCGTCGGGATACTTGCCGAACAAGACATGAAAGTCCTCGATTTGTTTTTTCCAGATCAACTTAACTTTTCCGGAACTGTAACGTCCACTCAAAACATCCACCGCGAAAATAAACATCCGGCCAAAAACATTCCGCTCCGATTCTCCGTTCCTTTTAGCGAAATAATCCGCCTCTAAAAGATGCAGATGGATGTCAAGTTTGATCCCCGACTCCAAAAGACCCCTTGCTTCTTCCGGTGAGATCTGCCCGCCCATCATCACCCCCGCGCGATCGATCTTACCCGCCCGTGCCAACGCCAAAATATTGTGATTCGCCGTTTCGCTCACTCCGAAATCATCGGCGGAGATTATTAAGTTATTAGAGTGTTGGGTATACATAATAAAAATTTTAACTTGTGACGTCCCCCATCCTCTGCAGATCGATCAGTTTTTTATATAGGCCGCCTTCGATCTGGGCCAGCTCGGTATGACTGCCTTCTTCCATCACGCGGCCGTGCTCCAAGACCACAATCTTGTCGGCTTTCTTGATGGTCGAGAGGCGATGCGCGATGATGATGACCGTTCTGTTCTGGCTGATTTTTTCCATGGCGTCTTGGATGAGATGTTCGGAATAGGAATCTAGGTTCGAAGTGGCTTCGTCGAAAATCAAGATGCGCGGGTTGGCCAAGATGGAGCGCGCGATGCCGATGCGCTGGCGTTGGCCGCCAGACAATTTGATGCCGCGCTCGCCCACCAGCGTGTCATAGCCGTCTGTCAAATTCGCGATAAATTCTTCCGCGTTGGCAATGCGCGCGGCCGCTTTGATTTCTGCTAAGGTAGCTTTCGGTTTGGCATAAGCAATGTTTTCCTTGACTGTGGTGTCGAACATTTCCACTTCTTGCGGCACAATGGCGATGAATTTTCGAAATCCATACAAATTGTAATCCTTGAGATTTTTGCCATCCAAAATAATTTCACCTTTGGTCGGATCATAATGGCGATAGATCATGCGCACCACTGTAGTCTTGCCGCCGCCGGAGGGACCGACCAAGGCCGTCACACAACTGGGAGAAATTTTAAAACTGACTTTGTCCAAAGCTTTCAGAGAAGATTCTTGATAGGTGTAACTGACATTTTTAAATTCAATTGATCCTTCGATATGCCTCGGTTTGAGACCAGCCTCCAAATCTCTGCTTTCTGTTTCTTCCAAGGACAAATCATACAGCCGATCCACCGCTTCGCTCGATTCCATGATCCGGTCATACAAGCGAGAAATGCGGAACAGCGACAGCAAGGCTTTTTCCGAAATGGTGTAGACAAAAACCAAACTGCCAATGGTGATGTGACCTTTGGCCACCAGATAGATGCCGGAAAAAAGCACGCACCCGCGCCCCAGATCGATGACCAGATTCCTGGCCAGATTATATTTCAGCACTTTGCCATATTCTTTCAGCACGCTGTTTTTCACTTTGCGCGTGGCTTCGGCAAACTGGTTGTATTCCCGCAGTTCCTGCACGAAAGATTTGACCGTGTTGATGTTTATTATGGATTGCGTCATGAGGCCGGCCGCCACTTCCTGTTCATCATAGCGGATCTGCCGGAACGGAAAAACTTTGGCATTGAGCTGCAAGGTGAGAAAGACGAAAATCGGCACAAAGATCAAAATGATGAAGCCGAACTGCCAACCGATCCAGAACAGCGTGGCAGTCGTCAGGATGACTTGAAAAATGGTCGGGGCCACTTCCCAGAAAAAATTGCCGAACAGATTCTCAATCTTATCCACCCCGCGGCTGACTTTCACTACCTTGGCCCCCGTATTTTCTTTCTCATGATAGCCCAAGCTCAAAAAAATCATTTTCTTCTGGGCGTTATTGGACAGATATTCCACCGCCCCGGTCAGAAGATCGAACGTCCGGCGATCGGCGAAATAGTCGATGAGCGACATCCCTTCATTGATGAGAAACATCAGGACGATAAGCCCCAAGACCACATCGAGCTGCGCGACGTTGAAATCAGTGATCTTATCAATGATCAATTTGAAGATATACGGCCCGATGAGACGGATGACTTCTACCGCCGATACCACCGCCAAGAGATTGATGATCTTTTTATGGCTCGGTTCAAGCAGCTTCCATAGCCGCACCCAAAAACCGCTGAAGTTGACTTCGCGCGTCCGGTTGTTCCTATTTTTCTTATTTTTTATTTTTTCCATATGGATGAAACAATTGAACTGCCTGTGGCTTGTTTAATAATAACGCGAAACAACCGCCGCCGCAAATCATACCCTTGCTTGATCAATTTCTTGGACAGAAAAAAAATAATGCTGTATAATTATCCCATGGAAACAATCATGAAAGCCGACATCTTTTTTTTCATCTCTTCCATCGCCTCAGTCATCCTGACGGCGCTGCTTTGCATCATGCTCTACTATTTCATCCGGGCCGGCCATAATCTCTATCTGCTCTCAGAAAAACTGAAGGCCCATTTCAAAGAATCAGAAGAGTTCGTCTTCGACCTCAAGGAAAAATTGGAAAGCAATCTGCTGTTCCGAATGTTCTTCTCACCCTCCCCGAAAAAGAAAGCCAAAAAAAACTAAAAAAATAATTAAACATACTGCCAATTACAAAACATCCCTACAAAAAAATTAATTCGCGTATCCGTAAATTTGTAGATTATTTGTAATTCGTAGTGAAAAAAAGTATGCCAACGAAAGTGAACAAGTCAGCTGCCATCAAATTAGCCGTCCTCGGAGCGAGCCTCGCCGGAGTGGCCGCCACCGCCTATTTCGTCTTCGGGCCGAAGGGCAAAAAACATCGCGCTCATGCTAAGGCTTGGGCCATTAAGATGAAAGGTGAAGTGGTGGAAAAATTGGAAGCCGCCAAAGAGATCACCGAACCGGTCTATTTGAGCATCATCGACGCGGTGACCAAAGAATACAAGAAGGGCAAGAAGGCCAGCCAGCCGGAAATTGAAGCACTGGCAACCGACCTCAAAAAACACTGGAAAGCTATGAGCAAACTGGCCGTCGCCGCCAAAGCCGATTTGGCCAAGAACGCCGCGCGCGTCGTCAAAACCGTCAAAAAAACTGCTCAGAAAAAAGCTTAGTCACAAAAAAAACTTCACAACAAAAAAGCGGTCGTTGTTAGGATTCAACAACTGACCGCTTTTATGATTGACGCAAAAAAATGTCATTGACTGATTTTTTTGACCCGCGGGCGGACATCGATCTTCAGCTCCACTATCATCCAAATGAACAGAGTGATTAGTAACACAAGCATAGCTGTCGTAACGGCAGTCATACTGCCGAAATACCGGAAGACTATCCAGCCACCAAGCAGCCACATCATAGTCGCTATCATCCAGACGAGAAAAGCACCCGATGCGCTACAGCCATCTCCCCTCCTTTCCGCCCTTAACCCGAATATGAAAACAGCCAGCAGAGAAGACGAGAACATCAGAAAAGAAATGACCACCCCCTGCAGAATAGAAAAATGCATAATCCCCCCTTATCTTTTGCGTTTTGTGTTTTAGGATAATATCCTTAAATATTATCCCTCCTTTAAAAGTACTGTTTGATCCAATCCGTTCCTGTTTATTCCAAACTTGCCAGAAAAACGATTCCGCTCATTTCCTAGCACAAGTCTACTCTATTATTTGTGCACAATGGGCGCAGCGTTTGGCTTTCAAGGGAATTTCACTCAGACATTCTGGACATTTCTTGGTCGTAGGATCGATCGGCGCGCCTTTTCGCGAACGTGCCACGAGCACATTGATCGGCTTGACCACCAAAAAGAATACCGCTGTCGAAATGAGAAGGAACGAGATTAAAGCATTAATGAAATGACCATACATAAAGCGACTGCCGTTCAAAGCGAAAGACATCCCGGAAAAATCCGGCACCTTGGCCACCGCCGCGATGAGCGGCGTCAAAAGATCAGTCACCAGCGCAGTCACCACCGTGCCAAAAGCCGCTCCGATCACCACGCCAACCGCGAGATCAACCACATTCCCCCGCAGGAGAAATTTTTTAAATTCTTGCAACATAGGACATATTTTAGACTTATTAACGATCCCTCTTAACAAAAACTTAATATTCTCGGATCGCGATATCTTTTTCATCAATCGTGATGTAGGTACAAGGTGTGTCCGTCCAACAGCCGGAGTTGTAATATTTGACATAATGCCCGTTGACTTTCTCCAGAGCTTTATGCGTGTGGCCGCAAAAGACATATTTGGCATCATACTCACGTGCCGCCGCAATCGCCCCGCGGGCCACTTTCTCCGAAAGCCTGAGCCAGCCCTTGCTTTTCCTTTTGACATAATGACTGATGCGCCGATCATTGAAATCAATTTTTTGGATGAAACTATAGGCCGCTGTAGCTACGTTGCTCAAAATCACGTTGTCCACCAAGAAACGATCGAATTGGTGGCCGTGCATCGCCAGATATTTTTCGTGTTTGAACTGCCAAGCATATGTTTCGTAGACTTGGGCGTTCATAAGTGTCCGGAAAAGTTCCGGCAACCCATTGTCATGATTGCCCCTGACCCAACGGACTTTTTTGTCACGAGAGATCTTCCCGATATAGTTGAGCAATTCCCAGCTCTCGGCCGACAGATGGCGGAAATCCAGACTGTCAAAAACATCTCCGAGCAATATGAGCTTCCGGAAAGAAAAACTCTTGAGCAATTTCAAAGCTTTCTCCGGTTGGCTCACGCCCGATCCCAGATGCAGGTCCGATATGATGAGCGTATGCGTCTTATTTTTTTCTTTTTTTATTTTTGGCATCTTATTTATCCAGCCACGTTTTCCGACAGGATGCGCCGTGACTTTCCGACATTGATATTCCCATTATATACTTTTTCTTGAAAAGCGGAAATAGCCTTGTCATCCACCGTCTTTGGCAAAATAAAAACAGCCCCGCTTGAGCGGGGCTGTTTCCTCCTATTGCAACTTTATGCGTCTAGTTGGTTTCTGTCGTATCTGTCGTAGTTGAAACCGGCAAAGTGATGTCTCTCAGTTTCAAGATGTTGGTGACCGTGGTTCCCGCCACTGTTCCTCTCACTGAAATCTTGTGTCCCGTCTTGATGTCAGCCAAAGTGATGGCTGCGCCTTTTCGATTAACGGGAGTTACGCCCGCCGCGTCGATGGTGTAAGTCGTGTTTCCTTTAGACATAAGGATGGATGATCCCGTTACTGAAACTACCTTTCCTGGTAAAGTCCGTTTGTGACCCTTGGCTTTTCTCGCTGCAATCCGCGCAGCCTTAGCAGCGGCCTTAGCGGTTCTCGCTTGAACCCTAGCCGCGATTCGAGCTTCTTTAGTGATCTTAGTTTTCGCAGTAACGCTGGCACTGGCCACCGATCCGAAACTTGGTAATCCCAAAGCCACCACCAATGCTCCGATTAAAAGTCCTCTTGCAATGTTTTTTTGCATATTTTTTTATTTATTAATTATTACGCTTACAATTATACTCCCTATGCGACAAATAACAACCCTCCTCTATCTATACCTAGGATCAACATAGGAAAATATCCGCAGGATGGAATAACCGACCAAGACATATACGATGAGCGCGGCCAGGGTGGCGAAATCGATCATAAACCCGCCCAACTTCAGGTCTGGGATGATCCCAGAGAACGGAACGACCAAGGGCGCCGTGGTATTGTAGATCCAACCGACAAAAGGCGTGTGGACATTGACCACGAGGAACTTCAACATGAACCGCAGCGTCAAAAGCAGTTCGATTATCCCGACGACGAAACTTATTATGGTTTTTACTAATCCGAACATATGTTCAAGTTAAGAACTATTACTACAATCATATCACATCAACCATTATCCCGCAAAAGGAAATATAAGCTGCCGCTCGGTGTATTATCAATGACTACAACAACTACAGCCAATTCACAAATATGCCTTATGACAAAAAATGACAAACAACGTGTGACGCTCTTCCTTGATCCGAGTCTTTTGAAGCAGGCCAAGATGCAAGCAATCATTGAGGAATTGAGCCTGACTGCCTTGATTGAAAAAGCCTTGGCCGAATATTTGCCCGAAGAAACAATGATCAGGAAAGCTGACGCATAAGATAAACGTATTTTTGAATAATTAAAAATGACCTAGAAAGATGATCGCTCCAAGACTAATAATTTTTAACAACAATCATATGGATTCATCCACCTCCCCCAGCACCAAGCCCCTCTATCGCGGCACTCAGATCATCTGGTACCTTTTGGGAATCTTGGAAATCCTGCTCGCTTTCCGTTTCATCCTGAAACTTTTGGGTGCCAATGCGACGGCCGGATTTACCAGTTTCGTTTACGGCGCAACCCACATCTTCACCGCCCCATTCCTCTCTGTCTTTCGTTTGACAAAAGTGGCAGGCAGCATTTTCGAATGGACGACCCTCTTGGCGATGCTGGTCTATTGGATAGTCGCCATCGGCATCATCAAATTGTTCCTCATGGGCAAAACCGTTTCCACGCCGGAAGCCGCCCAAAAGATGGACGCGCAAGAAAACAGATAATTTTCCAATTTAATCAACTAACAAAAAACTATGAGTATCCTCATTTGGATCATCTTCGGAGCATTGGTCGGCTGGATCGCTTCGGCGGTTATGGGTTCTGGCGGCGGCTTGATCTGGGACGTCATTGTCGGCATCATCGGCGCAGTGCTCGGTGGCTGGCTGATGAGCTTCTTCGGCCAAGGCGGTGTCACCGGCTTCAACCTCTACAGTTTCCTCGTCGCCCTCCTCGGCGCCGTCGTCCTGATCGCCATCACGCGCGCCCTGCGATAAGCAAAAATCACTTCTAAGATGCAAAAAAGGCGTCCTGTCCAAAAGGCGTCTTTTTTTTATGACACGAGCCATACCCCCATCAAGGACCGTCCTCGACTCGCTGCAGTCCTAAAAAATTTATTACTTGTATTATATTTTTATTAAACTTGTACTTTCTTTATCTTCAAATTCGAATTTAAAAACATATTCTCGTAAGCCAGGTGTAATAAAATCAGCACTGCTCTCATAAAATTTAGCAATTTCATTATCAGCCAGATATTTATCAAGCTTTTGTAGAAATGAAGATCTGTTCATATCTCCCATATTTATTATGTAAGTTACTTCACAAATTCCAATCTGTTCTTCTAAAATTATAGGAACTATATGCCCTAATTCAGATTCAAGGACTGAAGCTATTATTGATAATTTCAAGAGTGGTATTGATGCTGGCCATTTAATAGCTACATTTTCATATGCTTCATGGATAAGTTTCTTATCAACTATTTCAAGTTCGCCAGAAACAATCAATTCCCAATGGGGAAACTCGTTATATTGTTGGCCAGACCAATATTTCATCATCCAATCACTCTCTTCTAAGCTAGGCAAATTCTCCGTAATCCATTTAGCGTCAACTTTTGTTATATGTTCGTTGTTTTTAAGTATAACTTCGGCTATAACCCCCTGCATGTCCCAATCAACCTTTGCTTGTTTGGCAGTTTCTAATGATTCAAACAGGTACAAGCCCTTCAATCGAGACACTTCTTTGGGAAAATATTGCTGTCGGAAGATCTCCAGCTTAGTTTCATTTTTTGACGTGTTCGTGTTTGAAAGTATACGACGCAAATATTCTACATACCAGAAACTCAGAGGGTTAAAACTCTTATCTTCTATTTTATCACAGCTTATTATGCGACCTCTGCAAACCTCCCAAGCAACAATTGGGTTGTCTAAATTCAAACACACATAATATATCTTTTCCATAATAATTTTTTAATATTCCTAAAGCGCAATAAAATAATATCAGAAAACTAACCCTTCGCCGCCAAAGCAATCAATACTAAACCCAGTCGAGGATTAAACCCAGTCGAGGACGGTCCTCAACTCATCAATAATAGCTTATATAAATCCATTCTACGCCTCAGCTAGATTTTTGGCAAAAACAAAAAGAATTACGTAATTAATTACGTAATTCTTTTTAAATGCACGGGCGGAGGGAATTGAACCCCCGTAATCGGTTTTGGAGACCGATGTAATAGCCACTATACGACGCCCGCAGCCATGCTTCGCATGGAATTTTCAAACTCCAATTTTCAATTTTCAAACAAATCCCAATTTTAAAATTTAAAAATTAAAGAATTGAAAATTCATTGAAAATTGAAAATTTGTGAATTGAAAATTCCGCCGCAGCCGGGTCTTATTTCATCTCCTTATGCACCGTATTTGTTCGGCATTTCTTGCAGAACTTCTTCAGCTCCAATTTCTCCTTGATCTTCTTCTTATTCCTTTTCGTGAAATGATTGATGGAATTGCACACGCTGCATTTCATCTTCACTAGGTTTTCTCGTGCCATATTATTAGATATTACATAATTACAACTTACTGAGCCGTTGTCCGGAATCGGACCGGAGACCTTTTCCTTCATTTGAACCTTTATTTTATAAAATATCTATTAAAGGATTAGACTGTATATCGGACATGTCCCATTTACGTGGGATTTAGCCCCCCTTGTCAGTCGTTCGGGCCTCTTGCCACAACAAGATGCCACGGTCTGAACCTGATACTAGGTCTTTAACCGTTATTCGGGTATGCACTGTTTAGTTTTCCAAACGGTGGGCAAATTTTTACCATGGAAATGCTCTACCAACTGAGCTACAACGGCAAACTATTCACTAACATCAAATTGTGTGGGCCGGGACGGATTTGAACCGCCGTAGACTTACGTCGCCTGATTTACAGTCAGGTGCAATTGACCACTCTGCCACCGACCCAATATTCATTTCATCATATTAACATTTTAACATATTAGCATAAAAAAGAGTTTTGCTAAAATGATAAACTGCTAATATGCCTTCTGAGCCTGAGGTCGGATTCGGACCGACGACCTACTGTTTACAAAACAGTTGCTCTAACCAGCTGAGCTACTCAGGCATTTTTTATGACAATCATCGCTTGCTCAAAATCTTTTCCAACTTCCGCATTCTGCTCCGCGCGTTGATGTTCCTCGGATTGAGCTTGATCACCTGCTTGAAACATTCTTTGCCATATTCCCAATTCTCGATCTCCAGATAATATTCTCCCAACCGTTCATACGCTTCAATGTCTTTCGGATTGCTCGCGATCCGATCAATTAGGATCTTTTCGAAAAGATCTTTTTTCTCGGCTTTTTTCTCTTCCTTCTGCGAAGCACTCGCCGCTCTCTCCAGTTCCTCCTGCAGCTCTTCTGGCGCATATCTTTCCTCATCGGCTATCCGGATCTGCCGGTCAGCTCGGCGGCGGAAAAAATCATTCTGCGCCTCTTCCTGTCGGGGGTGCTTCTTGGCCGCGCCGCGCGCTTCGATCTTCGCCTTGGCATCATCATTAATCTTGCGCAAAGCCGCCTTGCCGGAACCGAAGAAGCGGATGAAAAACAGGCCCAGCCCCTTCAACGCTCCCACAATCCCCGTGATGGTCGCCAAAAAAAATTCTTTGAAAGATTTCCTATTTTCTCTTTTCAGGGCGGCATATCTGGCGGAAAGCTCCCGCTCTTTGCGCTCCTCTTCAGAAAACAGGTTCTTGTTGTCTTCCAAACGCGCCATTTGCGGCGCTTTTTTCATGAGAATTATTATGATTCCGACAAGACTCAATACGACTAATGCCGGAGGAATGATGGAATACAACATCTGATTTATTGGTTTGTTTTTAACTTTTCCGCAGCTCTTTCGCTTTCCTACAAATCTTCTTTTTTCAAAATCACATATTTGCCATTTTCTATCTTAACCTTGATTTCTTGCGTACCGGCGTTTATCTCGATCACGGTTCCTCGGCCTTCCTTGGTATTCACTACGCTGTAGAGTTCCGGCATACCCGCCAAAAGACTCCTGTATTGTTCCGCTTCATAGGCCAAGCAGCACATCAACCTTCCACATAAGCCCGAGATTCTTTCTGATCCTCGATGAGCGATCTGCTGGACCTTGGCCATATCGGTCGTAATGCTCGGGATGCTGCCGGGAAATTTCACGCAACACAATTCTCGGCCGCAGATCCCAAATCCTCCCAGCTTCCTCGCTTCATCCCGACTCCCGATCTGCTGCATCCGCACGCCCCGTTTGGATTCTTTGGAGATATTCTTCACCAGCTCTCGAAAATCCACCCGCGTGTCCGCCGTAAAGACAAAAGTCAATTGCTTCCCGTCCAGACTGATGCGCGCGTCGATTATCTTCATCGGAAGATCCTGCTTTTTCACTTCTCGATGGCAGAACTTCAAAAAAGCTTCCTTCTCCTTTTCATATTTTTCATAGATCTCAGTATCATGAACGGTCGCCAGCCGGATAATCTTGTCGGACCTTTCGCCGGGCGCGGCATGCATATCCATAATAATGCCTAGTTCATTCCCATTCTCCAGTGAAACGATGACCTTCGAACCTTTTTTTATATCAAAAGAACCTGCGTCACAAATCCGATGAGCCTCCCAAGAGTATATGGAAACTAAAACATTTGCCATAAGGATTAGCGAATCATCGCGAATGCAGTTATGAATATTTCCAAATTTAATCCGTAATCATTCATTTTTGATTCGCAGCTGTTCGCATTTATAATTCTAAACGACTAAATTCTCCTATCTGAATATTCTCTCCGATCTTGGCGATCTTTTCATTTATGACATCCCCCACCGTCCGATCGGGGTCCTTCACGAAAGCTTGCGTCATTAGCGAAATCTCTTCGCGAAATTTCTTTTCTTGGTCGTCCAGAATTCCAGGGATCATCTGCTCAGGTTTTTTTTCTTCTTTCAACTGTTCCAGCCAGATCGCTTTCTCATTAGCTACCGCTTCTGCGCTCACTTCTTCCGGTCTTATGGCTTGCGGTTTCATAGCCGTGATGTGCATTGCGATATCAACAGCCAAAGTTTTGAATTCATCATTGCGTGCCACGAAATCAGTTTCGCAGAGCAGCTTGACCATCGCGCCCACTCGTCCATTGGAATGGATATAGCTGGCCACAACGCCTTCTTGTGTCTCTCTGGTCGCTTTCTTGGAAGCTTTCTCCAAACCCTTTTCTCTCAAAATTTCAATGGCCTTGGCTTCGTCGCCTTCGGCCTCAGTCAGAGCTTTTTTGATCTCCACCATTCCGGCGCCAGTTTGTTCTCTTAATTTTTTTATTTTTTCCAACATATTTTCACACTTATGACTTATTAGTTCTTTTTTTCTTCTGCGGGTTGTGGCGCCACTTTTTTCGCCTTGCCTTCTAGGATCGCTTTGGTCATATAGGCCATCATTAAGCGCAGTGCCGACACCGCGTCTTCATTGGACGGGATCAGATAATCGATGCCTGTCGGATTAGTGTTGGAATCAGCTAGGGCGACGATCGGGATATGCAGACTTTGCGCTTCTTTGATCGCCAGATTATCTTCGATTATGGAAGAAACAAAAATCGCCCCCGGAAGTTTACGCATATTTTTGATACCGCCCATCCTTCTCTCCATCCTTTCCAATTCCTCGGCTTTTTTCATCCGTTCAAACTTCGTGTATTTGGCATATTCGCCTTTTTCCATATTTTCCAAACCATCGCGCAAATATTTGGTGCGAATGGAAATAACCGAAAAGTTAGTGAATGTTCCACCCAACCATCTCTCAGTCACGAATGGCATTTCACACTTAAGTGCGGCAACCTCTACGATTTTCTTGGCTTGTTTTCTCGTGCCCACAAAAAGGATCTCTTCTCCCGCAGCTGCCACTCCCGTCAAAAATCGCATCGCTTCATCCAGCTTGGCCTTGGTCTTTTCCAGATCGAAAATATTGATATCGTTTTTCGTAGCGAAAATATATTCGCTCATCTTGGGATTCCTTCTGGATTTGTGATGTCCGAAGTGCACTCCGCTCTTGAACATATCCTCGATCCTGACTTCCAGTTTCGAAAAATTAACACCGGCAAAATAATCCACAGCGGGATTGGATTCTGCCTTTTTTGAGTCGGATTTTGCCGCCGGCTCGACTTCTTCATTTTGCATATTTTTTCCTTAATTATTATACTCCGACCATTATCGGCCAGCGTCCGCTATTTCTTGTTGGGTTGTGACCTTCGTCACATTCCAGCTTTTTAACCTCGACGCTACGTCGGGGCAGGAGAAAGCCCAAAAAATATGAGTTTTTGTTACCTACCCAATATACCAGCCCCACGCCCTCTTGTCAATTATATTTTTGTATGCTAGATTACTCTAGTAAATGTAAGCAGCCTAATTCGTATATAAACCATGAAAAAGAACATCCACCCGACATATCACGACGCTAAGATAATCTGTGCTTGCGGTAATGTGATTGAAGTCGGTTCAACCATAAAGGAGATGAAAGTGGAGATTTGCAGCGCTTGTCATCCGCTCTATACCGGTAAAAAGAAGGTCATGAGCACTGCTGGCCGCGTTGACCGCTTCAAGAAACTGGCCGAAAAAGCCGCCCAGAAAAAAACGGCACCGGTCAAGAAAGAACGTGTCAGAAAAGCTAAGGCTGAAACCAAAAAAGTCGTATCGAAAAAGAAAAAGAAATAATTTTCTCGGAAAAGTTTCACGAAAAACGCAAAAGACACCCGCTAGGGTGTCTTTTTTCCGATTAAAAAACATTGTCCATCAAAAAACCCTTCCGGATAGAAGAGTCTTTGCAAACAAGATATATGATTCCGATCCTAGCGCTTCGCCCACTGCGGCGCGCGCCGGGCTTTTTTGAGTCCTGGTTTTTTGCGTTCCACTTCACGTGGATCACGGGTCAGATAACCTTTATCTTTGAAAGTCTTTTTCAATGTTTCATCAAGCACGACCAAAGCTCGGGCGATTCCCAGTCTCACCGCATCCGCCTGGGCGCTACAGCCGCCACCGGACGCCTTGACTGACACTCGAAACTTGCTATCACCCATCAGCTCCAACGGGGCCTTGGCGATCTCCCAAAGATGTTCTGTGGGGAAATAAGCTTCTAATTTCTTTTCATTGATCTCGATCGAGCTCTGTTCTTCTTTGGAAGGGAAAAGTTTTATTTTAGCCACAGAAGTCTTTCGTCTTCCGACCGCATAAAAATAGCGTTCTTCCTTGGAAACCTCTTCTTTCTTGGTATTTTCTTTTTCGACTGCTTTTTTGATTGCCATAATGTTGACTTGACTAGTGTGTTACTTCTATCTTATGTTCGTGCTTATCATCTTTATAGATCTTGAGCCGCAGCATCATCTTGTTGCGCAATTTATTCTTCGGCAACATTCCATAGACCGCCTCGGAAACCACTTTTCTGGAATCAGCTTCAATCTTATCCTTGAGTTTCACGTCTCTCACTCCGCCGGGATATCCGCTGAAATAATGATAGATCTTATCTTCCATCTTCTTGCCGCTCACGCAAAGACTGTCGGAATTTATCACCACAGCGATATCGCCGCCATCGATGTGCGGAGTGAAATCAGCTTTGTTCTTCCCGCGCAAAATAGTCGCTATTTCCGTCGCTAAACGGCCAAGAGGTTTGCTTTTGGCGTCAAACAGATGATATTTTCTGGTAATGTTTTTCATAAATTTCTATTTACGAACTACGAAATTTACTAAATACGAAACGTTACCATATTGACATTCTCCGTATTTTAATTTTTTCGTATTTCGTATTTATTTCGTATTTCGTAACCTACACGAATTCGATTATCGCTAATCTGGCGTTATCACTTTTGCGCGGAGCCAGCTTAATCACTCGCGTATAGCCGCTTCGTCTATTTTCAAATTTTTTCAAAAATTCTCCCATCATTTTTTCTACAGCCATAAGCGGGATGTCTTTTTTCAGATTTCTTCTTGCGGCCAGTCTCTGCTCTCCTTCTTTCGGATATTTCTTGGCCTTATTGATGATTTTATCGATCCTACCCTTCAATTCCTTGGCTTTTGCTTCAGTCGTCTCGATCTTTTCACTGATGATCAGGCTTCCCAACATCGTGCGCCAAAGCGCCTTCCTCTGGCTGGCAGTCCTTCCGAATTCTTTAGTTTTATTCTTGTGTTGCATAACTTTAGCTTAAAATTATCTTTTTCCTATTCGGATTTTTTCAGATTCAATCCGAAATCTCCAATAGCTTTTTTGATCTCTTTCACTCCTTTGGCTCCCATACCTTCCAACTCCATAAGACGGGCTTCATCCAACTTTATGATATCTCCCACGCGATGGATCTTGCCTTTCTCCAGAACGTTCAAGGTGCGGGTAGACAGATTTTTGAGCTCGGTCACTTCGATTTTTTCCGGATCGGTCGCTGTCGCGGAAGAGACTTCTTTTTCTTCGACTACTGCGTCTTCCTGCTTAGCAACTTTTTCCACCACCGCCTCTACCTTCATTTCCGCTTCCATTTCGACCAATTCGGAAAATTGCTTCACCAAAATATCTACCGCTTGGGAAAAGGCTACGAGCGGAGTGACGCTTCCGTCGGTCATCACTTCCAAGCTGATCTTTTCGAAATCGGTCTTCTTGCCTACGCGCATATTGGAAATAGTGTAATTCACTCTCCGTACGGGAGTGTAGATCGCGTCCAAAGCGATGACACCCACTTCTTTTTCCCTACGCTCTTGCTGTTCAACAGGCACATAGCCGATGCCGGAAGAAACTTCCAGTTCCATCTCCAATTCTCCTTTGGCTCCCGTAATGGTCGCAATGTGGGCATCTTTGTTGACCACTTCCAAGTTGGACGGGCACTCTATCATCCCCGCAGTGATGACTTTCTCCCCTTTGACATTCAAATTGACTTTGACCGGTCCCTCGTCGAACAATCTGAATCTAACTTGTTTCAGATTGAGGATGATCTGGATGATATCCTCCATAACATTCGGCAGGGTTGAGAATTCATGCTTGGCATTCTTGACCTTGACCGATGTGATGGCCGCGCCCGGCATAGAAGACAGAAGCACTCGACGGATGGCATTGCCTAGTGTCGTGCCATACCCCGGATAGCATCCTTCAATTTCAAATAACCCCGTTTTTTCATCGATGACGGTGTATTTGGGTTTTTGAGGAAGAGATATTGATTGCATAATTTTGATTAAATTATTTAATTTATCTGGAATAATATTCAACGATGATTTGCGCGTCCACGTTCACTCCGATCTCATCCTTGTTCGGAACAGCGGTTATCTTGGCTTGGCCGCTTGCAACGTCATAGGTGAGCCAAGAAGGAAAATCATTCTTATTTTTGAGTATCTGCTCTAAGTTCTTGAAATAATTTTTGCCGGCCTTGTTCGGATTGATTCCCGCAGTCTGACCGATCTTGATCTCATAAGAAGGAATGGTCACTTTTTTACCATCCACCACAATCAGGCCATGATTCACCAATTGTCTGGCTTGCGACCTAGAAGCAGCGAGGCCTGTGCGATATATCACATTGTCCAAACGCATTTCCAAGCGGGCCAAGAGCAAGTCTCCCGTAATCCCCTTTTTGTGCTTGATATCGTCAAAATGTTTGCGGAATTGTTTTTCCAAGATTCCATAAACTCTTTTCAGCTTCTGCTTGGCGGCCAACTGTAATCCATATTCACTAAGACCTCTGCCCGGTTTTTTCCCATGGACTCCCGGCGCATAAGCGCGGCGGGTCATAGCGCATTTTGGCGTACCACAACGGTCACCTTTCAAAAAAAGTTTTTCGCCGGCTCTCCGACATTTCCTGCATTTAGCTTGCGTATCTCGTGCCATATTTATACTCTTCTAGGTTTTTTCGCCCGACAACCATTGTGCGGAATGGGCGTTATATCTTTGATTAAAATTAAATCGAAACCATTATTAGCCAAGGCTCGGATCGAGGATTCTCGTCCGCTGCCGACTCCCTTCACATAAACTTCCAATTCTTTGATGCCATATTTTCTGACCTTTTCAGTCACGTTAGCCACCACTTGAGTCGCGGCATACGGGGTTGCTTTTTTCGCACCCTTGAATCCCATCAGACCGGAAGTCGCCCAGCCCAAGATATTCCCTTGAGCATCCGCGATATTCACCGCGGTATTGTTGTAGGAGCATTTGACGACTGCTCGTCCGCGCGTAATCTGACGTTTGCTTTTTTTGGCTTTTTTAACAGCCGGCGTTTCCACTGCCTCCACATCCAAATCTTGAGTTCCCAGCGGCGCTACTGCGCTTTCTTCTTTTTTATTGATTTCTTCAGTCATTGAATTGCATTACTAAATAGTTAACTTGTTACATTGCCCGTTTTAAATAAATAACAATTTAGCAATATAACAATATGGCAACAGTATCCTAAGTCTTTTCCGTTTTGACTCTTCCGCTTCCCATCGTATGTCTAACGTTGCCTCTTACGGTCCGATTGTTCGTCTTAGTCCTTTGTCCACGAGATGGCAAGCCTTTCTGATGGCGCGTACCGCGATAGCAGCCCACTTCTTTCAAACGCTTCACATTGTTGCGCACTTCATATTTCAAATCTCCTTCCGTTTTGATCTTTTTCTCCACGTAGGATCGGATTTCGTTCTGTTCGTCTTCCGAAAGGTCTCTTGTCCGTTTGTCAGGAGAAATTTTAAGTTCTCCCAAAATACGCGCGGAAATGGCCGGTCCGATGCCATAGATGTAAGTCAGTGAAATTATTATTCTTTTTTCGTCTGGGATATTGACCCCGGAAATTCGTAGCATAATTGTATATTAGCCTTGGCGTTGTTTATGTTTCGGATTAGAACAAATCACGTAAAGTTTTCCCTTACGCTTTATCGTTTTGCATTTGTCGCAAATTTTTTTCACCGATGCTCGAACCTTCATATTATTTTAATCTTTGGACTATCCTTCCCTTAGTTAGGTCATACGGGCTCATTTCCACGATCACTCTGTCCCCAGGAATCATCCGGATATAGTTCACCCTCATCCGACCGGAAATATGGGCCAACACTTCGTGGCCGTTATCCAATTTTATTTTAAAAGTGGCATTGGGGAGGTTTTCCAGAACTTCTCCTTCCAATTTGACCAGCTCTTTATCGATTGCCATAAAAAATTTTATCTTTAAATATTGCCCGGAAAACAAAAAATAGACGGAACTTTCTCAAGACAAAACTATGGATCATCATTGTTTTATGCTTGAGGACGGAAACCGGACCAAATTCTTGCACAGCGGAAAATTCCCTCTATAACTTCACAATATTTTTAATGTCTTTATCATACTAACGCCATTTTTTTTATTTGTCAACCCCATCGGTCCACAAACATTTTTCAGCGTCTTTTTACCGGCAAATTCCAACTACATCAGCTTAGCAAACTTTCTAAATCGGGTCAAGAGATACATTCACTCGGCCCGACAAGACCGGAACTCGACCGTTTATGAAAGACGGCCAATAATTCACTTCCACTTTTTCAATATTGGATAAATCGCTGAGATAAGCCTTTATCTGCTCTTCATTTTTTCCCAGAATGGCTTTTTTAATGGTGTCCGTCGTGAAATCAGGTATGATTTTGCCCGTGGTATGGAATCTGATACTGATCGTTCCATTGGCAAAATCGACATCCGATCGGGAGAAATCCGTCTTTATGGAACTGATGTCTATTTTTTTCGCTCCGGCTTTCTTCCCCAATGCATCAGCCAAGACACTATTCATATCTTTTTGGCTGATCACGATCGCTTTGGCATTCGCACTGGCGGTTATCTGGAAAGAATCCGCCACGTCACCGGTTGAGTTGGAAATCTTGTAAGTCACATCAGACTCATTCATAGCTCCGTCCAAGATGACAGTATCTTCTCCGCCGGATTTTTTCATCGCTTCTTCCAATTGGCTATTGAGCATTGTCAATATCTTATTCTTGGCGGAAGCTATGTCATTATCAGTGATGACCTTCGATTCCGCCGCCCCATTTCCGCCACTGGTAAAAGCAGTGGCGGATTTGGCATAAATCTTGTCATATTTGGTCCCGCTGCTTTTGAAACCGGGGATATTGAAAGTGGATGGACCGATATTATAGCTATCGCCAGAAGAATCCGCTACTATCTCAGCTTCCACTTCTCCGCTCTTCGTCTGACCATCGACAACGGCCGTCCCGGGGACCGTCACGCCGCTCGCCAAGCGGAATAATTTTCCATCCGCCGTCAAAAAACGGGTAGTGGCCACCAATGGCTGCGGGCTGGAACTGAATTCGTTATAGATCGTAACTTTACCATGCGCTTTCTGATTCGAAACGAGTTCACTGCCCGTCGCGTCATAGCTTCCGCTAACTTCTTGCGCGGAAGAGACTTCTTTGGCCGGAACGGTTCCGTTGGCGACATCCAGAACCGCCAGTCCGACTTTACCGGTCATCTGAGAATCGACAGATTGTGAATCCAATCTGACCGAAACAACTACTACCGCCTTAGGCACAAGCAGATAGGTTGCGATTCCGGCCGCCAGAAGGACCGTGACCACGCCAAAGACCCAAAACCACTTGTGCACTTTCACGGGAAGGCTATAAGTATCATAATTCTTGCTTGGAACTTTTTGCGATTGTCTTTCGATGGCATTCGGTTGATAGAAGAAATTTTCTATCTTCTTGTCTTGGAAATTATCCCCGCCCTCTCGGCCGACAAAGCTTCTGCTCGCCGGTGCCGGCATAGGCACTTCCGCCTTAACGATCGGCGGCGCCTTCACGGCGGGCGTGGCCGGCTTCAGATCAAAAGATGGCGTGGCCAACAATTTCATTTCCGGATTTTTTTTGGTCCGGAGAACCAATTCTTTATTTATCAATTCTTCTTTCTCGGTCTTTTTCTTCGTTAATAAGAATTTTTCCTTTTCCAGATTGATCGATTCATTCCGCTTCAGATCTTCTATCTGTTTCTCATCGAAATAGCTGTCCGATCCGATCTTGTCCAAACGGTTCTTGCCACTGATGATGCTTTCTTTTTCCACTTCAGTTCCTGTTTCATATTTCTCCAAAGACGGAGATTCTTCCTTCAGCTCGATCTCTTCGTCTGAAATATTGTCCATCTTTTGCTGCACAAAAATACCAGCTTTTTCAATCAGAATCTTGCCCAGTTTATCCTGTGTCACCATCATAAGCTGCAGCCGAGCCTCATCCGCTTCTCGTTTCAAAATGCGCAGATTGACGATGCTCTGGATCAGAAGCGCGCGCTTGGGCACCACCAAGATTATTTCACTGGCCCGCGCGCGGCGCAACCGTTCCACAATGGAAGTGATTTCTTCGTCGATGTCGATGTAAAATGTTTGATGTGCCATTTTTTTCTTCGAGCGAAGCGAGAAGCTAAAAAAATGAGCATCCCGCGAAAATTCGCTATTAAAACTTTAGACTATTTCCAAACTAAGCCGTTAGGCGTCTACGAACACAAATCTTCACCCGACCTCAACTCCATATTGGAATTTTCTGCGGGACAACCGGAGAAACCTTTTACCTATTACCTATTTCTGTATCATCCTCACCGCTCTTCGTAAGATGCCTGCCATCATTTTCTCTTCACCGACCAGGTCCAACGCAAGATTCGCCAAGCCCATCGGCGTAATATCTTGCGGGTCTTTCAGCTTGCCAGTCTCATCCGAGATATTCACCACGTCTTTCGGTTGGAGAAAACTCACTTCCACGGGTTTGGCAAAAGGTAGATTCTTGCACCAGCCTTTTCCGAGCAAGGCTTTCTTCACTCCCGGTAGACCCGAACCGCCGCCGCACAAGAAAAAACGGTGCGGCAGAAGATCCGATTCGGAAAATTCAGACAAAGTCAGCTCGATACCGCGCAGCCACACATCGCAATCATCCGCCAGAATCTTTTCGATCTTCATACTCACGTCTTTACCCAACTTCCCTTCCGCGTACTTAATCTTCAAAACTTCCGCTTCTTCGATGCCGATGCCCAACTCTTGTGAAAGCCTTTTGGTGAAAGCACGGCCGCCCAATCCAAACATTTTGGTCCCTTCCAGTCCTCCGTTCCTCACCACGGCAATGTCGGTCGTACCGCCGCCGATGTCGATGAAGACCGCGCTGAATTCCGTCGAATCTTCAATGCCCATCGAACGTGCCACCGCATATGGTTCCGCCGCAATATTCAAAAGTTCCAATTTCAATTCGTCCGCGATTTTTTGCAAAGCTCCGAGATGGATCATCGGCGCGTAGGCATTGAAAACGGAGATGGAAACATCGCGCCCCTGAAAACCGACGGGATTGGTCACCTTGTATCCGTCGATGCGCACGTCTACAATCACCGCGTTGATGAGTTTCACTTCGATCTCGCTGTGGCCGGTTTCCCACGCCAATTGCTGCCGGATACGATCAAACGCTTTCCATTGCACTTTTTGGATGATGTTTTTCAATTCCGGAATATCGATCCGGATTTCCGGATTGATCCTTTCATAATGTACCGTCGTGGTCGTACCTTTCACCAACTCTCCAGCAATCCCCACAATAGCTTTCTCCACTTTCTTGACACCTGCCATCGTCTTGGCCGCATTGATCGCCTCTCGACAGTTCGCGATCACGCCGGAGATGTCCGAGACCGCGCCGGAATGCATATCGCGCAAGCCTTGGCGCGCCCGTCCCACGCCACGAACCACGCCCGCGCCGGAATTTTCATCGATCCTGAAAACCAAGGCTTTCACCACTTCCGTTCCGATATCCAAAGACAGAAAATTCTCCGAAGAACTTTTCTTAAAGCCTAAAATTTTGGAAAACATTCCCATATATAAAATCTTTTTTTATTTTGTTTTTCCTTTGCCACGCCGTAGCTTCAGCGAAGGCAGGCTTCGCCACGCCATAGCTTTAGCGGAGGCTGGTTTACTTCTTCCTCTGCAAGTTAATTATAGAATAAATTAGGGAATGTGACAAATAAAAAAAGAGCCCTTGAGGAAATGCGTTCTTCAAGAACTCTTCTGTTTCGTAACTCGATTATTTTCTGTAATCAAATACGTAGATGATAAGGTTACTACCTTCTAGACATCTGTTTACATTGAGTATGCTACCAGACTCTTTTATCCCATAGGAAGCTAGTCCGGCCTCAAATATTCCTCGCATAGATTTTCCAGTCACATTAACCAGCTTTCCATCTTTTCCAACGATGTACTGGCCTAAGGGAACCTCCATGCCTTCTCCTTTAAGTGGAGCATTGAATTCCCCTTTTGTCACGACATACACCGGCACCGTATTAATTTCGCCGTTGCCAATGGCCGTGCCAAGGCCTTTAATGCAATTGCCATCACTGGCATTACAATTTACAATAGACATAAAAACTGCCAGAATTACTGCAAAAAATGTTCCCTTTCTCATAACACACCTCCGTTGATTTTAGGTTATGCCTTCTTTGTCTTCTTACGATTTTATCCAGCTTTTTTATTTAATTTACAACGACCTATTTGACCCAGAATGATAGCACAAACCGGCCAAAAAGTCAACTGCAAAAACCGGCCAGTGACATATTGGACGTTTTTCTTCGTGTCTATTCACGAACCTTTTTCACAACTCCAGCGCGTTAACAATATTTTTCAAATATCTAGGCACATCTTTTAGGCATGTCCCAATCGCATCAAAAATTTTCTTGGCATCAACCTCATCATATTCATGCGCCAATCTGTTTCGAAGTCCGGCGGAAGACGCCATCGCTTCGGCTAGCTTTAACGGCAAATATTTTTTTCTGCCGAGCATAATGAACGAACTGTAAAAATCCGTTGGGATCTCATTCTCTTTTTCTGACAAAATATGATAGTTAATATCAATCATCCTACCAATTATTCTTTCCAAATATCTTTCCGCTAAAGCCTCGTAATCAGACTTGCTTAAATAAGTTTTAAGAGAAAGCTTGCTTAGCGATTTCAGACTTTTCAGATCGTTGTTTATAAAAGTTATTTTTCGGCTAATAAGCCTTTCATCAATTGGCATAAGCGTTTATGTTTTTTTTATTCAACTCTTTTTCCATTTCAAAATAAGGAGCGTAGTCATTGTAAGCATGAAAAGCACGCAACTTAAAATTGAAAAACTCTTCTTTTTCTCCATATAACAGCAATGAGTTTTTGCTAACCTCAAAAAGCAAGAGTGGGTTAGCTCTATTTAAAACTGACAAATCAACATCCTTGCCGAAAATATGTGAGAGTTCATTAATAAGACTTACTTGTTCTCGAAAAGAAATGCCGCCTGAACCCAAAACAGCAATATCCAAATCACTGTCCTTTCTGTTTTTTCCCGCGGCAAAAGAGCCAAAAACTAAAACCAATCTCAGGCTAAATTTTTTGGCAATCTTAGCAACTCTCAACTTTTGCTCGCTTGTCAGCGAATTTATATTTGTCATATTCTCATTCTATCAAAGGTGGTAAATAAAACAACTCTCTCGAGAAATTATTTCAATTTAATCTTCCGAAACTCTCTTTTCCCCACTTTTAAAATCTGTCCATCCATTTCCGGCGCAATGACCGTTTCGACGCTATCGATGACTTCGTCGTTTATTTTCACGCCGCTTTGTTTGATTTTTCTTTTAGCGTCCGCGTTGGAGTCTGCCAGATTTGCACCCACCATCACTTCCACTATAGAAGCTTCTGTGGAAATTTCTATTTCCGTCACCTTGTCCGGCGTGCCTTTTTGGGAAAAAACTTTCTCAAAATTTTCTTGAGCGGCCGAAGCAGCTTCCTCGCCATGATAAATTTTCACAATTTCACCAGCTAATCGGACTTTCGCGTCGCGCGGATTTTCCAAATTCATCAAATCTTCGATTTCGGCCGGAGTGATTCGCGTGCATCCGACAAGAAGCGGCCGGAGCATTCCGTCGGGTTGCGACATAATGGCGCCGAAAAGATCATTGGACTCCAAGTCCAAAAATACTCCCGTGCCATTTGATTTGGACATCAGCATTTTGGTTTTTTCATCTGCAATGAGTTTCGTGGCAATGACAAACTTATTCTTATTTTTGAGTTTTTGCATCAAAGTCCGGCCGGCCAAAGCGTTGAAAATCTGATCCGTCCCGCACAACTCCACGTCCACATCCATCGCCACGCTGTCATAGCCTTGCATCAAAGGATAGAGAAACTCGTGCAGATAGATCGGCCGCGCTTCTTTCAGTCGTTTTTCAAACATATCTCGCTCCAACATCTGCTGAACCGTGAAATTACTGGCCAATTCCAAGACTTCACCATAATTGAGCTTGCTCAACCATTCAGAATTATATTTGATCAAAACAGGATTAGCCGCATCATCGAAATCCAAAATATTTTTCACTTGCTCTTTCCAATGGCTGAAATTTTCCGCCACTTCTTCGCGTGTCTGCTTCACTCGCGCCGAACTTTTGTCGCTCGGATCACCAATCATCCCAGTGAAATCCCCGATGAGAAAAATCACTTCATGACCCAATTTTCGAAAATCTTCCAGCACCATCAGATTTTGCGCATGCCCCAGATGCAAGGCTTTGGCCGTCGGATCGGCGCCCATATAGAAACGCAAGGGTTTTTCGGCATTCATCAGCGCTTCCTTGAATTCTTTTTTGGTCGGCAAAAAATCAACCAGCACTCCCCGCTCCAAAATCTCATCAATCCTTTTTTCATCTGTAATAATTTTTGACATATTTTTGTTAAATTAACATTCAATAATAATAAAAAATTAAAGTCTTGTAATTCCATTCACCTTATCAACTCTTTCCACATCCGAGTAATCCAGATGTTCTTTTTTTGCAACCCAAATATTTTTCAAATCAAACATTACTATTTCATCTGCCTCCTTTATTCCTCCGACTCCTTCTTTGTTAATAAATGAATCATGTCCATCTTTTCGCGCCCAATGCACATCTGAATTTTCAGTCACATCAATTCTTCTTTCTATTCTAGGATTTTTAGATCGGATAAAAACAGTTGAAAGAACTAATGGTTCCGTCAAATAATCCAATCGCAATTTCCTAAACTGCAACATCCATTCCGGCTTATGCCACTCGTTAGATTTTAAACTTTTTTTAAATGAATTATCAGATTCATCCTTTACATATGAATTAAATCCATCTATCAATCGCTCAAAATTTCCTGATTTGATAAATATATCTATATAGTAGCTGGGTTTTTCATGTCTCCTCTGATTAGTAACTTCATCCCATAAATCATCTTCGTTCTTTCCCATTATGCGCATGTCGTAACACATAACATGAAAACGATGCCTATAATCATCCGCTTCTATTTCAGGACTGTAGTCTAATATGTACTGTGTAATATTTTTCCAAAAATTTGGAGAAGAGTTAGCAAAAGATTCGAGCCAATCTTTCATTTTTGGAAATGTTTCCGGATGATCTCTTTCTGATTCAAGACCGGTCTTCCCTAATGTATTGGCGTCGATATCAACCCCATAATCCAATGCTACTTTTTTGTTATTAGTAAAAAACACCCCTTGTCTTCTTGAAAGAGCTTTTTCTCTTTCTATACCAAGAATAGGATTGCCCTCGCCAAGGACGGGATTACCCTCTTCATCTAATTTTAATTTATCAATATCAGGTGTTCGACCGTCGTCATCCAAAACTATAAAACCTGGCTTGAAACGAGATTTATCTCCGCGATAAAAAACTTTAGGTTCTTTGGTATCAGGATCAATCATTTTACTCACTTCTTGATCATCTGAATGATCTTCCCAATCGCCAAACCATTTTTTGAAATCTCCTGTTCTAACCAGTTCATAATATTCACGTTCAAGTTTCGAAGGCAATCCTTCCTTGGTAATCAAAAAACCATTTTCTTCCCATTCATCAAGGGAAAAATCTTTATACGGCCAATTTTCTATATATTTTTCGCGCGTGGACGAATCAGCAATATTCACTTCTATTTTTTCAATAGTCTTTTCTGACGGATGCATGATATTAGGATGACCTTGCGGTTTTTCATATTTTGCACCACTTCTTGTTACATAAGCGGCTTGGGCAAATCTAAAATAAGTTGCCCAATCTTTCGGATCAGTGATCACGCTTCTCACTTTCTCATTTATTTCAAGAGGGAATTTTTTCTTGTCACCAAGATCCCAAAAAGCTTGTCCGTATTTTTGAAAAAGCTCTCTCTTAAGCACATCATGATCTCTTTGCAAATTTTCCTGCTGTAATTCTTCTGAATGCAGTTCTTCGGTTTGATTGTCTTCCCTATTGGAATTCCCTATGGATTGTTCATTCCCACTCTCTTTTTTGTTTGCAATAGCAATGTTTTCAAGTTTTGGTTCAAGATTCATAATTTTATGCAATCACTGCCTTAATCCTTCTTACGCCAGCTGAAGAACTTTCTTCTTTTTTAATCTTGAACGTGCCATGGATATCGCCGGTGTTGGCCACGTGTGGACCGCCGCAGATTTCCGAAGAGAAACCTTCGATCTTATAGACCTTCACCACCTCGCCATATTTATTCTCGAACGCACCTTCCGCTCCCGCGGCGCGCGCTTCGTCCAGTGTCATTTCAGTCATTTCCACCGGCATTTTGGCCGTGATAGCTTCATTGACATAATCTTCCACCAATTTTTTCTGTTCATCCGTCATTTTTTCCGCATGGGAAAAATCAAAACGCAACCTTTCGCCGTTGATGTTCGAACCTTTCTGATGCACATGGCTGCCCAAAACTTTCCGCAGTCCCGCCAACATCAGATGCGCCGCCGTGTGCAAGGCCGTCGTTTCTTCCTTCGTATCAGCCAAGCCGCCCTTGAACATTCCGGCTGAAGCGGTACGAGAAAGTTCTTGGTGTTTTTGCAATTCATTTTTAAAACCAGCTAACCACTTTTTTTCCGTTTCTTCGTCAATCTTTCTTGATTCAGACAACATTTGGTGATTTATTTCTTCAATACTTAGCTCTATAGGGAGTCCGTATGTCTGATATAGATTAAATAATTCCCTACCATTGATATCTTCTATATTGATTTTCATGTCTTCAATTTTCCCTTGAGCAAATTGATTTTCAATCCCGACTAGTTTAAACAATTCTCCCAGGCCTTTTACAACAGTCTTTTTAAACTTATCCTCCTCATTTTCTAAAATATTCATAATATTATCATCTAAAATTTCCCCGTAAACTGCTCCATAAATTTCTTGCACCACTTTAGCAATTGAAACCGTGAAATTTTCTTTGATGCCCAAGATATGTCCTTGACGCACCGCTCGACGAATAAGGCGCCTGAGAATATAACTTCTCTCAGAATTTCCTGGCTTCACGCCATCAGCCATAATGAACACAGCTGCCTTGATATGGTCAGCAATAATACGCATCGGCCTCATAACCCCTACTTCATCATATTTCTTTCCCGACAATTCTTCAATTTTTTGGATGAGCGGCCAGAAAAGTTCCGTGCGATAATTGTCATCGAGACCGTTTATGGCGGTGAGCACCCGCATCAGTCCCATCCCCGTGTCGACATTCTGTTGCGCCAATTTTTCAAACGTACCATCCGCTTTTTTGTTGTATTGCATGAAAACATCATTCCAGATCTCCACCCAATTGTCATTATCATCATTGAAGCTGTCCGGCACTTTTTTGGGGTCGCCGATCCAATAGAACATTTCACTGTCCGGTCCGCACGGCCCGGTCGTCCCGGCCGGTCCCCACCAATTATTCTTCTTCGGCAACTTGGCGATGCGCGCAACCGGCATACCCAAATTTTTCCAAATATTGAAAGCTTCCTCATCGAACGGCGCATCCGTGTCCCCCTCGAACACCGAACAAGCCAAACGATTTTTGTCCAGCCCGAGCCAGTCCGGCGAAGTCAGAAATTCCCAGCTCCACGTTAGGGCTTCTTTTTTGAAATAGTCGCCGAGAGACCAATTGCCCAGCATCTCGAAAAAAGTGTGGTGAGTGCGGTCGCCCACTTCGTCAATGTCGATCGTACGGATGGATTTTTGCGCATTGGCCAAGCGCATACCTTGCGGATGATTTTCCCCCATTAAGTATGGCACCAAAGGATGCATCCCGGCCGTGATGAAAAGCGTGGTCGGATCATTTTCCGGCACCACCGGCGCGCTGGGGATGATGGCGTGTCCCTTGCTTTTGAAAAATTCCAAATATTGTTGACGGAGTTCATTGGCAGTCATAGGCATTATGTATTATAGCTGTTTAAGAGTTGTGGCTATTGCAGGTATATATTGGATATTCATTTGACGTTATACCGCACTTCTTTTTCGATCTTTTGATAATCATCGCCTGTCAGATGATAAGAAAAACGGCCATGTAATCTTTTCATCGCTTCATCGACATTGATTATTTTGCGGTCAAGCTCTTTTTCTATATCTTTTATGATATTTTGATAGTTATAAACATTTTTATTCATCTCGGCACCGCGACTGCCGATCTGTGCGATTGCAATGTTATAAAATTTTGATATCATATATTTTAAGTTTACTAATTACAATAGATTCATTTTTTTCTTCAGCCTTTTCATATCTTCTTCATTTTTCAAAATTTGACGGACAGCCTCATCATATTCCTTTTTTTTCTCATCCATCTTGATCCGCATCCGCTCCTGATCGACCCTCAACTTCCTGATTTCCGCGTCCAACATGTTCTTCCGATTTTCCACCTTGCGATTGTCAGAATCGAGCACGATAATCTGCATCTGAAAATTGCGCGATTGCCGCTTTTTATCTTCTCCGCTTAAATTTTTCAAATCATCGTCGGTATACATAAGTTGTAAATCCAAATTTCAAAGTCCTAATGTCAAATCAATTTCCAATGACAAATTTCAAATTTTTGTCATTTGGATTTTATTTATCATTTGGATTTTGGATTTTGAAATTTTTATTTTATTATCCCTCCGCCGATCACTTCGCCGGCTTTGGTATAAAACACTACTGACTGGCCGCTAGCCGCTGCCTTCTCCGGCTTTTCAAATTTAACGCTATACTCGTAACTATTCGCGGATTTTTTATTCGTACTGATTTGTGACTTAATTGTAGCATAAACCAAAGGATTTCGGTACCGGCTGCGCATCAGAACCCGCACGGGCAACTTAGGCGCTGCGCCAAAGGTCCAATTAACATCTTCCAGATTTATCGTTGTAGAAAATAATGCGGCCGCTTTTTTATCATTCGTCACCACCAGTCGGTTCTGCTTAAAATCTTTATCCACCACATAATATGGTCCTGTGCCGCCGATATGGATGCCTTTTCTCTGCCCGAGCGTATACAACGGCAAGCCGCTATGCTCCCCAATAATTTCACCCTGCACGTCAACTATCTTGCCTTTCTCAAGTTTCAGATTCCTCTTGAGGAATGCTTCCTTCGTCAGCCCGGCCATAAAGCACACATCCTGCGATTCCTTTTTCTCACTCACCTCGAGCCCCAACTTTTTCGCCAGCTTCTTCACTTCAGTTTTCTCATATTCCCCCAGTGGAAAAATAATCATAGCCAATTCTTCTTGTCCTAGGCGATATAGAAAATATGATTGGTCTTTGCTTTTGTCTTTAGCGGTTTTTAATTTGTAATTTGGAATTTTGGATTTTGGATTTTGCTTGGTTATTGTTTCTTGTATCTTGGTTATTCTCGCATAATGACCTGTAGCAACATAATCTGCCTTAATCTTTTTAGCTTCTTCCAGCAAAATCTTAAACTTGAAATTCTTATTGCAAAAAACGCACGGATTGGGCGTCCGCGCGGCGGCATATTCGGAGAGAAAATATTTCACCACTTCTTTTTGGAATTTGCGCCGCACGTCAACTGTCTGCAACGGGATGCCCAATTTTTCACACACATTTATCACGTCCGCCAGATCTTTTTCCACCCCTTCTCCTTTATGCATCCGCATAAAAAGACCCGTGACATCATAGCCCTGATATTTAAGCAAGGCCGCCGCCACACTCGAATCCACCCCGCCGCTCATCCCGACTAAAATTTTTAGCTTTTCCTGTTTCATAAGTAAAAAGGTATCAAAGTTTGATACAATAGGCAAATAAAAAAGGCTTAAACAATATTTTCAAGCCCGCTTATCAACCTACCTTTTTTGCCCCGCCATTTCGTTGCGAACATCCTGAGAAACTTCCAGAACTTGCGACTCTTTCGTATTATTGACCACGTTCCGTCCGACATACGCCAAAACACCGAACAGCACGCCATTAAAAAATATCAACATAAACAAGGCCAAGTAATTAAGCGTCCTGCGATTAGGTTCGAATTTTATCATTGTTTCAATTATTTTTTGTTTTATTGATGAGATCACGCACGCCGGCCACATCCACTTCCGGCCTTCGGCGCGCACTTTGGAATTTTTTCGGTGCCATATTCACCATCTGAGTGAGTCGCATCGGTTTTTCATTAGCCACTATTGCGACCGGCAGAGAGCCATCTCTGGGTTCATCCTCTTTATTACTTTTACCATCATAGTCCGGTCTTTCTTTAACGGCTAGTTGGTTCTGATCCGCCCTATCATATTGCGACCGCGCTCTTGCCCTTTGATATTCCTTCAAACATTCTCTGCAAAATGTCGGGCGTTTCGGATCAGGGGCGAACGGCACTTGGATATGTTCTTCACAACTGCTGCAAACCGCTTCAAACATCTTTCGCTCAGCGACAGGTGCCGGAGAAGACGACGAGGTGGAAACAGGCGCAATGGGAGCCGGTGCAACAGGGACAGACTTTTTATCGCTCGGAGTCGGAACTTTAGCAACATATTCACCCTGAGACAGATTTTCCTTCACCGCTCTAGCCGGATCGTATCTATTGTTGGAAAGATTGTTCCCGTTCGTTCTTCCCTTGGCATTCGCCGCACCGGCAGCATTTTCCCTGATGATGCCCGCCCCCGGTCTGACCGTGAGCCTAGCCGCGTCCGAATAATTTTTTTTGAGCGGTGTTTCTTTTTCAAATTCAGAAAAATCAAACATCCCGCTCCAACGCGCGATCCGTTCTTCAACTTCCGCCCGAGATTTGCCATATCGTTCGCGAGAAATCTTGATCACCTTTTCCTCATTGCCTAGCGTATCGGACAGGTCTACGGGCGGCAAAGAAGTGGCCGAAAAAGCATCCCCCGCAATACCATCGATCATCAGTTTGAGATACATCTGATATTTGGCCAAGTTCACAATATCGTTTTGCATAAAGACCGGCTCGAATTCTTTTTCCAGATGCTCCGCGTCTTCCGCTCCCACGCGAAAAGATACGAGCGTGCCGACATTGCCGAAGATGGCATCACGCACCGTGGCATTACCGTCGAAAATCAACTGGTTGATATATTGATGGGCCAAGATGAGGCACAAACGATATTTTCTCGCTTCGGATAATATATTGGCGAATGATTCAGTCGCGAAATTCTGGAATTCATCCACATACAGAAAAAAGTCTTTGCGCTCCGCTTCCGAAATCTCTACCCGTCCCATCGCGGCCAACTGGATCTTGGTCACGATCATTCCGCCGAGAAGCCGCATTGCGTCTTCACCGATCTTACCCTTGGAAAGATTGACAATCAGAATTTTTTGATTATCCATAATCTCGCGCATATCGATGGTCGATTTGGGCTGGCCCACGATATGCCGGATGACGAAAGATGACAAAAATTGTCCGACTTTGTTCTGGATGGCCGCCACCGCTTCTTTTCTGAACTTGTCATCCCATTGGTCGAACTCATTGATCCAGAAAGATTTCACGACCGGATCTTTGATCTTCGGATAGACCCGCTTCCTGAAATCCTTGTCACTCATCATCCGGTTCACGCCGAGCATCGTCGAGCCGGGATAGTCCAAAAGCGCCAGAATGGTGTTATTGAGGATATATTCCATCCGCGGACTCCACACGTCCGGCCAGATCTTCTTGAAAACTCCCATCATACCGCTGGCCACCAAGTTTTTCTTATCTTCATCCACCGATTCCAAGATATTGAAAGCGATGGGAAATTCCTTGTCGGATGGATTGAAATAGACCACATCATTGATACGATTGGCCGGTACGGCTCGGAGCATCTTTTCCGCTCCTTCGCCGTGCGGATCGACATAGCATACGCCATGGCCATCGCGAATGTCTTGGATAGCCATATTTTCCAGCATATTGGATTTCCCCATACCCGTCTTCCCGATGACATACATATGCCGGCGCCGGTCATCTTCCTTGATGCCAAAAGCCACTTCTTTATTTCTGAAATTAGTTTTAGCAAAAAAATTGATTTCGGACATTTTTTTATTTTATATAGGCAAATTAGATGGAGCACTGCCCAATTTCGATTCCGTACGCGTGATGGACGGCGCTTTCACGCCCATATCCGGAAAATGAAAAACAGTAGCCAATTCTTTGACGGAAAAAATCATATTGTTCCCGTCCATATTCCTTTTTTTGTAACGGTTATAAATCTTTCTTTTCCTGAATTCCAAACGTTGCTTCGCCCAAAAGAAAGTACCATACGTCTTACTGATATCTTCCGGCTTCACTTGATTGAAATTGATATCATTGAATTGTTTGATTGCTCCAATGAAAGAGGAGATATTAGATTTATCATAATTTTCTTTGCGTCCGATATACAACATCCGCATCTTTGTCTTGAAAAGATTCTTGCCCAAGTTCTCCTCCGTCGCTTTCAAGAGGTCTTTCTCAACAGGAGAAAGGCGGAATTCCAAAGGTGCCAAATCTTTTTTATCCGCCGCCCCGAATGCTACTGGGCCGGAAAACGCAGCGGGAATGTTGGCAATGACATCCATCAGATGGCCGAAAAAACTCATCGGTTCCACTACCGGCTCGCCTTTCAACTTTTTAATCACATTCTTATGTTCATCACTGTTCCTTTCCGGTTCCGGCAAGGGTTGCAAGACATATTGCAGCCAAATGTGTTGATTGGGACCCAATGACCCCATCACTTCCGCCAAAGCTGAAATCGGATCAATCATCTCGCCCGTCACGCTTTCTTCGAATTTTTCATAAGTCTTGATCGGGATGGCATTTTTCGCGACAAATTCAAAGTCCGTCCCCCACAGATCCCAAAACTTATTCGGCACGATCTTGGGAAAATTTTCCGTATAATCCGCCACTTCCAAAACTTTGGCATCCGGATATTGCGCGTAGATATGCGATTCGATCAAGGTACGATATTTTTTCTGAGTCCGGATATAGAAATGCATCTGACCCTCTTTTCCGACCAGCTCCACGCTAAAACGGTCATGCCAAAAAGCCCCTTCTAAATATTCATTGAAAGTATTAAAAGTCGTGAGAACCCCTGTCATAGCCGTAAAGATACTTTCCATAGTTTTGGGTCCACGTTCGATTTCGCGCGGCGGAAAAATTTCCAAATATGTCCACTGCTGGCCGGCATGCCAAGAATTGGGCGCGTAAAAAGCCACGAAGTCGATCCAAAGAAATTTGAAAACCGTATAAAAAAGCGGCGGCAGAAGAGCCCACCAGAATATTCCGAAAGTTTGTCCTACGACTCCCAAAGCAGAACCAATGTCTGAAACGTTGTTCATAACATTTATAGTTTTTGCGTTTTCTTAAATTTTTATTTTTTCAGCTTATAAAATTCTCCTTCTTTTTTGAAAAATTTGCGATTGTTCAGGTTAATCATGATGGTCGTCTTCTTCACTTTTCTCATTTTCAACACTTCAGCGATGACTTCTTCTTTCTTCATCGCGCGACCAGAAGCTTTCAGGATCACTTCAATGATATCCCTGATCGTGCCAGAAAAATATCCCCATTCCGAGAGGGCATAGATCCCTCGGCCGACCAAAACGAAACGTTCGTCCTTGATCAATTCATTATGCACCGTTTGAGGATGGGCTCCGCGCTTGCTCAATTCATATTTATCGATCAAACCGGCAATCTCGGTGAAGTGTAACGGCTTTTTGTGCTCTTTAAGGATCAGGTAGACCTTTTCCCGCGTACCTTTGGGAGAAACTTCCATCCAATCGATGATGCCCCATTTGCCGAACTTATTCTTCTTTACGCGCTCGGACACTGACAAAAAATTCATTATCTGCTCTTTTGGAATGTCCGGTATCAAAGCGGCCAATTTGCCGAGCATCTCTTCATCGGCCAACAGTTCCTTGTCCTTCAGGGCGTTTTTCTCCGCTTCGACAATCAATCGTTTGATCCCCTCAATGATGTCCAAAGAAACGACCCACGCTTTTTCCAAGAGTCCTTTCTCTTCAACTTCAAAAATATTCTTGGAACAACTGACAAAAAACTTGACCGCGTTGGCTTCTTGATCAGAACTGAGTTCTATTTTTTCAATAGCATCAACTTCCCTAATTATACCTCCGTTTTGGATTATTGTAAAAACAATTTTCTCTTCAGCACTCAAAAAATCTTCATGACCGGATCGTTGCGAGATATTTTTCACCGCCTCGGTAATGATCTGCCGCACTCTTTCTCTGGTTATCTCATATCGTTGACCGATTTTTTCCAAGGTTTCACTCTGATCGCCCACTAGCCCGAAGCGGCGGCGGATTATTTCTCTGGAACGCGGCGTCAGATCGGCCAATAATTTTTCAGCCAAAAGCAAAAAGCTGAAACCTTCCGTAGAAGCCTTAGCTCTGCCCGTTTCCTTGTTATTTTTGCTCTTGTGCTCGTTGCTCATATATGTTTATTTAATAACTTTTAAATTTCACACTATTCTAGCATATATCAAAAATTTGTCAAGAGGTCACATATTATGCTACATTTAAAAAAATATGGCAAACTCCAAAGACCTCAAATATCTGAACGCCCTCAATAAAATTTCTGGGGTGGGCGCGCAAAGATTAAGGAAGCTCGTCAGCTTCTTCGGCAGCGCTGAAACCGCTTGGGGCGCCGATTTGGAACTGCTCATAAGGAGCGGCATCGGAGAGAATCTGGCGGGACGGATATTTGACGAAAGGAAAAACACCGATCCGGATCAGGAAATGGAGATTATGGAGAAAGAAAACATCCGGCTCATCGAGTGGAGCGATCCGCTCTATCCGGCCCTTCTCAAAGAAGCGCTCCATCCTCCATATATATTATATATAAAAACTTCCCTACCTTTTGACGAAGTTGCTTTTCTGGAATTGGTCGGCTCTCCGGCGATCGCCATTGTTGGTGCCAGAAAAAACACGCCCTATGGCGCGATGGCCGCGCAAAATCTGTCCAAAGACTTGGCCGCGGCAGGCGTGACGGTAATCAGCGGAATGGCTTTGGGCATTGATAGCTGGGCGCACCGCGGAGCGCTGGATGGAAACGGAAAAACAATAGCTGTTCTGGGCAATAGTCTAGATGAAAAAAATATCTATCCCCGACACAATATTAATCTCGCGCATGAAATTATGGGATCAGGAGCGCTCTTTGGCGAATATCCGACTGAAACTGCCGCCGGCCCACTGACTTTTCCGGCACGTAACCGCATCGTGGCCGGCCTTACCCTCGGAACGGTCGTGATTGAAGCCGGTGAAAAAAGTGGTGCCCTCATCACGGCGCAAATGGCTTTGGAATCCAATCGGGAAGTTTTTGCCGTGCCGGGTTCCATCTTTTCAGAGAGTTCTATCGGCACCAATAGTCTCATCCGCAGCGGCGCCAAAGTCGTCACGGGAGTCAAGGATATCCTTGAAGAATTAGGCCTAGAAAAGAATGGTCGTCAAAAGATTTCCGCACCGAAAGTGCCGACCGGTAAAGAGGAAGAAATTCTTCTCAGGATCCTTTCTTCCGAACCGCTCCACATTGACAATATTTCGAAACTCGCTAAACTTCAAACTGCCTCTGTCGCCGCTACGCTCTCCATGATGGAACTGAAAGGCTGGGTGAAAAATATCGGCGGACAGAACTATATACTATTGTAAAATCCAAATGTCAAAATCCAAATTTCCAATAAATTTCAAAGTTCAAATGTCAAAATTTTGAATTTAGAGCTTGGGATTTTATTTGACATTTGATATTTGGATTTTGGATTTATTATCTAAATTTGATTGATAAAAAATAATATTAATTCATTCTCTCTTAACTTCCACACAACCTTATGAAGCTCGTTATAGTAGAGTCTCCCACTAAAGCCAAGACTATTGCCAAATTCCTCGGCAAGAAATATACCGTCAAATCTTCCTACGGCCATATCCGCGATTTGCCGGAAAAAAAGATGGGTATCGATATCGAAAATGATTTCCAGCCGGATTATGTCATCCCGACCAAAGCCATCGAACGCGTGGATAACTTGAAAACATTGGCCGAAAAAGCCGACGAAATCATCCTCGCCTCCGACGAAGACCGCGAAGGAGAGGCCATCGCTTGGCATCTTTCGAGCGCGCTCAATCTCGATCCGAAAACGACCAAGCGGATCGTATTCCACGAGATCACCAAGAGTGCCATCGAAAAAGCCCTGGACAATCCGCGCGCCATCGATCTGAATCTGGTTGACGCGCAACAAGCCCGCAGAATCTTGGATAGATTGGTCGGTTTCGAACTCTCGCCTTTCCTGTGGAAAAAAATCAGGCGGGGGCTCTCAGCCGGCCGCGTCCAATCAGTCGCCTTGCGGCTGATTGTTGAACGTGAAAAAGAGATTGAAAAGTTCAAAGCGGAAAAATTTTGGGTGATCGATGGAAAATTTCAGGCCAAGAACGGAGGGAGTAGGGCTTCTTTTAATGCCAGTTTATTGCAAAAAAATGGCGAAAAAATCGACGAGTCCATCACGCTCAAACTTTTTGCTGGGGATTACAAAACGAAAAAAACCAACATCACCACCCAAAAAATGGCTGATACGATCGTGGCCGAACTGCAATCATCCGTTTGTCAGATCGTAGATATCGTCAAAAAAGAAACGCTCCGCACGCCGCCGGCCCCATTCACCACTTCGACCTTGCAACAAGGCGCCATCAACAGTTTGGGTTTTTCTTCCAAGCAGACGATGATGGCCGCGCAGAAACTTTATGAGCAAGGCCTCATCACCTATATGAGGACCGACTCCACCAATCTTTCGATGGAATCGATGCTCTCGGCACAAAAGACCATCACCAAACTTTTCGGAAAAGAATATGCTTTGCCAACTCCGCGTTTCTATAAGACAAAATCGAAGAACGCCCAAGAAGCGCACGAAGCTATCCGGCCGGCTTATCCGGAAAAAACGCCCGCCGAGCTCGAAAGCTCGCTCGAACCGAGCCAATACAAGATATACCGCCTCATCTGGAACCGGATGATCGCCAGCCAGATGCAACCGGCCAAATTCGATTCCGTCAAAATGGACATCGAAGCTAAAGCGGAGAAAAATATCTATCTCCTACGGGCCAATGGATCGACCTTGCTTTTCGAAGGTTATCTGAAAGTCTACAGCGACCAGGCAATCACAGAAAATATTCTGCCGGCTTTGGAAAAAAATGACCCGCTCGACCTGATCAGTGCCACGGCCACGGCGAAATCAACCACTCAACCGCCCCGCTACAGCGAAGCGACCTTGATCAAAGTGATGGAAGAGAACGGCATCGGCAGGCCATCGACATACGCGCCCACGATTACGACCATCATTGAACGGAAATATGTGGAAAAGAACGAAGAACGCCGGCTTTTCCCGCTGGAAATCGGCACGCTGGTCAGCGACCTGCTCGTTGCTCACTTCACGGATATCGTAGACATAAAATTCACCGCCAACATCGAAGAAGAATTCGACAAGATTGCCGACGGCCGAAGCGAATGGGTGCCGATCATCCGCAATTTTTACGAACCCTTCCATAAAAATCTGCTTGCTAAGACCAAAAAAGTCAGTAAGGAAGATTTCCAAGAAAAACTTGGCCGGAATTGTCCCGACTGCGGCGGTGATCTGATCATGAAATTCGGCCGCTTCGGAAAATTCATCGCCTGCACGAACTATCCCGAATGCAAATATACCGAAAAGACAGAAACGGAGAAAAAGATCGACGCGGAAAACAGCCATGAAATTTGCGAGATTTGCGGAGCACCGATGGTGGTCAAGAGGGGACGTTTCGGCGCCTTCCTCGGTTGCTCGAATTATCCGGAATGCAAAGGTATTAAGAAGATCGAGAATAAGACCGGCATCAAGTGTCCCCGCTGCGACGCGGGAGACATCGTTGAGCGAAAATCCAAGCGGGGACGGATTTTTTTCGGATGCAATTCTTATCCGAAATGCGATTTCGCCCTCTGGAACAAGCCCACTGGTGAAAAATGCCCTTTGTGCCAGAGCCTCCTTGTTTTTGCCGCCAAAAACAAGGTCCGCTGCTCCTCCAAGGAATGCAAATTTGAAAAAGAAAATCCAGCTTGATGTGTACTAGCTAATAGTAATTCCGTCTCTTCTAAATTTCCCACTAATGGTCACTATTGAAGAAGTAATCAAAAATATAAAACTGAAGATGAGCGCCAAGAATGAAGCAATGATCAGAAGCGCTTATGAATTGGCTTTGGGCGCGCACACCGCCCAGAAAAGGAAATCTGGCGAAGACTATATCCAACATCCGTTGCATACGGCCTTGAATTTGGCGAGGATCGGGCTCGGTGCCAGAACGATTACGGCCGGACTGCTGCATGATGTGCCCGAAGACACAGCCGTCACTTTGGAAGAGATCGAAAAAAAATTCGGCAAAGAGATCGCCACATTGGTGGACGGCGTTACCAAGTTGGGAAAGATAAAGCTGCGCGGCACTAAAGAGGAAAACTATCTGGAGAATCTTAGGAAGATGTTTTTGGCGATGGCCGCCGATATCCGAGTAGTGCTCATCAAATTGGCCGACCGTTTGCATAATATGGAAACTTTAGAAAGCCTGCCGCCGGAAAAGCAAGAACGCATCGCCCGTGAAACTTTGGAAATTTATGCGCCCATCGCGAACCGCCTCGGCATCGGAGATATTAAGGCGCGCTTGGAAGATTTGGCTTTCCGCTATCTTGATCCGGAAAATTATACTTACGTGGCCAATCTGTCGGCGGCGCAACAGGAAAAAAGGAAGAAATACATCAAAAAAGTCGTGGCTGAACTGAAAAAAGAACTGGGCCGAGAGGGCATCCGGTTCGTGGACATTTTCGGACGATCCAAACACATCTATCGCCTTTTCCAAAAATTGAAACGGCACGATATGGATATCGCCAAGATTTATGATCTGGTCGGAGTGAGGATAATCGTGCCGGAAATCGTCAACTGTTATGAAACCCTCGGCATCGTTCACAAAAAATACCGCCCGCTGGTCGGCCGCATCAAAGATTATATCTCGCTCCCCAAGCCCAATGGTTATCAATCTATCCACACCACGATTTTCGGACCGGAAGGAAAATTCCTCGAAGTCCAGATCCGCACCAAAAAAATGGATGACGAAGCGGAATTCGGAATTGCCGCGCACTGGATCTATTCGGAAAATAAGCGCAGTCTCAAAGATCTCCTTTTCGGCAGGAAGACCAAAGTGCCCGATCAGGAATTGATCTGGGTGAAACAGCTTCGGGAATGGCAGAATGAATTGGGCAAAGACGACCACGAATTTATGGAGAGCCTGAAGATCGATTTTTTCAAAAATCATATCTTTGCCTTCACTCCGATGGGCGACATCATCGATCTGCCCGAAGAAGCCACTCCGATCGATTTTGCCTACCGCGTCCACAGCGAAATCGGTGACCGCGCGGTCGGTGCCAAGGTCAACGGCCACATCGTCACTTTGGATTACAAAGTTCAAAACGGAGAAATCATTGAGATCCTCACTTCCAAAGATCACAAAAACCCCAGCCGCGACTGGCTGCGCTTCGTCAAGACTTCCAACGCCAAAGCCCACATCCGGAAGTTCATGAAAAGAGAAGGGATGATCTGAGAGAATATTCAATGATCAATTTTCAATAATCAATGAATTTTCAATATCATTCTCCTCGGCGGAGTCTCTCTTTTTGAACGAGCGAAAGCGAGTGAAAAAAGAGGACTCCGCTGTCTTCCCAATATTGATATCAACCGCATATCATCCTTTCTATCTCTCTCGCCACCCAATACCCTTCACAATGCCTCAACACTCCTAAATATGATTGCACGCTTTGCTCAAGTGATTCCTTGGAAACCAATCCCTCCTGACACATTTTCTGTTTCAGGGCTAGTTTTTTCAGTATTCTTCTCTTTGTATTTGTTCTGAGTATTCGATAATCAAAAAAGTTAACCATCCCCAGAAAATCTACGCCGGATGATAGCGTTTGAATGGAAACCTTATCTGGATGCATTTCCAGTTTCAATTTTTCTTTTAAAAATTCTCTGGTGACTAAAATAATTTCTTCCAAATACTTTTTACTTTCAGACAAGAAAACAAAGTCATCCGCATAACGGATATAATATTTAGCTTTTAGTTTGTGCTTCACAAACTGGTCAAACCTGTTCATATAGATATTCACGAACAATTGCGAAGTGAGATTGCCTAAGGGTAAGCCAGCGTGGAAACTTTCAATGATATTTTCCAAGAGACTAATGATATTTTTATCCGGAATGTATTCAGCCAAGATGTTGAGTAAAATTTGATGATCAATATTGGCAAAAAATTTACGGATGTCACATTTCAGAATCCAGCAAGTCCGGGTATTATTCTGGCTGACTTTGGGGAAATAGCTGCGGAATTTATCAATGGCTTTGTGTGTACCTTTATCATTCCGGCAAGAGTATGAATCTGCGATAAAAGTTTTGTCGAAAAACGGATACAGAGCTCTGTAAATGGCGTGATGCACCAATCGGTCTCTCACGCTGGCTTTATGAATATCTCTGGGTTTGGGATCATTGATCTTGAACGCTTGATACCCGCCGTGTTTATAGGTATGATTAGAAAGTTCTTCATGCAGTATAAAAATGTTATCCATCAATCGCATGGAAAATGCCTGCACATCTTTTCTGTCTTTTTTGCCTCTCGCAAATTCTTTCCAAGCTTCGAGTAAATTTTCAACACTAATTATTTTTTCAAAACTATGACTCAATTGAATTTTTACCCCGTTAGAAATCATATCTTTAAATATCATTGGTAAATTATAAATTTATGCATTATAAAAAAGAAAATACTTTCAGCAAACAGTTTTCTAACGGGGTGAATAATAGTTCAACTTTTAAATCCCCCCCCCCAGCTGCCGGCGGTATTTGAGAAAATAAAAAGTCTTTATCTTCTGTGGTATGAGTATTACCGAGTTTTGCCCACCACACATAGATATACCCTCGGGCAAAAAGTGGATAAATATTTTACGGAAATCATTGAATCAATCGCCATTGCCGCTTTCCTAAAACCGGAGGAAAAAATTCCCTATGTCAGGTTGGCCATTCGCAAATCAGACGTGCTGAAAATATTTTTGCATATTCTTTGGGAAACCAAATCATTGGATGATAAAAAGTACATTACTCTTTCGGAAAAATTGAACTCGATCGGCAAAGATTTGGGCGGCTGGAACGGCAGTCTTCAAAAGAAAAACTCTCCCAAACAAATGTCGGGAGAGAAATGAAAAGAGTTGCGAGGCGACGAACGCAAACCCATTGTCGCGATTCCACTTGTTGTCAGGATTGTCATAGGTCGTATTCAGCCGTCGACCATCATCGTTACGATTCGCGTTGAGCAGGTTTGGATCGCCATCGGAATTGTACGGAATACCTTCTTTACCACTGCTCATCGACTACTCTCCGAGCTGTATCTCATTCGACATCTTAAATGCCCTGGCATTTCGCACCAAGTATCTTCATTTTTTTGAAGTTTCTGCATACCTCACACTATCCAAAACCGTAATCGTGGATATTCCGGAGTGTATGGATACTGGATTCGGAAGCGGGAAACCGTAATCGCCCGCATGCTTCCCTACTACCAACTTTATTGTAGCACAAAAATTTAAAAGCCTTTCGAAATAATTTTCGAAAGGCTTTTGTTCATCACCTCATTTTCAAAATTTTTAGGACTAAGTTTCCAAGGGCTAGATCCGAGTAACTTAGCACTGAGTTCTAACTTGCGAGCAAAGCCGCGGGGCTGAAGGAGCCCCAGTCGTCGCCGAGCCAGCGGAAGCCCCGAAACCACTCACCATCGCTGAAGTAGAAACAGCGGACATAGAGCTTACCAACGGCGCGGCGAAAGATTACTGCCCAGAAAAAGATAAATCGAATATTCCCACTTTCATCCTTCTTCCAGTCAGCGGGAATCATGTATTGATTTTCAAAAAGAGCGTCCATAATGTTCGGGTGAAGCACGCGCTTTCCCGACAGTTCTTCTCGAAGCTCATATCCCTTAATGACTTTTCCGCCTTTTTGGCGTTCGACCAAATGCAGAATAACTTTGCAGCCATCCACATACAGGCCATCCGTCCGTTTCTCAACTTTCACCCAGCCGCTGCCGATCTGAAACTCAATCTCTGCTCCATTAAATGGCAAAATGAGAGGGGCATCAAGGTTGACCATGATAGTCGTTTCATTGATGATGCGAAAGCGTTCGATAGATTTTGGTTTCAACTTTTCCTCCTTCGCCTTCTCAACAATGACGCGTGCGACAGCTTCCAGCTTTTGTCTGCCTTCGGGGGTTCCCAGATAATATAAATCTTCTATTGAACCACCGAAACTTTTCACAAGTTCAACTAGTCCAGAAATAATTGTTACGAAAACTCCCATTCCTGAAGAAATAGCTTCTACCTGCTTTTTGCTCTTTGCCATGATATTGCCTCCATTCCTGATTTGTCCCTCGCTCCAATTTAAATAATCAGAGTCACAGACTTATCAATTTAATGTTCGCTGTCAAGCTAACCACCACGGTTTCGCCACAGCAGAAAAAATTCTTCTCAGAAAAACTCTTTCTGCTGTGGCAAAGCGCGAAATTGGGTTTTTAAGGGACAATTTATACTAACTGTGTATTATACACCCAAATCAACTTTTTGTCCAGGACTTGTCGAAAAAATGCCTGATTTAAGGCATTTTAATGCAAGAGTATCCATAAGAAAGACGGCACCCCTCAGACACTGGGTGTCTCGAGGCGAAGGATTAAGTAGCGCTAGACACCCAGTGTCTAATACCGCATTTCTGCTTCCAAGGCTACGGCCTCAAAAAGGAGACTCCGCCTAGAATGAAGACTTTTTCGTATTTCGTTCATTTCGTAGTTCGTAATCTACTTGATCTTCCCCAAAATCCCATCCAATTCTTCTTGGGAATAATATTCAATGATGATCCGACCGCCGCCGCCGGCTTTTTTGATTTTGACCTTGGTGCCGAGAATGGCTGAAAAATTATCTTCCAAGCTTTTCACTTCAGGATCGATCGACACTTTTCTTTTGTGCGTGCGCACGGAAATTTCATTGGTCCGGCTCTCCGTCTGACGGACAGTGAGCTTGTCTTTCAAAATCATTTCATAAAAAGCCCGCTGTTTTTCAGGATTAGGAATGGCCAGAAGCAATTTGGCATGCCCTTCGGTTATCTTTCCCGCGATAAGCGCCTTTTGGATTTCGATCGGCAAAGTGAGCAAGCGCATCTTGTTCGCCACTGCGCTCCGACTCTTCCCCATCTTGAGGGCCACCGCTTCTTGGCTGAGTCCAAATTCTTCCGCCAGCTTCTTGTATGAAGCCGCCTCTTCAATCACATTCAAATCATGCCGCTGCACATTTTCAATAATGGCTAATTCCAGTTTATTCTGCTCATCCGCCACACGCGAAATGACAGGCACGGTCGCAAGACCCGCTAATTTCGCGGCTTGCAATCTTCTTTCGCCCGCAATCAACTCAAACCCCACGTCTTTTTTCGTAACGATCAAAGGTTGAATGATTCCATGAGTCTTGATCGAATCCGCCAGCTCCTGCAATTTTTCCACATTGAATTCTGTCCTAGGTTGTTGAGGATTGGGAACGATGTCGGAAACATTGATCTCTTGGACGGATTCCTTGCCTGTTGAAATCGTCTGCTCAACCGGCATATCATCTTCCGCAACCGCTTTGGCCGCCGGCCGGTTTCCGAAATAGTTGAAGTCCTCTTTGGGTCCGTCTATCGTTGCTCCCGCCTCATCAACGGATTTGCTTTTTTGCGGGATAAGAGAAGATAATCCCCTCCCGAGTCCATAGTTTTGTGCCATAAGATTCTGAACCACTGATTATCACGTGATTTTCCTGATTACACGTGAATTAAAATCAATAATGGTTAATGTTTTTTAAATAAATAAAATATAAATTAGGATTATTCAACGCCGCATTCAAACAATTCTTCCAATAAAAGTCTTTTCAATTCAGTGTAATCATGCGCCCTCATGTGACAATCAGTGGTTCAGACCGAAAATCCTTTCCGACTATCTTTCTTGTCCATTTCGATGATTTCCCGCGCCAAATTCTTATACGCTCGCGCCCCCTTGGACAAAGAATCAAAACTCAAAATTGATTTTCCAAATCCAGGAGCTTCCGCCAATCTGACCGAACGCGGCACGACAGAATCGAAAACATGCCCCGGAAAATGATCTTGGATCTCGCGCACCACTTGGCGAGCCAAACGGTTGCGCTTATCATACATCGTGAGGAGCGCGCCCATAATCTTCAAATTCGGCTGCAAATTTTCGCGCACCAGATCGATCGTATTCAGAAGCTGGCTCAAGCCCTCCAAGGCGAAATATTCAGTTTGTACCGGAATAATAATCTCATCACTGGCCACGAGGCCGTTGATCGTCAAGAGGCCAAGGCTCGGCGGAGAATCGATGATGATGTAGTCATAATTGGTGCGGATCTCTCGCAAAACATTATACAGTCGGAATTCTCGATTCTCCATATGCACCAACTCGATGCCCGCTCCGGCCAGATCTTGCGAAGCGGGAATGAGGTCGTGTCCGAAAGTTTCCGTCCGGATGATTATTTTGGAAGGATGCTCCCCCATTATCATCGAATGATAGAGGCTCTTTTTGATGCTGCGCACGTCCAATCCCAATCCGGACGAAGCATTGCCCTGCGGATCAAGATCGCATAGCAGCACGAACTTCCCCGCGGACGCCAGATACGTCGCCAGATTGATAGCCGAAGTGGTTTTGCCCACCCCGCCCTTTTGGTTGACTAATGAAATTATTTTTGCCATAATGTCTAAGTATTGTCTTTATTGTACTATAGAACAAGTAAAATACAAAATTTGCCGAAATGGCGGAACGGTAGACGCACGCGACTCAAAATCGCGCGGGAGCAATCCCATGAGAGTTCGATTCTCTCTTTCGGCACAATGGACAAAACCAGTCGTTTTTCGGACTGGTTTTATTTTTCAACAAAATAAAAATACTTTTTTTATTTATACCTCAACGCCTCCAACGGATCGATCTTACTCGCACGCCGCGCCGGCACAATCCCCGTCAGAAGTCCGACGAAAGCGGAAAAGGCGATAACAGCCGAGACAAACCATAACGGACTATAGAACAGGCTGACTTTTTCTCCACCAAAATGGTTCGCCACTAGATTAATGATCAGATTGAAAGCTTGGCCCTCCACCCAACCGATGATGATCCCAATAAGCCCCCCTAAAAATCCCATAATGGTTGCTTCCATAATGAACATCCAAGAAATCATCGAATTCGATGCTCCGATGGATTTCATGATTCCAATCTCTTCCGTCCGCTCCAAAAGCGTGATAGTCATTGTGTTGAACATTCCGATGGCGCTGACGATAAGCGCGATACAGCCGAAAAGCATAAGGATCACTTTTATTATTCCGAATATCTTGTTGGCCTGATCGACTGTGTCAGAAATGGAAGAAACGGAAAATCCTAAGTTTTTTATCTCACCTTGTATTCCCGGCATTATCTTGCTCTCTTGGCATTTCACTTTCAATTGGCTGAAAACAGTCGCCTGCGTACCGCTGAAAGCCTTGGCGTTGGCATATATCAAACTGTCATCACTATCGAAAACTCCCAAGATCTTAAACTGGCTTTCCGGAATGGTTATTTTTTCCGCATTATTACTAGTATCGGATTTTCCGTTGGAATTTTTGGGCGTGGAAAAAGACAGATTGATATTTTTACCGATAAGTTCGACGGGTTCCTTGCCGAAGATCTTGGCCGTAGAAGTGGAGATGGCAATCCCTGTCGGGTCATTGTCGCTCAATAAAATTCCGGCTGACGCCTTAAGCCCTCCCAGTTTTATATAATCGGGTTCCACCACCATCGCCGTAAAATCGGCGGAAAGGCTATCGATGTTTCCGCGCGTATCCAGCTGATAGGCGGGACTGACCTTAACCACGCCGCCGACCGCGCCGATCTTGTCCACTGCCGCTTGATCAAGCGACACCCCTTTGGATCGGTCCGAGGTCACATCCAGCGTCAGAAGTGAATCGGAAGTGGTGATTTTTTGCAAAAGCGTCCTTTGCAAACCATAACCGAAAGAAACCAAGAAAAGGATCGCCCCAATACCAACACTCATTCCGAGGATCGTCAAAAAAGTCCGCGACGGCCGCGCCTTGAACATCCGGGTGGATAATAGGAATAGGTCTTTGAATTTCATAAAATCAACTATATTTCATAAGCATAATGATTTCCACTTCGCGGGAAATCTTATCCGCTGTAACGCTGTGCATCCCCGCGCCACCCAGCCTTTTCGGAGCATCCAATCTTTTTTCCAGCTCTTCCCTGTCGATCTTATTCCTGATCCGCAACCGCAAGAAGGAGGCGAGGATCTTCCCAGTTTCTTTATCCAATTTCAATTTGAACAACCGCGTCAAATAGATCGCCATCGCTTCCGACGATTCAGTCTCGTTCTTTTCCGTTATTATCCTTGAGAGTTCGGTGATGGCCGTCACTCTTTCGATGAACGATTGCGCCCTTCTTCTGTTCCAGTCCGCCCCGCCAGCCTCATATTTCATATCCAAATCTTTAAACAGGGTTTCCGCGTCGATATTTTTGAACAAAAATTCTTTCAGATAACCTTCCGCCGTTTGCACCTGTTCACGGCTGAGTTCTGACAAGATATGCGACATCAGCTGATTCGCTTTAAAGGGCACCATTAAAGATCCAATCTGCGCCAGACTCAAGTTCTTGAAAGTGCGCATAAGCAATTTCAATTCATTGGAAAGCTCTCCGTAATTGACTTCCGGAATATTGATGGCATCTATCGGACGCTTTTCCTTGTTCACTTCTTCTTTGACCACCTTGCCATCTTTCATATAGATGATCCGATCGGCATAGTGCAGATGATCTGGGTTGTGGGTCACCAGAATGATAGTTTTCTTGTCCACCTCATTGAGCTCTTTCAAGATCCGCATCACATTTTCCGAAGATTCCGAGTCGAGGTTTCCCACAGGTTCATCGGCAAAAATGATCTGCGGATTGTTGACCAATGATCGAGCAATGGACACCCGTTGGCGCTGTCCGCCGGAAAGTTCGCTGGGAAATTTTTTGGCCTGCTCCACAATGCTGAAACGATGTAACAATTTTATACCCTCTTCCTGTCGCTCTTTCTTGGATTCTCCGCGGAAAACTTTCGGCAGACAGACATTTTCCAAAACACTCAAGGATGCGATCAGATAAAAAGCCTGGAAGATCATTCCGATGCCGACCTGATGCAATTCCACCATGTCTTTTTTGGATATATTGGATAGATTTTTGCCTTCCACCATGACCTGTCCTTCGGTCGGAGCTTGGAGCCCCGACATTGAATAGAGCAAGGTGGATTTGCCGCAGCCGGACGGGCCATAGATGATGACGTATTCCTTCGGATAGATCTTCACGCTCACATCAAAAAGAGAGCGCACTTCGTTCTGTTTGCCCTTGTTATAAATAACTTTCAAATGGTCGACCTGGATTATCGGATCATTCATTCCACGCTTCTAATTTTGTTTTTTTATCTGTTATAATTATACCATTTCGGAGCCGATTGACAATCCACGAGAATAAAAAATAGCCGTCCGTCAGATTTTGACGAATGGCTATTCCATTTTCCAGCGGATTACCGCCTCCTAAAACATGGAATCTAGAACTTTCTTCACTCCTTCAAGGACTTGATAAATCTCCTCCCTATCTTTTTGGGAATATTGGCTATATGGGCTTATAGTCCCTTTGCCCGTTTCCGTTTTTGTAGACGGGACATTGCCGCCTTCTTCCTTATTGTACATGCGTCATTTCTCCTTTTCTGATTTTTCTAGCCAGATAGCAGGCCATACAAGTCTCCCTGAAAACCATTCCCCCGTCAAATCACTCTCCTTAGGCATAATAGGCCCCAAAGCGTTTGATGTGGCAGACTCCTCTTGAATTATTTCCGGAAAAAAATCCCTCCTGCAAATGCTGCTGATTTCTGTCACGCCAGGATGATTTCCAAGCTCATAGCTGAAATGACCATCTTGATAAAGCGCATCTATTCCGAAGAAAAAATGCACGCCCAAGATACAAAGAAAGGCAACTGCTACCAATGACGCGATTGTCATTCTCGCATAGTCCCAAAAACCTTCTTCCTCAATTTCAGCTTCTTTCATCTTATTCTCCATCATTTCCGTTCCTCCGTAAAAGGTTTTCAATTTGTCAGCCAAAAGATGCGCTGAAAAGAACTTATTTACCGATCGAATCCATTTTTCAGAATTCTAAGAATAATAGCACATTTTTGACAAAAAGTCAATAGTAGTGCTAAAAACAGCTTGCTTCAGGCATTTGTAGGCTATGGAAAATTTGTTCCCTGCCGGAAAATTCCAGCGCAATAAAAAAGAGACCAGCAAAAAGTCTCTTTCATATTTTATCGTGCCCAGAGCGGGACTCGAACCTGCACGACCGATGTGGCCACTTTTTTTCCAGTTTAGTGTTTTGAAACGGTAAATTTCAGCTGCTTGACACAAAATAGTACAGATGGTACTATGCAATGTTGTTTTAATCAACGTTGTACCTAACCAAAAAAATCAAACGAGAAGGAGAGATGCCATGTCATCAATCAACAGAATCGAAGACCTTGCTCCAATCATAGTCAAGGAGAAGGATCATCCTGAACTCTACCGGCGCTTTTTCAATAATGATGATCGGTGGATAGAGAGAACCTTTGCCGGCGCAACCGAAGATGTGCTGACGCTGATGCTGGAAAATGGCCTGACTGCGGTTCCCGAGCGCCGCGCGGTCTGGAGCACCAGTATTTTCTACCAGGCCCAACATCATTTCGGGTTCGTAGAAAAAATCGGCAAAAGTTTTCCTAGTGAAGATTTCGAGAATAATTGCAGGATTTTCTGCCAGGAGAAAGTGGCTCGTACGACGCGTCACAAGAATCATATCTGTTCCCATGAAAGCCGTAATCCGAAAAACGGCGAATGGGGCGGCTCGGCCGAACTGTTTTTCTATTTCATATCCCAGAGAGGCCATCACTTCCAAATTTTCTGTTCCGGCGCCTGCTCCGGTCTCAAAGAATGGGAAGACCTGGCGCTTGAGCTCGGAAAATATCATTTCCTCGGCCTCATCAGTTTCGATGACGAACAGGTGCAAGAAATCTTGCGTCGCGCCGATGAATCCACAGAAAACGATCCGAGTGCCCGACCAGAAGGCATGACAATCACCGAATACGTCAAATACATCTTCGAGGCTATCGACATCAAGTTGGGCAGAAAACAAATCTGATCCAGTTGGCTTGTATCGCAAAAAACAAAAGGGCAAATTCCTCAAAGCGGAGTTTGCCCTTTTAAAATTCAGGAGTTAATTCATGAATTAATTCTTTCAACAATTTCATCTATTTTCAAAGCCGATGCAATGCTTGATATTTTTCTCCTTCAAAAAAATCAGCTCTTTCTCACCCTTGAGCTTATCAAAAATCCCAGACAACACAAACGGGGAATTCCAGTGGAAACAAAAACCAGCCCTAATCGAGCTGGTTCTTGCAAAATAACTTCTTCAATCACAATTGGAATCATTGTTCTTATGTCCCGCGGGTAAAATCCGCAATCATCGTAGTTTTATATCCAACGACAGCATAAGTCATTCCTCAGGTTCTAATGAAATGTGAAATTATTTTTCCATGATGATGGCAAAACCAGCATTCTTTTTTATCCACATTGCTGCCTTTAGGGCATTCTCGTGTGAATTGTATCCCTCTGTCCAGCATACAATAGTATTATTGCTTGCCACAAGCCTGCAGTAATATTTTCCATCGTTACCTTGATAAACTTCAAGTCTGTTCATTTTATTTTTTTATTAGTTATTATTTCGAATTATATCGGCATCGACCTATTTGCCGAATCTTGTTTTTATTTTAAGTTCTTAGCTTACTAGGAGACGGTTTAATTGTTGCATCTATAAGTATAATATCAGGGGATTTCTTCCCTTCTTTATTAGCCTCTGTTTTTTTAGATAGAAGTCTTTTGATTTTTTCTTTATTTTCATCAACAATCAAAACTACGAAATAACTTTTTGCAGAATGTTCACTTTTTTCATAATCAGGAAGTTGTGCCATATAACCCTTTATTAGATTAGGGTTAGAACTTTTTTTAATTTCCACCAAAATTTTTTCATCATATCCTATCCCCAAGGAGAAATCTACTGGGCCATGCCCATAATTTGATTCTCTGGCGAGAAACACTCCTTGCTTTTGGCAATTCAGATCTGCAACAATCAAGAATACAAGCTGAGCAATTTCCTCTCGATGTGGATGAAATTTGTCTTTTTTAAAAGAGTATAAAATTTTATTCGCGCCCACTTCCTCAATTGCCCTCTTATATTGATTGATCATGCGCACTACAAACGAATCAAGGTCGCATATGTTTTTTGGTTTCTCGCATTTTTCAGACTCATAATATTTTTCGAATATCTCTTTCCCCTTCTGATACCACAATCCGTGTCCCTGGACATCAGCTAAAAAATCATATGCACTCGGATCAAGCTCCTTATACACATCCAGAAGCTCCTTTACATTATTTTTATTATTAAAAATAATCTCTCTTAATTGTTTTTTTGTTGTTTTACTATGGCTTCCTTTAAATACACCCGCCATCATCTTGTTCAAACGATTCCTCAATTCCTGATTAAATCGAGCGGATTCGCACACCTCCTCCCATGAAGAAGCTACGGGCAAATTTCTAAGAAATTTCTCAGGAATAAATATCAAATATCCATGCTTATCGGGATGTTGAGGCAAATAAAATTCATGATCCTCATGGAAAAATTCATAAGTATGTTTAATTTTAAGTTCATCGCAAATTCTTTCAGTATATCGAAAAAAATCAGATAACACTATATTTATTATCATATCACTTAGTCTGTCAGGACCAAAATCTTCTTCAAATAATCCTAATAATTCAAATATTTCTGGATCTTCTATCCCCATTTCGTAAATCTCTCGACCAGATTCAGCTAGTCGCTTTGCAAGTTTTGGTCCAATCGCATTTCCATCATCATTGTCTGAACCATAACCAATTGATACGCCCTTAGGTTCCGGAAAGGTAAGCAATTGAATGGCAGCTTCACGTGCCCTATCGTTTGAAAAATATTTTATAAGAGATACAACTTTTTTAAAATATAATATTATTTTTTTTCGGGAATCTACAAATTCTGCAATTCCACATTTTTTGAATAAAAGAGGATCAATAAAGAGTTTCGTATCTATCCCTATAACCATGTCGAACACGCCTTTATTTTTTAAAGTTTTTGCATCTACTCCTAAATATTCACTTAATAAAATTGCCATAATGCCACAAAAAAAGGAAACCAGAAAATATACTACGCATTGTCGCGGCATACTTTCTAATTTCCTTTTTTAAAAGCAAACTCACCCGTATTTGATTTTAAGATTCGGTCCTTTTTCAGTCTGTCGGACAAAAATCGTAAATTTTTCTTCTTTCCTTTTGTGTTTCTGTTTTTATGCGTAAATTATATATCAATAACTCCGCACCGTCAAGCCCCTTTCCTCAACTTTAAACTCCTCCAGCATACTCCACTAAATAAAAATTGGCAAAAATGCAATAAAAGTAATATTTTTTAATCTTTACTCTCCTACTATCTTCTTCTGGTCTATTTTCCTAACGCGAGTCTTGGCTTGGCAGATGCCATCAGTGCTGGGCAGATCTTCGGGCATTTCGCCGCCCAACTCTTCGATGGTTTTCCGAACTTTTTGTCCGACTGCGTAATGCGTCAGATTCGCATTCATCTCGCCTTGGATTTTTTCCCGACGTAATTTTGCATCAGCTTGCGTAGCACGGAACAAATTTGCGGCCAATTCTTCACTGCCCATGTGATCCAAAATTTTTTGTGATTTTTTCAATTTTTTCTTTTCATGGATATCATTGGCATCCAGCCCGCCATACAATCCTTTATAGCCATAGTTTTGGAACTTGCCATAATTTTCCACTCCGGCATTTGTCGCCGCTTCTGCCAAAGAAGTATTATGCTTTTTCATTTCCTGGCGCAAATTGATCCGCTTGCTGTCTTCTATCAACTGATCAGTCTTTTCTTGCCGTCTAGTTTGCAACGCAAAATATGTCTGCCCCAAAGCAACAATTTCTTTAGATGGGTCAGAATTTTGAATAATCAAATAGCAAGCATAGCGGGACAAATAAATCGTATCTACCTGTCTTTTTGCGCTAGAACCAATTGCAACCATTTCGTTGGCATCAACAAAATGGTTGTGGATAACTTCTCCACTATTTTTGCAAGCTTCTTTGGCCTTATCTACGGCCTTTATAAAATTACGATAATCAAAATAATCAAGCGCCTTAGACAGCTCCCGCGCCGACCAATATTCACTTCCATATTCATTGATTCTTTTTATCTCTTCAAAAATATTTTTCATCTTTTTTGTTTTAAATGATTTCAATGATATTATATCATTATGTGAAAAAGATGCAAGTCCTACTGATAACAAAATAGAGGTCTCCGTAGAAGCCTCTATAAATATATTTTTTCTATCCCACAAACCGCCTCACCGCCTTTTCAATCTCCTCCCCCGAAAGGCCAGCCAGAGCCAAAATTTCTTCCCGCGTACCGTGCGGCAAAAATTCATCGGGCAGACCAAGGTTTTTGATGGAAATAGAAAGTTTATTATTCAACACAAACTCGGCCACCGCACTGCCGGCGCCGCCGAGAACGGCGTTGTCTTCGACGGTGATGAAATATTTATGCGTCTTGGCTAATTCTTCCAGCAATTTTTCATCCAACGGTTTCACAAACCGCATATTGATCAAAGTAGCATCCAAATTTTCAGCCACTGCTTTGCATCTTTCCACCATCGCCCCGAACGCCAAGATGGCAATGTTTCTTCCAGCACGCAAAACCTGCGCCTTGCCAATTTCCATTTTGAGTGATTCCCCCTCCCCTGTACTCAGGGGAGGTGCTCCGACGTAATCGTCGGAGCGGAGGGGTTGTGGTTGCAGTTGGGGTTGCAAAGAAACAACATCCCCGCCTCTCGGATAACGCACCGCCACCGGCCCCTTATGATCAAAACCAACTTCCAGCATAGCGCGACATTCACTGATATTCCTCGGCGCCATAATAACGAGATTGGGAATGACCCGCAGAAATGACAGATCGAAACTGCCGGCATGTGTGGCGCCGTCCGGCCCGACAATGCCGGCGCGGTCGATCGCCAAAAGGACGTTCAAATTTTGGAGAGCAATGTCATGGATGAGTTGGTCATAAGCTCTTTGCAAAAAAGATGAATAGATGGCCACGACCGGTTTTTTCCCCGCCGCAGCCAGTCCCGCGGCCAGAGTGAGCGCGTGCTGTTCAGCGATGCCCACATCATGATAGCGAGAGGGAAATTTTTCTTTGAACTCAACCAGACCGGAACCATGGCACATGGCCGGTGTGATGGCGTGCAAATTTTTTTCCTTCGCGGCCTTGTCACAGATCCACTGTGAAAAAATATCTGTATAGCTACTGCTTTTTTGTTTGCCGGGAATATTTTTGCCTGTTATGGGATCAAACGGTTTCACCGCATGAAAAGACAAACGGTCATTTTCAGCGGGAGCATAGCCCTTGCCTTTTTTGGTCAAGATATGCAAAAATTTCGGCCCTTTGATTTTTTTCAAATTCTCAAGCACTTCCACCAAAGACAAAACATCGTGTCCATCGATCGGACCATAATATTCAAAACCCAATTCTTCGAACAGCGTGCCGGGCACTATCATACCTTTGGTGTGCGATTCGGCGCGCATCAGGATCCTTTTAAGGCGCGGCGCGGCATCAAAAAATTCCCGCCCCTTGGCACGCGTATTCACGTAAGCTGGCGAGGAAATGAGTCGCGTCAGATATTGACCCATCGCCCCGACGTTCGGCGAAATGGACATCTTATTGTCATTCAGAATCACCAGCATATCAGATGCCGCATCGCCCGCGTGGTTCAGCGCTTCCAAAGCCATCCCGCCAGTCAGCGCCCCATCCCCAATGATAGCCACGATTTGCGCCGGATTTTTTTTGTCACGCTCGGCTAGCGCCATACCGGCGGCCGCCCCGATAGAAGTGCTGGAGTGCCCCACATTGAAAGTGTCATATTCGCTTTCTTCCCTTCGGGGAAAAGGTGCCAGCCCGCCAAATTTACGGATCGTCGTCATTTTGTCTTTTCTTCCAGTCAGGATCTTATGCGGATAACTCTGATGCCCAACGTCCCAGATCAATTTATCTTGCGGCGTTTCAAAAACATAATGCAAAGCCACGGTCAGCTCCACCACGCCCAAATTCGAGCCGAAATGCCCGCCCGTCACCGCCACACTATCGATCAAAAACTGCCGCACTTCTTTGCACAGCTCGGACAACTTTTCTTTTGGCAATTTTCTCAGGTCAGCCGGAAAATTGATCGAGTCTAATATTTTTTTTGATTTATTTTTTTTCATAAATATATTGCATATATTTAAACAGCGAAAGTTAGTGCGAAGCGAGTTGTCCGCACGCCCCCTGTATTTCTTCCCCTAAGCTTTTCCGGATGGTCACGCTCAGATTCTGGCTCAATAAATAATTCTTGAATTTCAACGTCTGCTCTTTGCTTGAGGGTTTGAATTTCGAACCCGTCGCGCTATAGCGGATCAGATTGATGTGCAAAAGTTGCAGCTTACCGATGGATTTCACGAAACGCGCCAAGGACTCCGCGTCCTTTTGGCTGTCATTTATTCCACTAAGCATCACGTATTCCAAAAAAACTTTTCGATTAGACAGCTCAAAATATTTCCAGAGTGCTTCTCGAACAGCTTCCAGATTATACTGACGATTGATGGGCATAATCTCACTTCTTTTTTCATCCCTTCCGAAATGCAGTGACAGTGCCAGATTCACTTGTGGAAATTCCTCAGCCATTTTGAGAATTCCTTCCGGAATGCCGGCCGTGGAAACCGAAATGCTCCGCGCGCCGAAACCGAACAACTCCGGATCGATGAGATCATGCAAGCTTCGGCTCACTTCCTTCCAATTGAGGAACGGCTCCCCCATCCCCATGTAGACGACATTGCTCAATACTCCCCCTCTCCTGTATTCAGGGGAGGTGCCCCGTAATCGGGGCGGAGGGGTTGTGAAACCGGAGGGGTTACGGAGGAAGTTTTTCCAGAACAAAACCTGATCCGTGATTTCTTCGGCCGTCAGATTCCGCACGAAACCCATCTGCCCCGTTGAACAAAATTCACATCCCAACGGACAGCCGACTTGCGACGAAACACACACTGACCAAGTGTTTTCAAGCGGAGAAATCAGGACTGCTTCGATGAATTTCCCGTCCTGCAACTTAAAGAGTGCCTTGGCCGATTTTCCATCTTTGGAAACTAATACTTTTTCCACCGAAAAAGACAATACTTCCATCTTTTTGGCCAATTCTTCGCGCAATTCCTTGCTCAGTGTCGTAATTTCTGAAAAGCTCGAAATCCCATCCTGGAAAATGGCTTTTTTGACCTGTTTCAAACGAAATTTCGGCTGATTGTGTTCTTGCAAGAAAACCTCTAATTTTTCAATATCCATAGGTCATAATCTTACTTCAGTCTGGCTGATATTGCAAGGATTGCTAAAATTTTTTATGTGGCAACAAGTTATCAGATGAAATAAAGTACGCCCGCCAAAATGATCATCCCCGTGATGAAAACCACCGCCAACCAGCCAAAAATCCTGACCCAGAGAGGATTGGTTTCGCGCCCCATTATCTTTTTGTCATCGCTCACGATCATAATGGCCGCCAGAAGCGGCAAAGAAATCACGCCATTAAGGAAAGCTGAATAGTATAAAGCGGCAATCGGATTGATGTGGAAAAAGTTCAGAGCCAGTCCGACCAAGATGGAAACTATGATGACCAGATAGAATCCTTTGGCGCGGGAAAATTTTTCTTCCAAGCCTTCGTGCCATTTCATAATTTCAGACAAGGCATAAGCTCCTGAACCGGCCAAGATCGGCACCGCCAGAAGTCCCGTTCCGATGATGCCGAGAGCGAAAAGCAGATAAGCATAATCACCGGCCAACGGCCTGAGCGCCAACGCCGCTTGCTCTGCCGAATCAATATTGAAAATTCCGTTTTTGAACAAGACTTGGGCGGTGGTCACAATGATGAAAAAGAAAACGACATTGGCCAGAACCATGCCGGTTTCCACGTCTGTGCGCATCTTGGCAATCCGATTCACAATCGTACGATCGTCTTTCTGATGCAGGCTACGGAATAGTTTTTTATCCTTCTTGTTCTCTTCCACTTCTTCGGAAGTCTGCCAAAAAAACAGATACGGCGTGATACTTGTCCCAAACACAGCAATGATAGCGAAAAGATATTCCCGATTAAAATGCATTTCAGGAACAACGGCCGCCGCCAGAATCGCATTCCAATCGGGTTTGATGATGATTCCCGTCACCACATAAGCCAGGACAGAAATCGTCAGCCACTTCAAAATTTTGACATATGTATGATAACCAACAAAAACTTCCAGCAGGATAATCATCGCCGCAAACGCGATTGCTGCCAGATAAAAATTTATATTGATGAGCATCTGCAAAGATTTGGCCATCGCCCCGATATCCGCTCCGATGTTTATCACATTGGCCAGGATAAGAATGGACACGATGCCAACCATCACTTTGCGATGATAGTGCTTCTGCAGGACTCCGGCCAAGCCCCGATTAGTGACGATCCCAATCCGCGCGCACGCCTCCTGGATGGCCATCATCATCGGCAAGATCCAAGCCGCCATCCATAAAAGTCCGAGTCCGAATTGCGCTCCCACGGAAGAATAAGTCCCAATGCCGCTCGGATCATCATCTGAGGCCCCCGTAATCACCCCAGGGCCCAAGGCACGGAAAAAATAATACGCCTTCTTCCAAGGATTTTTGATGATTCTTGCGATTTTAACCACTTCTGTTTCCGCGATGAGCCAAGTGCCATCCAGTGCCCGCACCGCGCGCACTTCGCCCCATATCACCAACTTTTTCGCCATAATTAGAGGAATACCGACGCGATGGCGAAATTCAGAGAGGGTAAAAAACTTTTCTTGAGATATTTTTTCGATATTTTTGTTTTCCATTTTTTGTTTTATTGACTTACGCATTCTCCGAGCGCCTCCCACACGTCCTCCGGCACAAAAATTTCCTTATCCGTCGGACTCACTCCGGGATAGATCCAGGCGCTGATAATTTTAATTTTTCCGCCACTTTTATCTTTTTCAGCCATAGACTGATCCGCCTTTGGCGGAAACTTTTCCTTTTTAACTTTTTGATACATCACCCAGATTTCCCGTTTCGTTTTCTTGGCATCCTTCCTCCGCATTACCGCTATCGTTTCGGGCGCAATGCCCTCTTCCGTCCTCTCCGGCCGGCGGATGACATTCTTAATGGCCGTCGGACTAAAACCATATTGCAAAAGTTTGTATTTGGCGTGATTGGTCCAAAAATAGAAGCGATCATTTTTAATAGCGCGGATATCCATTTTCTATTCTATATAATATCACGAATTATGTTTTCTCATCCCCCAACTCGCCTTAGCGCTCACAAAAAAGTCTGAATAATCTCTTCCGCCTTCTTCAGATCTTCGGCATTTCCGATCGGATGCCAAGCACGGGCTGTGTGGATCTTGATCTTATGCTTCGCCGCCATCTTGGCCAAGGTCTGCGGCAAACCGAATTCTACTTTGCCGATCGGCACCAATTCATAATCGAAAAAAGCCCTGTTTAAAACGTATACACCGGTATTGGCCAATTTATGGCGGGAATTTTTCGGTTTCTCAACCACGTCCAGCATCAAGCCTTTGCCGTCATCTTTGATCATCCCGAACGAGCTGGGGTCCGACACACCGTGCCCCATGATGGCCAGATCATATTTGATCATTTCTTCCAGATCTTTCTTGTGATACAGATCGTCCCCCATCATCACCAGAAATTTATCCCTGAGGATGCTTTTGGCCAAATGCAACGCTCCGCCCGTCCCGTTCAAACTGCTTTGAAAGACATAGATGATGCGTCGTCCGCCATAACAATGTTTGAAGTGCGAAATGATATGCATACTGTGATAGCCCACTACGAAAATGATCTCTTTGATCTTTTTCGGCAAGGCATTGAGTTTGTGCTCAAGGATCGGCTTGCCCTTGATTTTGAGCATCGGTTTCGTCGTAGCCACTGTCAGTTTTCCCATTCTTTTTCCGCGTCCAGCGGCGAGGATGACTGCTTGCATAATAGATTTGATGCAAATACACGAATTGATGCGAATGACGCGAATGGGTATTCATTCGCGCATTCGCGTATTTGTGTAAAATTCGCGTATTTGTATTACATTACAACGATATTAACCAACTTCCCTTTCACAAAAATAATTTTCTTGATTTCTTTATCAGCAATATGCTTTTTGATTTTTTCACTCACCAAGGCGATTTCTTTCGCTTCTTCTTCTGATATATCTGCGCTCACTGCCACCATATCCCGCACCTTGCCATTCACTTGCAACACCAAATTGATCTCTTCATCCTTGGTCAGTGTTTCAGAAAACTCCGGCCACTTCTGCAAAAATATCGATTCCTTGTGACCCAGAACTTCTTGGAAAATTTCTTCGGCAATGTGTGGAGCAAATGGAGCAAGAAGAATAATCAATAATTCGTAATCAGTAATGCTTAATTCTTCTTGTTTTTCCATCTCGTTCACGAGTATCATAAGCTGGCTCACTGCCGTATTAAATCTAAAGTTTTCAATATCTTCTCCAACTTTCTTAATGGTTTTATGTATCAGCGAATTTAGTTTTTTATTTTGGTCATTTGGATTTTGAGCTTTATTTGAAATTTGCAATTTGTCATTTGTAATTTTATATTGTATTTTCCAAACTTTCTCCAAAAACCTCCTCACCCCAATAATATTATCCTCATTCCACATCACAGCATCTTCCAAGGGCGCTGCGAAAAGCATATACGCTCGCACTGAGTCAGCGCCGAATTTTTCCACCATTTCGTCCGGATTGATGACATTGCCCTTTGATTTGGACATTTTCTTGCCTTCCTTGTCCAAAACCATCCCTTGATGGCGCAACTTCAAAAACGGTTCATCGAAATCCAAAAGGCCGATCCGATGCATGGCTTTCACAAAAAACCTGGCGAAAAGCAGATGCATATAAGTGTGCTCCGCGCCACCGATATAGACGTCCACCGGCAACCATTTTTTCAATCGCTCCTTGGAACAAAATTCTTTGTCGTTGTGCGCATCCGGATAACGCAAGAAATACCACGAAGAATCAACGAAGGTGTCCATGGTGTCATATTCCGCTGTCCAGCCAGCACCAAAAAAATCTTGCGTCCGTTTTTTCAGCTCCTCGGACTTGGCCAAAGGCGAAGTGCCGGTCGGCACAAAATCGACGTCCATCGGCAATTTCCACGGCAGATGTTCCTCCGGAACCAGATGCGCCTCCCCGTCCGGAGAATAGACGATCGGGATCGGACAGCCCCAATACCTCTGCCTAGAAATGGACCAGTCCCGCAAACGATAATTTGTTATTTTTTCACCAAGCTTTTTTTCTTCCAACCATTCGGCCATTTTTTCCCGCGCATTTTTGGAAGATAATCCAGAATACTCACTGGAATTTATAAGAAATCCGTCTTCCACAAAAGCCTCCATGCTATGCAAGGCTAAATCATGCGAGTCTTTTTGTCTCTTGATTCCCAATCTTTTTATTTCAGAAATTTTATACTCTAATATTTCCCCTGGTTTAAAAGTTGCAAATTCAATCTCATCAATAACATTTCTTATAAGATAATCCTTATCATTTTTATTTTTATCCAGATCGATATAGCATCCGAAGTCTATATGGAAAATACCATTATCAGCCGTATAAATATCAAATCTTTTATCAGGATTTTTTTTTACTTTAAAATTTTCCTCTTCTAAATATTTTATCCACTTATCAAGCTCACCACTTTCTACTTGTAAATCTATATCGTCATGATTTCTGGTAATTTTTCCAAACGCAATATCCAAACCAATTCCGCCATCGAAAACTGCGAGTATCTTTTTCTCTGAAGCATATTGCGCGATTTTTTTAGCGAAACTTAAAACTGCCACAGAAATAGAACTATTAGAATCATCAACGGCGATTACTGCCTTGATTTCCAAATCATATCTCTTCGCAAACTCAAAATCTCGTTCATCATGAGCCGGCACGGCCATCACTGCTCCCGTGCCATATTGCGCCAAAACATAGTCCGCGATGAAAATCGGCACTTCTTTATTATTAAATGGATTAATAGCCTTAATGCCTTGCAATTCCACGCCTGTTTTTTCTTTGGCCTCCATCCGGCTCAGCTCTGTCTTGTTTTTGGCTTGCTCAATATATTTTTCAACTTCAGAAAAATTCTTGATCTCGTTTTTCAGTTCCTGAACTAGCCCATGCTCCGGTGCCAAAACTAAATAAGTCACGCCATATATTGTGTCTATTCTGGTGGTAAAAACCTCAATAAATTGTTTTTGGTTTTTATCATTTTGATTTTGGATTTTATTGGAAATTGGAAATTGGAAATTGGAAATTCCGTTTTCATTTGAAATTTTTATTTCAAATGAAACGGTCACTCCTTCACTTTTTCCGATCCAATTTTTCTGATTCTTTTTGGTATATTCCGGCCAATCAACTTTGTCCAATCCCCCAATTAGTTCTTCGGCAAAATCCGTGATCTTGAAAAACCAGCTCGGTACAGCTCTTTGTTCAATTTCCGTTCCGCAGCGTTCACATTTGCCATCCAACACTTGTTCATTGGCAATCACTGTTTGACAAGAAGAACACCAGTTGGTCTTGGCTGTCTTTTTATATACTAATCCGTTTTTGAAAAATTCCCCGAAGATCCATTGCGTCCATTTATAATATTCCGGATCGCACGTGACCGCGGCTTCGGAAAAATCATAGGCAAAACCGAGTGACTGCATCTGCCGGATATAATTGGCCATGTTTGCCTTGGTCGTTTCCACCGGAGAAATGCCGGTCTTAATGGCATAATTTTCCGCCGGCAGCCCGAAAGCATCAAAGCCTTGCGGATGAAGCACATTAAACCCCTGCAGTTTTTTATAGCGATAAACCACATCGCTGGCCGTATAACTCTCCGTGTGTCCCATATGCAGCCCACTGCCGGACGGATAGGGAAACATGTCTAAAATATAGAATTTCTTCTTGGTTTCATCGTCTTTATCTATCTTAGAATCGCCTTTTTCAAGCCAAAACTTCTGCCATTTGGCCTCAATTTCCTTCGGGTTATATTTGGCGTTTTCTTCCATAAAAGTCCCTAAGTTTGTCTACTTTTCTATTTTACCCCACTTAGCCACCTTTTTCAAGTAAACCGAGGTAAGTACCTATGTAAGGAGATATGTAAGTACATAAAAAAATCGCGAAGCTCGAAAGCTTCACGACCCAAGCATTCCTTTATTATATTTTTACAGATCCGTCCCGGAATAAGACAGATTCAAACTCTTATTGATGAGCGGAAAATCCGGCACGATGTTGCCGGGACCCATGATGCCAAAAAGCGCCCAATTGCAAAAAGATGGATCACGTGGAGCGCACCGACCAATCACGCCATTTTTGATCTGCAAAGCGCACAGAAGTTCTCCGCGCCAAGATTCCACGGCACCGAGAGCAAAACCATCGCGCGTTTCACATTTCTCAATAATATTCCCTTCCTCCATTTTTTCTACCAGAGTCTTAATCAGGACTATTGATTGTTCAATCTCCTTGGTCCGCATCCGGTAACGCGCGAAAACATCTTTGCTTTTTTTGGTTATCACTTTAATTGGAAATTCTCCGTAGGAAGCATACGGGTGATCACGCCGGACATCGCGATTGATCTTGGACGCCCGCGCCGCGGGTCCGACCGCGCCAAAAGCTTCGGCCGCCTCTTTAGACAATTCCCCCGTATACTGCAAGCGATCCAAAAAGCCTTCGCTGTCGAGCGCGATGATAGTGATTTTTTCCATTTCTCTCCACGCCGCTTCCGACACGCTTAATATTTTTTTCAAATCTGTTTCGACAATATCATATTTGACTCCACCAGGCACGATCATTCCCCGCCAAAACCGATTGCCACAGATGTCTTGTGACAGACGCATCATTCTTTCTTTGATGCGCCATCCATTGGCCACGATGAAACTGTAGCCCGTGCCCATTCCGCCGATATTGGCCAAGTCATGGATATGCATCGTGATCCGTTCACACTCAGTCAAAATAGCGCGCAGTTGAAGGGCGCGGCGCGGCACCGCGCAATCGCAGATTTTTTCCACCGCCTGAGAATAGGCCAAAGCATACGAAGCCGCGGCATCGCCCGAAATCCTTTCGATGAACGGCAAAGTCTCTAAGATATTTTTGCCTTCCACCAATTTTTCCACGCCCTTATGCGTGAAGAATAATTTACCTTCCAAAGTCAAGATTCTTTCCCCCGCCACATTGAAGCGAAAATGTCCCGGTTCGATGATGCCGGCATGGATCGGTCCGACGGGAATCTCAAAAATTCCTTCGCCTGTTACGTGATGCATCGGATAAGGCACGCTGTCTTTTTTCAGTTTCGTGTTCCACAAAAAATCCTTGCATAACGGATGAGTGTCTTCCGGTATGTTTTCATGATGCACCAAACGGCGCAGATCCGGATGACCCATGGGCGTCACGCCGAACATATCGCGCAAATATCTTTCATACCAATGGGCGGCCATGATAGTTCTGGTAAGCGACGGGTATTGCGGATCCGAAGCCGGAATTTCGGCTGAAATTTTCAACCATTTCTTTTCGGCAGGAATGCTGAAAACAACGTGCACTCCAAAGCTGTCGCTTTCTCTCCGATCATCCGTACCGAACATATGCGATAACGGAAATCCATGTTCTTTGAAAAGCACTGTCGCCACTTTGGCCAGATCCTCACGCGAAGCCTGAACCTCTATCAAATCATTTTTTTCCGCTCTCGGTATCAGCTCTTCTCCAAATTTTTTGATAATTTCTTGAATATTCATAAGCCCTTTTCAAAACCAATTAATAAATAAAAGTTTTCACGATATTGCCGATCACCTTCATCGCCATAGGCGTCGTGAACCACCAAGCCAAGAACACCACTGTAGCCAATTCGACCGTCATTATCGTATGTGTCACATTCCAACGCTCCCTTGCCGCGCCGGAGCTCGTAGAGCGTAGGCGGGTCACTTCTTTTGCCCCTTCCTCGTCAGTCGTAAAAATCATTTCCATGCTGAGTGACAGCATCGCATACGCGATGATACCCAGAGCAATGAAGAGCAAGATGGCCACCAGCGGATGTTGGATGATCGCTTGCGAAAACATCGCGTATTCACTGACAAACATTGCTGACGGCGGGATCGCCACGATCGCCACGATACCGGTCAAAAATAGGATACTGGTATATTTCGCTTCGGCAAACATATTTTTTATCTTGGAGATCTTAGTGGTTTTCCAACGGATCAAAATTTCGCCCGCCCCGAAAAACAAAGCTGATTTGGTGAAAGTGTGAGCGATCATATGCATCACCGCCGCCACTGCTCCGAGCGGCGGCATGCCTAACGAAAAAAGCATGAGACCCATATGTTCAATGCTGGAATAGGCCAGCATTCTTTTATAATTGACTTGGATAAGCATCATAAGCGCACTCAGCACCACTGAAAAAAATCCAAAAATCAAAAACAAATGATTGGTCCAAGAAGATCCCAGAAAAGCGCTGTCAGTGATGAATTTGAAACGCAAAATGGCATAGAGTGCAACATTCAAAAGCACGGCGGAAAAAATGGCCGAGATGGGTGACGGCGCTTTGCTGTGCGCATCCGGCAGCCAAGTATGCATCGGCGCCAATCCGACCTTAGTGCCAAAACCGATAAACAGGAAAACGAACGCCAGTTTAACGATATTGGCCGGAATGACCGCGGCATTTTCCGCTAATTTGTCCAAAAGAAAAATATTGCCTTCCATCACTCCACCCACATGCGCACCATAACTCAAAAGCAAAATACCCAAAAGACCTAAGCTGATACCCGTCGAACAAAGGATCATATATTTCCACGCCGCTTCCATGCTGGTTTTTCGACGATAGAGCCCCACTAGAAAAGTGGAAAAAAGCGTCGTCCCTTCCAAAGCCAACCAAAGAAGAAGGACGTTGTTGGCCAAAACCGCTACCAACATACACAAGGTAAACAGATGGAAAAGCGCGAAATACATCTTATACTGCAAAAATGTAATGATTTTCTCCGCATATTCATGCCCGATATAACGCACACTGATGATCGAAGCGAAGATATAGACACACGCGATGAGCACAGTCATAAGCGCTGAAAAACTATCCATCCGCAGCCACGCGTTCAGAAAGCCTCTTTCAAAACTGAAAAGGAATGGCACCGCATAAAAAATCATCGCCAAAAAACCGAACAAGGAAAAGGACAAGTTGCCCAAGCGCGCGGTTTTTTCGTTCTTTGACGCCATCGTCCAAACAGTCGCTAAGATGGATGGAATGGCTAGAAAAATCGGATTCATAAAAAATTAGATTAAGAAAAATATATTATTCCGTCAGTCCGCGCAGATCATCCGTGTCCGTGCTGCCATACAGCTGACTGATCTGTGAACTCAATATCGCTAAAATATACGCAGTCGCCACCGTCACCGCGAAAATTCCAAATTCGATGACAATCGGAAGGGAACCGACCGTGGCCAGAACAAAAACCGCGATGCCGTTTTCAATGATGAGCAGTCCCACAATCTGAGAAAAAATATTGCGCTTGATGATCATCATCGTAATCCCCAAAACTATCAGTGTCACCGAAGCATATAGCAGTGAGTTCCATTTGACCAAGCCCGTAATAGAAATGTTCCGCAAAGTGAAATAGGTCAGGATCATAAGAAAAACAGCCAAAAAATAGCTTTTTCCCGGACGGAGAAAAGAGGGCAGATTTGTCAGGCTCCTTTTGGCATGGCTCGATCGATTGATGACATACGGCACAGCCATTGTTTTCGTGATGATAGTGAAAATAGCAAACAGCCACAGATGCGCCCTTTCCTCTTCCGCCACCAATGGAAGCAGACTCAGAGCCAAGGCCGCGATGGCCAAAGAAGAAAATGCATAATAACGCAAAATCGCTTTCAAACGCACTCGCCCAAAGAGGAGCACTACGCACACCACCGCCAAAAGAGAAAAGAGCGCGTTGTATTGCAAGGACATTTCTCCGAAATTCATAAGGAGTGCCGTGATCATTCCTAAAAATGCCACGACATATGCGATAGAGAAATATTCCGACATCCGATAGAACCGCATCTTGGCCATAACCGATTCGAGAAAAGCCAGACCCATCATCGCTGAAATGACCTTTGCGGTGCTGAGCAAAAGTCCCATTCCCAACGCCCCCATTCCCATTGTGTGCGCCCCGACCAGTGACATCGGGAAGATAAAATTAGCGATGAGCAATGAAAAAACCACTAGCTTTATGGAATACGCGTATTCCAAAAGGGCTAAATATTTTCCGCTATATTCCAATATCATCGCTTCATGCACCATGGTCAGCTCCAAATGGGTGGCCGGATTATCCACAGGATAGCGCGCGTTTTCCGCCAAAGCCACCAAGACAAGGGCAATAACAGTCAAAATCAGATATGGCTGGAATCCGACTTGCGCGCCCAACATACCATCCAGCGTGGATTGTTTAGTAATGAAACTGACAGTGGCAAAAATCATAATGACGACCGGCTCGATGAGCGCCGCAATAGTCATTTCCCGGCTGGATCCCATCCCGCCAAAAGCGCTGCCCGCATCCAATCCGCCTAGTACCAAAAAGATTGAGCCGACTGCCAACACCCCCGCCACCACCAAAAAATCACTGAGTGATGCCAACGCGGCGCCTGTAAAAACAAGCGGGACGATAGCCGCCAAAAAAACCACACTGCCGAAAACAACGAACGGCACCGCGCGCCATATCCACGAAACCGTTTCAGATATCACCATTTCTTTTTTGAGCAGCGTCGCCACAGTGACATAGGACAAAAAAGGCGAAGCGCCATCTCGGCCTTGCAAACGCGCCTTTAAAAATTTCACCAGACCCGTGGCATATGGCGCGATAGCTAGGACAAAAACGATTTGGATCAGAGTGGCGATTATCGGATTCATAAAGCAAAAATTAGAGTGATAGTTAGAGCCAAAAGCAAGAATAAGATATAATATTGGATGCGCCCGTTTTGGATGCAACGGATTTTTTTCGCCGCGCTGAGCAAACTTTTCGCAATCGGAGCATACAAAACATCATTCCAACTCGGACGGATAGACAGGCGGAAATTATATTTTCTGATCCACGGATTCGTCCCTACAATCGCTTCCGATTGCATCACTTTCCGGCGGCCGATGAAAGTCAGGAAAAAAAATCTGATAGGCGCAGAAAAAGCCGTAGCACTGTATTGCATTGTCACGTCGATTGCTTGCCCACAATCCCAAGTATGATAAAATCTTTCCTTGTCATTAGTCAGAACGATTTTTTGCATAGCATACACCGCCAAACTGAAAAGTATGATTGCACCACTGACGGCCAAGGAAGATATGTTCATCAGTGGCAAGCTAGCTGCAGGAACCGCGCCAGTTGCCGCCGTTTGAATATGCGTTGCAATATCAGTAATGAAAAATTTGGCAAAAATTCCCAAGGCCACCACGCCCGCGCCCAAGCATAGAACAGGCGCGATCAAAAGACCGTCCGCCTTCTCTTCCCTTTTTTCCATATGAGTGTTATGCGGCAAGCCCAGCATAGATAAGCTGAAAACCTTTATCATCGCAAATATCGCCAACCCGCTCACCATCGCCACCGCGGACAGGATGGCCAGAAGCATCACTATGGTTCCCGCCCCCAGACTTTTTTCACCCAGAAGTAATATGATATTTTGGATGAGCCCCCACTCGCCATAGAAAGTCGCGAACAATGGCAAAGGCAAGGATCCTAAAATGGCCAGAAGGAAAGCCAAGCTGAAAATCGGCATCAGTTTGGCTAGGCCGCCCATCATCTCCAAACTTTTAGTATGCACCCTGCTAATAACTATTCCACTGCTGAGAAAAAGCGCGGTCTTGAACAATGCGTGACTCACAGCGTGAAAAATGGCAAAGGCAAAAAGAGCATAAACGATGGCTTGATATTTTCCGAAAACCGAAAGATAAACGGCCAAGCCCAGCATGATGAAAATGATTCCCATATTTTCGATACTACTATAAGCCAAAGCTTTTTTCATATCCCTTTCCACCGCGGCATATAACGCCCCGACTACGCCGGAGAGAAGACCCAGTGACAGGACGACCAATCCCGCCCAGCTGGGAATACGCGCCATACCCAGACTAACCATAATGAACCCATACACGGCAATTTTCAACATCAAACCGCTCATCATCGCCGAAATGTTGCTCGGGGCTTGCGGATGCGCCTCCGGCAGCCATATGTGGAACGGCACCAGCCCCGCTTTCGACCCGAAACCGAAAACAAAAAGCAAAAACGCCAAAGCGGCCATGGCCGGAGAAAGATTTTCCGAGGCACTGCGGATATGGCTAAGGTCATATGAAAATGATCCGCCGCCCAAGATCAAAAAACCTCCCAAAATGGCTGACGCGCCCAAATGCGTCATAATGAAGTATAAAAACGCTGCTTTGATCGATTCATGCTTCCTATCCGAAAAGACCAAGAAGAAAGAAGTGATTGACATCACTTCCCAGAAAAATAAGAAAGCGAAAGTGTTATTGGCGATCAGAACGCCTTGCATCCCTAGGACAAAAAAAGCCATCAAAAATTGCACCATCCGCGGATCATATTCTTCCTTATATAATTCCAAATAACGCAAACTATAGACACCTACTAAAACAGAAACACCACTGATGACTAGGAAAAAAATAGCCGACAAAAAATCAAGTCTCGGCGCGAATTGGAAAAACCAATCAAAATGAGCCAAGCTGAAATTATCACCAGCGTTATTCAGAAAATATCCAAGGGCGGACAAAAAACCGACCACATTGGAAAAGATAAAAAGATATGCCCCCTTCTTAAATGACTGGCCGAAGAACGCCAAAACGGCGGACAAAGCCAGTCCGCAAAAATAAACCCCCATACCGATTAGGATATATTTTTCCAACATAGATTATTTGATTTTATGATTTTGGAGAGCCGCCAGCACTCCGCGCAGGATCTCTGTCGGCGTCGGCGGATCGCCGGGAATGCAAACGTGCACCGGAATGACTTTGTCCACTCCGCCGACCACGGCATAAGAATCCTTCCAAATTCCGCCATCGATCGCGCCGTCACCGACCGCCGCTACGATCACTGGATGCGGCGCGGCTTCATAAGTCGTGAGCAAAGCTCTTTCCAAATTACGTGTCACCGGTCCCGTGACAAAAAGCATATCGGCGTGCCGCGGCGAAGCTACGAAATTCAAGCCGAAGCGGTCAATGTCATAATAGGCATTGGTGAGCGCGGTAAGTTCGATCTCTTCCGCATTATTTGAGCCGGCATCCACCGCTCGGATATGCAATGACCGGCCACCGTACAAATTATTTATAATTTCTTTCACTTCCTGACCGACTTCCTCAAATTCAAAATCCCTTTCAGTCGGAAAAAAATCACCTCTTTTTTCAGTGACTTTTTTTCCCAAAAATAAAGTGTCCAGCAATTTAAAAATTTTCATAACAATAACGTCCCTAAAACAAACAAAAAAACGGAATTACCCGAAGTTAAAATAAAAGATATATTAAGTTTCAACAAATACTATCCTACTCTCCTGGCTGGATTTGTCAACCTGTGGATTACTTTTCCTATTCCACCGTTTCCATTTTCATCGTGTTCTGATCGACCACCACTGCCATAGAGTTCATATATCCGATTTTTTGAGAGCAAAAAATTTCCGCGTGCTTTTTGTTAAGTTCGACTAAAAGATTGGTCTTGCTTTTCATAGACCTGTCTTATATCAAATTAACTAGATTGATTCCGCTTTCAGGAGGCTAAGCCTCCCTTTTGGAGGCTTAGCCTCCAATGTTTGCTGCACGGAATAAGTTAAATTGGTATTAGTTTATCTTCATGCCATTCCTAGTGTAATGCTTCTGCGCCACGCGGATGCGCGCCGATTCTTTCTGGATGGCCGCCGCCACTTGTGCATATTCATTTTCATCCATCGAAATAGCGCTCTTTTTCAATTCTTCCGCTCGCGCTCGCGCTTCTTCCGCGCGCTTCAGATCAATTTCTTCCGCCCGTTCCGCCGTGTCTGCCAAGACCGTCAGAACATTTTCATTGAATTCAATAAAGCCACCGGACACCACCAGACTCGTTTCTTCCTCACCCTCCTGCTTTTTCGTCTTCAGAACAATTTCCCCCGACTCAAGCGAGGCGATGTATGGCCGGTGATTGGCCAGAATTGTCACTTCACCTTCCGTTACCGGCAAAGTCACCTGAGATACCTCGGACTCAAAAACGGTTTTCTCAGGCGTAATGATTTTGAATTTGATTAATGAACCAGACATATAAAAGTTAAGTTGCTTAAGTTACTTAAGAATCTTAGGTTACTTAGAAATCTCCTCCAAACTGCCTTTCATATAAAACTCTTGCTCCGGAATTTCATCATAAGCGCCTTCCAAAATCATCTTGAACGACTTGATCGTGTCAGCCAGTTTTACATATTTGCCAGGGGTGCCGGTGAATTGTTCAGCCACGAAAAATGGTTGTGACAAGAACTTCTGGACTTTACGCGCTCGCGCCACAATCACGCGATCTTCGTCTGACAATTCTTCCATGCCCAAAATGGCAATGATATCTTGTAAGTCTTTGTATCTCTGCAAAACTTTCTGCACGCCGCGCGCCACGTTGTAATGTTCTTCGCCCACAATTTTCGGATCCAAAATTGTGGAAGAAGAGTCCAATGGATCCACGGCCGGATAAATTCCAAGTTCAGAGAGACCACGAGACAACACCACTGTTGAATCAAGATGTCCGAAAGTGGTGGCAGGCGCTGGATCGGTGAGATCGTCCGCCGGCACATACACCGCTTGCACGGATGTGACTGAACCTTTCTTAGTCGAAGTGATGCGCTCTTGCAAGCGTCCCATTTCCTCCGCCAAAGTCGGCTGATAACCCACGGCTGATGGAATACGCCCGAGAAGTGCAGACACTTCCGAGCCGGCCTGCGTGAAACGGAAAATGTTATCCACAAAGAACAGCACGTCCTTGCCTTCCGTGTCACGGAAATATTCCGCCATCGTGAGTGCTGACAAAGCGATGCGTTGTCTCGCTCCCGGCGGTTCATTCATCTGACCGAAAACAAGTGCAGTTTTATCCAGCACGCCTGATTCTTTCATTTCATGATACAAGTCATTGCCTTCGCGGGTTCGTTCTCCCACACCAGCAAAAATAGAATAGCCGCCATGCACGGCCGCAATGTTTCGAATGAGTTCTTGAATAACCACCGTCTTGCCCACGCCTGCACCACCGAACAGTCCCACTTTTCCACCTTTCACAAAAGGACAGATAAGGTCGATAACCTTGATGCCGGTTTCCAAAATTTCCGCTTGCGTCGATTGGTCTTCGAATCTCGGCGCGTCTCTGTGAATCGGATCTCTTCTTTCCATTTTAATCGGTGTGTCAATTCCATCAATCGTTTCGCCTAAAAGATTAAACATCCGTCCCAAAACGCCCGCCCCCACCGGCACCGAAATTGCCGCGCCCGTATCCGTCACTTCCATCCCGCGCCGCAGGCCATCCGTCGAACCCATCGCCACCGCCCGCACCTTGTTCCCGCCAGTGTGCTGATGAGTTTCTAAGACCAGCTTGCTGGTCGCACCCGCCGATGAGGCGGGAAGTTTTATCTCGAGTGCGTCATAAATCTTCGGCAGCCCATCCGCGAATTCCACATCGACCACCGGCCCAATGATCTGTGTGATTTTTCCTTTGTTCATAATATTATATTATATAAATTTAAACTTATTTATTAACTTACTAATAATACTCAATATTCAATGTTCAATATCCATTCAATAAATAATATCTCAATATTTAATCAAATACATTGAATATTAATTTATTGGATATTGAATGAGTATTGGTTATTGAATATTGATTATTAAAAATTTACTGTTTTTCCCTTTATTTCAGTCATTTTTCCCTTATGACAATTCAACTCTTGACTTTTTGGTGATTTTGGAGTATAATACGGGGTTGTAATAAATCAAGGTATTTTATCCAACAAACCATTTCTTTCAAAATAAGGAGCTTGTCATGAAAAATGTTCCCACTTTTATTTTAAGTATTGGCGCTATTTTATCCTACTTGCTCGTAATTTTAATGATAGGAGTTGTAGCAAGCGTTCTTTCAAAAGAACCTGCCTCTATATCCACTCATGTTCTAGCAATTTCATCGCTAGCAGGAGGAGTTAACGCTTTTACTGGGACAATCCTGTCTATCGTCGTGGCTCAAAGAGTAGCTCAAAGAGAAAAAATATTATAACCTACTATTCAGGATTACCGTTCTTTTGCCTCTCCCAAGTCGTCACTTTCTATCTACATAGATCGTGACGATTTTTTTTCCAAAATTTTCCAAAGAACTGTCAGAACCACTGATTCTCACATGATCATCCTGATTGCACGTGAATTTAAAATTCAGTGCAATCACGTGGTCTCATGTGCGAATCAGCGGTTCTGACTAACTTTCCAGCGCCGCTCTCCCCGCTGAAATTTCCGCAATCTCTTGTGTAATCTTGCCTTGCCGGATCTGATTGAACACAAATGTCAGACTGTTTTTCATTTCCCCGGCCGCGTCTGTGGCGTTGCGCATGGCCAGCATTCTGGATGATTCTTTGGACGCGTTGGATTCCAAAATGGCGTGATAGATCTGCATCTCAATCAGGCGCGGGAAAATATATTCCAAAACCAAGTTCGGGGTCGGTTCCACTTTATATTCCGAATGCACATCTTTCAAGCCATACTCCTTGGCTAGAATGTCCATCTCCGCAATCTGCTTTTCCAAGTCGATCTTGGAAATCGGCAGAAGCTGCCTCACTTTGGCCTGCTGACTCATCGCCGATACATAATCCGTATAGAAAATCACCACCTTGTCATATTTTTTGGCCAGATAATCATCAATGACCATTTTGCCCACCACTATCACATCATCCACTTTGGGCAGATAGGACAATTCATTGAACGAGGCCACGATATTTTTACCAGTGCGTCGCACCACGTTCTCGCCTTTTTTACCGATGGTGATGAAATCAATTTCGATGTTTT
>JBAYUI010000001.1:0-82576 GCA_041675165.1 Parcubacteria group bacterium | reverse complement strand
TTTTCCACCAGATCCCTATAGACCGGCAGCCGGATCTTTTTGACACCCAGATCATCCAGAGTGGCCAGATAGGCTTCTTTCCAATCCAGCCCGATATCGGAGGCATAGCGGGCCGAAAAAGTCACGCCCAGCTGAGCTTCTTCGTTCTTCTGGCTGATGGGAAGATTAAAATAGATGAAAAATGCAATCACTATGAACAGAACAACGGCGATTATCCAAGCCAAGCTTTTCAATATTTTTTTTACGTATTTCATTTTTTTATTGTTAAATTGTTTTATTGTTAAATTATTATTGAAAAGCTAACAATTTAACAATATAGCCATGCAACAACTTCAAACAACCGAAACTAAATATACTCCTAAAGAGATTATCAAAATAGCAAATATTTTTTGCGCCGAGTTTTTCCAGTCCATCTTTTCCTGAAAAACTTTTGGCAGCCAGAAAGTCAGCCCGACACCCAAGATGAAGATGAACGTATATTCCAAGGCGACCAGCGCGTTGATGACCGTAATGTTCCCGAGCGACATAGAAAAATTCAGCATCACCGAACCGACACCGCCCAAAATTTTATTGAACACGAACAGCGTGCCGGAGCTCTGTTGGGTATGGTTAGGCTTTTTAAACTTAGACAGTGAAGAAAAAATGGCTTTCCTCCATGGAACATACAAAAGAAAAGTGAGCGCGCCGAAAAACAATCCGATCCGCGTCCAGATGAAAACATCCATAAAGTTATCTTGCACGTAAAATAATTTAAAGGAAGTGAAAGCGGCCGCCAAAACGATTCCTGACAGGATTGATTGATAAAAACCCTTAAAAAAACTATGCTTGGCGCCGGAACGCTCCGATCTGGTCCAGGAAATTAGGAGTCCACCCAAGATAAGGACCAGCGCGCCCCACAATTTGGCACCGGACAAAACGTCCCCCAGAAAAATCATCGAGAAAAAATGAGTGGCGATCGGTATGATCGCGCCGACTACAGGCACCACTCGACTGGCTTCGCTTTTTTGGATAGCGAAAAACAGAAGCAGCATACCGAAAATGAACACTGCTCCGGCTAGGATATATTCCAAGAACAAGGTCGCCCCGATAGAATGAAAGCCAAAAGGGAAAAGGACCAGCGTGAAAAAACTCATCACGCCGGAATAAAAAGCATAGACCACCGGATGCGCCACTCTTTTCGAGGAGAGTATAAATTTATCCAAGAGGGTCTGCAACGCAATCAAAAAATATGCGATCGTAGCAATAGCGAACCAGTTCATTTGTTTTTATTTTAACAGACAGACTACCCCTCTATTCTACACTAATTATGAGCAATTTTAAAGACACCCGCGGAGGGGCGTCTTAAAAAAATAAATTCGGTGCCGGATATATTTTATGATTCCGCCAAATGATAATAGGCACTCACATCACTGATCCATTTCTTAACCGCCACGGGGTCATGTCCGTTGCAGGAAGCGTTACCGCATTTCCAAACCACCATCCGCGCGGGCGTATCGATATTTTTCCCGATCAATTCTTCAATGCGGCCGCCGACCACCGCGACCGCCTGTTCAGGACTGTCAAAACAAGAATAGCCGCCCTCGGTCACGTTATATCCTCCTTTATATCCCCAGAAATTGAAGCACTCATGACCGTCTTTCTTGGGCGAATGTGTGCCCCAGTCCGATTCTTTTTTCCCGATACCGATAAGAAAGGCGGCCACTGGCCTATCTTGTTTGGCAATGGCCGATGCCATCTCCTCCATCGGATGACCTGATAGAATATTCCTATAGCCCTCTTCGCTGGAATCGGCCTCACTCTTCACGCTTTCTTTCTTATCTGAAATTTCACAAAGCTGCCGGTTTTCTTTCTGATTTTCTAGCTTTTCTTGAAAACCTTGTCCGACTCTTTTCATCGGATCCATAACATCCGCACTAGGCGTGACAGCAAAAACTATCTTAGCCGCCAATGCGTTTTTCTCAAAAAAGACAGAAAAAAATAGACCCGCTATTACAACGAGAATAATAATGACTAAAATATTCCTTTTTTTGTTTCTGCCGAACTTTCCTAAAGAAATGCTATATTTCTTTAATCTCGGTAAAGGATCTTCGCCCATATTTGGATTTCATTTCCCTCCCACCCTTATTTGTCTTTACAGACGTTAAGTTTTACATTCTTTCAAAACAACCCCATTAGCATATCAATTTCCAACCTCTTTGTCAAAGGAAATTGGTCAAACCTTAACTAAAAAACAATAAAATGGCCATTGTAAGCCATTTTTAATCATAAGTTATCCACAGGCGTATTTTCCTCACCCCATTTCACTCATTTTTCATTCTTCATCGTTGAATTGTTTGAAATAATAATTGACCGAGTCCACCCAGCGAGCCACGGCTTCCGGCTTATCCCAAGAGCAATCATAGCCGCATTTCCACACCACGACCATCTCTCCAGGGGTGGTTAATTTTTCACTGGAAACCAAAAAACTCAAACGCTTGGCCACTGTTTCTACCGCGTCTTTCGGACTATCAAAACAAGTATGGCCGCCCGTACCCATTCTTGCCCTTTTACCTCGATATCCCCAGTAATTGAAGCAATCATTACCCTCGCTGTCTACGGGCACGTGTACCCCCCAACTGGATTCTTGCCGAGCGATACCGACCATAAAGGCCGCCACCATCCTGTCTTGCTGGGCGATATAGGGCACCATCTGCTCCATAGGCGTGCCTTTTACCATACCTGAAATCTCTTCTTCCAATTGTTTGGTGCTGCCGGCCTTATCCTGATAGTCTTGCATAATTTGCGACACATAATTCTCCACCTGAGTCGCATCCACGCTGATATCCACTTTTTCAGTGTCCACTCCCAACACTTGCGATTTTTGGCTATCCAGAATTTCTTGGGTGGTCACTTCCATATTCGACGACACTGAAACTTCCGCCGCCGCGCCCTGGCCCAGATAACGATATACGAAAGTCATCAGGAACATTCCGATCACCAGTGAGCCCACAATAGAAACATTCCACATCTTGACCATCGACATCCCTTCAAAGGGATGTCTGAAAGCATCTTCGAAATAAGCGCTGTAGTTGCCATATTTCTCCTTTATCATTTCGAAAATATGCTGCCTGTGCCTGAAAGCATTACGCACCGACACTCTTTTTTCATATCTCAAGAAGCCATCCAGACTGGAAAAATCGGGTTTTCGATCGTTTTTTATAAAATGGATCCGCAGATTATCGGTTGAGAAATTTTTTGTTTTTCCATATTTGGAAAAAAGGATGGAAGAATTCTCGCTTGGCGCTGACAGATCTGTCTTTTGTAAGCTTTTTTCCTTGAGACGGATAACCGAGTCGACCCTATTTTGTTTTTTGAATGTTTCCATCAATTATGCGTATAGTGTTAGTTTCCCTTTCTGGAATTATACCACTTTTTTTCTTTTTCGACTAACAAAAATGAGCCATAGACCGAAAACCAGCATTAAAGAGCTTAGGATCTGGCCCAATGTCAATGAGTTGAAAATATATCCAACCTGCACATCAGGTTCGCGGAAAAATTCCGCAATTATGCGCGCGGAGGCATAACCAACAATATACAGTGCTAATAGTTTATCTTGATATTTTTGATTGTGGCGCAACGGCCACAGAACAAGAAAGATGATCAGCCCTTCCAAAACGGCTTCATACAATTCAGACGGATGGCGCAAAAGACCAAAGGGGTCGCTCGGGAAATACATCCCCCAAAAACCGCTCGTGGCACGGCCATATAGCTCGCCGTTCAAAAAATTACCGATGCGGCCGAAAAAATAACCGGCCGGAACAGCCGGCGCCACAAAATTGGCCCAGCGCCAAAAATCGAGCCTTTTTATCCGTATAAATATCCACCCGGCCAAGACGGCTCCAATCAAACCGCCATGATAACTCATCCCATATATCCCGATGAATTGATGCGTCACTGCGTCATAAGGCGAAATGATGACCAATGGGTTTTGCAGATAATACGTGAAGTTATAAAAAATCACATATCCTAAGCGCCCGCCGATGAGCAGCCCGACAAAAACCGCCAGCATTATATCCAGCAGGGTGTCGGTATTTTGTATCTGGTTTCTGGTATTTGGTATTTTTTCTATATTAATTTCGGATTTTGGATTTTGCCCGCCTCGCGTCGACGAGCAGCTGTCTCCGCTAGTCGAGGCGAGGATTTTATTTGATATTTGTAATTTGGATTTTGTAATTTCCAAGCCGTCTCCTTCGCTTCTCTTTATCCTGTATTTCAAGAGCGAATAAACCACCCCGAACGCTACCAAATACATAATAGAGTACCAATCCACCGCAAAATTTCCCACCGCAAAAGCTACAGGGTTCAAGTTATATGGTATATGTTGGTAGAGATAGAGGAGGTTGCTCATATGTTCTCTTGCATAATCACCCCCACCGCGGCAGCATAGACGTGATGCTCACCAAAGCGCGGGATGTGTAATTTTTTATGTAAGTTTTTATATCTTATTCCGGCCGACTCCCCTTTTTCCGTTCTTTCAATATCTTCGATCCTGAAGCCTTCTTCGGCCGGAACGATTCGGCCGAAATAGATCACTTCGGCTTTGGCCCGCTTGGCTAAATGGCGGATCTGCAAATTGTCATAATTCAGGATCACTCGGCCGGAATTTTTCGTATTTTTCACCAAGTATTCATATTCTTGCAACAGTTGATCCAGTCCCGAGAAAGCTTCGAGATAGCGTTGCGTAATATCAGCGATGACACATATTTCTGGCCTGATGATGGATAATAAGTATGCCATATCCCCACGCTGAGATACTCCCAATTCCAGAACGAGATATTCCGGAAAGTCCTTCCTCCAAATCGCGCGAATTGCATCCCCTATTATCGGCAGCCAATCATAGTAAGCACCATACCCACTTCCAACACCTAAAATAGCAAGTGGCAGACCGATTTCCGTGTTGAAATTTTTCGGATTGGCTCGGACCGTGCGACCTTTTTCCAAGAGAACTTTCTTGATCTCGTCGCGCACGAAAGATTTATTGGTCGAACCGGCCACGGCGATGATTTTCGGCTGATGGATAAAAAGCACCAGTCTTGTGATATATTTCAGATAATATTTGAGAATGGTTTTGAAAAAAGGCTTCATAAAAATAATTTATCCAATCTATCAAACGCGCAATTTATATCTTTCTCACTTCTCCCAAAGCTGATCCTAATATGATTCTCTCCGCTGGGACCGAAGGCGACACCGGGCACGACCGCCACTTGAGTTTTTTCCAAAAGATGCAAAGCAAAACGCCAGGAAAAACTATCCGGACAATCATAATCATCCAATTTCATATCTTTTTTAATGATTCTTGGAAAAACATAATAGGCGCTCTCTGGACGAACATAGGAAAAAATATGCGATAATTTATCCAGTCTGGCACAGATCAAGTCGCGCCGTTTTTCATATTCGTGATTGAAAAATTTGACATCTTTATCACCCATCTCCAGCGCCCCCATCGCCGCATATTGTGAGATGACGGGCGCGCAAGTGACCAAACAGTCATGCACTTTCAAAATTTCTTGCACGATGCTCTCATCACTATGGAGATAGCCCGTTCGCCACCCCGTCATCGCGTATGATTTGGAAAAACTGAATAGGCGGATGACGCGTCGGCGCAGTTCCGGCATTTCTGCCAAAGAAAAAATAGATTGACCGTTTTCAAAAATAAAATCTTTATACACTTCATCACTTATCAGATAGAGATTATGCTTCTCGGCCAGCTCCGCCAAGCCCAAAAGTTGTTCTTTTGAGTAGATCGTGCCGGTCGGATTGTTCGGATTGCAATAGAAAATAGCCTTGGTCCTTGGCGTAATCGCTTTTTCATATTCTTCCAACTCAAATGCCCAGCCTTTGTCTTCACTGAGTGATACATAAACCGGCGTTACGCCAGCCAGAATGATTACTTCGCGATACGATGTATAGGTCGGTTCCGGAATGATCACCTCGTCCCCTGGATCAGTAATGGCCAAAATGGTCGCCGTAATACCTTCGATCGAACCGGCCGTCACCAAAATTTCCTTCTCAAAATCATAGAACATATTCTGCTCGGCCAATTTCACCTCGATAAGCTCCCGCAATTCCGCGATGCCGGGAGAAAGAGAGTATTTGGCCACCACGCCCTGTCGGAGTGCCAATTCCACCCGCCTTTTGATACATTTCGGCGTGTCAAAACTCGGCACACCCTGCGCCAAAGAAATAGTGTTAGGGAACTTAGCCGCCCTAATTTCCATCTGTTTTATCACTGATAGTTTCAGGTTTTTTGTGCGTTCAAACATATAGATATAGTATAAAATATTTTCCCCCGCAGGAACAGGGCAGTGCCCTGTTCCTGCCATAACATTACCGCTCGCAATAACAGGACTAGCAAAAAATCCACCTCGCGCGAGGTGGATTTTTAAAAAAAGTTGTTGTGAACCTTTTAATTCGTCACAGCAGTATCAGCAGTGCCAGAAGCTTGATCCGGAAAAGCGGCTTTCAGCGCTATGCGCGCTTTTTCCATCGTAGCTTTGAAATCGCCCATCGCTTTTTGCATGGCAGTGTGGCGGGTCTGGATGAGGTCCTGTACGGCCGTATTCACCTTAGTCACATTTTGCTTGTCCAACTGCATCTGTGTCCGAGCATTTTTCATGATATTTTGGAAATCAGTCCGCACGGTCGCCGCGGATGCTCCAGCCGTGCAATCAGCTTGCACTTTGGCCAGTGCCGTCACGCGAGCCGAGGAAGAATTAGAGATAAGACTGTCCAGTTGGCCTTGTCTGGTTCGGACATTATTTTGTACTCCGGATTGAAAAGCTTTAGTAGCCGCATTTTCAGCTGTTCGGCGCTCAGCAATCGCCGCCTTCACCGTGATTTCAAAAGTGTTCACTGCTTTTTTCTGATTATCCGACACGGCTGCTTCTTCCAGTTTGGCGAACTGTTCACTTCGATTATTATCCCAATTGGCACGCAGTCTTTCCAGATTAGCATCCGCGTTTTTGGTTTTTTCCTCCCAAGCCTTCAGTCTTTCTTGCTGGCGGGTCCTGATCTGATTCTCTTGACCGGAAGCCTTTTGATTCAGATTATCGACAAATTGTGTTATCCGGTCACAAACATTGTCCGTGCGAACATCTTGGCGCGCGCCTTGCCCGTCTTGCACTATCTGATCCTTGCCGGCAGTGCTTGCGCTATTATCCGCCCAGACTCCGACAGCCGTCAAAATTCCCACGGCCGCCAGAACAGTGCTGATTTTTTTATAATGCATTTTGATCATAAGTACTGTTTAAATTATTAGTATCTTCATCATCCCCGACTGCACCCGATGCATCAGCATCAGTGCTGGCCGCCGCCGTACTCTCATTCGTAGCTCCGTCTATGACCGCATTGACTGTATCATCAACTCTGCCGGTCGCGGCCGGCATCTTGGGCTCGGCAGAATTTTCCGCAGCTTGTCCGTTTTTAGCTTGACCACTCTGAGAAGACTCTTGCGTCGTCACGGTTTTATTGCCGCAGCCGGTCAGGATCAAAACGACTGCTCCAAGAGCAACCCCCGTAATTACTTTTTTCACAGGCATAAATTATAGATTAAATTTTTTATTTTTCCTACCCTAGGGTATCGACCAGAACCCACTTTGCAATTTTTCCCACTATTCAATGCAACAATCAATCGCTTTTCTGACCAATTCGCCCAATTTACCCATAAAGCCGCTTTTTTGCGTACCAGCCTTTGGCGAAACAGCTTCGGAGACGGCCGGATTTTTTCCTGCCATATTCTCACTGGATAGATCATTATGCCGGTTCAGCGCGTCCGCATCGATATGTTTGATATTATCCGTCGAAATGACTTTCATATTGATGCCCCAGAACAAAGAATAAAGGTCATAGGCCTTTTGGAACAAATCTTTGGCGTCTTCTTTCCTGCCCATTCCTTGTTGTTTGGTCCCCACTTCCATAAGACGCATTGATGCCGCCAATAAGTGCTTTGAAATGCACCAAACTTCTCCTTCTGGATCTTTCACGATTTTGCGCAACAGTTCGCCACGCATCTTACGGGCTTCTTGCAACAAGTCAAAATATTCCGGCTTATTCAATTTCGCGCCCGTAAAAAAGAAATGTTCTTCGATGCTCACGAGATTCATAATAGCAATAGACAGATCTTGGTCGGAACTCAAGTCCAACTTATCCTGCTTTTTCATCGTGTCTACTTTTTCAATGAGCTCCGTGACATTTTTGATAAGACCCGCTTCATCTGTTCCATTAGTCATATATTTATTGGATTGAAAATTATTACCGCGTTAAGAAATAGAAGGCTCCGCTTAGGACCATCAGAGGAAAAACCGCGAAAGCCACCTTCTGGAACGGGAAAAAAACTTTGCCGCCATTCCTGTCTTTCATCCTGAAATGGACCATCCCGCCCAAGAAGAAGAAAAAACTGCCTAAAATTATCCCTAGCATCAATTTATCCACCCCCCAGAATTTATTGAGCGGATGACCGATCAAGTCATTCCAATACAGCGGCAAGGCGATCATGGCATAATAAACTATGGTTGTGATGGAGCGCTCGCCCCAAAAACGGATGCCTTTCCGCTTGAACCATTCCAAGGTCCAGATAGTCATTGCCACGATAAGCGCCCCGATCCAAAGACCTGTAATAGTATCATCTACACCGAAATAGCGTGAAAGACCCACCCCGCCTGCCACCGCCACCGTACATACGGGACAGAAAGCCGAAACCGAAAAAATAGGCACAAAAATTCCCGCTATGTACGCTCCGCCGTATATGAGATATCTTTTCATAATTATTTATCTTTTTACTTTTTACCTAATAGGCTTTATATATTTCTTCATTTCGCCGCGCTATCTAAAAAATTTTCCACCTCATTCACTCCGATATAACATTTGCCCGTCGCCCAAAGGAATGGTACGCCAAGACTATCTGTCTTAATGCCGCACGCCTGCGCCTTCTGCGCCATCATATTGGCATTGGCTTTATTGCTCCAGACTTCCAATTTGGAAAAGGAGACTTTTTTATCCAGCTGATGATCGGCGATGTATTTTTCCACATCTTGGCAATGCGGGCACTGTTCGCCATAGAAAAGAATCATACTGGCGTCACTCACAGTAGCTTGTTCAGTCTGGCTGCCTGAACGCATCTTTTGCCAAGTCTTATAACCCGCTAGGGCCACGACAAGCATAACCAAAGCACCCAAGGCTATTTTTTTCCATTTAGTCATACGTTTATCTCGTTTTTATATTACGATCCAACACTTTCTATTTTACTATATTTTCGCAAAATTGGAAACAAAAACAGCTCCTTTTTATGAGAGCTGTTTTTTATCGAGAATTCGATTAGAATCGGTCTCTTTGTCCGCCACCGAAAGATCCTCTTGGTCTTTCTTCTTTTGGACGAGCTTCGTTTACAGTAAGTTTTCTTCCATCAACCTCTTTACCGTTATACATTTCAATACCGGCTTTGGCTTCATCATCAGATGACATTTCGACAAATCCAAATCCTTTGGATCGTCCAGACATCTTATCGGTGATAACCATAGCAGATTGAACAGTTCCGGCTTTTGAAAAGAGATCCTTCAAAGAATCATCATTCACGTTATAGGACAAATTGCCTACGTATAGTTTCTGTGCCATGTTCGTTTACCCTTTTCTTCCGCTTCCGCGGAAATCAGGGTCACTACTTGCTAATTATAAATTGCAAGGCGACCTTTCTCATTTCGTTTACGTACACTTAACTTTAACTAAGGCGAAACTTACTGAGAAGACTTACAACAAGCTCATTATAGCGTATCTCAGGAGAAAAGTCAAGCCCGCAAAACAGGCCTCTCCCATTAGGCTTCCATATAAGATTTGACCTTCTCCACGATTTCACGGAAGGATACATTGGCCTTGACGATATAATCGAGCGCGCCCATATCCATCACGCGCTGCTTATCTTCTTCTTGGCTGAGATTGGATAGGATAACCACCTTGAGATCTTTCGTTTCAGGATTTTCCTTGATCGCTTTCAGGGTTTCAAACCCATCCATAACCGGCATAATAAGGTCCAATAGGATAATGTCTGGTTTTTTCGTTTTCAAAAAATCCAGCGCCTCCCGTCCATTGCCGGCGATGAAAATATCAAAGCCCTCTTTAGCCATCTTATTCCTGTGCACACCGGCCAAAAAAGTGTCGTCCTCAACGGCCAGCACCACCTTCTTCTTCTCTGTTGAAACATTTTGCATGTCATTTTCCATAAGTTTAATATTAAATGGATTAAGAAATTAAAAAATTAAGCGCATGCGCCACGGGAAATTCTATGAAGAAGGTCGTGCCATTACCCTCTTTGCTCTCGAACCAGATCCGACCGCCACCCTCTTCTACAAATGATTTTACCACATTCAATCCCAAACCTGAACCTTCGGTTTCCTTGAGCACGGCATTGGAGGCGCGGAAAAATTTACGGAATATATTTTTTTGCTCCTTTTCTGGTATACCTATTCCATTATCGGCCACGACAATTATGATTTTTTGTTTTTTCATACTCACCGAGAGATGCGCTTCTCCGCCGACGGGGGTGTATTTTATAGCGTTAGAAATAAGATTTTCCATAGCTTGGAAAAAGTGTTTCGGCCCTATCCTTATCTGTGGATCTTCTTTGCATTTTTTTTCAAAAATGACCTTAACTTTTTTTTCCTTAGCTAGGCCTTCCAAAGTTTTTATGCTTTCTACAATCAGATTGGAAACATCCACCGTTTCCAGCTCTTCTTTCGATTTTCCCATATTGATCCGAGAAACATCCAGAAGATCGTTGACCAGCGTGACCAAGCGTTGGTTATTCTTAAAAATTTGATCCAACATCTCAGTGGCTTCGGACGGAAGTTTTCCAGCATCTCCATCGATCAATGACTCCAGTGTCCAGCGGATGCCGGTCAACGGCGTGCGCAACTGATGCGCGGTAATGGAAAGAAAGTCGTCTTTTTCTTTTTCCAAATTATACCTCTCAGTGATATCCTGAAAAACGCTCACCACCCCTAATGGTTTTTCATTCTTTATGATCGGGGCAAATGATCCGGAAATCGGAATATTACCGACGGATGTAGCTAAATAGCAATATGGAGGCAACGGAAAAACGGATGATATTTTGAGAGCCTCGGCCACTGGATCAAGTGTTTTTTTGCTACTGCCTCGGCCGCTGGAAAATACGAACTCTTTCAAATATTTTTTTCCGATAAGCGGGCTACCCTCGGCGCGAGCTATCATTCTGGCCGCCGTCAGATTGACAAAGGTAATCACGCCATTGACATCAGTCGCGATCACGCCCTCTCCGATAGAATGCAGGTACCGCAAAATTCCCTCGCTCCTGTCGCGCTCAGCCGCATACATCGTTTTTTCTTTTTCAAGCAGCTTCTTGCTTTCCTCAAAATCTTCCAGAATATTAAGCATAGCCTTTTTGGAATTCTCCAAATTTTCATTCTTTTTTTCAGATTGAGCCAAGGCCGCGTAAAGTTCTGCCGTTTTATGGCGGACTTCTTCTTCCAAGTGGTTATGGGATTCCCTGAGTCTCATCCGCATTTCATTAAAAGCATTGGCCAGCTCGCCGAATTCATCATGGGAAAGAATAGGAATGATTTCAGTCAGATTTTCTTCTCTCACGCCTTGGACTTTTTTGGTCAGAAATTCCAGCGGCATACCGATAAAACGATCAATAATGACAGCTATTATTATGCCTAATATTATTATGACAGGCACCAGCAAAACCAAGAGGAAGATGGCGCTTTTGACAGCACCGGAAAATGCGACCGTTGACGGAATCTGCGCCACTAAGACCCAATCATTGCCCGCGTAATCTTCCACGCCCCTTTCTTTAGCGATGGAGGTAAGCGCCTCCGAATTATTCAATATATCAGCCATCACTCCGGATCGGGGATCGTCTTTGAGGGCTTCCCCTAGGACCGACTTATCCCTATCTTCAAGAGAAAAAGCCATCTCATCCCGCCAATCTTTGGAACCGATCAGCTCCCCTGTCTTGTTATAAAGACGGACGACCGAACCATTGATATTGTCCAAGCTTTTCATAGACGCTCCCCAATCGACGCTTCCGGCCGCCACGCCGATGATTTCCTGACCGTCTTGGGAAAACACTGGGGACATAAAATATATCTCCATCCTGTTGGAAGAATTATGGGATAAGACAACGTCAGAATACCCATTTTGGCCACTCAGAGTCCTCTCGAACAGATTACCAAAAATTTCTCCCTTATCGGAAACTGTGCCACCGATCCGCTCTCCAGAAGAAGAAGCCACTATTTTTCCGGCCGTATCAAGAATATCAATGATATTTAACCCCGAGTAGATGGCCATATTGTCATTCAATCCCTTTCCGAGAACAGTTCTATCTTCTTCGCTGTTCTGACCGCTCAAAAAAGTCCTTACTTTTATCCTAGTCGCTGTCAATTTAATATTTCGGTATTGCTCGCTCAATACTTGGTCGAGCGCTTCCATATCGCCCACAGCATCTCGCTCATAATCACTGATCGTATTCTTTTCTAAAACATCCCTGTTGTAGTTGTATGATTGGAATCCGACCACGACCAAAATGAGGGCTGAACCCAAACCGATAACAATAAATATTTTAGCGGATATTTTCATAATATAACGACTCTTTTAAGCGGCGCCCTTCTCGGTATCGTGCTCCAACTTGCGTATCTTATCTTTCAACTCAGCCATCTTCAATTCTCTTCCTACGGACAGAGCGTTAAACTTTTCCAATTCGGCATTTTTTTCCTCCAGCTCTTCCGTTCTTTTCCTGACCATCATCTCCAGCTCTTCTTTCTGCTTATCCAAGAGATTACCTCGCTCTTCAAAATAATTTATTTTTTCACTCAGCTCCTTGGGCGTAAGCTTCAAATCGGTCGCCATTTTGATATAAGCTCCACTCAAGCTCTCCGTCTCTTCTTCGGTAAACAAACTGTTATTCACAAGGATTTCCTTGGCCGAAGACGCCCCGATAAAACTGGCTATGGTTTTTTCGACTATGCTGTTCAGATGGACCAATTCGTTGATGGTAATTTTTTCCTTGCCATCCAAATCCGCCTTTCTTATGCACAACTTACAAGTCGCCTCCGCCGCGGAATCATCCAAATATTTACCCAGAATTATTCTAATGATCCTTCTTTTCTTGTCTAATTCAATGGATGCGCCTTGTAATGGAAAACCACCGCCAACAGAAAACTTTCTTCCTGCATTGCCATAAAATTTTTCCGCCACTCTGCTTTCTTCTTCATTTTGGCCGAAAATCAATGAACCCAAGACATAGAACCCGACATTGAAAACCATACTGAAAAGAATCACCAGAAACAACGGGTCAAGGCCCGTTACCCCAAAAAGGTTTTCCGGGCGCAGATATCCGATATTAAAAGGTCCTTGTGTCAATAGCGATTCGCTTATCCAGCCGCTCCTTATGAACGCCGGTAAAAGAGAAGTATATATCCAAAGCAAAAAACCGGCTATCATCCCCATTATGGCTCCCGCCCGATTGCCTTTTCTCCAAAACAAAGCACCAATGAACACGGGAGCGAATTGCAAAACAGCGGCGAAAGAAATCATCCCTATCTTGACCAAGACATATGATGATCCGATTTTAACTTCAAAAATATACGCCACAATCATCAATAATGTAACAATTGTCCAGCGCAATGGCAATAAATTTTTCCGTAAAGATCCTGATATTTTCATTTTTTCAAAAAAAGGCAACACCAAATGATTGGCTGTCATCGTGGTTATCGTCATAGCTGAAATCATAATCATACTGATAGCCGCTGAAAATCCTCCAATAAACACTAGGAGGGATAGCCATAATTTTCCGGCGTGGAGCGGTAAAAGCAAAATGAAAAAATCAGCCAGATTCTTATCGTTTCCTTCAATTATTCCCACCATAGCGATCGGAATGACAAAGATTGAAATACAGATAAAATACAAAGGCAAAAGCCATGCTGCCGTGCGGATATGTTTTTCATCGGTATTCTCCACCACGGTCATATGGAATTGCCGCGGCAGAAGAAAAATCGCGAAAAAAGACAATGTTATGTAAGCGAAAAAAAGAGAAAAGGATGGCTGGCCGGCTATCTGCGTAGCAGAAATATCAGGAGAACTTGCCATTTTGGAAAAAATTTCTCGAAAACCGTGATGCATAAAATAAGTCACAAATATGCCCACAGCCAGAAAAGCAATTATTTTGACAATCGACTGGATAGCAATGATCATAACCATCCCTGGATGTTTCTCCGATTGATCCAATCGGCGCAGACCGAATATGATAGTGAAAATAATTATGAATAGAAGGACGAACAAATCGATCCAACCATTGCCGGTAACCACGTCCCTTCCTGTGGTTATGAAAGAATATGAGCTGAAAATAGCCTTGAGCTGCAACGATAGATAGGGAATGATGCCGACCAGAGCGATCAGCGAAACTAGAGCGGCCACGACAGATGATTTTCCGTAACGAGTCGAGATGAAATCAGCAATGCTAGTGACATTATATTCATTTCTTATCCTGACCATCTGGCGGATCATCGCCCAGGAAAAAAGGAAGAGCAATGATGGTCCAAGATACACGCCCAAAAATAAATAACCAGTCGTAGTAGCCAAACCCACATTTCCATAAAATGTCCACGCCGTACAATAGATGGCCAGAGCTAGGGTGTAGATGACGGGATTATCAGCCAAGTTTTTTCCCTTTCCAAATTTGATTTCGACAAAATAAGCCACTAGGAACAAAACGATTAAATATATAGTCGTAGCTTCGATTACAACTGCTGGGCTGATCATAATTTTTAATCTTTAGGCTTATCGTTCCCCAAGTGAGAAATAAGAAGAAAAAATATCAGTGCTAACCACACTGAAAAAAAATAAACGAAAGGAAAATGCACGGTCCGATTACCCGCATAAGTCACGAAAGGCCAGCTTAAGATCAAGATGTTCAAGAAGAAAACAAAAACTTTCAACTCTTCCATACCCAAAAAAATTTTTACTCTTCTAGAAACACCTTCTTTCACGATTTTTTCCATGCTGAAAATATTTTATGCTTATTTCAAATTTTCGGCCGCTAGTGGGCTTTTTTCCATCTTTTCTTGGATCGCATTGACTACGAGCGCGTTTTCCAATAAGCCATAGGCCAGAACGAAATAACTGGCCATCCAGATGATGTCGATATAACCGTATAATTGGAAGCCGCCCAGATATTCACTTTGGAACATAGCGAACAATATGTCCGCGACCAGATATAGTAGCACGCCACCCGTCATAATATTCCAGAATCTGCCCAATTTTCCTTTCCCATAAATGCTCACCAGAGAAACGGCCCACAGCAGCCCGAAAACAAGGAACAGATCGCCCACTCCATAACTCATAGCGAATATATTTTCTGAAATTCCAAGTTCCGGATCATAGGCGCTATAGATCCCCCAATACGAAACAACACCTGTCAAAAATATCGCCAGTATGACATTGAAGATAATGGTCGATTTTTTTATCTTCTTCCAATCATCTTTCACGTGTCCTAATCCCTTGTAGATAGCCACGAAGAACAACGGATAGGCCAAGAGGAAAAAGACGTCCGCTATGGAAGGAAATGGCTCCGCGTGCATAAAAAACTTCAATATATACCAAATCACCTCGCCCAAAAACCAAAAGGAAGCACCCAGAAAGACGAAGAATAATGCTTCTCCGGTCTTATTGCCATGCCCATAGAGCCGAGCAACATAAAAACTGCTTGCCATATAGACCAATGGAGCCGCCAGATAAATGGTCGCACTGAGCAAAGACATCGGATCACCCAAGATATACTCAATAGTGATGACAAAAAAAATTACAGCCAGAAGCATTTTGACGATTATATTATTTTTCATTTTGATTGGATGAATTATTTATTTCCAATAGCTCTTTTTGGGCCTGCTCTTCCCCCAGATAATCCAACAGGAGTTCTCGCATCATTATCAAGACTACCTTGTCCTCTTTATCCTCAAAATTAGCCTTGTACAATTCTGAAATTTTTTGACCGAAATGTTTTTCAATTACTTTCAGGCTGTCTTCTTTTATATCAGACATATTTTTTTTTACTTCTTATGAGATTATTATACCATAAAAAAACAAACCGCATAAGAGCGGCTTTTCCTAGTGCACCGTCGCCAAAAATATGGCCGTATGCGATCGAAGTCCGCGACCGCAGGCGAATTTCGCCTTCGCGAACTTCAGCGGACCTTGTCTTTTTTATGCGGACGAAACTCGCCTTCACAAGCTACTTGCGGACTTTGTCCGTGTGCCGTCGCTAAAGCTATGGCGACACACGACCGTAGCTCGCTACGGCGAGCAAAGGCGGAGAGTGAGGGATTCGAACCCTCGGTGCCTTGCGACACACACGCTTTCCAAGCGTGCGCACTAGACCAACTATGCGAACTCTCCGTATTTTTATACTTAAAGCGAGGCCTGATTCAGCCTCGCTTTATATCCTAGCAATAAATGAAAATAATTTCAACCTCTGGCTTGCGTCCCCCTCAAGACGCGATAAATCGCGTCTCTACAGTATTTTTCTATTTCTCAATCTTTGCAATGGCGATGGAAGTCTTAATGACCGTATCGGGGTTAAGGGAGATGGAATCAATGCCCTCCTCCACCAAAAACGTGGCAAAATCGAGAAAATCAGAAGGGGCTTGGCCGCAGATGCCAACTTTACGATTACATTTGTGCGCCTTGTGGATCACTTGGCGGATGAGTTCTTTCACTGCTTCATTCCTCTCGTCGTAGACATGCGCCACTTTGGCACTATCGCGATCCACTCCCAGTGTGAGCTGGGTGAGGTCGTTCGATCCGATGGAAAATCCATCGAAGATGGCGGAAAATTCATTCGCCAAGATGACATTGGCCGGAATCTCACACATCACATACACTTCTAAGCCGTTCTTACCACGCTCCAATCCATGACGTTTCATCTGAGCCAGAACCGCCTCCCCTTCTTTGATCGTACGGCAGAATGGCACCATAATCTTCACGTTCTTAAGCCCCATCACTTCTCGCACCTTTTTGAAAGCCTTGCATTCCAGCTCGAATCCTTCCATATAATCAGGATCGTAATAGCGCGAAGCTCCGCGCCAGCCGATCATCGGATTCTCTTCTTTCGGTTCAAAATCTTTGCCGCCGATCAAGGTGGAATATTCGTTCGTCTTGAAATCGGAAAGCCTCACGATTACGTCTTTCGGATAGAAGGCCGCCCCGATCCGACCGATACCTTCCGCCAGCTTGGAAACGAAAAACTCTTCTTTGTCGGGATATCCCACGGTCAGATCATCAATCTTTTTCCTCACTTCCTTGTCGGTTATTTTCGCGTAATGTTTGAGCGCCATCGGATGGATCTTGATATATTCCGTAATGATGAACTCTTCCCGCGCCAAGCCCACGCCATCATTGGGAATGAAGGACAAATCGAAAGCCTGTTCGGGATTGCCGACGTTCAACATTATTTTTGTTTTGGTCTTTTTGAGCACCTTGAGATTGGTCGTTTTGATCGCAAAATCCAACAGGCCATCATAGACCACGCCCGCTTCCCCTTCCGCGCAACTGACAGTCACGGCTTGGCCGTCCCTAATGACTCGCGTGGCATTGCCCGCGCCCACTACACAGGGAATGCCGAGTTCTCGGCTCACTATGGCCGCATGAGAAGTCCTCCCGCCGGAATTGGTCACAATCGCGCTAGCAATCTTCATAATCGGCTCCCAATCCGGATCGGTCATTTCAGTCACCAACACTTCACCTTTTTTGAACTGAGCGATCTTGGCCACATTTTTGATGACATTCGCCTTGCCGCTGCCGATCTTGTTCCCCACTGCTGATCCACTAGTCAATATTTTTCCTTTCCCTTTATTCTTCAGGACATATTCTTCCAATACTTGCACATCTTTTTGCGATTGTACGGTTTCCGGTCTGGCCTGCACGATAAAAAGCTCCTTGGTACGACCGTCTTTCGCCCACTCGATATCCATCGGTTTTTTGTAATGCTCTTCGATCTGCATCCCCCACTTGGCCAGATCGATTATTTCACTATCGGTAAGAGAGAATTTCTTGCGATCTTCCGATGGCACGCTCACATTCTGCGTGGAAGAATTTCCGCCTACGCTGTAAATCAGCTTGTTCGCCTTGCTGCCCATCTTTCTTTCTATTATCGATTCGAAACCGGCTTTCAAGGTCGGTTTGTGCACGATAAATTCATCCGGCGTAACCTTGCCTTTTACAATATTCTCCCCCAAGCCCCAAGAACTGTTGATCACGACGGCATCTTGAAAACCGGATTCAGTGTCGATCGTGAACATCACGCCACTGGCCGCTTCATCTGAACGTACCATTTTCTGCACCCCCACTGAAAGAGCGATGGCAAAATGGTCGAAGCCCTTGTCTACACGATATGATATCGCGCGGTCAGTGAAAAGTGAAGAAAAACATTTCTTGATAGATTCGAGCAACTGATATTCGCCAATGACATTCAAATATGACTCCTGCTGTCCGGCAAAAGAAGCGTCCACTAAATCTTCCGCTGTCGCGCTGGATCGCACCGCCGTGTCCACGCCGCCGGCGAAATGATTGGTATGATCATCTTTTTCCCAAGTAATCCGGAAATCTTTATGCCGGATATATTCACGGGAAAGTTTGGCATAATTTTCCACGATTTCATTCCGCAGATCATTGGGAAATTGAGCCAAAAGAATAGCTTCCCGGATCTGATAACCGCGCTTGGCCAAGTTGGCCATATTGCCCGTATCCAAGCCTTTTAGAATTTTTTGGATCTTGGCATCCAGCCCGTTTTCCGCGATGAAATAGCGATAAGCCTTGCTCGTCACGGCAAACCCGTCCGGCACCCGAATGCCTTTTTTTCGCAAATTGGAATACATCTCACCAAGTGAAGCATTCTTGCCGCCCACCAGTTCGATGTCCTTGATTCCTGTTTCGTTGAACCAGAGTATGAATTGGTTCTTCCGGCTTTTTATTTTTTTGACGATAGCCATATTTTTTATTTATTTTTTATTATATTTTTATTTTTTATTTATTTAAAAAATTTATATGTTAAAATGCTAAAATGTTAACCTTGTATTTTGTTTTCTTATTATACCACAAAAATACAAAATAAAAAGCAGTAAGGCCAAGACAATGCCCCGGCCTTACCGTACATATCCATTTTTCCAAAGCTATCATTTAACTTCTTCCACTTTTATCAGGCTCATATGCTCCTTGGCGATCCCTGGGCGGCCGGCCACCATAATTAATTTATCTTTGGATTTAACTTTTTTATTTTTTTCCAAAGCCTCTACCGAGCGATCGATCAATTCATCCAAATCCTTGCATTCTGGCAGGACGAAACTTTCCACACCCCACACCAAGCTCAGCTGATGATGGGTCTTGATATTGTTCGTGATGACAAAGACTGAATTATTCGGCCGATGACGCGTAATCATCCGCGCCGTAAAACCACTCACACTGGCTGCCACGATAGCCACCGCGTGTGTGTCTTTGGAAAGCTCGTGGGCACTGTGGGCAATGGCGGCCGAAACCGAAGATTCCTCATCTTTCAAAAACCCATGCACCAGAAAATCGAAAGGTGATTTTTCCGTGTTCATAATGATTTCTTTCATTATTTTGACGGACTCGATCGGATATTTACCGTTGGCCGTTTCACCGGAAAGCATCACTGAATCAGTATGATCGATGACCGCGTTCGAAACATCACTCACTTCTGCCCGCGTCGGACGCGGATTTTCAATCATCGAATTGAGCATCTGCGTGGCTACAATAACCGGCGTAGCAGAGCGCAGACATCTGGCCGTAATCTCTTTTTGATAGATGACCACGCGGCTTTCTTCCATTTCAATACCCAGATCTCCGCGCGCCACCATAATGATATCCGTGGCGCGGATAATCTCCAGGATATTCTTAATAGCTTCTTTCCTTTCGATTTTGGAAACAATCAAGGGTGGATGCGCCGACGAGCCCAAGATTTTTTTTATTTTTTCTTTCACTTCCAAAATCTCCTCCGCGTTGCTGACGAAAGACAAGGCGATGAAATCTACATCCTGTTGCAAGGCAAATTTCAGATCACACTCATCTTTTTCCGTCACCACGCCGACATTCAGCTTAGCATCCGGAATGTTAACGCCTTTATGATTCTTGACGATGCCGCCATCTTTCACGCGCGCCACCAGATAGTCTTTGTATTTCTCCACTACAATGACCTTCATCAGTCCGTCTTCGATCAGGATCTCATTACCCATCTCAATGTCAGCCGTAATACCTTTCCAATCCAGACCTATCACCTGACATTTTTTCAATTCAGACTCCGATATCTGTTTGGCCACCAAAAATCGCGGATTTATGATCTGATCACTATTCAGTCCATCGACAACTATGACACGTTTTCCTTTTTCTATTTCTACGTCCGCCCCGACCACCGTCCGGATCCTCGGCCCTTGCAGGTCCGCCATAATGCCGACCGGCACGCCCATCTCTTGCCGTATCTGTTTTATATGGCTTATGATCAAACCGTTTGAAGTATGGTCGCCATGGGAAAAATTGATCCTCGCCACATTCATACCGGCTTCGATTAATTGCCTTATTTTTTCCTTAGAAGCCGTGGCCGGACCGATAGTTGCAACAATTTTTGTTCTTTTCATCATATTCAAATATTATTTTCTAAATTTTTTATATTCGTTCAGTCCTATTATATCACATCCGAGCGAAACAAAAACAGCCCCGCTTACAACAGGGCTGTTTTCAGATAAGGAAACTTGCAACTAGATGATTTTGAATCCACCGATCATTGGCAAAGGTTTTGTTTCACCTTTAGAGGCGCTAACAATTCCGAGAATTGCCAACACTACGATAGCTACAGTACCGAGCGGCAAGATTATGAACCAACCGATAAGCGGGATGATGCTGCCGACAATATCCACAACTATGGCGGCAATAAGAAGGACTAATTGTTGATTGGCGTGGAACTTGGCGAAAGGACTGTTCTTCGATGCCTCATTGATGAGGGGGACAAAGAAAAGAATAGGCAAAATATATCCCACAATCGCCATCAATTTGTTCTTTTCCGCGTCACTGCTTTCTGGCGCACCCGCTACTGAAGCTGGATTTGACGCTTGGTTTTGTTCCTGATTTTTTTGTTCTTCCATATTACACCTCCGTTCTATTTTAAGTGATTTTATTTTTTCTCTATCCTTAGTCTAGCATATATATCACTTCTTAGCTATTATTATCCCCTAAGTTCCTCCTATATCCATCCTACTATTTGGAAAAATATGCGCCGCGATCAGATCGACATTTTCCGCAAGATCTTTACCCGCTCCTCAATCGGTGGATGGGTCATGAAAAGTTTCGATACATTCTTGCCACGGAAAGGATTGCTGATAAACAGGTGGGCGGTGGCGCGATTAGCTTCTTTGAGGGGTGCCGGATCGGCTGATATTTTTTCAAGAGCTCGCGCCAAGCCTTCCGGATAACGCGTGAGCAGCGCTCCATTGGCATCCGCTAAGAATTCGCGCTTACGCGAGATAGCCATCTGCATCATAAGGGCCGCAATCGGTGCCAGGACAGAAAGAATGACCGCCATGACAATGAGGATCAAACGCAATTGTCCATTTTCATTATCATCACTCCGCCCTCGCCCGCCGAAAAATGCCCAGTTGCGGAACCAATCAGCCAAGAGTGTCACAAATCCCACCAGAACCACGACAACTGTGGAAAGCAAGATGTCGCGGTTCCCGATGTGCGACAATTCATGCGCGATAACTCCTTCCAGTTCTATTTTTTCCAGTTTAGCGATTATCCCCGTCGTAAGACACACTACGCCATGTTCGGGATCCCTGCCCGTCGCGAAAGCGTTCGGCGAGCTGTCTTCAATAATATATATTTTAGGCACCGGCAAGCCGGCCGTGATGCACAAATTTTCTACTAAGTGATAAATTTCAGGATTGGCTGCGTGATCAATCAGTTTGGCCTTAGACATTGAAAGAACTATCTTATCGCTCCACCAATAGGAGGCAAAGCTCATGATAATAGAAAATGCCACGGCGATATACAAGATCACACTGTTGCCCATCGCTCCGGCAAAAACATAGCCGACGGCCATCACAAAAACCAAAAAGCCGGTGATGTAGGCCCAAGTGAGACGGACGTTTTTATCGGATTGAGTATATAGGGTCATTTCATTGAAATCCAAAATCGAAATATCAAATGTCAAATAAAGCTCAAAGCCCAAAATCCAAAGGTTTTGTCATTTGAATTTTGGATTTGATTTGGCATTTGGATTTTGGATTTTGAAATTTTATTAAACTAGAATTCCACTTTCACATTCTCCTTCTCTCCTTCCGCCGCTTCGAAAAATTCCCGCGCGGTGAAGCCCAATGTTGAGGCCATCAGATTGGTCGGGAAGACTTGCAATTTAGTGTTGAAGTCGCGGACATTGCCATTGTAAAATCTTCGGGAAGCCATAATTTTGTCTTCCGTATCAGTCAGCTCTCGTTGCAATTCCAAAAAGTTTTGATTAGCTTTCAGATCAGGATAGCTTTCGGCCACTGCGAACAAAGACTTCAAGGCACCGGACAACATATTCTCCGCTTGCACCTTGTCCCCGGTCGAACCGGCCGAAATGGCCGCTGTTCTTGCCGCCGTCACTTTTTCAAACACTTCTTTTTCGTGCGCCGCGTAACCCTTCACTGTGGCAATCAGATTCGGAATCAGATCATGCCGACGTTTCAGCTGCACATCGATGTCGCTCCACGCTTCATCGACGCGATTTTTTGATCGCACCAAACCGTTATACATCCCAACGACCGCCAAGACGATGACCACTAGAATGATCAAGAGAATTATTCCCATATTTTTTAGTTTTATTTATTAGCTTGATTAATTACGTCTCTATTCTAACAACTTTCTACCCGTATGTAAAACTGCCTAAAATGTGTTATAATTTAATTGAAAGGTAAAAATTAATACAAACAACTATGTTCGATATCTCACCTTATTACATCTTCCTTATCCCGATCTTCGTCGGTTTTGTCGTGCAAATGACAAAATTCGTGGTTTTTTGCACCAAACACGGCTGGGATTGGCGCTACGCCATGACTCACGGCCACATGCCCTCGGCCCACACCGGTTTCATCGTCTCACTTGTCACTTCGGTCGGCTACTATGAAGGCATGGCCAGTGGCGCTTTTTGCGTGGCGGTGGCTCTGGCCATCATCGTCATCGACGACGCCGCCCGTCTGCGAGTCTACATGGGCGATCAAGGCCGCTACTTAAATATGCTCATCCGCCAGTTGAATATCAGCGATGACCAATTCCCGCGCCTCAAAGAACGCATGGGTCACCGCGTCAGTGAAGTCATCATCGGCGGGATTTATGGGTTCATTCTGACTTTAGTTTTGGCGAAAGTGTTAGGGTAAAAATATTTTTTTCAAAAATCAAAAGGAACGGATAACAAACCCGTTCCTGTTTTTTTATCAGTGTAATCAGTGAGCTCACGTGCGAATCAGTGGTTCGGACAATTCCTCCAAAATCACTTTCTTATCATTCCACGGAATTTGTTTGTCCCCAACCATCATCGTTTCTTCCGCCCCTTTGCCGGTGACCACGATGACATCGCCCGACGCAGCCAGCTGCAAAGCCTTGCGGATCGCCGCACGCCGATCCATAATCTTCCAAAAATTTTCATTCTCTTTTTTCTCAATGATGCCCGCCGCCACTTCGTCAATAATTTGTTGCGGATCTTCGGTGTATGGATCTTCATTGGTGACGATGGCATAGTCAGAATTTTTATCAACAATCGCTCCCATCAGCGGCCGCTTGCCGCGGTCACGGTCGCCGCACGAACCGAACACGGCGATAACCTTATTAGAAATCACCGCCTCGCTGAGTTCCATTGTGCGCTTCGGGCCGTGCTTAATTTGAGAAATTAACGTGTAGAGTTTTTCCAAACTGTCCGGCGTCACGGCGTAGTCGACGATGATATTGATACCGCGGTCGTTTTGGATATGTTCCATACGTCCCGGCACGCCCGTCATTTTAGCGAGAGCCACGCTCATTTTTTCCAAAGGCACGCCGACTGACACACCCACACAAATGGCCGCTAAAGCATTCTCCACATTGAAAAGCCCGGGCATTTTCAGTTCAAATTGCACCCCTCCTACCTTGAAACGCGACTGATTGATTTCCAATTCGACATCCATCGCCTTTATAAGTTTTATTTTGTCCCTGTCATCATCCTCATTTTCGATTTCCGCTTCAGCCTTGGTGGTAAAGGCATATTTTTTTGAGGCTGGCGCGTCCAGATAATCCTCCGCGTCTTCCATGTCGAAATTCACCACCGCCTTTTTGATGCGCGCGAAAAGTTTCAGTTTCGCAATGCGGTATTGCTCCATGTTTTTGTGATAGTCCAAATGTTCCCGCGTCACATTGGTCATGACCGCTGTGTCATACGCAACGCCCCACACCCGATTTTGATCAAGAGCGTGCGAAGAAGTTTCCAAAACGGCATATTCGCATTTGGCGTCCACCGCTTGCCTAATGAATTTTTGTACTGCGAAGCTAGAGAGTGTCGTAAATTTAGTTTTGTTCACCCACTCTTTTTGACCAATCTTGAAATTGATGGTCGATGCTACCGCGGTGCAATGTCCCGCCTCTTCCAAAATGCGTCCGATCATTTGCGTCGTGGTCGTCTTGCCATTCGTCCCAGTCACTCCAATAATTTTGATATGCCGCGAGGGAAAGCCATACCAAACATTAGCCAAAATAGCTTGCAACAAGTGATAATAGTTTTTCAATTTTTGCGGGATGAATTTCTTCATATTTCCTCTTATTTCATAAGACTCTTAACTTTCTGGATTCCTCTATATAACCAATACATCCTTGGGTTTATAATTATATCATAACTACCGGGAAAAATAGTCGACGCCGTCTTCGGCGAAAATCCGGTCTTGAACCGCGTAATCCCACTCCACGAATTGCCCCCTCCCCTGTACTCAGGGGAGGTGTCCCGTAATTGGGACGGAGGGGTTGTGAATAATGTGCGGAGGGGTTGAACGCTGACGCCTCCAAAATCATACCTCTTGCACCCTGCCTTCTTAGCATCCTTGATCTGCTGCCACTGCAGCAAATACGGCGCCATGACATTTCGATATTCATCATCCGACGCCCCGTGCATATACGTGCAAGTCTCACCATAAAACAACACTAGATTGGCTGCAATCACCTTGCCTTCGTATTCTGCTACGTATAGTTTTAAAATATCACTAGGAATGATTTCTAGCATCTGGCGATAATAGCTTTCCGGATGAGAAGTGATTCCATCCCGCCTCGCCGTAATCTTCACTAGTCTTAAAAATTCCGCAATATATTTTTCCGTATTTTGTTCATTTGGATTTGGGATTTTATTTGAAATTTGGATTTTGTCATTTGAAATTTGTTTGTTCCTTGTTTCTTGATTATTGGTTATTGCCTTCACACTAACTCCCTTCTTCTCCGCCAGCCTAACATTATATCTTGTCTTAGATTTCATCTCCGCCAAAAGCTCTTCTTCAGTTTTCGTAATATCAATAATAAAAACCTCTCTCGGCTGCACATTATGCGGCGCCTTAGTAATTTTATATTTCCGTAGGGGCGGACCTTGTGTCCGCCCAGAACGATGTACCTGCTCATCCAGGACAGACACAAGGTCTGTCCCTACAATACCTTTAATCATTTCCAAAACATCTTCTGATGCTGGGTCGATCCTAATCCATCCTGCATTTTCTTTCTCCGCTAATTTTATCATTTCAACTACTCCGTCTTGAATTTGGGATTTTGAATTTGGGATTTTATTGGATATTGGATATTGGATATTGGATATTTCCATCACCGGCCCTCTTGGCACATAAAAATAAGTTCCAACTAATGGAAGCTTATGACTCACAATAGACGCATTAAAACTCTCGCCGGTAATGGCATGAGTTTTCCTCCCCACCTTCTCCTGAAACTTCCTCCACTCGGATGACTGCAAAAAACCGCCGTCCGGCGAATTATCTCGAATGAATTTTTCCGGGTTATCTAGCATAGCTCAATCATATAATAAAAGGGACAAGTAGTCTATTTTATATCACCTAAAACAAAAACCCCAGATAACGAATTGTTATCTGGGGTAAGTACTCACCAGTTACGAAAAGGAATCCATATGAATCTATCAACATTCATACCTACTATCACATTATAAAGCTCTGATAAACTGCAACAGCGCGAAAACCTAGGAGGGTTACCATCATCAGGAATAAAATCTCTCAGCATGACGGCTACCACTTCACTTGCTTTTTCATTACAACCGATACAGCTATCTCTGTGCTTGCAATCTTCTGCAAAAATCTCCAATATGCGGTCAGAAACTATATGCATTTTCTCATCAAAACCCTGCGTTTCTAAAGATTTAATTACAGATGGCCTGATTTTTGCTTTCGATCTTTTTAGGATTTGTTTGTCAACAGCTAGGCTTCTTTTTTTCATCTTGTCAGCTTCACTCTTGATAAACTCCATATCGAATACTATCTCCATGATCTTTCTCCTTGATATAATATTTCGCCCATTATCAGGCTATTCAATTTTCAACGTACTTTTCCCCTATGAAACCATTTCACAAATGATCTCAATGAGAGAGGCAACGATGAATTGTTGTTCTCTCGTTGCCCTATTTTTCAATCACCTCTCTTTCATAGATACTTATTTCAGGTGAATACATATAATATCCTATTTCGGAAATATTTTTGCCTTCCCTTTTTTTCATTTCTGCCCTTTCCCGCTCCTGCCATCCTGGACATACTCTATTATCCTCAGCAATTGCAGTGCTCTCTTTAAGATAAACTCCCTCAATACTCTTGCATGGCTTGTTCGAGGTTAGTATAAAAACTATCATAACTTTCTCCTTGTGAAATATTTTGCTCAATATTGAGCGAATTTTGTGAGGTGATTTCGATGTACTGTGTTGCGATGTTTTTTTCGTTTCTCATCGTAACAACGTAGTATAGCGCAATTTCAAGCAAACGTCAATAATTATAGTCAAATCATTGGTATATTATATTATTATCCTTTATTTTAAGCATTATTTTATTATATTTTGATGAATAATTTTGTTGACAATATACGGAAAAGGTGCTAAGATGGAGTTAATATCTTCCCTGTCATCCTTGCGCATGCGGGGATCCAATGTAGAAACTTAATAATTTGCGACTAGATTCCTGCCTGCGCAGGAATGACAAAACATATAACCTTATGGAAAAAATCAACGACATCCTGAAAAACTTCGCTTTTTCTGAGGCGGAATCGGAGATTTATACCGCGTGCCTAAAGCTGGGAAAGTCCGGCATTGCGGAAATCGCTGAAAAGGCCGGAATTGGGCGCACCGTGGCCTATTTTCACATTAAAAGCCTCCTAAAGAAAAAAGTCCTGACGGAAACGAAAAAAGGTAAGAAATTACTCATCTCCCCGATTGCCCCCGCTGAATTGGCCGAAAGATTGCAACAAAGCGTCGGGGATTTCAAAACCCTACTCCCCCAATTGGAATCAATGCATGATGCCGAAAGCGAAATGCCCCAGATCGAAATCATGGAATCCAACGCCGCTTTCAAAAAAATATATGACGAAGTGATCCACATGCCGGTCGGCTCAACTTTCAAAGTTATTGAAGATAAAAAAGGGGCCGAAGCGGAATTGAAACTGCTAGATAATAAATATTGGGATTTCTTCTTCACCCAAGTTGCGGAAAGGAAAATCCTGACCAAGGCCATTTTCACTGAAGAAATCTTGTTTGATATCAAAAAATCCATCACACCTGAGAACTATCGCATTCTCAGTGACCGGATGTGGAACATCCGCACCCTCCCAGAAGCCAATTTGCCGATCAAGGGTCTGGTCGTATTGTATAATAACAAAATTTCTTTTCTCTTCCCTGATGTGGCGCTCACCATCACCATCCGACACCCCGCCCTCTTTCGCCTCATCGACACCCTCTTCGAAACCATTTTCACTTTTGCCAAGAAAGCCGAAAACCCGTGGGGATAAAAAAACACGACCACCACGGTCGTATTTTTAAAATTTCTTTTTACATTTCATTCCTACACCTTCACAATCTTAATCTTCTTACCTTTGAAATTCGGGTAGGGATATTTGTAGATGGCGATCCGGGCTTTGGTCAGGCCGCGGATCTTTTTGATGGCCACTCGGTTTGTTTTGAAAATTATTTCCGGAAAATATGGCACCAGACCTAACTCCTTGAACAGATTCACCAATGGATTCCAGACCCAATATTGTTCTTGCCAATGTAATCTGTCCAGTTCTCTCAGGATGAACAGCAAAAGAGCCAGAGCCGTGGCGATGATGGAAATGATGAAAATGCACACCAGTGAATTAGTATTCTCATAGAACAGCCCAAAGACGATCACGAAGAACAGCGCCAGAAGACTTATCCATTCATAACCGCTCATCCGGTCAGTCGCCTTGAAAGAAACTTCTTTCAAGATCAAACTGATCTCTTCCAAGTTATTCATGATCCTCATTTTCACCGCCCGCTGCTCTTCGGTGGAAGCCTTGATCTGTCTCGCTAAATCAAAAAAATCGGCCAGGCTCTCGCTCGACCTATCGGTATCCTCGATCCGATAATCGATCTGGGTTATCAAATAGCTGTCGATGTGATTGATTATTTTTTCCGTCACGCTCGGCGCGAAAAATTTGGAAAACTGGTAGATGTTGAGCAAATGAGCGTCTTGCTTGCGCAGTGAATCTTTGATGGAGTTAATCCTTTCTTTGCGATTCTCCAAGGAAAACATCATAAACAACCCAAAGCTGAAAACCGCGATGATCAAAATCACGTAGGCGATTATCTGGGAAAAGTCAAAAGATCCATTGCCGCCCTTAATAGCCGCGGCTGACAATATCACAAGGACAAAAACGACTGCTAGTTTTAAATAGATCGGGATTTTTTTCATTTTTATTTTTTTATTTTATACCTTAATCATACAATAAAAGTTTTGAACAGTCTATCCGCCATAACAAAAAAATTCTCCACGAAAAAGAATTTTTTAATGAAACCTTACAAGTTATTTAATTATCATCCTACCTTCTCCCCAAATTCTTGAGCGCCGTCTTGATCCTTTGCCCGACATCTTTCACATCCGCCGGCACGCTTTTCAAGGCGTCGCGGGCTTCGGCGTTGGAATAGCCCATGGTCATTAAGGCTTCAATCGAATCCACGTCCGTCACTGCTTCTTCTTTGTCGCCCACACTCAAATCAGCTACCTTGTTTTGCAATTCCAAGATCACCCGCTCGGCGGTTTTTTTGCCGATGCCGGAAACTTTGGTCAGAATGGACGGGTCTTCGTTCAAGATGGCGGTCTTGATCGTTTTTGGCGTAGCAATGGAAAGAATACTCATGCCAGCTTTCGGACCGATGCCGGAAATGGAAATCAAAAGCTCGAACATTTCCAATTCTTCCGGCACTAAAAAACCATAGAGCGCCAAAGTGTCTTCGCGCACATAAGTGTGGATGAACAGGCTGATTTCGGCCGTGCCAGCCACTTTTCCAAAAGTGTAGGCGCTGAGATGCACCTTATATCCCACGCCGTGCACATCAATGACAGCGTAGGTGCTTTTCAGATATTCAATTTTTCCCGTTAGTTTGGCAATCATGTTTCAATTCTATCATTTAAACCAAGACTTGCCAAAAATCCCAGCTTATGATACAAATGATAAGTAAAAACCTTTATCCCGCACCATTTCCAAGCTGGTTACAATTGTCTTTCTGATATGCAATTCGTGGAATATCTTAGAAACCTTTACTTTCTAAGTCATGGTGCTGGGATTTACTTTTTACTATTTTAAAATTTAATTTTTCGAGTTCAATTTTGCATTTTTAATTTTGCATTTTTAACTTGAGTAAAACGAACATGCCGATCAAAGAAGCCGCTAAGAAATATATGCGGGTCACCGAAAGAAAGACGGAGAAGAACCGTAAGATTAAAGGATCTTTCAAGAGCGCGATAAAAGCGACCAAGGAATCTCTGGCCAAAAACGATGTTGCCAAAGCTCAGGAATATCTGAAGAAATCGATGAAAGCCTTGGACAAAGCCGCTCAAAAGAATGTCCTACACAAAAATACCGCTGCCCGCATGAAATCCCGCCTGAACAAAACCGTGAAAGCTGCCGCGCTGAAGAAATAATCTTGCAAATGAAAACCACTCCGATGTACATCGGAGTGGTTTTTTTGTTACAGAAAACATTATTATTTTTTCATTTTTAACTTCACCGAATTCGCAAAGTCCATCAGGTCTGTCTTGAAAGTGTAAGTTATTTTGTTCTTGGCTGTGTGACGTTCAATCGCAAATTGCAAAAGTTTTTCCAAGAGCTCATCCAATCCTAATCCGCTCTCCTCCCATAGATGGAAATAGATGTTGCCGGGCAGTGGATTAATCTCATTAGCATATAATTTATCTGCCTGCTTATCAAAAAGGAAATCCACGCGGGCAATGCCACTAGAGCCGATACTTTTGTAAATCTGTTTAGCCATTGCCTGCACATTTGTCGTAGTTTTTTCATCCAATCGCGCAGGAATTATTATTCGGTCTTTAGCGCTCCCCGTCTGTGCCCCGCCGTCTTTCAAATATTTTTCTTCGAAATTGAAAAGGTCACTGTCAAAAATTGACTCTTGGACGAGCGAAGCTGTCAATTCATCATTTCCAATGACACAACAAGTGATGTCCGCCAAATTTTCCACTCCCTCCTCCACGAGAACTTTTTCTCCATAATGCAGTGCCAACTCAATGCCAGATTCCAGCTCATTCTCGTCTTTAGCTCGCGTGATGCCGATGGATGATCCAAGTTTAGGCGGTTTCACAAAAAGCGGGAAGCGCAGATGCCTCTTTATTTCTGAAATAATTTCCTCCTTTTTACCCATCCAATCTTGACCGCTAAAATGGATAAACTTGGCTGTCGGGATGTTTAGGCTTTGATACAAGAGCTTAGTGAGTACCTTATCAAAAGCTACGGCCGAGGAAGCTACGTCGCAACCGACATAGGGCACATTAAACATTTCAAAAAGTCCCTGTATCGTGCCGTCTTCACCGTTCGAACCATGAAAACATGGAAAAGCCAGATCAATGATAACTTTTTTAGACAACAGCCCTTTCTTTTCAAAAACCAATCGTCTTTTAGATTCCTTAAGGCTGAGCGAATAGTTATCCAGGCTTGGCAATTTCTGCTCCCGCTGTTTATCCATAAAAAATTTCAAGTCATCCAGCTCTTCTCCGATATACCACTCCCCGTTTTTCCCTAGATATACCGGAGTGAACAATCTCCCCATCTTTTTCAATTCCGAAATGATAAGTTGACCCGTAATGATCGAGACGTCATGTTCCGGACTTTTCCCGCCAAAAAATACCCCAATGTTCATAATAGTTTATTAAAAATAATTATCTGGCAGATCATTTTGAAAAATGATCGTATCGCCGCGCTGAATGATTTCAGGCAGGGCTGCATGGGCTTGATTGGACGAATCAAATATCTTATAGTTTTCAAAGCCCCTTTCCTTCAATCCGGAAACAATATATTTGGTAGCTTTATTTTTGATCAGCAGTACTAAATCTACCCCCTGATCCGCATATAACTGACCGATATTATTATGCACTTTTTCCGTTTTTTTGCCCAGCTCGACGAGGCCGGGCGTCAGAACGATCCGTCGGCCGCGCGCGCGGCCAAGCACTTCCAAGCCACTGATGATTCCATTGAAATTCCCGTTATAACTGTCATCGATCACCCAAACATCCGTCTTATCATTATAGATCGGCTCTAACCTATGGGGAATATATGAGATTTTTTCCACACCTTTTGCCATAGCCTCAGAATCCATCCCTAATGCACCGGCTATTTCCAAACACAGAAGAATGAGGGGAATATTATGCCCTGCCAAAAGTTTTGTTTTGAAGATTCTATCATTCAGCTTGAATTCAAGACCAAGAAAATTATCCAGGATTTTGATTTCTTGCGCCGCTTCATCAGTCACGCCGACTGAGTTTTTTAAATCAAATTTTGAAAAATTATTTTTTACATTCTCATCCTTAAAATTTAAAACTGCCATTTTTTTTGTTGCCAGTGGCAATTCGAACTTAGCTTGGATAGTATTTTCCAAACTGCCGAATCGCTCCAAATGCGATTCGTTGATGCCCGTCAAAATAGAATAATCAGGACTGACCAAGTCGCAAAGATCCTTGATATCCCCTTTTTTATACGCTCCCATTTCCACGATGAATACTTCCTTACTCTCTAAAAAGTCAGGATTTTTCACGATATAATCAGCAATCCCGATGTCTGTGTTAATGTTCTCTTCTAATTTAAACACGCGAAATTTTTCACCCAGGATGCTAGCGAGAATTTCTCGCGTCGAAGTTTTGCCATAACTGCCGGTAATGCCAATGACCGTAACGCCCTGGACATATCGCCGCAAAATCAGTTTGGCTTTTTTAACCAGTCTCCCTTTCAGATATTTGTCTATCGGATAAACGCTCACAGTTGCAAAACTAATAATGGCAGGTAACATGATAATTTCAAAAAATATGACACCTAAGCCGGAGAAGCCCAGTTGGAAATAAGCGCAGCCTATGATTGCTATAAGAAAAAATATTGTAACGACATAGACCAACTTAGCCTTTTTTGTCCAAGTAATAGTTGCTCTCTTTTCCAACCGCCACCACGCCGGATGTGTATAGGCAAATTTCAAGAAGCTCCCTATATCATAAAGATTTAGTTGCAAGATATAGATCAAATTTCTAATCAGCATTGATTTCTCTTAAAAATATTTTCTTAAATTCCTCCGGCTGATCAACAAAAGAAAAGTGGCCAGCTGTTTTGATGATATACAATTTAGAATTTTTGATAAACTTCTGCATAAGTTCGCCCTGAGCAAGCGGAGTCGCAACATCCTTTTCGCCCCAGATTAAAATAGTTTTGATTTGGATCTTCTTCATATCTTCGCTCAAATCTTCCCGAATAATTTTTTTATAACTTTCGGTCAACGCTCCAGCTTCGATATAATCCTCTGAATCTATCATCTTATACGCTTTTATTCTGATTTTATCCCTAAAAAAGGATGCGCCGGGAAGACTCAATATGCTTTTTGCTATTTTGGCCACAATCTTATAGAACCATATCTTCATTCCTCTTTTCCTTATGCCGGAAGGAGAAACTAGGATAATCTTTTCTGCTCTGCCACCATTGGCTAGATACTTCAAAATGACACTGCCCCCAAAAGAATGTCCAGCTAGAATAGGTTTTTCAATTTCCAGCTTCTCAAGAAATCTTCGCAAAAAATTAGCATATTCAGCTACCCCCCAAACAACAGGCGGCAAATCGCTTTCTCCAAAACCGGGAAGATCCAGGGCGATAAAATTATCCATCTCTTGGAAGATGATTTTTAAATGTTTTGCCCGAGAATTCCAGCCATGCAATAATATCACCAATTTTTCTTTGCCAATACAGTCACTTTGATAAAATTGAATATTCAAATTATCTACTATAATTTGTCTTTTGATCATGATTATATCTCATTAAGAAATCACAACTCCACCACAAACTTGTCCAACCCCAACTTAATTTCGATTTTCCCAGTCTTCACCTCTGTATCCAGTTCGCCCAACTTTTGATAGATGGTTTTTAATTTTGCAAGAGGCAACCGGGAAACTTGCGAGAGGCTTTTTTTCACCACGAACGGATGCAACTTAGTCGCACGCGCGATTTCATGTTCTGGCATCCCTTGCTCCTTAAGATCAGCCACTTTCAACATATTGCGGAATTGATAGAAAAACATGGAGAGGATATAGAAAGGATCATCGCCTTTTTCCAGGTGTTTGTGTAGCATTCCGAGCGCCTGTTTTTTGTTATTAGCGCCAATCGCGTCTACCATGGCGAATATATTACCATCTATTTTAGCTCGCACTAATTTTTCCACGTCTTTCTCTTCAATCATCTGACCGTTCGCATAGCTGGCCAATTTTTGCATCTCGGAAAACAAAATAAAATTATCCTCGCCGCAATAGGCGATCAATTTCTCCAAGGCAGACTTGGAAATTTTGGCTGTCGGATCAACGTTCACTAAATTTTTCAAGACCCATTGTTGCAACTTCACGCCGCTTAATTTTTCAAAATGTTGGCTCTTGGCATTTTTCTCCAAAAATTTATACAACGCCCCGGATTTTTTCGGCTGACTTCCTTCCCAAAAAACTACGACCACATCACTGTCTTCGCCTAAATTTCGGTCTTTTTTCTTGAGAAAAGTCAATAATTCTTTTTGCTCCTCGGCCAGTGTCGCTGAAACAAAATCCTTAATAATTAGCAGTCTTTTAGGCGCCAAGAGATTAGGCGTATTGATCACGCTGACTATATTTTTTACATTAACTTTATCTGCTACGGAGGCGTGGTCACAATCAAAAACTGATAAGCCGGAACCGGACTTATCAGAATTGAGATATTTTTGTTTTATTTCAGCGACCTTGCGTTTAGAAGAAAATGCATCCTCGCCGTATAAAAATAGTATCATATTTTAAAATCACCAACTTCTGTTCTATTGATTATTGGATATTGAGTATTGAACATTCTAGCTTTAGCTAGCGGGTGTCCATTTCATGCCCTGGCCCGGCTCCATCACATCCACCCAGATCTGACCCGGTACGAATTTGATTTCCGCCCCGCTTTCATCATAGAAGAAAAGTTTACTGTCCAGACTGCTCTTATCTTTTTTCCAGGTGCCCTTGACTTGTTGGCCGTTGAAATAGTAATAGGCATCACCACTGTCGGTCGTATCGAACCATGGATCGCCGAGTTGCAAATTGTTGTAGCGCCCCACGCCGTTATAATCAATCCCCGCCTGATCTTCTTTCGGCACCAGCGACCATGGATCCATGAGTCCGCTGTTGATATAGTTCTGCTCATCCGCCAATTTTATCTGAGCATCAGCCGCATAAAGCACAGCGATGTTTTTCGGCGCCACACGTTTGCCATTGTTTTTGTCAATATCTGGCGTGCCGTCCCAGGTGCGCGGATACGTATTTGATTCTTTGTCGTAATCAAAATTAACGCCATATTTCCCCGGGTAAGCCAAGCGCAAGCCCCCGCCGTTCGGACGCTGATCGATTCCGGCTTCATCCTGATGAGGATACCCTGCAAATTTATCATCAGTGTGATAATTGTAATCCTTCATAGCTTGTTCAATCTTGTCTTTGGTAATGTGTCCCGTATCCTCCAGCTGCATCACGCCGGTCTTCGGCCAGCGAGCACAATAAGAAGTCGTTAAACAATTGATGTTATCAATAATTTTTTGTTTGAGCAGGCTCTCGGCAAAAATGGAATATCCCCAGTGGATGTACACTGCGTCCAGTCCCTTGGCCAGCGGAATGTAATCATGGCGGCCGCTCCTAATCGAGCCGACTTCATTGGGAAGATTGCAGAGGTACACTCCCATCAGGCGCGTGTTCGAATTGGTGAAGACCGGCATTTCAAAAACCATATCCGCGTCGGAAAAACCAGCGGCGGGACGCGCCGTCGGATCAGCCGGTTGCATCACCGCAATCGGACGTTTATTCCAATTGTCACAGCTCAGGCCGGAAATGGGGCTGACCGGTCCGGTATTGGCCGGGCCGGAATTCTGCGCGGTTTTTTTGTTCAGATCGATCTGTTTGACATTGCTAGTTTTTGACTTTTTTATGAAATATATCCCGCCCCCGACCAGAGCCAGGATAATGACTGCACTGATTATTTTTTTACTGTTTGCCATTTTTGTCTGTGAGCGAAGCGAGCAGGAACAAAAATGAGCATCCCGCACCAATTCGCCAATAAAACTAGTTATTTAAAAATATCTAAGCCGCAGGCGACCACGCACATCAATCCAAATATAACCTCAAAGCTTTTTTGGAATTGGCTGCGGGATGACACACCTTATTGAAAAAATTATTTTTGACATTCAGGACAAAAGAAAACACTTCTTTGCCCCAAAGTTTTTCTTTGCACCATTGTACCACATTTTTGACATTTTTGCTTTTCCTTGCGATAGACTTTGAGCACTTTTTGGAATCCTCCGGGCGCGCCAGAAGTATCACGATAATCCGAATCAGAAGTGCCCCGCAATTTCACCGCTTTTTTGAGGATTTTACCGATGGCAGCATAAAGCTTCTTGCGTTCCGGTAGTGTAATTTTTTCAATTGGCCTATCCGGCAAAATGCCCGCTTCAAACAGGATCTCACTGCGGTAGATGTTGCCGATGCCGGCGATCAAATTTTGATCCAAAAGAATTATCCCAATCTGCCCTTTCGGTTTTTTGGAAAGTATTTCTTGAAATTTCTGGAAAGTGAACTCCGCACTGAGCGCATCCACTCCCAAGGCCTTTATTTCTTTTAAGTTTTTTATTTTCTCCGTATCATCCAACACAATCTTGGCAAATTTGCGCATATCCGAAAACTCAATGGTCTTTAATTTGCCTTTTTTATCTTTTAATGTCCATTTATGCCTGATATATTGATTAACCCTGTCACTGAAATAATCCGGTTTTGTATTTTTTAGATTTTTGATTTTGGATTTTATTTGTAATTTGTCATTTGGATTTTGAAATTTCACCAAAAGATGTCCTGTCATCTTCAAATGTATATACAGCGTCTTATCACCGTTTAAATCTATAAAAATATTCTTCCCAACCCTCCTTACGCCCAAAACTTTCCGCCCAATTATTTCTTTTTGGAAATCTTTAAGTTTTTTATTTTTGATCGCCTTCGGCCACTCACTCCAAAAAGAAACGACTTTGTCGCCTCTGATTTTTTCATTCAGATCATTCACTACGGTTTGGACTTCTGGAAGTTCTGGCATAAGATTACTGCTTATCTATTTTATTATATTAACTTAAAACTAAGCCCAGAAAGGAACGTATGCCATATACCGTTTAGATTTATTACTAGGATCATAGGGTTTGATTAATCCCGAATCAATCGTGTCACTTATAATATTTGAAGCGATCGGATAGTTGGCCTCCGCTATCTGAAATCTTTCTCTCAGCGAGGTATTATTCATTTTATCTCCTGCTACATGTTTCAAACAGCAATGCAAATAACAAGCTCTAACTTTATCCTTTTTATTCATATTTGATAACGCCTTATGTGCGAAAAGAATTGCCCTAAAATGATTTTCACTTTTTATAAAATCTGGTGCTGGCAGCTGGTATATTTCTGTTAGATATACAATCTTATCAATACCACTTCCTCTTTCCTCGCAAACCTTAAATCTTCGCATAATACCTGCTAGTTTTTCATTGCGAGATTGCGGAGGAGAGTCTAAAAGGCGTAGGGTGTCAATAAGCGGCTGACCTGGATTTGTAATCTCTATTCTGTCAGAAAAAATCTCAATCATCGGACCAGTGCCCGTCATATTAAAATCTTGATGTATCAAAGCATTGGCAATAAGTTCACGAATAGCAACTTCTGGATACATTTTAACATCTTGACGCAGCGCAGTCTTGATAACTTCATTCGCTGGTAATAAATTTTCAACATATTCTATGAGTGATTCAAAGCCAGACGCGTAACCCCTCCTTCCTTCCAGCTCTTTAACTGTTTTTAGCCTGTCTTTTTCTTCGTAAATAATCACACGAACGGCTTTTCTTTTTAGGTTTTCAAATTCTTCAATATTTTTTGCAAACAAGATGGCGCCCAAATTTGTAATATCAAAAAGATCTCCATTTTTTCTGACTAATTTTTCGAAGATAAGATTTTCAAGGATAGCCTCATTTCCATCCGGCATAGGTCGCACCGCTAAATCAAAATACGAAGTGAAATCAATTTTCTTTAAAACTTCTTCTGCAGATAAGCCTGTAGCGGAGATACCGTCCTCAAATTGTAGCCCTTGTGATTGTGAAATCAAAGCCGCCACTTCCATCTTTTCCATTCTTCTTGTTTGCCCTGCTGAGCGAATATACGAATCGTATATCGACCCATTTCTCAAATGAATTGGCTTTTCCTGTGCTTCATTTATTCTAACAAATAACAAATCCTTTCCTTGATAATTAGCGACAGCATGATCAATTACAACTGGCGGCAAAAGATTTTGACGCGCAATGTTTCCTAATTTCTTTAGTATCTCATCGCAATCACTATTATTGATTCCTAAAATATCACCATCATTGTCAATTCCGAAAACCAAAAATCCGCCGCCGTTATAGTTTGAGAAGGCTGAAATGTGCTGAGCGAGTCGATCGGTTTTTGTCGAAAGCTGGCATTTCCAATCGATTTCATTCAATTCTTGAGGAAATGGTTTAAGGCTTTTTTCAAGCCATATTAAAGCTTCCTTTTCTATATTATTCATAATTATTACATGACTATTACATTAGATTTTGCTTTATATAAAGCATGTTTTTACGATTTAAGCCCGTCCATGCCTTTGCCTATTACATGAGAATTATACAAGTTGTTAATCTATATTTCAACTAATCAACTTTTTGTCCAACCGGATTTCTCCACAACCTCCTAAAAATCTCGCGCATATTGAGCGCCATCATCTCATCGTGAATTTCAATAATATAATATGGGACCTGGCGAGTATAAATCATTACTAGATAATCCCCACAAACCCAGGTTGTAGCCGTGAAATTAGTATCCGCTAAAAATTTCACCTGCCGCTTCGGCTGATATTTTCCTTTCAATTTCCGCTCGGTCTTTGAATCATTAGTAAATATTTGCGGCGAATAGTTTCCACGTTGGCTTTCTTTAGTTTTCCAACTCTTCTCAATCCAAGCAGGATAATTTTCCACAAAAGTATGATCCTGAAAGCCCCACCAGTGTCCATCAGATGCAATAACCTCTTTTTGCCATTTCACTAAATTATCGAACAAGAATTTTTCCAAATCATTTTCTTCTATGAATCTAATTTTGGGCACCGGATATGATTTTTCTGAACTGATCATCTGCAATTCTCCCACTGCCTGCTTGACCAGCTTCTCTTTTTCTTTTAATTCTCTCTTGTCTGATTCTAGAATATTTTTCATATTATCAATCGGCAAAATCACATATTGCAAAGCCTTGCCACTCAAGTCTTCAGCAATAATTCCGGATGAAACCAAGCTTTTGGCAGTATGATAAAGCGTTGCCCGATTAAGTTTAGTGAGTTTCGCCAGTTCCGCCGGTTTAGCTTGTCCATGCCGAAGTAGCGCCAGATAGACTCGCGTTTCTTTCTCATTTAGACCCAATTTTTTGAGAGTGTTACTGGCTAACATATGCCTATCGTACACTGTTGTTAATATATTGTCAACATTTGTTGAACAATTATTGACAATATTTCTCCTATGTCATACACTATCTTATTACTTGTTTTTTAAAAAAAGAGGCTGCGAGCACACACTAAAACTAACAAGAGAGGCTAAAATGAAAGTACCTGAAATTATCAAAGATTTTGCTTTGGAAGAATTCTTGCCTGGATTTTACAAAATAATTCCAGAAGGCAATATTAATTGAATGATGCAATAAATATTGAATACTATCCTATTCACAACTAGCTCTCAACCAACAACGCAAGGGAGAATAACTATGGAAAAAATTTCACCAAAAAAAATTATTGGCCAAACCTGCTTTGAGTGCAAATCGTTAATCAGAGAACCCAAGGGTACTTATAGCAAAAATTTTCCCGATCATGGAGACATCATCTGCTACTGCTACCACTGCATTAATAACATATCCATGAAATTTCCCCAGTGGATAACTTTCATAAGTATTACTTACGAAGGTATAACTTTCCATTTTTACTCCAATGGAAAAACAAAAGAGCATAAAATAGCTATTTATAATATTTTAAGCAAAGAGCTTGAAATCGATAGAGGAGCTATCCCTTATATAATCTATAAAGGAGCTGATAGAATCAAGGAGTTATATCCTAGATAGCATAACCTGCCCCCGACGGATCGCGTTTCCGTTGGGGTTTTATTTTTCCTAAAGCCGAGCTTTAGGAAAGAAGATTACACTTCTCCCCAATTATCCCCCACCTTCACATCCACCACCAATGGCACTTTGAGTTTGTAAACTTGTTCCATAATTTCTTTCACACGCTTGCCCACTTCTTCCGCCAAATCTTCTTTCACTTCCAGAATGATTTCATCGTGCACTTGCAAGATCATTCTGACGTCAGGATTGTTTTCATATGCCTCATAGACCTTGATCATCGCCAGCTTCACGATATCGGCCGACATGCCTTGGATCGGCATATTAATGGCCATGCGCTCGCCCGCTTGGGCCACTTGGAAATTGGGAGCGTTGATTTCGGGGACATAGCGGCGGCGGCCCATTTCCGTTTCCACGTAACCCTTGGTTTTGGCTTCTTCTTTGGTGGTGCGCATATAATTGGCCACACCGGTGAACTTGGCAAAATAGGCATCGATGAATTTTTTAGCTTCATCACGATCGATGCCGGCGGAGGCGGAAAAACCGAAGACACTCATACCGTAAATGATTCCGAAATTCAAAGCCTTGGCAGAACTTCTCATTTTCTGCGTCACTTGGCTTTTGGTCACCTGATTGATTTCCGCCGCCGTAGCTGTGTGGATGTCTTCACCGGCCCAAAACAGTTCGATCATTTTTTTGTCGAGCGAAGCATGCGCCACCACCCGCAGATCGATCTGTGAATAGTCAGCCGCCACCAACTTCCAACCTTTCTCCGCTTCGAAAGCCACTCGCAAGAGTTGCCCCAGATCAGTTCTGATGGGAATGTTTTGCAGATTGGGTTCACTGGAACTCAGACGTCCCGTGGCAGTGACTGTTTGATTGAAGGCCGAATGGATGCGTGAATTCTGGTCGACCAAGAGCGGCAAGGCGTCAAGGTAAGTCGTTTTCAATTTGAAAATTTCCCGATATTCTTCGATCTTCTCAATGATCTTATGCTCGCTTTTCAGTTTTTGCAATTCGGACGAAGCAGTGGAATAGCCGGTCTTGCCTTTTTTGATGTCAACAGTCGGCAGCTTCATCGTAGAAAAAAGCACTTCGGCTAATTGTTTGGGCGAGTTGATATTGAACTGCATGCCCGCAGCATCATAGATGCTTTTTTCCAAGCTAGCGATCCGAGCGGTGATTTTTTCCGAAATGCCTTTGAATATAATTGTGTTCAAGCGCACCCCAGTCACTTCCATCTCCGCCAAAATTTTCACCAGCGGCATTTCAATATCTGAAAAAACTGTCTGCAAATTATGGGTCGGATTTTGCTCCGCGCTGATGGCCGCAATTTTCCCTGCATAATTATGCTTAAGCTTAAAGACATAATCTGCCGCACGACAGACTTCCCCTGATGTTTCCTCCGGCGATTCGATCATGAGTCCGAGCTGCCCCTTTTTGGCCTCCGGCGCAATCTCTTCGCCCAATTCCTTGAGGACCAAGCGCTCAAGCTCAGTCTTAGCGCCAGGATCCAGGACATAGGCCGCCACCATCACATCATACAATCCACCTGCCAATCCGATGCCATACTTTCCCAAAGTTTCAATGGAACTTTTCAAATCATACCCGATTTTTTGGATATCCTTATTTTCAAAAATATTCTTAACTTTTTCAGCCAAAGGCTGATCCGCCTCTAGCGGAAACTTTTCTTTTTTACCTTTTAACTCGCCGAAGGCGATACAAACAGCCCGGCCTGTTTTCCAAGAAAAAGCCACGCTCGAAATTTCTTTCTCCCAACCTTTCCCACCGTGCGATTTCAAACAGAACGCCACTTCTTTCTGTTCAGCAAGCATCTGGAAAAATTCTTCAGCCTTATCCGCTGCAATATATTCATATTTAAAATCGTTGACGCCTTCAGACACATTCACATCATCTACTACTGGCATATTCGCGTCATTCGCATACATTCGCGTATTTGCATTATTATTTCCAGGGATCCGTTTTATCAGCGAAAAAAAAGTCAGCTCTTGAAAAAGCTTCACCAACTGCGCGCGATCAAACTCATGTGTCTTGGCAGCCGATAAATCCAACTCCACCGGCACGCTTCTCACGATGGTCGCCAATTGCTTGCTTTGGATTGCTTGCATCTTATCGCGCTCCAATTTATCCTTGACCGCACCCTTGATTTCCGCAATATTTTGATACACCCCTTCCAAGGTGACATATTTTTTCAAAAGTTCCGTGGCCGTCTTTTCCCCGATGCCTTTCACGCCCGGAATGTTATCCGACGGATCACCACGCAAACCCTTATAATCGATGAGTTGAGACGGCACTAGGCCATAGCGGGCCATAATTTCGTCTTTGCCATACAACACCGAATCAGTCAGACCTCGGCGCATCGTGTACACACTCGTCTTATCACTCACCAACTGCAAAGTGTCCAAGTCTCCCGTCACAATCATCGTCTCGAGATTTTCTCTAGACGAGTCAGCCAAGCGCGACAGTGTCCCGATGACATCATCCGCCTCAAACCCGGCCAGTTCCAAAATCGGAATGCCCATGGCCCGCACCACTTCTTTGACGCGCGGAATCTGGTCATACAATTCCTGATCGGCTTTGACGCGATGCGCCTTGTATTCCGCGAATTCTTTATGCCGGAAAGTCGGTCCAGCCAAGTCAAAAGTGGCAATAATATAGTCCGGTTGGAACTTTTCGATCACCGAGAGCATCGTGGAAGTGAAACCATACACCGCATTCACCAGCTCGCCTGACTTGGTCATGAGCGGCGGCAAAGCATGATAAGCCCGGTGAATAATGGCATTGCCATCAATAAGAATGAGTTTTTTCGCTTTGTTTTCCATATTTTTGGTCTATTTTTAGTCTCTCTCAAGTATATTACAAACAAACTAAAAAAAACAGCTCCGATATAACGTCGGAGCTGTTTTTTGAAAATTTTTTCCTATTTTTCCAGCACTTGTATACTGTTAATGGTCACATTTTCGAGCGGTTGATTATTGGAAGGATCAGTCTGAACATCTTGAATCTTGAGGGCTACATCCAAACCGCTAGTCACATGACCGAAGACCGTATAGCTTGGCGGCAATGGATAACTTGGACTGGCGGTCACGATGAAAAATTGAGAACCATTGGTGTTCGGGCCGGAATTGGCCATAGCCAGCGTGCCCTGAGTGTAAGTTTCTTTGCCAGTAAGTTCGTCGTTAAATTTATATCCCGGGTCACCTGTTCCCCAACTCGCTTTTTGTGAATCATCTTTGCTCAACGGGTCACCGCCTTGGATCATAAAATCCTTGATAACTCGGTGAAATTTGGTACCATCATAGAATCCCGAACTGGCCAGTTTCAAAAAATTGCCCACAGTCACCGGCGCATTAGATGCATCCAGCTTCAATTCGATATCACCCAGACTGGTTTTCATGATCGCCGTGTTATATTTTTTCACTAGCTCCGAGTTGTCGCCAGAGCCATTTTCGCTTGCATTCATAGCATTGTCATTATTATTTAGCGTATCATTTAATCGGCCATTCTCTTGGTCGGTCGCTGCCGACACGTCCTGCGCCGCTTTGTCCTTAGTGTTCAGCATACTCTTATCATACCCGCCCGGATCAGTCACGGGATTCGGAGTTTTGTTAGCCTCTTCTTTTTGGGAACAAGCGCTGAAAATTATCACCAGACCAACTACCAAGCATACACCCAATGTTTTTTTCATAAACTTTTATTGTAAAGTTAGTTTTTTAATATTCAATTATCAATAATCAATATTCAATAAATTTTCAATATCATAATATTCAATTGAACATTAAAGTATTGATTATTGATTGAGAATTGATCATTGAACATTGATCATTAGACAGTGTTATTTTCCGCCTATTTTCATCCAGCCACTCAAAGTTTATCCAAATAGCATTATTCGGAATAATTTCTTTTACCCGCTCCGCCCACTCTATTATAATAATATTTTCAGGATTGGCAACCATCTCCTCCCAACCGAGCGCTAAAATATCTTCCGTTCCCACCCGATAGGCATCTATATGATAGACATTTTGGTATTTTATTGGATATTGGATATTGGATATTGGATATTTTATCTCGTATTCTTTCATCACCAAAAAAGTCGGGCTGGTGAAAGGACCTTCGAGGCCCAAGCCCCCCAGAAGCCCTTGAGTGAAGGTCGTTTTGCCCGCCCCCAGTTCGCCGGACAAACAAATAACTTCTCCCCCTTGAAATTCCTTGGCCAGCAAGCGCCCCGCCTCTTGGGTCTGCGCCGATGTTGTTGTAATAAGCTCTTTTTGCATAAATCCACTTTAGCACACCCTCAAAACAGGTCAAAAAAACTTATCCCGCAAAGCTATTATCAAAAGATAGATGCCGTAGACCAAAGCAGCTGATAAAGCCGAGATGCCTAGGCAGAATAATTTATCTTTCATAATCTTTGAATTAAGTTTTATCCAAGATTAATTATTGGAAATCCAATTATTAAGCTCCTTTTGCGTCTTCCAGAGTACCGCGATGGCCAGCTCCATCGTCTTTCGCGAAATCAGTCCAGTTCCGCCGGAAACCACCACACCTTCCACCCATCTTATGAACCTTAATTTTTTAGCGCCAACAGGTGTTAAAACTCCCGTTTTCAATAACATCTTGACAATCTCTTCATGGCTGGTGCCTTCTTCGATCTTTTTCCGCATAGCTTTTTCTGCCACTAGACTTAGTATCATATTCAATCCGCTGTACAGCGTCAAAAAGTTTCCCGGGTTAGCTTTGAACACCTCAGCTTCTGCTTCCTCATATTCTTCAAACCTATCATTATCATATTTTCTGACGCTTCTTAATTTCGCAATCGGTGAGATAGTCATCCAATAAAAAAAACTCTTGATTCGCCGCGTGGCAGGTGCCAAGAAAAAGATCAGGAATGGCGGGACGATTACTGCCAAGATGGCCACTGTCAAAAAAAATGCATCCGTCTGTGGCAGATCTGCATAGGAAAATTTATGGGTCATTGGAAAAAATCCGTTTAAGAACAACATATTTGAAAAAATAATTATTAACTGCTTAAGAACTATTCGTAGCGAAGGGCCTCCAAGGCATGGATCTTGGACGCGCGAAATGCCGGCATAACCCCAGTAATGATTCCCAGGAACAGGACGAAACCGGCAATGGCCAAGATGAAACCGGTCGGGACATAGACGAAATAGCCTAGGTCTGTCCCCATCCTCTTGCCCAAAATTATCAAGAGTTTATTCACAAAAAGTGCCAATCCATAGCCCCCGAAAAATCCCAAAACGCCTCCGACAAAACTGATAATGATCGATTCCAAGATGAACATTTTGAAAACATCGAACCGCTTCGTGCCCAAAGCTTTCATAATTCCGACTTCTTTGGTCCGCTGCAAAAGAGAAACACTCAAAGTATTAAGCATTCCCATCGCTGAAATCGACATAATGATCACCCCGAAAATCACTAGGAAGATCCGCACGGTGCTGAAAAAACTGTTAATACCGGCGATGAGTTCCGCGATACTGCTGGTCACGAAACCCATTTGTTCCAGCTGCTGTTTCACATTGTCAAATTTGGTCATATCGGAGACGACCACCTTCCCCTCTTGGGCGCTATCTACTCCGAATTTATCTTCTAACATTTTGGATGGCAAATATATATAGGTATTGTCAGATTTATTGACGATACCAGAGATGGTTATTTCATTATTCTCAGTCACTTTCTCCGTATCCAACTTAGAACTCACGTCCTTGGACAACGCGATATTATATACGATTTTTTTGCCGATAGCCTCATATGGATTGCCAAAGCCCAAAAGATTAGCCAGCCTGTCTGAAATCAGAGCCGAATCCCCATCGTTGGAAAAATTTCCTCCGTTATCCTGATATTTGACCCTAAGCATATCCAGATATTCGACTGTCGCTCCATAAATGATCACATCCGTCTGAGATTCGCCTAGGATTATCTTGCCTCCCGTATTCACCCGCCTCTCGATCTTTTTCACTCCGTCAATATTTTTTATCTTGCCGACCACATCCTCGTTCAAAGAAACGAAATTGTCCAGATTGCCATTATTTATATCTATGACATCTATCGGATTATCTTTGGTGACTTCCGAGACGATCATTTGCTGCATACCGAATCCGATGCTCAAAAGGAAAGTGATTATCCCGATGCCTAAAGCCACCCCACCGATAGTCAGGATGGATCTGGCCCGCCCGACCTTCAAGTTCTTCCAACTGATATAGGAAATCATCGAAAAACTGATACCCGTATGTTTCTCTTTCCAAGTTTCCTTCGGCCGATTGGAGGCTTTATGATGTTTCTTTTCATAATCCTCTTCGCTTTCCAAGGAAACATCTTTCTTTCTTAAAAAAAAGTTAAGCTTCATTTTTGATTATATTAATTTGTTCTTTATCAGTCGTGTCTGATAATATTTTTCCGTCCACCATCCTGACTATTCTCGATGCATAACTGATCTGATCAGGATTATGCGTCACCATAAGGACAGTGATATTCAATGATTCGTTGAACTCTTTAATGAGGTCCATCAGCTGTACGCCGGATTTCTGGTCAAGGTTCCCCGTCGGTTCATCCGCGATGATGAATTTAGGATTAAGAAGGAGTGAACGGGCAAAAGCTACTTTCTGCTGCTGTCCTCCGGACAAGTCAAACGGCCGATAATGTGCCCAGTCTTTCATTCCGACAATTTCCAAGGTCTTATACGCTCTTTCGATGGATTCGCGATAACCCCGACCGCCGATGAATCCCGGCACCGCCACATTTTCAATGACTGAAAGCGACTTTATCCAAAAGGCTTGTTGCGGGATAAAACCGATGTATTGATTGCGGAAATAAGCTCGCCAATTCTTGCTGTGCGCCCAGATATCTTCATCTTCAACAAAGATCGTCCCATTGGTCGGAGCTTCCAATCCATAAACGATGTGGAGCAAAGTCGATTTTCCGCAACCGGAAGGACCCATTAGCATCACAAATTCCCCTCTTTTTATTTCGAAGTTGACCCCTTTCAAAATATCCACCTTATTAGTGCCCAAGACAAAAGTTTTCTCAATGTCCTTGACACCGACTACAATATCTTTTTGAGAATGATGTTCAAACTCAGGAAAAAACTCGGAAGTTTTTTTTCCTTTAGCACTCTGACTGGGAGCTTCATTCATCTTTAATATTCTTTTCTCCTTCTCGTCTATTTGATCTATTGTTTTATCCATAACTTAGTTATCCAACCAAACTTATCGCTGAACGTATTTATCACGATTTCGGTCGCATTCTGCTTGGCGCCTTCAACCACAACCGTGGCCGGATTGGAAACAGTTTTATTGTCCGCCATATCCACCGCTTCAATGACATAGCTATACACCTGTCCCGGATCGACGGGGATAGTGATTAGATGATATGTATTGGAAGGATCTTCCGGCGTGCTCTGCTCAAAGTTGCCCATAATCGTTCCTTTGCCGAAAAGCACTTTTACTTTTGTGAGTTCATCTGTTTCTATCTTAACATACAAATTAGCCCTAGCATCTTTTCCGAGCCCGATCACTCGTCCGATTGCGCGATTAGCTGTTATGGCGGGCGGGCGACTATCGGTCAGGGTGGTCACCTTGGCCGTCATATTGGCCGCCTCCACTCCGTTTTCATCAATGCCCGTCGCAACCACTTCATATTCAATGGCCGGATCCAACGCTTCGATCGTCGCTTTATGATCAGTCGCGTAATCCGACAATAGATAGTTATGATAAGCCGTTTCATCCGGACCCTTGAATTTGACCAAGGTAGTCGTCGGATGGGTGGTCGTATAATTCAACTCGATGGTCGGGATATCGACATTCTCCTTGTTCTGCACGGTCAGATTTTCCACCCGCGGCTGTTCAAGGGTATTGAAAGTATATTGATCGCTATCAAATGTATTATCATCCGCGTCTACACAATCCACCTGATACGCGTAGGGCGTAGCATTTTTAAGTCCTGTGATTTTCTGGATGTGCGTCGTCCCACTGCCCGACTCCTCGATAGAATTTGAAAAGCCACCTTCTCCATATTTTAAAGTGCAAGTGCCGCTCATATTGGTCGACCAAGAAACAGTCGCACTGTCCAATCCTATGCCATCTACCAAAACGTCCGAAATGGTCGGCGGATCATTGGTGGTAAAATTACCGATTTCAGAAGTTCCGATATTCCCGTCCGGATCGATAAATTTCACGCGATAATAATATTTAGTGGCCGCTTCCAAGCCATTGATATCGACTTTGTGCGCGGTCAGGCTGTCCACTTGTCCGTTCGTCTTTCCCAATGACATCTTCGTGCCATACTCGACGAAAGAACTGGCCAATCGGTTAGTCGACCACTCGAAAGAAGCTGCAAATGATTGCACTGAAACCGATGGCTTGGACACGATGGTCGGCGGAGTGGTATAGCGCCCGGTCGGCGTCAAAAAAAGTGTCGAGGTTGCGATGGAAAGATTATTAGTCTTATCTCTAGAGCGGACATAATAATAATATTCTTTGCTTTCCAATTCCGTATCCACATACGCCGTTCCGGTCGTCGTGGCCGCTTCGACAAAATTCGTTCCATCGAGCGATCGATAGATCGTGTAGCCGGCAAAGTTTCCACTATCATAACTTTGCGGCACGCTCCATTTGACCGCCACGCTATATTCCTCCGCTTCGCGATCGGAAGTGTCGAAAACTTGCATATTGACCGGCGGTCCAGGAGCGGTCGTCTTGGCATAAAAATCCACCGAGGCTGGATGATCCCAATCCACATCGTTTGGATTAGTTTTGGTGCCGCCTTCGTTCATCGCCACTACATACATAGTATTTTTCCCGAACTGGGTCGCAAACGGCCCCGGACCGGCGGCTTTGGCTGTAGTTTCTATGGTATTAAAAGGCGTGGGCAGATAATTGACCGAGTAGAAATAGGTCAACTTGTCCACATCCCCCGCGTAAGAAGTAGGCACGTCCCAAGTGAAAGTGAAGCTGTTGGTCTGATTGTCCACGGTGTCCGGCGAAACAACCAAATTTTGCGGCGGCGAAGCGGCTCCACCGGAATAGAAATAATCCATCGTCATCGGAGCGGAAACATTGCCGGCATTGTCCACCGCGCGCAAATAGAAAGTGTTCTTGTTAGCCTGATATGGCGCGACGGATTGCGATACGGCATATGGGTCAGAAATATCATACCATATGTCTGCCGCATCTCCGCCTGTGCGATATTGGAATTTGGCTACGCCGGAATTAGCATCACCGACATCATTAGACCACGTGAAAATAAACGCGTCTGCTGAAGAATAACCTATCGGATCGGCTGTAATCTCACTGGGATTAGTCGGAGCCACATCATCGAATCGATACGTGAAGGCATCAAAACTCGTACCCAAAAACATACCGGCATTATCCACGGCCTTTATTCTCAAATGATAATCCTGTCCGGAAACCATACCGGTAGGGACAAAACTATTGCCCATCTGGAAACTACCGTCCACATAAGGATCCACGCAATCAGTATTATTCCCGAAACAGACATAATAGCCCGCGATGCCCGATCCGCCCTGATTGTCAACCGCTCCGCCCGCGCTGTTAGCGACCGGCCATTCGAAATACGGAGCTGTGTAGTTATGCCAAGTATTGTCAGAAAGAATATTGGTTTTGACACTGGTATCGTAAGCAGAAATACCAGTAGGATTGTCAGGCGGGAAAAGATCTTGATAATAGTTTATGGCAAAATCATCTACGCGCGGAGAATAGACTTGATCGGAAGAGCTGAAAATCATCCTTATCTGAATATATTCATTTACGGAAGAATTTATGGAAAAAGTATGAGAATCGCCCAAAGAATGATCTTCTGAAACATCCGTCCAATCTCCCCAAGTCGACCCGTTGGATGAAGTTCTGGTTTGGATTTCAAGCGCAGTGTTGATCGGCAAGATATAGCTGACGCTCAAGTTGGCAAATTTATAAGCCTGAGTAAGATCAATCGGTTCTGAAGTATATGTACCGGTCTTAATAAAACCCGTCGCATTCGTACTAGATCCGACGATATAGCTATACAATCCGTCCGGAAAAGTTATTCCTCCGCCCGCGCCGGACGTAAACCAGTTCCTATTGTTAGAATTTACTCCCCAACCGCCCGTAGTCACTTGAGCCGGAATATTGGCTCCGGTCAGATTTTCCCATGACCCCGGAGCGCTTTGGGAAATGTTATAACGATAATAACTATTAGTATTGCCGCCGCGAGCCAAATAAATATAACCGTCCTTGCCATCTACCAGACTTGATCCGGAGTTAGCACCAAAGAAAAGGGCTCCCAATGTTGACCACGTTCCATTAGAAATAGAAAATTTACAATTCGTAGTCGATCCTGCGCCTTGCGTCCGGAAAATCGTTCCACTTACATACAAAATCTTACTTCCGTCACCGCTCGAACAACTCCCCACCGTACTCATAGCGCTCCACCTTGAACCGGCAGCCCCCAACGTATCATATTTCCACCAAGTGGATGTACCATTGCCCTGGGTCAGATAGATATATTGAGACCCGTCATAGGTCATTGACGATCCCAGCCATATTTGAGCCAAAGGACGATCGGTGGTTATTTGTGACCAAGTATTACTGGTTATATCATATTTGAAAAAGTATGGGTTCTGCGTATCCGTCCCGGTCCGTCTTGTTCTTATGGTATTGCCGGAAACATAGTAGATAGCATTCTCCGTTCCATTATATACAATATTCGCTCCGTTGCCGGCACCCATCGGTAACTTGGATAGGGTGGTAAAAACACCGGTCGAAGAATTATATCGTCCAAAAGTATTATCGAATCCGCCTCTATATATATATATATTTCCGCCTCCGTCATCCGCCATTGAAGCTCCATTGGAATAAGGGAGATAAACTGCCCCTGTCACATCCGTATTGCCGAAAAAATTATGATTGGGAATCTCCCACGTGTTATCAATCGTATTATAACGATAGAACGTCGTATAAGTTCCCCCTCGAGTGGCATAGAGATAGCCGTTATGAAAAACGAGAGAAGCTCCATATGAAATTGTGGCAGGCGCGTCCGGAAGGAATGACCATGCGTCGGTGTTGGTGTCATATTTCATAAACTTCATACGAGAATTTCCCGCTAAAGCATAGATTGTATGATCCCCGTCGAAAGACAAACTGCCTCCGTTATAGAAACCGACGGGCGCGGCCGAAAGAGATGTCCAAGTATTATGCACTTCTCCACGCCCTTCGTCGTCAGCAATGGAATATTTAGCCATATACGGATAATAGTTGCCTTGCATCACATACATATTGTTCCGTCCGTCATAAATACCATCCGCTCCTTCGTAGGTCTTTTGTCCGTCAACCGTATTGGGGTTCCCGAATTGGGCATTGGTTAGTTGGGTCCATTGCGGACTGCAACTTCCATCTTGACCGTTACAAGTGTCATATCGATATGTCGCATCGTCATTTCCTGGCATAGCATAGATATATCGACTGTCATCATACGTCAAGACAGAACCATAATCGAAATTTTTCGGTGCATCATCAATTTGTGTCCATGCCGCGTTAGCAATGTCATAGCGCCAAAAAGTTGGCGTGGTGACACCCTTGGTCGCATAGAGATAACCCTCCGGACCAGCCACCATCGTTCCTCCATTATTAACCGCTGACAAGGCTGGTTTTATCTCGGCTATATTAGCGGTTGAATTTATCCATGTATCCGTTTCAATCTCATACCGCATAAAAACCAATTGATTGTTTCCTTGAAATGTATAAACGCAATGATTGCCACTTAATTGGGATTGCCCAGTCGTCTTACATCCCCCCAACACTGCCTGACCCCCTATATGCGTATAATAGGGTGAAGCTGATAATCGAGCCTGATTCCAAAAACCGGAAGTGTTTGACAGGCGCATTGATCCATCAACAGCCGAGTATGATATTTTCCCGTCATCAAAGTCGGCTCCCGCTTTATTGAAATCGCTTTGTAATGTTTTACTCGATACTTGTGACGGAGAAACACCTTTGTATTTGTAAGTAAAAGCTGACCAAGCGTCTGATACCAACCCGTTCTTATCTTTAGCCTTCACGATTAAATAATATGTGCCGTAGGGATGCACCGGACTAGTATCATAATTCATCGCCTCGTTGACCGTATAGTGGCCAGTTGCCTGGTAACTTCCTTCACTTGCCGGATCCGCGGAGCTGTTTTTTCCCCAATAGACATAATAACCATCTATTCCTGAGCCATTATCCGCTCCGGCTGTCCAAGAAAAATAGGGGTGCTCATATGCGTATTCCGTGTCAGCTACGATATCTGACCCGTCCACTTGCTGAGATTTAGCCACTATTGTCGTAGGCGAAGAAGGAACGGTATCGCTTGAAGCATAAGAAATGGTATAATCATTCACTGTTGGAGTGCTGGCCCCATCACTCGTAGATAAGGTGACTTTCACCCAGACATACCTGCCAATGGTTAGGTCGCTGATCACGCCGTCCGTTACATTGTGCCAAGAAGAACAGGCCGCACCGTCCGCATTTGTACACAGCTCGTACTTCGTAGAAGTATTGGCCGGCCTTTCCTCATTGAAAGTGAATGCCGAACCACTGGAAACTTGCCCGAGGTCGATCATTTGACTGGCATAAGTGTAAGTTCCGGAAGTTGGAAAATTTGTAGCTGAGACGGTATAACTCCATATATCAGAAAGGCTTTGGCCTGTAGTTGCGTATAAAGAGGTATTGCCGGAATATTCGATCGAAGCACCATTGTACGGTCCCCTATCAAAAGTATATTTCTGGTTATTCGGCAACCTTCTCCAAACATCAGTGGCTATGTCATATTCCCAAGTCTCATTCTTATATAATCCGGCTAAGGCATATATTTTTGAATTAACGCTGTCATACGTCATATCACTCCCATAATATTGCGAGAATGGCGTGGCGGACAATGTTAACCAAGCACTTCCGTCATATTTCAAAAATGTTGTTTCACCATCTCCCAGTGTTGCATAAACATTAGTTCCATCCGAAATCATTCTGCCTCCCGTATTGGCATAATAAGTCGTGGTCGTTCCGCTATCTACAGTTGCCATAGGGATTGCCGCTGACCAACTTGTGCCATTGTATCGATAAATATTCTGACTTCCATTGCCGGGCCGATAATATAGATTGGTGCCTTGAAAAGCAACACTGGCTCCATCGGCCGGTGCTATGGGTGGTGCCGGCGACATATTGGCCCAAGTACCGGCAGTGCCTCCGCTGTAAATGAGGATATTAGCCGATCCAGAACGCGGATAATAAAGCGCTCCATTAGCCGGGTTGATCGCTCCTTTCATATCACTATTCGGAGAGATGGGAAGTACCGTACCGGTCGTCCAAGAATTATTCGCTACATTATACACAAAAAATCCCGTCGTTCCCCTGCCTTGGATAGCGTACACGTAGTTATTTCCGCCATAATTCTGATTCCAAACCAAATCACTGCCTGTGCCTACAGTAGAAAGGACGCCTGCGGTTGTTTGCACCTGTTTTGGTCCGACCCACTTTTGTCCGGATGCCGCATCGGGATCGAATTTCCAAAAATCAGTCGTGCCATTAGCTCTGAAGGCATATATTAAATTATCATTTGTATTCAGAGTCAAAGAACCATAATTGACCGCTTGAGGAGTCATATCTGTCGTTAGAGCCGTCCAAGCATTTCCAGAAATGTCATATTGCAACATATCTTGCGTACCATTAGAACGCATAAAGTACAATTTTCCATTCCGATAGACTCCTTTTTGTTCGTTTCCAAAAGTGCAAGCTGCATTTGCCGCCGCGCCACAAGTCGAAGGGAGTTGAGCCACGGTCGCGTACCATCTGTGACCAGCGATATCATACCGATAGAAAGTTTGAGTTCCAGATCCCCTGACCAGATATAAATTTCCATCCTGTCCATTCACAATATCCGCCCCGGCTCCGACAGCCGCCGTAATCGGTGGTCGATTTATCCAGCTACTGGAAACAGTGTCATATTCCCAAAAATCAGTACTGGCATTTCCCCTGACAATAAAAATGCTCGTTCCGTTCCCTTCCATCGCCGCGCCTGTCCATGGCGTATCTAACATATCAGTCAGTTTTGTCCAAGAATTTGAATCTATATCATAGCTATAAAATTTTTGAGAATAGCCTCCGAACATTGCATATATCTTTCCCGTACTGGCCAAATATGTCATATCTGCCCCATAGAATGCCGGTTGTGGCAGTCCCGCCATTGTTGACCAAGTATTTTTGATAGTATCATATCTCCAAAAAGTATCTCCGGAATAACCTCGGAAAACATAGAGATAATCGCCCACCATTACAGAACTATGCCCGAAGCCTATGGTGTCCTCTGGTGATGCCCAAGTTCGAGCTGTCCAAGTCCCACTTGGTTCCATCTGGATCGAATCGACAGAATTCTGTGTAGTCACTCCGGAAAACTGACCCAGATCCCAATCAGCCTTTGTAGTTATTGCGACCGATTTGGGAGCGCAAAGAGCCGCCGGCGAAATTCCATACACCAAAAAAGCAATAGCCAAAACGGATATTGCCCTATAAGAAAACTTAAATCCCGCTTTAAAAACTTGTCTGAAAATTTGTTTTATTGATAAAACAAATTTTCCTAAGAATAAATTCCAAAAATAAGCTTTCCCCAAGTCTTTCTTGTCCGTATGGTCAAGTGAAACATATTCTTCAAGGGTCTGTCTTATGAAAAACTCGTCCTTTCTTTTTTCCGAAAAATTCCAAGATTTGACCGTTTTCAGTATTTCAGGGTCGTATTCTTCTATTTTTTCAATTATTTTAGCTTTAGCAATATCATTTTTTTTCACTCCCCTTCTTCTTTGGACAGCAAAATACCCCTTTTTTCCAATGAGAGCTTTTTTTATTGATTTTTTAAGCGGTTTTTCAACCTCTTTTTCCTTATTTTTTGTTTTTTTGTTTTGCAGCATTCTAAAAATGAAAAGAGATACCAAAATAAACAGTTTGATACCTCACCCAAGCACATACTCCATATGGATTATACCACAGTATTTTGCTTTTGATAAGCAAAAAAGAGGGTGGTTCAGACAGCTCTCGACCTTTTTGATTTTTTAGGCTTTTATAAAGCTAAAAAACTCAATCCCCCCCCTATTATTCCGAGCATATTCTGTTTCGTTTTTTTATTCAATCTTTTTTCTATTATTTCCTCTTTTGCGTTATGTTAAAAAGTAATTCTCTTTTTTCTTGAATGACCGTCTTTTGTGATTCTTTCCATAAGTTATCCACAGCTTGTCAAAGCGTCCTCCCGCCATACTGCCTGCTTTCAAACAAAAAATCGGACAATATTTGGTCCAAAAAGATACCCTTTTTAAAATGGAGGGCGAGCGGGTCATCTATTTCTTGAAGAGACCTCTTCGTAGACTATTTTAGAAATGCTCGAAATGCTCCTTGAGAGATTATTGATGTTTTTTCCTTTTGTCATAATGCAGAGCAAATATGGATGCTCCGGATAATAGACAATGCCACAATCGTGCAATTGATTTATTATTCCTCCTTTTTTGTCTGTCAACTCTCTTTCTCCAAATTTATGAGAAATAGCCACGTCGGGGGGCACGCCCGCGATAAGCCCGTCCTTATATTCCACGGTCGAAAGAAGATCGAGTGCGCGCTCTGACATATCCCGATCCAAATAAGAGGCATTATAGAGTATGCGGAAGAAAGAAGCATAGTCTTTTACAGGCATAGCATTGTTCGGGTCATAAACATCCGGCATAGCTATGCCCAGATCATCAAAAACTACTTTTAGTTTGTCCTGGCTGATGTTCTGGAAAAGCAGATTAGTGGCTTCGTTGTCGCTATATTTTATCATCGCCTCAATCAATTCTTCTATGGTATAGTTTTTCCCGATCTCAATATGTTTTCCCGGAACAATCGCTTGTTGGAATTGCTGGGGAGACCCCGCGTAATTGACGCTCCGATCTAGGATTTGAGGCTCATTTTCAGCATATTTATAATACGCCATCATCAAGGGCACTTTTAAAAGGCTGGCAGGAGAAAAACTTTCCTGTTCGCTTATTCCAAAAGAAGGGCCATTATTGAGATCCCTGAAATACAAAGAGATGAAATCATCAGGATTCTTGTCGATTATTCTGCCCTGAACAGCTTCCTTTATTTTCAGCTCTGAATTTTTCAACAAAGGATATCCCCCGATTTCACATTCCAAAAGAGGACTGATAAATTTATACCCCGTCTGACGGATTTCCTTATCTTGCAGTTGACCATCATTTTGGTCATTTTTTTGCATCTGCCTTTTCCCCGCATAAAATCCGCTAAAAAACAAAACAGCCGCCAATATCAAGGCTGCTGCATACCAAAGCTTTTTTTCACAATAAAATCCGCGCAAAAAATTCATCATAGAAAATCCGCTTGCTTGTTTGTTTTAATGGAGCGGGTAGGGGGAATCGAACCCCCCTCCTCAGCTTGGAAGGCTGATATAATAGCCACTATACGACACCCGCCTTCGTCTCGCCGAAGCGACTTTCAGCGGGCGAAGCCCGCTAGTCGCGAAGGAAACCATCTCATTCATTAACTATACTAATATTACACAAATCTTTTTTAAAATCAAGAGCCATATAAAAACTCGATTTTGACTTGTCACAATTCTATTTCCAAATTACTATAACGGTATAAACCTTAAACCCTATTAAAATGAAAAGGATATTGCTTTTAGTTACACTTTGGCTTGTCGCGGTGAATCTTTTCGGATTTGTGGCCTTGAACCGTTTCAATCTTAAGCCCGACACGGCTTATACTTGGATCACGCCGAGTAGTTTTCCTACCGCCCAAAGCTGGGATATCGTTAATATGCACAACCATTGGGACACGTATTGGTACCTCGATATCATAAAAAACGGATACTATTTGAAAAATGACAACACGCTTTCCAATGTCGTTTTTTTCCCGCTCTATCCGTTTTTAATGACAATTTTTGGCACTCTCTTGTTTGGCAATTATGTGCTGGCCGGCTGGATCATCAGCATGTCAGCCCTTCTGGCCGGTTGCTCTTTTTTCTACAAATTCCTGCAAGAATTCCATCCGGACATCGACCCAGAATTGCCTATTATCCTGATGCTGGTTTTCCCCACCGCCTTCTTTTTCAACATTGTCTACACTGAAGCACTTTTCTTCTTCTTGACCATCGCTACTTTCTATTACACTTTCAAAAAGAATTTCTATTTGGCCGGTGTATTCGCCTTGCTTGGCGCCCTCACGCACAGCAATGGCGTTTTTTTGGCGCTGCCGATCCTGTGGGAAACATGGAGAAATTATGGCTGGAAAAGTCTGTTTTCTACTAAAATTATTCCCGTCGCACTAGCGCCACTCGCCAGTTTCGCTTTCATTTTTTACGACTATCTGAAATTCCACAGTCTTTTTTTGTTTTTCAACATCGAGAGCGCCTGGGGAAGATCGTTTTCCATCAACTGGGAACATTTCTCACTTTTCTCTCATCCCTCAATCGTGAATATGGGCATCGATATTTTTTTCACGCTTCTTATCTTAACGATGATTTTTTTGACGTACAAAAATTTGTCCCCACTCTACGCTGTTTTTATGTCTCTTACGGTTTTGGCGGCCCTCACTTCCGGCACCCTTATGAGTATCGGTCGTTATAGCTTGGTGCTTTTCCCAGTCTTCATTCTGCTAGCCAAAGTCAAAAACAAAACTTTTCAACAAGTCTGGATTTTTTCTTCGATTTTATTTTTAGCTCTAGACATCATCCTGTTCGTCAATAATTATTGGGCGGGATAATTTTCTTTTTTTATTGAATTATAAAAATAAAAATTCTGCAGGAAATTTTTCCCACAGACCTTTTTTGTCGTTTATTTTTTTATCGCTCCTTTCTGTCCGTAATATCTCTTACGATACCAATGATTCCAATTATTTCTCCGCTATCATCGTCAATCCAAGGAAACTTAGTAACTAATGCCCAAGCCTTAGTTCCATCCAAACGCGTCAATTCCTCTTCCTTGCCAATGATGGGATTACCCGTCAGCACAATACTCATTTCATCTTCTTCAGTATTTCATTTCTTTTTGTCTATATTTGACATCCTTCCTTGGGCCTGCTATCTTATAGGACTGTTGCATTTTAAGCTGAGTTTGAATAATTATCCTCAAGTCCAATGTCTCTTTCCTCACAAGAACAATTCAAGAAATTCCTGGAAAACTCCAAGGACATACTTATCCTTATTCCGGAAAATCCCAGCGCTGATGCCGTCGGATCGGCTTGGGCACTGTACTATTTTCTGGAGAATAAGCATATCAATCCGACCATCGCTTTCTCCAACCATCTGTCAGCCAAATTCGACTTTCTGCCGCGCCCCGCGAAAATATTGGCTGAAATTTCCGGCGCGCGCGATTTCGTCCTGTCTTTCGACACGACCCGCAACAAAATTATGCAGATCCGCCAAGAAGAAAAAGATGGCCGCTTCAATATTATGGTCACGCCCGAAAAAGGCGCCATCGACCCGCGCGACTTTTCTTTCATCCTCGCCAAATTCAAATATGACCTAGTCATCGTCATCGACAGTTCCGACTTGGAAACCTTGGGTAAAATTTATACCGGCAACACCGACTTGTTCTTCGAAGTGCCCGTCGTCAATATAGACCACCACAGCGGCAATGATAACTTCGGGCAGATCAATCTGGTCGACATCACCGCTTCATCTTCTTCTGAAATATGCGCCAGTTTTTTTGAAACCTACTATGACAGTCTCATAGATGAAACTATAGCCACCTGCCTTATGACCGGCCTTATCGGCGCGACTGAAAGCTTCCAGAAAAAAAATACCACTCCGAAGGCTCTCTCCTTGGCTGCAGCTCTTATGAACCGTGGCGCCGATCAACAAACCATCATCCGTTGGCTATATAAGACTCAACCGCTTCAGATCCTGAAGCTATGGGGCCGAGCGATGGCCAAAATCAATCTGGAAAAAGAAGCTCACATCGTATGGTCCGAACTGACCGTAGAGGATTTTGTGCAAAGCCGCGCCACGCCCAGTGACCTGCCGCTCATTTTGGATAAATTGGAAGAGAATTACGGCGAGGGACGCATTTTTATGCTTGTCTACAATGATACACCCCAGACTTCCGTAGCCCTGATAAAGACTGTCGACACGAAAAACATCCAGAAGATAAGTCTCCAGATCGACGGCGACATCATCCGCAACTTCCTGCAGGTCAGGATCGATTCCTCTGACACGGCCGAAGTGGGCCTGAAGATGATGGAAAAGATAAAGAACATCCTAGCGGAAGATATTTTTCCGGAACAGAAAAACTAAGCTGCGCTTTCTTCAAAAAAACAAGGTTCTGCAAGAACCTTGTTTTTTTGTGAAATGCCAATATCCACCGTTTCATTTTTATTTTTTTATTCCCTCTTTCTGTGATAAAATATAATTATAATTTCATCCTTTCCTATAAATTTTTAAAATAAAAATATGCTTAAAGTTATTCCGAATAAGAATCCGGACAGAGAACAGCTTAAGAAAGAAACTCGGACGAAAAAAGTTATCACTGCTTTCCGAGAAAGAGAAGAAGAAGAGATCGCCTCAGCCTACGCCTCCGGACTGGGCTTGCCTTATGCTGACACCAATCTCATTCCGATAAGCAAGGATGATGTCAGGCTCCTGAGCGAAGACGACTCTCGGAAATTGGGCATCGCGCTCATCCACTACAAGGGCAAAGTGGCGACCATCGCCGCCACCGATCCGACGCGCGCGGACATGGGTGAATTTTTGAAAAAATTGGAAAATGATCAAGGCTGGAAGATCAAGCTCTTTGTGATTTCAAAGACCAATATGAAACGTATCTGGGATAAATACAAACAGGTCGTTTTCGTGGATGCTTTGGATAAGATGAGCCTGAATATGAGCGATGAAGACCTGCGAGAATTCGAAAAGGAGATGAAGGACCTTTTGACCCTCAAGAACCGCATCACCGAACTGCCCGTTACAAAAATTCTCGATATTATGCTGGCCGGTGCCTACAAGCTCGGCGCTTCAGACGTCCACATCGAGCCGCAGGACAAAGAGATCCGCTTGCGTTATCGTATTGATGGCGTATTGCAAGATGTTGCTTTTCTGCCGCTCAAAGTTTTCACCGGCATCCTCTCTCGGATAAAAATTATGTCAGGAATGAAGATCAACCTACGGGCCATTGCCCAAGATGGCACGTTTGAAATCAATCTAGCGACAAAAAAGATCAATTTGCGGGTTTCTGTCATTCCTGGAAATTTCGGGGAATCGATCGTTATGAGACTATTGGATCCGGACTCCATTTGCGTAAACGTTGAGGATCTTGGCTTGCAAGGATTGGCTTACGAGACCGTTCAAAAACAGATAGATTCTCCTAATGGCATGATTTTAAACACCGGTCCGACAGGCAGCGGAAAAACCACCACGCTCTATGCCATCATAAACAAATTGAACACGCCCAATAAAAAGATCATCACCATCGAAGATCCGATCGAATATGAACTTATAGGAATTTCCCAGACACAGATAGAAAAATCCAAAGGTTACACTTTCGCCAATGGACTCAGAGCCATTGTGCGTCAAGATCCGGACATCATTTTGGTGGGAGAGATCCGTGATGATGAAACGGCCGATATCGCCGTAAATTCAGCTCTTACAGGACATCTGGTGCTTTCTTCTCTTCACACTAATAACGCAATGGGAGCCGTTCCGCGACTGATCGAGCTCGGCATAAAGCCAACTTTGATCTCCCCCTCCGTCAATGCCATTATCGGACAGCGCTTAGTGCGCAAACTTTGCGAGTGCAAAGAGGCCTACGTTCCCGCAGAAGAATCGATCGAATCGATCAAAAAAGTCTTGTCCATAATTTCTCCCAAAGCCAAAGTGGATATTCCGAAAAAAATAGACGTTCTCTATCGACCGAAAGGCTGTGCTAAATGCAACGGCATCGGCTATAAGGGGCGCATCGGTATTTTTGAAGTCCTCACCATCCACGACGAGATTGAAAAATTGATATTGGATATGGCCGGCGAAACAGAATTGGCAGTGGCCTCCCTTGAGTCAGGGATGATTACGATGCTGCAAGACGGCATTTTGAAAGCCGTAGCGGGCATAACTTCCATTGATGAAGTGAAGCATGTTACGGGACAAGGAGAATTTTTGGAAAATATTTATGAAAAATTGATGGCGCAAACTCTGGGCCGGATGATCATCATCAGGAAAAATTCCTTCCAAAAGATAAAAGATGACATCAGGGACTTCAAGAAATTGGAAGAGATCTTAAGGTCGGCCAAGACGACCGAATTGAACGGTCTCATTGTCTCAGCCGCCGCAATGCTGGGCGTCGGAGATATCCATATCGAACCGGAAGCGGATAGCGTCAAGATCAGGTTCCGCATCGACGGCATATTGCAAAATGTCGTTTCATTGCCTCTTAATGAATACCCGGCGCTCCTCGGAATGATCAAAGATCTTTCCGGCGTCAAGACCGAAGTCCGCCAAGGCGTGATCGACAGCCGCTTCACCATAAAATTCGACGATGCTATTTCTGAAATTGCGGAAAAGTCGATCGATGTGCGTGTTTCCATCATCCTCGGAGGCTATGGAGAAACTGTCGTGATGCGACTCCTTTTCAAATCTTCTTTGGAGTATGATCTGGAAAAACTCGGCATCCGCCGCCAGAATCTGGAAAAGATCCTGCGCGAAATTGAAAAGCCCAATGGTGTCATTTTGAACACCGGCCCGACCGGCAGCGGCAAAACCACCACGCTCTACAGCATCTTGGAAAGATTGAACAAGCCGGAGATCAAGATTATCACCGTGGAAGATCCGATCGAATATCAGATCCCCGGCATCCTGCAAACTCCCGTCAATGACACGGGCGGCTACACTTTCGCCACAGCCCTTCGCCAACTGCTGCGTCAAAATCCGGACATTATGATGATCGGGGAAATCCGCGATGATGAAACGGCCAAAGTGGCGGTGCAAGCCGCACTGACGGGACATTTGGTCTTGTCCACCATCCACACTAATAATGCCGCGGGAGCCGTGGCCAGAATGGAAAATATGGGTGTTGCCTCTTCAGACATCGCCACTTCCGTCAACGCTTTCATCGCGCAACGACTAGTGCGACGCCTGTGCGATTGCAAAGAAAAAGTGACACCGACTGCAGAAGAAAAAATTAAACTGGAGCAAGCATTGAAAAGCATATCCCCGAAAGCCGGAGTTGACTTGCCGGAAAAAATTGAATTCATCTACAAGCCCAAGGGTTGTGAAATTTGCAATCATATCGGCTACAAAGGCCGGATGACGGTCAGCGAAGTCTTCTGTCTGCCTCGCGAAATCCAAGATCTCATCACTCGCGGCGCTATCACGAGCGAACTGGAAGAAAAAGCCATCTCCCTCGGCATGCTCACCATGGCCCAAGACGGTGTATTGCGCGTCTTGGAAGGCGAGACGAGCTTGGAAGAAGTGGAACGAGTGACGGATATCTAGTCAGAACCACTGATTCTCACTGATTTACACATGATTACACATGAAATCTAAAAGACTCGGCTTAAGCCGAGTCTTTTAAGGTGTTTTTTTTGTATTTTGTATTCCAATTCAGCCCTTGCGTAGTGCGCCACTATAAATTCAAGTGAGGCGGCGTTAAGAATTTATTCATAGTCGGTCTTTTCAGAGAGAGTTAATAAATTTAGCCGCCGAGCGTAGAATTTATTGGCGCACGGAGCCAAGCTGAGAGTTTTCTTTTGTTATTTTTTCTTTTGCGGAAAAAGAAAAGTAAAAGCCGTCATTATAAAAAGGCAGCCTATATTTAATAGAACTGCCTTTTTTGCGCAAGACGGAAGTTGAATTTCATTTGGAGTTTTCACTCAACTCCATATTCAATTCCGCATCAAGTCTCTGGAAAAAATCCCCCCTGATTTTACCCGCTGTTTTGGGATAGTCTTGGTTCGTGCGATAAGCCGAACCGACTATCTTGCAAAAAGACACATCACAAGACACAACCACCAACTTTCCGGCCTGAACAAATTGGATATGCTCCGCGGCCAATACTTTCAAAACATCCTCTGAGATATCGGCCGGATTCGGATTTTCGACCTTCAGCTTCTCCGTGATTATCTCGTCTTGCAGGATACCCTTTCTGAAATCAGAAAAGCCTTGCTTCCGAAGAACATCCGTAACAGCCTGGCGCACTTCTTTGGATGATTTGTTATAGACCTTTGATTTTGGCGATCCTTCCATCGCTTTTTCCAGCACGACAAGGCATTTTTCACCGATTACAGTTTTGTTGTTTGCAGCTTCCTGAGTCGCACATCCGGAAAAAAACATTGCAAATAATAAAAACAAAAAAAATAAGCCTCTCAAGCTCTTCATACACACCTCCTTTGTTAAATAACTTTTCCCCTTTGCTAACATGCTAAAATGTTATCATGTTAACATGCTTTCTAGACACTAATTTGCAGGCAAGAATTCGAACTAGGAGCCCGAAAAAAGGAACACTATCGAGGTACGACCGAGCCGAAACCCAATCGCCCATGTCTTGAAAAAAGTTCCCATATTGATGACAAAAGATAGAAGTCACCAATTGCCTGCAATTTACTGCTAGCCATCTATCCAGCCAAAAATCGGCTAAATCGGATGACTCTGGAGCATAGCATAGCTTGGTTTTTTTGTCAAGAGGGGGTATAATTAGTTGAAAGTTCAAAGTGCAAAATGTAAAGTTGCAATTAAAAATTAAAAGCTTTATTTTTCAATAAACTTTGAACTGATAATTGCAGTTTTTAGCTTTTAATTTTGCATTTTTAACTTATTATGATCACCACTTCCATCGAACAACCCGAAGACGCTTCTTTTGACATCACCCTTCGTCCGCAAACTTTCGGCGAATATGTCGGCCAAGAAAAAGTCAAAAAAAACCTGGATATTCTGATCCAAGCGGCCAAATTCAGGAAAGAAGCGATTGAGCACGTGCTTTTGTATGGCCCGGCGGGTCTCGGCAAAACCACCTTGGCCAACATCATCGCCAAAGAACTCAACGTTAATATCAAAACCACTTCCGGCCCGGCCATTGAGCGCGTGGGTGATTTCGGTTCCATCCTCACCAACCTGCAGGACGGAGATATTTTGTTTATCGACGAAATCCATCGCCTGAATAAATCTATTGAGGAAATTTTGTACCCGGCTATGGAAGACTATAAACTGGATATCATCATTGGCAAAGGCCCTTCGGCGCGCACCATCCAATTGGATCTGCCACATTTCACCCTGATCGGTGCGACCACCAAGCTTGGCTCTCTTTCCAATCCTCTCCGAAACCGCTTCGGCGCCATCCATCGCTTGGAATTTTACACCAATGACGAAATCAAAAAAATTCTGGAACGCTCGGGACGTATCTTGGATGTGAACATCGATGACTCGGGCCTCCAAAAAATTTCCACTTGCGCGCGCGCCACGCCACGCGTCGCCAATCGACTGCTGAAACGTGTCCGAGATTTTTCGCAGATAAAAAATCATGATATAATTAATGAAGCAGTCGCCCTTGAAGCGTTGGAAATGATCGACGTCGACCCGCTGGGCCTCGAACCGGCCGACAAGCATATTCTCACCACTATCATTGAGAAATTCGGCGGCGGACCAGTCGGTCTCGGCACGATTGCCGCGGCCACTTCCGAAGAGATCAAAACTATTGAGGATGTCTACGAACCTTACCTCATCCAGATCGGTTTCCTCACTCGCACCCCGCGCGGACGCATGGCCACAGAAGCCGCCTACAACCATTTGGGTATAGCATACGACAAAAAAGAAGGAAGTTTGTTTTAAAAATTTGACATTTTTTATTTTAAAATTTATTTGAAATTTGTAATTTAGAATTTGAAATTTACTCGTTATGTTCTACCTCATCCTCACTCTTTATGCCATCATCGTCCTTACCTTTGTTTTTCTGTACGCCTTTATCGTCTACCACTTGGCCAAATATTCCATCAATGCCAGCTTGAACAAGATTTTGTTACCACTCTTCATCATAATCTCCGCTCTTCTCCTTTTTTCCAATATGCTGCTATTTTTCTCCGTCAAATGGACTGCTATATTTTCACAATTTTTCATCGGCTAAACATTATGGAAAATTCTTTCAACAAATATCATTTTGATGGGCAACGCTCGGACGAACAGATCCTGCTCGTCTTGCACCGTCATTGGTTCGACATCCTGAGCCAATTTTTCATCATCCTCATCATGCTCGTCTTGCTTTTCGGCTCCTATGGATTGACTGCTGTTTTTTACAATAATTTTGGCGACCCATCTTTCCAGATGCTTTTTGCCTTTTTACGCAATTTATTTTTCATCTTCATCTGGATCACCTTTTTCATCATCTGGATCGATTATTATTTCGACGTCTGGATCATTACCAGCCAACGCATCGTCAATATCGAACAAAAGGGGCTCTTCGCCAGACAGACCAGTGAGCTTCGTCTGGAAAAGATCCAGGACGTCGCTACCGACGTCAAAGGTGTCATTCCGACCTTTCTCAATTATGGCAACATCGAGGTGCAGACGGCCGCTGAAACGGAAAAATTTCTCTTCAGAAACATCCCCGACCCCTATGCCGTCAAGGACCTGATCATGAAGCTGCAGAAGAAATTTGAACACACCGAGGATGTGGAGTTTACAGATATGCTCAGCAAAAAAATCCACCATGATGGTGACGCGGCATAGAAAAAATTTTGAAACGGATCTTGTCCGCTTCTTTTTTATAAAATAAAATCGGGTGAGAACTTTATCCGCCGTAGAGGCGGACAAAAATAAAGGTTTGTTTTTTGTTTTTAGGCTCCTTGTTTTACTGCCGATTTTTCTGTTGGCAGTTTTTTATTGGGAAAAAGAATGTCGAGCGGATGATGTCCAGAATAACTTATTACTTTCTGAAGTTTTACCCAGAGGAAACTCCGCCGCGGAAGAGTTCCTGGAAATTTACAATCCAACCGATGCCGATATCAATCTAAAATCCTTGCCTTTGAAATTGCATCTCGTAAATTCTGCCAACTCCGACAGTTCCAAAACCCTGACCTTTATCCATGAAACCGTTCCTGCCAAAGGCTATTTCCTCATATCTTCCAAGGATTATGCCGATAACACCACCGATACCGCTGTTGACGCAACTTATTCAACCGTTGGAAATTCTCTCGTGGCCGATGGCGCGGTCTATATCAGCACATCAGGAAACAAAAAAGAAAACGTTCTAGATTTTTTAGGTTTTGGAGCCAATGCATATTTTGACAAAAACGCAATCAAAAATCCCGCCGATAAGAAAAGCATCGAACGGAATGATTTCGAAAAAAATGGTTGGCATGAAAGCTGCGTCTTGGGCGGCACTCCCGGCCAAAAAAATTCCGATGAAAAAGATTGCGCCAGCGGAGATGGCGACACAGACCCTGACAATGACCCCGACAGCGACACTTCTAAAAAATCTTACTATGTTGATCAGGTAAAAATCAACGAGATTTATCCCGCGCCCCTGACTGCGGCGGGCGAAAAAGAATTTGTGGAAATTGAAAATTCCAGCGGACAAGAGATTGATTTTTCGAAGTGGTGTTTGAAGGATAAGACAGAAAATGACAAGGGCGAAAAAGGCAGCTGCAAAAAAATCTCCAGTCTGGACAAAAATGACAATCTTGATGTTTTCTATGGCACATTTTCTCTCAACAACGATTCCAAAGGCGATACGGTTTTCTTGTATGACGCGAGTAAAGCCCTAGTAGACAGCCGCGCCTATGCCTCACCCAAATCTGGTCATGCCTACGCTTTCGACGGCACCGCTTGGCGCTGGACTTCACTCACTACACCCGGAAAGGAAAACCTATTCGACAAGATCCTCCATGGAAAAATTTCAAAAGATGATGAGATGTACAAAAATATTTATGCCCATTTCGAAGTCAAAGCCGGCCGCGATGCCCAAAAATTCACTTGGGATTTCGGCGACGGGCATAAAAGTTACCTGCAAAAAACCAAGCATAAGTATGAAAAAACTGGCCACTATGCCGCCAGTCTCAAAATCACCGGCAACGGTGAAGACGCGCTTTATGCTTTCACGGTCGAGGTGAAAAAATATGTGGCACCAAAAATCTGGATCATGAAAATCTCCCCCAACCCGAAAGGCAGTGACACTGAAAATGAATGGATTGAAATCCAAAACAATTCCAAAAAGAAAATGAATTTGAAAGGCTGGTCTGTTGCCACCGGCTGGGACAATCTCGTGAACCATCCGATCCGCGAAGATTTCTTCATCAAGGCCGACAAAACTAAAAAATTAAGCCATGACATTTGCGCTTTCACCCTGACCAATGCCAAGGACAAGCTTGAGCTGCGCGATCCATCTGGCAAGGCCGTGCAAAAAATTCAATATGACCACGGGAAGAAGTCAATCCAAGAAGAAACACTTTACCAGAAAAAAGAAGGCAGCAATTGGGAATGGTCCGAACCGGCCACTGCCGAAGGAGCGAGCCTTGCGTCCGCCGAAAATAAGCAAGACGCACCACCAGCCATATTCACACCAGCACCTACAATTTCCGCGGCTGATTTGGGAAAATATTCCCTTGATCCGGCCTGGCAGAAAAAACAAAACTATCAGATCGAACTGGCCACTTTCAGTTCCGCCCTTGAAATTCCCGCGGCTATAAACAATGCCACTCCCCACGTCCTCGGTGCCAGAATAGTTATTTATGATGGAAATTATTACACTTTCACTTCTGCTATTCCCCAAAAACATTGGGTCATAACTTTCGCCGAAACTTTTTGGTTGAAAATAAATTCCGGGATCAATCGGGTTTTGAATGTGATATGAAAAATAACCTTCTTTCCGCCTGATCATATCCGCCTTGAACTTCTCTTTTTTAACTGTTAGACTGAATAGGCCGTTAGTAGTATGTCTATTTAACCATTTAGCAATATCTTTTATGTCAGGACACTCACATTGGGCTGGAATCAAGCAAAGAAAGGGCGTGAATGACGCCAAGCGCGCCAAGATTTTCACTGTTCTCGCCAAACCGATCGTCATTGCGGCGCAAGCTGGCGGCGGCAATCCGGACACCAATTTTCAGTTGCGCGCGGCCATCGACAAAGCACTTTCCTATAACATGCCCAAGGCCAACATTGATCGCGCGGTGAAACGCGGAAGCGGAGAACTGAAAGGCGACAAGATGGAAGAAGTTATCTATGAAGCCAAAGGCCCAGGCAATGTCATGATGCTAGTGAAAGCCACCACCGACAAGAAAAACCGCACGCTCGGCGAAGTGAAAACCGTTCTCACCAAAAACGGCGGCAAATTCGGCGAGGCCGGCTCATCCATGTGGAACTTTGACCCAGTCGGCGCCATCATCATCGAAACTGACGAAAACAGCAATCTTGAAGAACTAGAAATGGTCGCCATCGACGCTGGTGCGAAAGATATGAAAACCGAAGAAGGCGCATTCATTATCTTCACCGAGCCGACCGAGCTGCAAAAGGTGCAAGACAAGTTGAAAGCCTCCGGCCAAAAAATCGCCGAGGCTAATCTGTCCTATCTGCCCAAAACCATCGCCGAAATCGATCCTGCCACCAAAGAAGCTTACGAAAAACTCTTAGAAGTTTTGGACGAACTGGATGATGTGGATGAGATTTTCGATAATTTATAATCTTCCTAAAGCTAATCTTCCTAAAGCTCGGCTTTAGGAAAGAATATCAGCTAAACAAAAACAGCATAGCGCCTAGGCTACGCTGTTTTTAAGGTCTGCTATATCTTCAAATCAGAATATTCCCGCAGAGTTTTCAGCGTAGCTTGCACCGAGGAATTTTCCGTATTGAGCAATTTCACACTTTTGAATTTTTGCGCGAGTGGCGTTATCACTTCATCCGCCCAGGCAGGAGTTAACACTTTGACTCCGGAAAAATCTATTTCAATAACCTCATCTTCGTTAAATTCTTTGATAATATAAGCAGACATTGCTAAGTATGCCTCCCTACCAGCCGGGCGAGAGATTAAAATTTCACCAAATTTTTTAATTTCAATACGCATATTTTATAGTCTTTATACTATCTAAAAAAGAAGCACTAGTCAACGCAAAAGTTTTATTCGCGCATCCACTTAACCCTGAGGTCACTATCAGGGGGTGAATATTCACCGGTCAATATTAATCCCACATTGTATTTATATATTACACAAATAATGACGCGTACTTTTTTATTCGTACATTCGTACTAATCCGCCCGCCTCGCGTCGACGAGCGGATCGTCTCCGCGAGTCGAGGCGGGTAGTTCGTAAAGATAACAAAAACCGGCCGAGGAAAAATATTCCACGGCCGGGGTTGAACAAGAAAAGTTTTTAAGCTTTTCCGCACTCTTTTCCTTTCCTGAAAGAAAGGACGCTGGCTGTCAGCATGGCGAGCAAACCTACGCCCGCTATTCTTCCAGCAATATACAAATATATTACTGGAATGCCCTTACTGACTAGGAGCGTTTGTACATACTCGCCCAACTCCTTGTTTTGAAATGGCCAGACAGCTTCCAGCGCCATATCATACACAAAAATTTGGCATAAAAAAACAAGGAACATAGGCACAATAATAACAGACACGAATCCACCGATTATCTTTTTCATATCCATCTCTCCTTTTGGATTTAAAGAACAATTTTTCTTCTACAAAATCACAAAACATTTTTGCAATCTTGATTGAAGGGGCAAGAAGATTGAATCATCTCCTTGCCCATACACTTACAAATACCACTGAAATGCAGGATTTCCATTCTGCATTTCTTTATCAATTTTAATCTTTATCCAACGATGACACCTAACCATATTCAATTCTTGAATATTCATCTCGCAAGAGAGCTTATAAACATTCTCCCAGAAAACTTTTTCAACCTGCTGGCAGAATCCATTTAGAGCATCGTGGATCATTTCCATATATTCATCATGATCCTGCTTATCTCTCCCAGCAGCAGATCCAAAAGGAATTTCCTGAAGAAGCCTCGCCTCTAACTTCTCTGTTTCAATCAAAGAAGTACCAATACATTTTAATGCTTCTCCACATACTTTTACAAAAGAAAGACTCTCGATATTGAGCACATTATCTTTGCAACAAGTATTTTCTGGTGTAGCAACCCAGCATAGCACACCTTCTCTGCCATAGGATGTTTCTCGATAGAGAAACATCTTCGGAAAAGATGGGTCAACTTCTTTGGGGTATTCAACCATTCCGATTTTGAAATTCAAGCCGCCATTAGACAACGCAATAAGAGTTTCCATGTCACGCATAGCCATTCTCCTTTCCAAATTTTGAGCCATTGATCGGGCGATATTTTATAAAGAACACTTCCCTATAAGATTTCAGAATAATTTTAAAACCTTAATTGAGAGGGCAAGAAGATTTGTTGATCTTCTTGCCCGCAGACTTATTTATCACCTCCTTTGTCATCATAGACAGGGGACCAAGAATAGGTATTTCTGTTCCACAAAACAGAAATTGTCATTGGATTATAGCCAAAGCCCTATCTATCCCCCCTGGTGGAACAAAAATACCCGCTAATAAAATCTATCTTAAAGAATTTCGTCTCTATGAAACTTCAAAAAATTAATTTTAAAATTCCAATTGAGAGGAGAAAGATTAGTTTTCTAGTCTTTCTCCCAATTTCTTGATCCGTGTCGTGAATCAGTCGGATGATAGTCATTATCGGCGTTGACCTTACCGTCGTGAAATGTTTCCACAAAGTCACAGGTTATTTTCATCAACTTACCCTGTAACCCTTGGGACTGTTTTATTTGAGATATTTTTTCAAATATTCAGCCAGAGGGAAAATGCTTGTTCCCCCATAATACGTATCCCCACCCAGATAACAGAATGAAAAGGAATTTTTCTCCAGTCTATATTCCACTTCATTCATAACAATCTTCACTGAGGGGCCGGTGTACAGTTTTGTCATACTGTATCCACCATTATGGGGAATTTCGCTATTCATGCTTCGCAAAAGAAATAATTTTGCCCTTAGCTCAGATCCAGTACCAAAATTATATCCAGGCTCACGACTTTTATACTGCTCGTGCCATTCTATTGCCCAATCGCTTTCTAAACATTCCATTTCTATCAACGAACCATTGTTCTGCTTGATGTTGAATGATTTATAAGATGCGTTGACAACTCTAAGCATTCCACCGAAATCTTTGAGTAATATAAAAATATTTCTCATGGCCTTTCTCCTTTCCAAATTTTGAGCCCTTGCTTGGGCAATATTTTACAAAGAACTTTTCCCTATAAGACTTCGAATTTATTTCAAAATCTTAATTGAGAGGGCAAGAAAGATTTTTTAAATCTCCTTGCCCGATTGTCATTTGTGATGCGATGAGCATACCCTCATTGGCCTCACTTCTGTTGCTACGCTGATGACTCAGCGCCGTCGCTTTTTCAGCGTCCTTTGACAGATAGTAGTGCACGACGCAGGGGGTAGCGATCAAGATTCTCATCATCAATCGTCAATTTCCCCATTTTTATACAATACGCATACCACTCCGCCTCACTTCTCCATCCTATGTGGAATCTTTTATCTTTCCAATCTACTTTTGTTACGCTTTTCATAACACTTATCCTTTCCAAATTTTGAACCCTTGATTGTGCGGGGTGATAAATTGTAATGAACTGTTGTCAGGATGACTGTCTTTTTTTCGTAACTCATCTTGACTACACAGTATAGCGCGTTTTGGGAAATTAGTCAATATCTATGTCTACTTTATTATCTAAACATACCCTGATTTTATCCATTTATTGCTTTTTATTAGCCACAATCTACTAATATACATATTTATTCGTCAACTTTATTGACTATTCAATCTATTCTTGCTATAATCCATGTATAACCACTTTCCTCTTCCTATGAACCATCTCATTGAACCGCTAAAAAATTTAGGCTTGTCCGAAAAAGAAGTTCTGGTCTATTTGGCCCTGCTTCAGCTTGGATCTGCCACTCCCTATCAAATTGCCATCAAATCCGGCATCAAGCGCCCTACTGCCTATATTATCGCCGAGGAACTGGTCAAAAAAGGTCTTATCGTGCATATCCCAGGAGAAGAAAAGAAGCTATACATCGCCAAAACTCCAGATACGTTCATTGAGGAGCAAGAAGATCGCCTTTCGGCCGCTAAAAAAATCTTGCCCGAGTTACGCTCCTATCAAAAGAACACTACTAACAAACCCAGTATCCTGTATTTCGAAGGCGTTGAAGGCTTGCGCCAAGCCTACAAATATAGACAGAAAGATTTATATGGAAAAGAAATTGTTGGATTTTTCACCTCCAACGAAGATGCTTCTCCGGCTGTCACGCAAGTATTCCTGGAATGGAATGAATACAAAGAAGCTCACAACACGCGTGTTCGCGGCATAACTGTCGACACACCTCAATTGAAACCCTTTGAAAAATTCTTTGGTGATGGACTGAAATCCATCCAAGCCAAATTTTTGCCGCCGGAAATCTATAGCGCCAAAGTTTCCATCGAATCTTGCGACAATCAATTTGTGCGCATTTGCCTCATTGAAAGCGTCGAAACGCTTATCATCGAATCTCCCAAGTTTGCCCTAGCTATAAAAGAAATAGTGGAGCTGACTTGGAAAAACCTGGAAGGCAAATATGATCTGCCCACCACTTGGGAAAAATGATTTCTTATTTGAAAAAAATTATCTAAACTCATCCTTTCGGAGTATAATGTATATAGAACCGCATGAAAAAAAATATTACCCAACCAAATAATGACAGCATGAAAGTGCTCGGCATCGATCCCGGGACGGCCACGACGGGTTGGGCGATTGTGACGGAGAAGAATTGTGAATTTGTCCCGCTGGCCTATGGCCACATCAGCACGGAGAAAGAGAAATCGGATGATGAGCGGATTTTGGAAATTTCGCAAGACCTGAAAAAAATCATTGATAAATATGCCCCGCAGGAAGCGGCCATTGAAGAACTTTTTTTCTTCAAGAACAAAAAAACCGTCATCCAAGTGGCTCAAGCGCGAGGCGCGATTCTCTTGACATTGCGTGAAAAAGGTGTTAAGGTGTGTGGTTACACGCCGCTCCAAGTCAAGCAGGCACTGACGGGTTACGGGCGGGCGGACAAAAATCAAATCCAAGAAATGACCAAAAATATTATGAAGCTTGCCACCCTGCCCAAGCCGGATGACACGGCGGATGCCTTGGCCATTGCCCTCTGTCACCTCAATAGTCGCAAAATGAATATTTTCCATTACTAATAAACTTTACAAACTTTCTAACTTTATTAACTTTTAACTTAACTTTATGCACATCAGCCCGATCATTCTTTTCTTCATCCAAAAAGGTTTGCCTTTTGAAACAGTTATTCTACTTTTAATGCTTCCAATCATCGCCACTTTCATCGCGCTCCTCCGCCAAGTGGTGGGCGTGAAGGCCTTTGGCATCTACACCCCACTCATCGTGACCTTCGCATTTCTCGCCACCAATGGCTTGAAATATGGCATCACCATTTTCATTTCAGTCATTGTGACTGGGATGCTGATGCGTTTCATTTTGAAACCTTTTCGCCTGCTCTATCTGCCACGCGTGGCTATTATGCTCACGGCCGTAGCCATTTTAACTTTGGGCGTTTTGACCTTAGGCGGCGATCTACACCGCACGGGTCTGGCCGCGGTGTCCATTTTCCCTATTCTCATTATGATCACTATCGTCGAAAAATTTGTGGCCGTGCAAATAGAAAAAGGCACGCGCGTGGCCATCTTGCTGGCCACTGAAACGCTGTTCATTTCCATCATCGGTTTTTTCATCGCCAGTTCCGAAACATTAATCCGTCTCATTGCCAGCGCGCCCTGGCTCATCCTTATTACCGTGCCCATCAACGTAGCTATCGGCAAATGGACGGGGCTGCGCCTGAGTGAATATCTGCGCTTCAAAGAAATTATAAAACACCTCTAATTCGCGTATTTGCATAAGATTCGCATCATTTGCATTATGATTTAATTATGTTTGATTTTTTCCGAAAAATTAATGCTTATCGCAAGATCAGCCGTCAGATCTTGGGGATGAATTCGCGGAATCTGGAATATATCCGGCCTTTCAATTTGTCGCGCGCCAAAAAATTAGCCGACAACAAGTTACTCAGCAAAAAAGTGCTAGCTAAAAATGATCTGCCCGTGCCGCATCTCATCACTAAGATAAAAACGATCGATGAGTTGGAAAATTTTGACTGGCAGACATTGCCCGGCAGTTTTGCCCTGAAACCCAATCGCGGGTTTGGCGGTGAAGGTATCGTCGTGGTCTATGGCAAGAAAAAAAATCGTGAAGACGCCTGGATCAAAGCGGACCGCTCCCTCATCACTGTTGACGATCTGAAAAATCACATCCGAAATATTTTAGACGGATCATACTCTTTGTCCGGCACGCCTGACATCGCTTTTTTTGAAGAACGTTTGCAACTTTTGAAACTTTTCAAACCCTATTCTTTCAAAGGCATCCCCGACATCCGCATCATCATTTTCAATAAAGTACCCGTAATGGCCATGCTCCGCCTGCCGACCAAGTTGTCCGGCGGCAAAGCCAATTTGCAACAAGGCGCTATCGGCGTCGGCATCGATATGGCCACCGGCACCACCACCAGTGCCGTCCAAGGCAAAAGCACTATGGTGGAATATGCTCCAGACACCAGGCTTTTGCTCTCCGGAATAAAAATTCCTTATTGGAATGATATTTTGAAAATGGCCGTACGCGCCCAAGAGATTTCCGGCCTAGGCTTTTTAGGGGCGGACATTGCTATTGATAAAGAACGTGGCCCGGTGATTGTGGAGCTCAACGCCCGCCCAGGACTCTCCATCCAGATCGCCAATTTGGCGGGCCTCAAAAAACGGCTGCAAAAAATTTCCGATCTGAAGATCAAAACATTGGAACGCGGCATCCGCCTCGGCAAAGACTTATTCGGCGGAGAAATCGAAGAGGAACTGGAAGAAATTTCCGGCAAGAAAGTTATAGGCACCGTGGAAAAAGTGAAGCTGATCGGCAAAGATGAAAAATTTGTCGAGGTGGAAGCCAAAATCGACACAGGAGCCGACTGGTCATCCATTGATGATGAGTTAGCCAAACAATTAGGCTTTGAAGCAACCGTGGAAGAATTCGAGAAACTGAAACGTCCTTATGATGAACTCAAAAATCTGACCAAGGAACAACGTTGGGACATCTTCAAAAACGTACCCGACATCGCCTCCACTATTCCCGTCCGCTCTTCCCATGGCTTCACCTATCGGCCAATGATCAACATTTCTATTCAACTCAATAACACGCTGTTCACCACTAGAGTCACCTTGGTCGACCGCTCGCATCTGACCTACCCCACCATCATCGGCCGTTACAATTTGAAGAAATTCTTAATTGATGTGAACAAATAAACCTATGATTAAAAATCCACCGATCATTAAAAAGGTAGTCGAGGAGATGGGTGGCACCATCGAAAAAATCGTGCCGGAAAGAGGCTATTTCTGCATAAACATAAACGGAGAAAAGATCTTCGTGACCAGAAAATTCCAGATTGCCAGTGATTTTTTCTCAGGCAGCGCGCTCACGGCCTATAAGGATCTGACCTATGCAGCACTGAAAGAAAATGACATCCCTACACCAAAATCAGTCTGTCTCTATAGGAAGACCCTCAATGAAAAAGAATTGGACAAAAAGCTTTCCTCCCTGAAATATCCTTTGGTCATCAAGGATGCCAAGGGGTCGAATAGCCGCGGCGTCTTTACTAATATTAAAGACTTGGCAGCAGCCAAAAAAACCATCTTGCAAGAAATGAAAAAATTCTCATCACTAATCGTCCAAGAAATGGTTTTTGGCAAAGAATATCGTGTTCTAATCCTAAAAAACAAAGCCATTGGCGTCTTAGAAATGATCCCGCCCAGAATTTTTGGCGATGGCAAAAGCACTGTGCGCGAACTTATCAAGAAAAAACAAGCCAAGAAATTCGATGAAACTAAGATTAATCAAGCCTTGCTAGAAATCCTAACAGAGCAGAGCACCACCATTGACAGCATCCTCGAAAAAGATCGAGAAATTTTCATCAAAAAAAATTCTTGCTTGGCCGAAGGAGGTGAGACGAATAATGTGACCAGCCTCATCCACCCGGGCATTGAACGGCTTTGCACCACCGCAGCCAAGGCCATGGGAAAATATCTGGTCGGCATCGACATCATCTGCGAAGATATCAGCCGGGATCCTGCCGAGCAACCCTTCAGCGTATTAGAAATCAACGGCAAACCAGACCTGTACATCCACTATAAACCGACTCATGGAGAAACCCGCAATGTGATTCGGGATATCATTGAATTTATCCTGCAGCTGAAAAGAGAGCAATAGAATTACGCTTAAAATTTATTTTATCTTCTACGCGACTATGAAAAAGTTTTTAATTTTCGGCATCAATAAAAAAATTCATTCCACGTCAAGAGTAACTTCCGAATTGGAAAAAATAAATGCCTCCTATGATTTCATCAAATGGAGTTCTTTGATCTTCATAGATGGCACTCCGATGGCAGATGGAAAAATTATCCATTTAAAAACTTATTCGGCGGCCTTTTATGATATCCCCAGTTATTATTTACTGCTTGATAAAAAAACCGGAGCAAGAACCGCCTTCGATCTGGATAACGAGCTTGACGTCGTCTTGAAAAAAATCAAGACAGCCAATCTGCCGGCGATGAATAGGGATTTTTTGATCAAGCATCCGTTCTATAATAAATTTACCCAATCTGACATTTTTAACCGCAAAAAAATTACTTCCATTCCCACGCTCCATCTGAATGATAATAAATATGAAAAAGCTCTTGCTGCCTTGCGGCTGGCTGGGTTCAAGTTTCCATTGGTAATAAAAGAGAGTGGTGGAGGACTCGGGGAACAGGTCTGGAAAATCGAGAATGACAACGCTCTGAAAAATTTTCTCAAAACCAGAAGAAACACAAGCCTCATTTATCAGCCTTTCATAAAGAATTCGGGCGACTTCCGCGTCCTCGTTATCGGCAAAAAATCCGTCGGGATCATGAAGCGGTCAGCCCAAAAGAACGAGTGGAGGAATAATTTCGCGCTGGGCGGAAAAGTAAGCGCCTACAAAGACCCGAAAATGGAACGCTTCGCTGAAAATGTGTGCGCCAAGATGGAGATGGACTATGCCGGTGTGGATATCCTTAAAACGAGAACGGGCTATGTGGTGATCGAAGTCAATTCTTTCGCGCGATTTGAAGGATTTGAAAAGACCCATCCTGACAAAAACATAGGCGCGCTTATAGTTAAATATTTATCCTCAAAAAAATGAAGCAGGTGATGATTCTTTTCGGCAAAAGCAATTGGGAAAAAGCCAAGCCGTTTTCCAATAAGGATTATATGTATTCGTATGAATACTTTTATGACATTTGCAAAAAAGGCGGCATCCAGATGTATCGCGCTTCTTATGAATGGTATGACTACGAAAAAAATCTTTTTAAACACGCTTGGGTTTTCGAAGGCAAGGGCGGAAAATGGAAAAGAGTTTCCAACATCAAACCGGACTTGATCTATGATAAAACCAAGGCTCGGATGGAGGTATATCACAAAAAAGAACTTATCGGCGCAACTTATCCATTTATAAATGACTTAACTTTTACCCAACTCATCGATGACAAATTCACAATAAGCTTGCTCTTTGAAAAATGGTGCAAGAAGAACTGGCTCATAAAGAACAGAGCGGACCTGGAAAAGTTTCTGCCCAAAATTAAAACTCACCTAGCAGTCTTGAAGCCATTGATAGAAAGCGGCGGCAAAGGGATCCAGATTTTGGACAAAAAAGATATTTTAGAAAAAGCCTTTTTGGATCGCCCCTATCTCCTCCAAGAATTTATCGACTCCTCCTGGGGAGTTCCGGGCGCAAGCACTGGCATGCATGACTTGCGGCTGGTTTTCGTGAATGATAAGATGGTTTATGCCTATATCCGCGAGCCGCAAAAGGACAGCTATTTAGCCAATCTGGCCCAAGGCGGGCACCTTTTCATAGTGCCACAAAATAAATTGCCCGAATCTTTGTCGCCCATCATCGCCTATGCAAATGAGCTTTTTGCCACTTTTACCAATCGTGTTTATTCCATCGATTTTATGTTTGACGAAAAAAAGCGACCTTGGATCGTAGAGCTTAATTCTATGCCAGGACTTTTTTTCACTCCGGAAGAAAAACCCTCGATGCTTAAGATGTATGAAGAATTATTAAAAATATTCTTAGCCGCTCTTGATCTAAAATAACTCCCTATGCGCATCTGCATAATTACCGACAATAAAAATTCTCATGCTTCCTGCCAGTTCGAAAAGGAACTCTCCTTGGCCGGCCATAAGCCATTTTTCGCTTCTTGGAAAAATATTTATTTCGAAGGAAACACCCTACTATTGGACAAAAAAGTTTCCCTGAAAAAATTTGATGCGGTCATTGTGCGCGCGTCCAGCACCTCTGCCACACCCCTCAGTCTTGTTTTGGATTATTGCATCCAGAATAATATCCGTCTTTTGAATAAGACTTTTTATTTGCGCTACCAAACCATTCATAAGCTTCGCCAACAGTCCCTCTTTGAAGCCAGCAAGATCCCCTGCCTCAAAACTATTTACGGAGAAAATGAATCTTATTCTTCCTTGAAAAAAACCTTGGGCGCTTCCTTCGTTGCCAAGCTGGCCAATGGCAGCTTGGGAAAACAAGTTTTCAAAATAACTTCCAAAAAAGAATTCGACAAGTTTATCGGTGAAAGAAAAAGGGACAAAAAGATTTATCTCTTCCAAAAATTTTATTCCACCACCGGCGATTTCCGCGTTTTTGTGATAGGTAAAAAAGTTTTCGGGCCGGTCAAAAGAATCGCCCCCAAGGGCGAGTGGCGCACTAATGTACGAGGTGCCAGCCATATGCGGGCTGATAAAAAAGAGGTGGTGTTGAAACTGGCCAAACTCTTCGCCAAAAAAACCGACATCGAGTTTGCCGGGATTGACATACTCATTGATTCTTCGCAAAAACCGCGTATAATTGAAATTAATACTATGGCAGATTTCAAGGTTTTTGACAAGATTTATCCGGAAATAAAAATCGCGCGGGAAACGATCCGGCTTTTGCAAGACTCATTGGCTCAAAAAACTTTCCTTGAAAAATAACTTGTTTCGTACTATAATGCAGAGAACTTTGAAGGTAATTTTTATTATATTTTCTTATGCGCACCTTTTCTCCTAATCGTAATTTTAGTGCCGGCAACAAGCTAAAATTTTGGTTTTCCAAGATCAAGTGGAAACTTTTAGGCAAAATTTTTCTCTGGCTGATTTTGGCCGGTTTTTTGTCTGTGGCCGGCATTTTCGCCTATTACGCCAAAGACTTACCCAGCCCAGGCAGCTTGAATAGTCGCACCATTGCCCAGTCCACTAAGATCTATGACCGCACCGGAAATCATCTTTTATACGAAATACATGGGGAAGAAAAGCGCACCGAAATTCCTTTTTCCCAAATGCCTGATTCATTGAGATACGCCACCATCGCTCTGGAAGACCAGAATTTTTACACCAATCACGGGATTGAAATCACTTCTATCATACGCGCCGGCCTGGCTGATGTTTTGCACCGGAAGGCCACTCAGGGTGCTTCTACTATTACGCAACAATTGGTCAAACAGACACTTTTGACTTCGGAAAAAACCATCTCCAGAAAAGTCAAAGAAGCCATCCTTTCCATCGAACTCGGCCAAAAATTTTCCAAAGATGAAATCCTCGGGATGTATCTCAATCAGATCCCTTATGGCTCCAACGCCTATGGCACCGAAGCGGCGGCCCAAACTTTTTTCGGCAAGCACGCATCCGAATTGACCTTGGACGAATCAGCCCTCCTTGCCTCATTACCCCAAGCCCCCTCGCATTATTCCCCTTATGGCAACTTCACTGAAGCCCTAAAGGCACGCCAAGAATATGCCCTCGATCAGATGGCGCGACTGGGTTACATCAGCACCGATCAAGCAACCGAAGCCAAACAGGTCGATGTCCTCGCTAAAATCAAACCTTTTTCCGAAAGTATTTCCGCCCCGCACTTTGTAATGTACGTCAAAGACTACTTGGAAAAACAATATGGCGAACAAGCTGTGGAGCAAGGCGGCTTGAAAGTCTATACTACGCTCGATTGGGACAAACAACAGATTGCCGAACAGGCGGTGCGCGACTATGCTGATAAAAACGCCACTACCTACAGAGCCAATAATGCGGCACTGGTGGCTGCCGACCCACGCACCGGACAAGTCCTAGCGATGGTCGGCTCAAAAGACTATTTCGGCAAGGCCACGCCCGCAGGCTGCGTCTCTGGAAAAAATTGCAAATTTGAAGGCAACTTCAATGTGGCCACGGCGAATCGCCAACCGGGATCATCTTTCAAGCCTTATGTCTATCTCACCGCTTTTGAAAAAGGCTTCACGCCCGAAACCAACATCTGGGACGTAGACACTAATTTTTCCACTGTCGATGGACAAGTCTATGACCCGAAAAATTATGATGGCAACAATCGCGGACTCATCCAGATGAAAAACGCCTTGGCGATGTCTTTGAATGTCCCGGCCGTCAAAACCTTGTATCTGGCCGGCGTTAACAATTCTATTGATACGGCTCATAAGATGGGCATCACTACGCTCAATGATCCGAGCCGGTACGGCTTGTCTTTGGTTTTGGGTGGTGGAGAAGTGACTCTTTTGGATCATGTCAACGCCTATTCCACTTTTGCGACGGGTGGCATCCATCACAACCAGACTACCATTCTTAAGGTTGAAAATGGTTCTGGAAAAATATTAGAAGAATACAAGCCGGATGCCGGGACTCGCGCCATTGAAGAAAAATATATCGCAATGATTGATTACATCCTCTCCACCAATTCTTTGCGCGCGCCTGTCTTCGGAGAAAACAACCCGCTGCGCTTTGATGACCGGCCCGTGGCCGCTAAGACGGGAACCACCAATGAATGGCGCGATGGTTGGACAATGGGATACACCCCGTCTCTCGTGGCGGGAGTCTGGACCGGCAACAACGACAACACCGTTATGGCCAAAGGCGCGGATGGTTCTTATGTGGCCGCCCCGATCTGGAGAGAATTTATGCAAAAAGCGCTGCAGAATTATACAGTAGAACAATTTCCCAAATACACCGCCCCAGAAACCGGCAAGGCCGTGTTGGACGGAAAGCTGGATCAAAAAATGAAAGTGAGTGTGTGTAAGATCAAAAAAGATGAATATTGCTTGGCCAACGATTCCTGCCCGAGCGACAGCGAGGAGAAAAAAAGCTTCATAGACAATCACAGCATCCTTTATTACGTTAATAAGGACAACCCTTTGGGAGATCCGCCCAGCAATCCCAAGGATGATCCGCAGTTCAGCGAATGGGAAGATGCGGTCAAAAAATATCTCAAGGACAATAAGGTCAGGGGTGACTCCGTACCCACCGAAGCTTGCCAAGCCAGTGATTTCAAAGATGGAAAATCCAAAAACAAGAGTCCCAGCATCTCCATTGAATCTCCCGCTGACGGAGACACTCTGACAGATACGACCTTGTCCATAAAGATCAACGCCAGTTCTCCCAACGGAGCGAAAAGTGTCACTATTGCCATAAATGGCACCGATGTCTATTCCAAGGCTAATGATCTTTCTTTCACTTTTGATTACCCTCTTCCCGACAATCAAAAATCTTCCACGCTCAATATAAAAGCCACCGTCACGGACAACGATGGCGACAGCACGTCGTCGGAAATAAACATAACGACCAATATTCCCTAATGATGCAAATCTTAAAAACCTGCCATTAAGGCAGGTTTTTTTATTTGAATTTTATCTCCCGCACCACCTTTTCCCCCAATTCGTCATTCATTTTTCTGATGATAAAACTGCGATTGGAAAAAGCTTCGGCGCTCCAGATGGAACTTTCACTTTTCAAAAAAAGCGTGCCGTTCTTGTAGAAATCCGATTGGATCTTTTCCGCCCCAACATTGCCATATTCTTCCTTAATGATCCGTCTGAAGATATAAAAAATATCTTTGTCACTCAAGGTTGTCGTCGCGGCTTTTTTCTTAACCAGAAGGTCGCGCAAGGCTTTCATAAGGATTTTATTTCTTAAGCCACTTAAAGATGTTGCGCACCGCAATCGCCCCTTCGGCCGCGGCTGTAATCACTTGTTGAAAACCGTCCGAGCCATCTGTAATGTCCCCCGCCGCCCAAACGCCCACCACAGAAGTCGCACCGTCACTGCCTATTTTAATATAGCCTTTTTCATCCGTTTCCACTCCCAATCCGCGCGCATATTCAATATTAGGTTCACTGCCCGCCTCAATAAACAGCCCATTCAACGCCAACTCAGCCTGATCGTTAAATTTCTTATCCAGCTTAACCTTTTGTAAATGGTCCTTGCCTAAAATTTCTACCACATTTGTCTCAAGGATAACTTCAACATTCACACAATGCTTAATCTTATTCTTCCAATATGGCTCGGCGCGCAATTCTT